>NZ_JAJGNO010000010.1 GCF_020782235.1 Sphingobium naphthae
GTGACACCCGAAACATAATCCGCAGACGGGTCACTTCTCGATGGAAAACCCGGGTCACTTCTCAGTGGAAATCAACAGCGAACGGTCTCGATGTTCGTCCTTGTCGCTTTACCGATCTCGCCGATTGTGAATGCCATAGTCTTGACCCTGTAGTGCCTACAGGGTTTATATGGGGTGCCATTCTTCGGTTTGGAGATGGCAAATGGCAGGTGGTTGCTGCGGCGCGTCGCAGGATAACTCTTTCAAGATCGAAGACGCGAGTTGGCGCCGCGTGCTTTGGGTAGCCCTTGCGATCAATGGCGGAATGTTCTGCATCGAGATCGTTGCGGGGGTAAGTGCCGGCTCTGCCTCCCTTAAGGCCGATGCCCTCGATTTTCTTGGCGATACTGCCAATTATGCGATCAGCCTTGGCGTCGCTGGCCTTGCTCTTTATTGGCGATCCCGTGCTGCCCTCGCCAAGGGCACTACGCTTCTGCTGCTTGGCTTGTGGGTAATTGGAAACACGCTTTGGATGGCAACCCGCGGCACGCTTCCGGCCGCCGGGACCATGGGGGGCGTCGGCGTCCTTGCGCTGCTTGCCAACCTGATATGTGCAGTCATCCTGTGGCGGCACCGGACGGGCGATGCCAATCGACGCTCGGTCTGGATCTGCTCCCGGAACGATGCAATCGGCAATGTGGCGGTGGTCGCCGCAGCCTGGGGCGTCTTTGGAACGGGCACTGCTTGGCCCGACGTGGGAGTCGCCGTAATACTGGCAGGCCTTGGCGTATCCGGAGGATGGCAGATAATCCGCCAGGCACGACGTGAAATGAGCCTTTCGTGACGGCCCTGCCCATCCACGCTCTGTAGCGCAAACACATGCCGTGCGCAGGACTATCCGATACTCAATTGTTCGCGTGGCAGCCTAAAAAGGGGCGCGCTGGCTTCGCGGACGCGGGGTATCGGCGAGACGGGCATTGAGAGCATCGGCATAACTGGCCATCTCGTGCTGATCGTAAGCGTCGATGCGGATGAAGCGATCGGCCAACCGGTCAAGATGCGGCGCGGAGAACTTGTTTTCGCCGCCGCGCAAGATCGCCTCTGTCACATACCCCCGCATCCCATCATCGTGGATTTCCCGAATTGCGCGAAGTGCAACGTCGTGAAGGGTCTGAATGACACCGTCATCGATCCGCTCGGAGGCCATAACGATCGCAAGCGTTTCGCCGAGCGCGATAGCCGCAGAATGCGGGATCGCGCTGCCCCGATCATGTCGGTCTGGCATGAGCCGTAGCTTCGAGCCTTCGGGCAGCCGATCATAGAGAGTCGTCCATGATGTAAGGAAGCCGAAAAGCTCATACAGCAGCCGCGCTGCACGGGTGGGGAACTCTGCCTCCTTGTCGATGCCGCTACCATCGGAATCATAGCCATTTTCGAGCAGGCCGGCGAAGCGTGGCAGATAGTAGAGCCACATATGATACTCGATTCCGTGCCTTGCGGCCGAGGTTATCATGATGTCGAAGAAAAACATGGCGCTCCAAACAGGATCGCTGGTCCGTTCGCGCTCGAACCAGCCAGGATCGCCATTCAGATGGCTCCAATAGCCCTGCCGTTCATCGCCGGCGAGGAGCCGCTTTACATAGTCACCGATGGGCTTCCAGACAGACAGGCGCTCTGCGTTCTCAGGGTTGGAGAACAGGTAGTGCAACAGCCGATTGCGCTCCGGAAGCTGGTAGCCGATCGGACTTTCGGAAATTTCGTTGCCGGCAAGCTCCTGATAGAGCGCGCTTGCCGGTGTTGCGATAAGGCGGGTGAGATAGCGCTCTACAAATTCGGTCGAACCATAAACATCGAGTCTTGCCAGTGCGACACCGAAGTGGGGTCGGCGATCGACAATGTGATCGAGCAACCTGTTTGAGTGGAAGAGCAGCTGAAGCATGTCCGACGCGGCTTCCTTTGCGCGCTTATGGGCCGGAACAAACGTCGCAAGCGCGCGGACCGGCCGCGCCGCCCAATCCGGCAGGTTCTCGCCTCGATATGGGTGCGGGCCCGGGCCGCGCGGCCTTGAGAACGCTGCGAACGACTGCGGGTCGACGGGTCCGAAGTCTTTCAGTCGGTCATGAGCCAGCTGGATTTTCGCTCTTCGGCGGCTTGCCACAGCGATGAGCTCAAGATGCGGCTCGACCAGCCTGATCGCGTCGTCATATTGTTCCTCATCGACAAGGCTCGTCGCAAGCTGCGTGAGCTCTGGAAGGCTGCGCAATGTCGGGCGGGCCGCACGATGAATGTAGACCGAGCCGATCAGCCACGCGAAAGCGATCAGAAAGGCGAACTTGCGCGGGACGCCCGGATCTGCGGCCCCCAGTTCAAGATAGCGGCACATGCCGCCGAGAGTGGACGGGCAAGCCGGAGGATTGAGATCGAACAGTTCGAACGCCAGTATCGCGATACTGGCGGGGACCGCCAGGATCAGTTGCGATCGCCAGGACATGGAGAGCCTGATCCGTTGCACGGGGCTGAGCACCGCATAGAGCGCCGCAAGAAGTGCGAGGACCGTGAGAAAACCGTCGAGCGTCAGATGCTTCACCCCATCTTGTCTGGGCCAGCAAAATAGCGTCGAAGCCGGTCAGGCGAAATGAAATAGTTCCACAATATCCTGCCCATTGGGGCGGGAGTGGCAATACCCGCCGGAAGAGACCGTGCAAAGGCTCAGTTCGTACAGAAGACCGGCAGAGACGCGGGTGCAAGATGAACCATCGCGCAGCCTAACCCGTCACGGAGAGGGTCGAGGGGCCAGCTGTTTAGCAGCGCTTACAACAAGATCGACCAGTTCAAGGTGAAGGGCATCCTCCCCCTTCGCCATGGGTAGCGTGTAGAGACCATAATCATGGTCACGGTGCGGACTATCAACCCCAGCCGCATAGCCTGCGTTATGAAGATCATTAACCGCACGGTTGAGCCACACGGCCTCATGATCGGCCATGTATCGGCTGGCGGCGTCGTAGATGCAGCGGCCGAGCCAGTCGGTTCTTTTCCGCAGGTCTGGCTCACCGGCAATGGCACGCCCCAGATAGTCGTGAGGGAATGCGGTTTTGGCAGCATCACGAATTTGGTCAAAGAAGTCCGCTGGCAGCGCCTCGATGAGCCGGACACTGACCGTTTCAGCGATCACAGCGGATATGAGGGATTGGTTCCCGTTGACGTCCAGACGCCAGACCTCCCGTATCAGCGTCGTCCTCGCGGGACTGTTGCCGGGCGCTCCCAATTCTCGTGTGATCGCCTTCAGCCGATCGATGAACAGGAACAGTATGTTGGCCTTGCGTTTACCGGCCGTATGGGCTGCATCTCCCCAGGCTAGTGCCGACTGGAAAAACACTGGTGTTCCGCCGTCTATACTGAACAGCGGAAGATCAGAAAGTTTGATTTCGCCAAAGGGCATGCCATGGTGCTTTGCCCAGTCTCGAACCCGCCGAAGGTCCCGAATTTGCCCGGTCCCGCGGCCGGCCTTCGGATGGAAGCGCACCCATATCGCCACAGCACCGAAACGGCTCTCACCGACCGCGTTGCGGAGAGCCCTCGCCATTTTGTTGAAACGGCTGCCGGTTATGGCGTCGTCGATGAACAGGATAAATTTCGCGGCCTTCATCACGGGCATGGACGCCAGGTCTTCAGCGGACTCACGAACGGTGCGTCCATTTAGAGCCCGGTCATTCCGAGGGCACCCCCACTCGACAACCGTGACGCGAATGCCGCGCGCCTGAGCGACCTCGCGAAGCACAGCGATGGGAACCGTATTGCCGAGCGGCGCCTCGACCAACGTCACTTCCGATTTGCCGCTACGGGTCAACCAGTCGCACAAATCCACGCAGATCTGCGCCAATTCCGCAAATTGCACACGGCCCAGATCGAAAAGTCCCCGCGCACCTCGCCGCATCACACGATCGACCAACGGGACTGCGATCGGCGTTCCGCCGGCTTTCGAGTTATGCTCGAACAGGCTGGCGAAGCTCTGCGCCGCCATGAACGCAGCGGCCGCGTCGCCCGTTGCATCTCGGGCCGGATTCGGCGCGAAGAACTCCTCTCTCTTGCTCCAGAAGTCCTGGAGACTGGTCGCAAAGACCCGGTAACGTGTCATTTGGGCAACCGACGCGGGATCATTTTCACCGATGTCGGTGCAGAATTGCTCAAGGGCGGAGCGCAGCTCCTCCGGCGTCACGAACCGATAGCGGTCAGCGATCATCGCGGACGTCCCGAAGGCCGCGTCTTGTTGCGCCAATGAGAAATACCGTGCGGCAAGGCCGCTCGGAGCATTCCCGGTGGTACTGTCGCAGAGGGCTCGCACGAATTGCCGCTTCCGGACCGCAAATGACGGAGGCTGCAAGGGGGCTGCCAAAGGCAGAGAAATCATCAAGGCTCCATCATGGACAAACTGCCTGCGGTCGGACCGCGACGCGAACGAGTTTATCCCGTAAACAAAATGCCGTGAAATGTCCTTAGTTACTGTAGTCGTTAACAAAAACAGCCTTATATTGCGACGGAGTGTAAGCCTGAATTGCAAGGAAAGCATGACCAAAAGCGAAAAGTTACAGCAGGTCCGCCGTCAGATCGAAGGCTGGCGGGGGCAATTTCTCGCCAGAAGGGATCCTCCCTGGGAGGTTTCTCAGGTTTCGAAACTGGTCGCACTTTTGACAGAAGCCAGGGAGATCATCCGAAAATCACTGGGCGAAGGCAGCGCCTACTTTATCAATATTCCCACCTTTACGACACCTGGCAGGGGCACACATCGGCAGCCTGAAAATGACGAGATCGTGCAATGCCTGCACCTGATCGATGCCGCTGTTCGAGATATCCAGGCCGAAGAGCAAGCCGCCGAGAGAACGACAGAGCCAGTCAAGATGCCGGCTGTATCCTTCGTATCTGAGCACACGATCCGGGAATTAAAGGCACTCCCCAGGACGACATATGATTTCAGCCGGTTGGTAGTGCTCTGCCGAGAGCTGAACGTGACCGCTGCCGGCGAGGCGCACATGGCCACGATGATGCTCTTACGGGCGATCATGGACCATATTCCGCCCGCTATGGGCAACTTCACCACATTTGCTGATTTTGCTGCGCAATATCCAGGCCAAAAGTCTTTCAAGCAGCAAATGGCCAATTTCAATCAACTGCTCAGAAAAGCGGCTGATGGCCATCTTCATTGCCACATCAGACGTCGCGAGAGCGTTCCGACAGCCGAGGAAGCGAACTTCCGAACACCCCTCGGCGAACTTCTACGTGAGATTGTTGTGCGACATACGCCGGAGCAGAACTGACAGGAGCAATTGGGCGGCGCGATCCAAATGAGTTGGGCCGGGCTACCCGGTCCACTCGCTGCCCCGGTGGGACGCCCGCAATTTGGCGAAGAAACAGCCTGCCGTCACACTTTCCCCTTCTGAAGCTTCGCCAAACGGCGCGGAAGTTCAGCTGTGATCTTGCGTAACTGATGCGGCTGTGCCTTCTTCCAGGCACGCACTTCAGGAATGGTTCGGCCGCAGCCCCGGCACCAGCCGGTCTTCCCGTCGAACGAACATAGATCGATGCAGGGCGAGCGCATCCGATCAACCGCCGCGCTTGAGTTCAAGGGTCGGATTCAGCCGCGATGCTGATGCGGCGCGCGTCCCACTGGCGGAATAAGCAACTTCGCACCCCATCGCTTACTTGGCGTACCGGCGTATCGCGGTAACGAGCGCCTCGGCCCCCTCATCGCGTTGTGCCTGGGTCAGATTGGGCCCGGAAACATGTTCCTTCACGTGAGATTCGATCAGCTCATCGATCAGACCAGTCACAGCGCCCCGGACTGCGGCGGCCAGATGAAGGGTAGTGGAACAGTCCTGACCGGTATCCAATCCGCGTTCGATTGCCTGCAACTGACCAATCAGCCGGCGGACACGCATCTTGAGCGCATCCTTCTCTCGGAGTAAGTGAGCCATACAATACCCCCCTACCCTATAAAGGATACTGGCACAAGGTTTGGGAGCTGGCTGTCATCCCTCAGAGCTTTCGGCGCGCCTACACCTAAAGGTCGAGGCCGAGGCTGCGCTCAGGCAGGGGCGGTAAGAGGTCGGGTCCGGTCCTTCCTTCGATCGATTGACCAGGGCCAACATTCAGCACCCCTACTGCGGGTCTTCCGGTTTTGTCTCGCAACGGTGGCAGGTCGGCAGGAAGTGGTGGGAGAATCCCCGCAGGGATGGGGCCAGGATCGAACGGTCCCTTCGTACCGCCGGGACCGCCGCCGCCGGGCCGATCGATATCGATCCGGCCGACGGTTTCGAGCGCGGACGTCTTGTTGCCTGGATTCATGTCGAGCTGGCGGGTCAGCTTCTCCTTATCGTCCACGACGAGGGTGAGATCGTCGCGCACCCGGGTGACCCCGACGTTGAAGAGGCGCTGATTGGAAAGGTTTCGCTCATAGCTCGACATGACCGTGATCGCGCGATCGGTCGTGATGCCCTGCGCCATATGCATATTGAGCGCATAGGCAAGGTCGAGGCGCGAGAGCATCGGATCGCCGGGTGCGAGCGTCAGCTTTTCGCAACCAGCGGTTTCGACTGTCACGCCAGTGGCATCGACGCCAAGAATTCGGGCCAGGGCAGCGTTGTGCAGGCCCCGCTCCTTGTCGTTCGCTGTCCAGCGGATCCGGTCGCCCTCGCGAAGGGCTATGTCCTTACGCTCGGTAAGGGCGATCTGGTCGCGCCTTTCTCCAGGGGTGATGCGCTGAGGGTCGATGCGAAACCGCCGGCGGCCATCGCTGATCTCGATCCGGCCGTTGGCCTGGACCTTGAGGATATCGAATCGCCCTGCCCGAAGGCCCAGATCGGGCGCGCCGCCGCGACCGACCTCGATCGTCTGGCCGGCCCGGTAGGAAGAAGGATAGCGCAGTTCCTCGCGGGTTAAGTTGACCCGCTCATAGACAGCGAGTTGCACTGCCTCGCCTCTCAAGGTTCCCTCAGCTGCGAGGCCCTTCTGGATTTCCTCGTTGATCGTAGCCCGCGCCTCACGGCCCGAAGCAAATACGGCCGTCACGTCACGATCGCCCGGCGCGAGTGCAAGCCAGCGCTCTGCGGCATGCTCGGCCGGCGCGCCATGCTCGATGACCTTTTCGCCAAGGACGCCGAGCGCCTGGCCGGCCTGCCCGACATTGGCGAGCGCCGCGACGGTGCGCAGCTGGTCGGTGCGCTGGCGAATATTCTCGTCCATTCGCGCGATGGAGCCGCCCCCCGCCTGGATCAGCGCGAAGGATTTTCCCGCGTCGATCGAGGACAGCTGCTGTCGGTCGCCGACCAGGACGAGCTTGTCGACACCCATCAACGCGCTGATGTCCTGAAGTCTGAGCATGTCCTCGCTCGACACCATTGAGCTCTCATCGACGATCAGCATGGTGCCGGCGAGCGCAGAGCGTGCTTCATCAAAACGTGGCCCGTGGGGGTTTGCGAGATGTTTCTCGTTTTCCAGGACGAACGACGCGATGGTGCGGGCTTCGATCCCCGCTCCTGTCGCCATGTCGGCTACCATCTTGTTCTGGAAGGCCAGACCAAGGATGGTCCTCCCTTCTGCTTCCGCAACCCGCGCGACGCTTGCCAGCATGGTCGATTTGCCGGCGCCGGCGATGCCCTGGACGATCACCGTGCGATCGGACGAGGCGATAATCATGGTGGCCGCACCGAGCTGACCTGCGTTCAGCGGGAGCGCTGCGGCGGCCTGAAGGCGGCCAGGTGCTTCACTCGCTGGCACGATGGGCTCGACCGTGCCTTTGCCAGCTTCGACCCGCGCCAGAATCTGCGCCTCGGTCTGGAGCGCCTGCGGCGTCGTGACCATGCGGAAGGTCCCGTCGTCTCGCCTTATGGTTTCGGGGACCAGCGCGCCCTTCTCGAGCAAGGCGCCGATACGGCGCTCGACGGTTTCTGAAGTGACGCCCTTAAGCGCGAGATCGACAGCGGTCTTTGTGAGCAGCCTCAGGCTGAAAGCCGCCTCACGCTGCCCCAGAATGCGAACGGCTGATGCCAGGGCCAGCTGGGTTCGAGCCTCGGCGGGCGACTGCGTGAGGCGAGCCAGTCCGCGATCGACCAGGGGATCCCCAGGCTGGACGATCTGGGACAGTTTCTCCCACGCCCCGCTGATGGCGTCACTGACCGCGCGGTAGCCACGCTCGAGGGCGCTGCCGGGCTCAGCACGCTGGGCTCGGGCGACCGCGGCGTCCAGCAGGGCCTTTCCGTCAAAGCCGAGCGATGCCGCTTTATCCTTCCAACCGACGCGCAGGTCGTCCCTGTCGTCGACATGGAGCTTGGGATCCCGGGTCCGCGTCGTGACTTCGCGCATACCCTGGGGACTGGTGATCCCAAGTGCCCCTGCCTTGGCGAGGATCTCCTCACGACGCTGGCTGAAGGCTTCGAGCACAGCCTTGGGAACGCCCGCAATCTCGAACGTGCCATGCTTGCCACGCATGTCGAGCTGGTAGCCTAGCTTCTCCAGACCATCGCGCAGGAACGCGTGGTAGATCGAGCCGATCACGCTATTGTTGCGCCAGATCTCGCCATTATGGAGCGCCTGCCACTTGCCATCGGCCATGCGCGTGAGATTGGCGATGACGGCATGGATATGCGCCTGGGGGTCGAGGGCCCGGCTCGTGTCGTGCTGGAAGAGGGCATAGACGAGATTGCCGGTCCGGAACGGGACCTTCTTGCCGTCGACATCCTTGCGACCCTCGGCGAGGTTGGCCTCGACCCATTTCATGGTCGCCTTGACCGCTGCCATATTGGCGTCGAGCACCCGCTTGTCGCCTGCGACATAGGCCATCACCGAGGCGGACTTCGGCATGGAAAAGGTGAGGTCGATTCCCGCCTGCCGGTTCTCGACCTGACCCACCATCGTACCGTCGGGAAGGCGGCCATTGAGAACACCCTCGAAGGCATCTTTGGACACTTGGCCGGAGAGGCCGAGCTCGTCGGCCCCTTCCCCGGCCCAGCCGCTTACTTCGGCGCTGCCATCGGCTGTGTAGTAATCGTCCTTGGCGAAGTAGTTCGCCGCACCTGAGGCAGAGCGGACCGGGGCGACCGAGAGCATGGCCTAGATCCCCATGTCCATGCCACCGTCAGGCTCCAGGCCCGCGGAGAAATCGTGACGCAGTTCGACCAGCGTTTGATCCTCGACGGAGGACATCGACGCTGTAGCTGCCCGGCTGTCTGCGGCATCGGTCCGTTCGCCTCTGCGTGACGGATCTCCCTCGCCCGTGGCGCGCGGCTGCGCGTTGATCCCTTGCGGTTCGCGGCTCTTTTCCCCTTCGTCGTCGCTGCGGTTCCGGCCGGGTTCTTCGGCATTCTGCTCGAGGATGCGTGCTGCCATTTCCTTGGCGAGATTGCCCGGCTCCACCACCTCCTCGACGATCTGCCCTGCCCCGTCCCGCCCGCCAGCTTCCCCCTCTTCCGCGTCTTCAAAGGCCTCTTCGGCGCGCTTGGAACGCACCGGCCGTGGATCGGGGCGCGGGAGGAAGCCTTCAGCGACCTGCGGGTAGTGTTGCCATTCGAGTTTGATCCTTGCGGCGGGGAAACCGTCGGGGAACTTCACGAAGCCGTGAAGCGACGGCAGGTTGGTGATATCGTCGGCTATGACGAGCGGCTCCACCTGCTTGCGCGGCGTGAGAGTCGAGGCGTCTCGGGTGTTGTTATAGCCGTAGCTGTAGGCCTCATCCATTTGCCGGACTTCGCGATTGCCGATGTAGCGGGCGCACTGCTCGGCGGTATCGAGATCAGCGGTCGCCAGAATGAGCTTCGAGCGTGCGAGAGAGGCGAGATTGCGGGCTCCCTGCTCGCCGTACACCTCAACCAGCTTCTCGAAACTATGCAGCCCGAGAATCATGGCCCCGCCAAAATTGCGCGCGGTCTGCAGGCCCTTTTCAATCGCCGGCACCCGGTGAAGTGCCCCGACCTCATCGAACATGAACCAGGTGCGCAGCGCACTGGTGCGCGGCAGCTTCATCAGACTGGTGATCGCCAGGTTCATCCACAGCGTCAGCAGCGGCTTGTTCATGTCCAGATCGTCATAGTCGGACGTCACGAAGAGAATGGACCCGGGCTTGCGATCCGCCATCATCCATTGGCGGATCGAGAAGGGTTCGCCCTCGTCGGGAAGGAAGCGCAACACCTGCGCATTGGTATTGAAGACGGCCCGGATGGACTCGGCCATGCGTGCGGCTTCCGGCGCGGTCAGTGGATCGGCAATCGTGTTGGACAGATAGCGATGAACCCGCTTGAGATCGGCGGTCATCAGATTTTCGGCCAAGGCCAGATTGCTGGTTTCCCCGCGCTCGATCAGGCGCATGCACATTTCGATGAAGAGGGTCCGCGCCGCCAGCGCCCAGAAGGGCTCTGACGAGCCGCCATCGGAGGGGATGAGCGCGACGGCTGCCGATGTGAAATTGCTGTATGTCGAGCAGTCGTTGAAGATCGACCAGGCGGGGCAGCGCTGATCCATGGGGTTGAGGATGGTGTCGCGCGAGCGATCGAAGAACGCCTCGACATAGGCCCCGGTGAGATCGAAGATGACCGCGTTGTCCTGTCGCGCGCGCATCTGGGCAACGAGGCTGCGCAGCGCGGTTGTCTTGCCCGCACCGGTCGTGCCGATGAGCATCGTATGGGACTGCTCCATCCGATGGGGATAAGGGATGTCCGCGAGCGTGTAGGGATGGTGGATGCCGCCTTCCTTGCGCGCCGAGAATGGCAGGCGAAGCACCTGGGCACTCGACAGGCCGGGAAAGCCCTCGCGGGCGTCCTCTTCGAACTTGGCGCGGTTGTGCTGAACCACCTCCGAGTAGAGGAGGTCCCTGCTGACCAGCATGGCGCCGCGCTCATGGCGTTCCTGAAGGATCGAAAGGCCACGCTTGCGGGACATGTCGACGAACCAGATGGCGAGTGGAATCGCCACAAAGATCGAGACCAGAAGGGCACCGAGAACGCCGCGCATGGCCACCGACCAGGCCCGTATGACATCCGGGATGTGGGGCACATAGGGCATGATGGTGCGCATCACCTCGCCACTGGGCAGGGCGACGTTCACGCGCTTGTTGGGATCGAGCCCGATCCAGTCCCAGAGCATAGCGTAGAGCTTCATGCAGATCAGCTGGAAGCCGTGCTCGTCGAGCCGCACGGACATGATCACGAACCAGGCCGCCACGAACGCAAAGAACCAGAGCAGCAGCGGCAGTTTCGCACCGGCGAACCACATGAGCATTTCATGCGTGATGAGCTGGCTGCCACGGGTGAAGTTGCCAGCGTTGCGCTGCACCCTGCCGCGGGAGGAATGGTGGGTGAGCGGGACCGATCTGCCATCGGTGCGGATGTCCTTACGCGCCATGATATTGCTCCAGGCGCTTGTCGGCTTCCGCGATGATGCGGTCCCGATATTCGGGATATTGTTCGCGTATGATGATATCGAGCGCGATCTGCTGGAACTCGCTGATGCGGGCCAGCCGGCGCTGGCTGGCGTTCAGCAGATCGTTGGCGCCCAGATAGGCATCGACCGCGTCGCGGACGAGCTTTGCAGGGGTCTGTTGCCGATCGTCGGCAAGCGCGCTCAACCGAGCCCATTGGGTCGGCGTCAGACGCACGTTGTAATGGCGAAGTTTGCTGCTCAACCCAGCCTCCTAGCAGAGAGGCTGGTGGGGTCTCAGAAAGTGGCTGTTTTCTTAGCCGAAAACCTCCTGCCGCGCAACGCGGACTGTGGTGCAGCATTGGCGGCAGTCGCGGCGACTACATGCAACCCGTTGGTTTTCAGTGCTTAATGGCGAGCGCAAAATATGTACTCGGACGTCCCACACAGCGCATTCACGATAACGCTTTGAGGTTACAAGACAATATTGCACCGCAGGTGCATACGGTGTGCATCTCTGCCTTAGGATTGTTCGCTATGTCTGCGGGGAGTGGGACAGACGATCGGATCGTGGCGCGAATCCGGATCCGGCCAGGCACCCTGCCGCTCAGCCGAGCGGAACAGTCCGATCCTGGGCGGCCGCCTATCAAGCGGAAAACGCCTGCAATGGTGGTTTCCCGGTCGGCTCTGGTGCGATAGGCTGCCTGTCAGTTCGCAGCCCGATCAGCGTGAACCAAGAGGTGCTCATGGCACGAACGATAGAACAGGAGCGCGCGGCGCTTGCTGAGGACGAACGGCGGCTGACTGACAGGCGCCGCCAACTGGAGGAACGGGAGCGCGACGAGGCGATCAAGGCGCTCGATAGAGCCGGATTGCTCAAGCTCGATCCACGCAGGATCGAAAGCCTTGGCAAGCGCATAAAGGCGCTCGGCGTGGACGAGGTCGAAAAGCGCCTCGCAGCGTGACGGGCACGCCCGCGTTTCGTGCTTTGGGATAGGCATATCGTCCCGAAGTTCAAAGACGCACCGGACGGGCATGAGGGGCTCGATGCCCCTCATGCCCGCACCATCCGACAGCAAAAAAGGGGAGAGGCGCCTGGCCCCTCCCCTCCCTGTCAGTTCTCGTCCCAGAGCCCGCCCGGGATCGTGTGGACTACTTTGTCGATGAGCATCGCGGGGAGTGCCCCATAATCGCCCTCGTCGATGGCGATGAACCCCGCTTCCTCGTCCTCAAGCACATGCTGGTCGAAGTAGCTGTGCAGCGCGCGGCGCTCTGCGCAGGCGATCGCGGCGAGATAAGCGGCGTGGTTGTAAGTGCTGGTCGAGATGATCTGCATGAGAGCCTCCTGCTGTCTTGAATGACTGCAAGGCTGGCGTCGGCCGGGTGAGGTCGGGTCAAGGAGCGCCGGCAACGCCGGCGACCGCGCAGCGGGCGGTGGGGGTGCCGATTTTGTTGGGTGTGCCGTGGAGCGAAGCGGAGCGGTGCGCCCGGCAAAATTGGGGGGACCGCCGATCCTTGAGGCGGCCTCGCCCGGCCGACATACTTGGACGTCAGTGAGAGATGTTTGGTTTCGTTCTGGGAGCAGGCCGATGCGTAGCGCCGTGCGGCCCGCAGGGGCCGCGCGACACGCGAGCGAGCGGGCTGCGGTGCTTGGAGACAGCCAGCAAAAAAAGGGGCGCGCCGCACCGAAATGCGACGCGCCCCGCCGGTTCGAACAGGGGAGGCTCAGGCCCATTCGAACCGGGAACTGTCATCGAGCCGGGCGCTCTCGATCAGCGTCGTCAACGAGGGCAGATAGTGGGCGAGTTCAGCGTCGTTCAGGCGGCGTTGCACGGCAGGATTGGCCAGCCGCTGCCGGAGCGTTTCGATCGGGATTTCACCGACACTGTCGGCGCGCAAGCCGAGGCTTTCGAGCAGCGCCATGGCAGGGGTCGCGGGGAGGTCGAGCTCGAGGGCGCGGTCCGAGGTCTCGGCGACCCGCATGCGGATGGGTCCGTTCGGGCTCGTGTGCCAAACCTTCACCCGGCGGGCCCTGAACTGGGCTTCCTCCAGGACGGTGATGACGTCGGTCGCATAGTCGAACAGACGGGCAAGGGTCGCGAGGGCAAACGGGCAGACACGGGCCTCGAAATTGTCCGAAAGCTCCTCATCGCCACCCCGGCAATGCAGCAGGGTCTCGCCTGTCCTGTCCCCCTCGGCAGCAAGCCGCGCGCGAAAAGCGGCGAGTTGGCGGGCGGTGATTTCGGCCGGTGGGACGATGCGGTCGTCAAGGTCGGTTGCGATACGGAAAACGATGCTCATCTCCAGCCTCCTTCTGGCAGTTCGCATCTCCTGTCCCCCTCCCCTTTATTCTGGCGTTTCAGGGTCGGCGCGAGGGGGTTCGATGCCCCCGAGCGCCGACATCGAAGCACAAGAAGAAGGTAGAGGAGGCCCCGGCGAACCGGAGCCTCCCCATGCGCGGTCAGGCGCGTCTGGCGATCGTCTGCTGGGCGAGCCGCACGATGTTGAGGGGCACCCCTGCCTGCCGCAGCTTCTGGGCGAGATTGGCCTGGATCCCGGTGCCTTCACAGATGACGGCGTGCACCGGCTTGAGGGCCAGGATGCGGTCATTGCGCACGAACGCGGCGCGGTTGCCAAGGCTTCGGTCGAGGCGGAACTGAATGACCTTGACCCCGCGCGAGGCGGCCCAGGCATGGGCGATGGCATCGCAGCCTTTGGACTGTGCGGTGGTGGCGAGGATCATTTCCGGAATTCGGGCCTTGATGCTGTCGAGACCGGAGAAGAGGAGATCGGCATCCTCCCACTGCTGGCCGCCCGAGAAGGCGACGACCGGTCCCTGGGGTTCATACTGTTCGCGGCGGGTACGGCTGCGCGAGGCCAGATAGTCCCGAGCATCGATCATCGAGGCCGTCAGCCCGCTCGATACGCGGCTTCCCTTCACCGGCGAGAAGGGCTTGCCGACCTCGACGCGGTAGACTTCCCCGGCGTGGTCCCGCATGCATTCGAGGGCTTCGCGGCACCCCTGCAAGGTCTGGCAGAGCGTCTGCGCGTCCTCGACTTCGGTGGCGTAGATCTCGGAGGGATCATAGTGCCGTGCCAGTTCGCCGAGCTTCTTGGCAGCGTCATCCTCCCGACCTTCCACGCGCTTGGCGACGACATGGAAGCTGTTCACGAAGCCCCAGGCGAGGTCGGTTGCGAACGGCTCCATCCGGGTGTCGCGAAAGACGTCGAAAAGCGTCGCCATCATCATTTCGACGGCAGCGCGCACCTGGTCTGGATCGGGCATTTCGAGGCGCTCGGGCGCGTCGGTGGTGCTGAGCTTGGCCATGTCGCTATAGTCGAGAAACGAACCGTCATAGCTTTGGACCTGCGCGTCGGTCGCGCGTCCGTCGGCGATGTGGCGGGCGAGATCGGCGAAGTTGGTGAAGTTGCGCATGAAAGCCTCCTTGGAAGTGATCTCATCCTCGTGATGAGACTTTCCTCAGGGCATGCGGCGGTCGGGGCGGTCAGGGACGGTGGCCCGCATGGGCCGCCGCCGCGCCAGCGGGGAGCGGGGGAACCGATTTTCCGGTGTTGCGGCCGCAGGCCGTGGCAGCTGAAAATTGGGGGGACCGCTCATCCTTGACCGGCCCGGATCCCCGCATGTCATACTAGGAGGTCATAAGAGAGAATAATTACACACTCCCCTCAGCTTCAGGTTCCATCGCAAGGCGATCGTCACCCGGCAGGGCGGAGACGCGCCGTAAGGCGCGGCTCCGGGAGCGCAGCGACTAGAGCGCCGGTCCCGGCGCAGCCGGGATGCGCCAGACCCTCTTGCCTCTTCCCCAGGCGTTCCCCCCGCTCCCCGGCCTGCCCTCACTCGGGACCTAACGGCCCTTCTTCTTCCCACCGGCGGGCCCCGCCGGCGCAGCCGGCGGGGGTGTCACGGCTCTGGGCGTGAGGATCGACCACAAGGGCCACACGGGCTCCGCATCATCGGAAGCGGGACGAAACTCGCTGATGTTTCGTTTGAGGTCGCTGGCGCAGACCTCGCGCATGGACTGCCGCTTGGGATCGCCCCACAGGTCGGGCTGCGCCTTGAAGTCGGCATTGCCCTCGCCATGATACTCCCAGAAGATCGGGCGCGGCCCCTGGGCTTTACGCTCTTCCTCGTCCTCGGGAGGCTCCCAGCGTGTATCCCAGCACAGGACGACATTGGACCGACCCTTGCGCTTGTCGAGATAATGATAGTGCCAGCCCACGCCTTTGTGATGCTCGCGCTTGAGCGAGTCCGCGCCGCCCGGGAGCTTATGGACGAGGTAGAGGACGACAGGCTCCGGAACGCGCGAGACGAGGGGCACATGGCGCACGGGTTCGGCAAATCCGCGCACGATGCGGCGCAGCGGTGCCCGCTGGGTCCATTCGCCCAGTGAATAGGTGGCGCCGTGGGGGAGCGGCGGAGCCTCGCGTTCCGGCAACCATTCGGCTTCCTGCAGGGCCTCGTTCAGGGCGTGGACGATCCCGTCCAGCGTGGACGCCTGCCAGGTCCAGTCCGGTTCGGGCAGAGGACGCCAGTGAGCAGCTTCGATAGCCTCGGGTTCCCAGTCATCGCGCGGCGTCGAGAGTTGCTTTGCGGTGCCCAGCAGCTCGTGCGCCAGGTCGTAGGCTCTGTCCATATTTACGATTTCTCCCGGATTGTTTTCAGGTAGCTAGAATGTTGTTTGAAAGTTGTTGCACACCTGCCGGCTGGAAGCATGCGTCAGTGACCCTCCCGGCCCAATTGGGGCGGGCGGTGGCGCAGTGCCGCCTGCGTCCGAACAGACAGTTCGACGACGGATCCTTCAAGACTATGTTCACAGATCATAACATCTTATTGAAGTTACGCCGATTATTTGGGCCCGGCCGGTAAGGCGCCGCCCTGCGGGCGGCGCCTTCGGGATCAGCAGAAGTGGACCTTCTCGCCGATCACCTCGCAGCCGAACCGTTCGACGCCGCCCTGGTCCTGCCAGCGGGTGTAGTGGAGGCGTCCCTCGATCGCGATCATGTCACCCTTCTCCTTATTCTCGGCGACCGCCTTGCCCAGGCCGTTGAAGAGGGTGACCTTGTGGAACTCGGTCTCCTTGGCGGTGTAGCCGGTCTGCGGGTCCTTGTAGCTCTTGCCCTCGTTATTGAGCTTCACCCGGTCGGTGGCGACGATCAGCGTGGTGATGGCGGTGTTGCCGGCGGTGCGGGTTTCGGGGGTCTTGGCGATCCGGCCGAGGAGATTCATATTGTTCATGGCGCTGTTCCTTTGTGGGTGCCGGCGGCCTTTTCCGCCGGATGCCACTGACAAGGGGGCAGCGTGGGGTGCGCCGCACCGGAGCGTGAGCGGAGGGAAACCGGAAGGAAGGGGTTTGGCGCGGGCAGCCGCGTAGCGGCAACACGGGCCCCTTCCTCCCGGTTGCGGCGCACCCTGCGCTGCTGCCAGGTGGCATCTCAGCAGGCGGAAATGCTGTCGGCACCCTTGGGACGTAGCGCCCGCAATGTGGATCTGGCGGAATTGCCAAGACCCCCGAAACCCGCGCGAAGCGCAATTGTCACCACGCTGATCGTGGCTGCTGCGCGGTGCGTTGTGACGAGGGGTGGGCGTCAGGGGCCGCCTGCCGGCGTCCGTCTTGGGAGAGCAGGTCCACCAGAGCGCCCCTTAGCCGCCGGACGGTGGTCAGCCGAAATGAGTACGCTCGGTGGGCATGTATCGCGGTTCGGGATACTCCATGCGCCCGTTCAGCGAGCATAACAGCGCGCGAAAGTCTCGAATGGCTGCGAAGAGATCGGTGAGCGAGCCAAGGTCGCGGTCCCGGAAGGCATGGATGGCATTGCGCCGCGCCTGCACTGTCCGGCCCAGTGCGATCTGCTGGGGCGCGAGGAGCTCGGCCTTCTCGGCATAGGCGAGGATCGTGTCGAGCATCAGCTCGTCAGGATCTTGCAGCACCTGCCGCTTGATGTGCCAGGCGCGTGTTTCCCTGGTCGTCTCGTCGGCCCGGTAATCGGCGAGATAAACGCAAAGGAAGAGCTTGAGGGCACCTTCCATGAGCGCGCCGAGATTGGCCCAGGCAAGGATCAGGTCGCCATCGGAAAGCGTGTCCTCCTGAACCCAGCGCCGCAGGCTATGCGCGAGCGAGGCGATCCGGTCGAGGCGTGCGGAGCTCAGCATCTGCGCGGCATCCGCCGGTGCCCAGCCCCCGGCATTGTTCCAGAAACGCGCGAGCCCATCGGCGAGCGTGGCGATACGATCGACGATATCGCTGATGGGGAGCGCAGCTATCTCGTCAACGAACCGCGCATGCTGCTCCCCCAGCATTTCTTGAAACCGGGTGTCCATGGCAAGGCAGGCTAGTGCGCGACTTGGGTGCGCGCCAGTCCGAAGATGCCTGTGTCGCGTGACCCGCAAGCTCAGAGGAGAGCCCGCTCACCCTCCCCGCCCGCCTCGGGTTCTGGCGCAGCGCCACGCATCCGCCACAGGGAGAGCAGCACGCCGCCAGCGATCAGACCAAGGGTGATGGCGAGGCTGATCGACGCCGGGAAGGTGCCGTCTTCCAGCAGGAAGTCGGCAATGAAGATTTTCGCGCCGATGAAGACGAGCACCAGGGCGAGCGCGTGGCTGAGCAGATGGAAGCGGTGGATCATCGCGGAAAGCGCAAAATAGAGCGCCCGCAGGCCCAGGATCGCCATGATGTTGGAGGTGTAGACGATGAAGGTGTCCGTGGTGACCGCGAAGACCGCAGGAACGCTGTCGACGGCAAAGACCAGATCGGCGATATTGATGACGATGAGGGCGAGCAGGAGCGGCGTGATCGCCGTGACGAGCCGTCCGGTCTTCGCGTCCGGGATGCGGGTCAGGAATATGTTTCCCTCAAGGGCCGGCGCGACCCGAAGATGGCGCGACAGGAAGCGCACCAGCGGGTTGGCGGTGACGTCGGGCGGATCCTGATCGTTGGAGGCGAACATCTTGATGCCGCTCAGGATCAGGAAGGCCCCGAAGAGATAGAGAACCCAGTGGAACTGCTCCACCACTGCAGCACCAAGACCAATCATCAGCCCGCGCAGGAACAGGACCGCGACGATGCCCCACAGGAGCGCGCGATACTGGTAGAGCCGCGGGATGGCGAAGGCGCTGAAGATGAGCGAGATGACGAAGACATTGTCGATCGACAGCGCCTTCTCGAGAACGAAGCCGGTATAATATTTGAGGCCGAGATCAGCGCCCTTCTCGATCCAGACCCACGCGCCGAATGCGAGGGCGATGGCGATGTAGAAGAGCGAGAGCATCAGGCTTTGCCGGATCCCCATTTCCCGGTCGCGGCGATTGAGGATGCCAAGGTCGAAGGCCGTGAGGCCTGTCACCAGGGCGATAAAAGTCATCCAGAACCAGGCGGGCGTGCCCAGCCAATCCGTCATCAGCCAGTCCATGGCGGTTTTCCGTTCTTGATCAGGTCATGGCGCTGCGTCGGTGATGGGCGCAGGCAGGTGTCCGACGGAACGGCGGGGGGACGCCGTCCGCCGGACGTGCAGACCATCTGCGGGGGCGTGGCAGATGGTCCGGGGCGGGCGCGCCCTAGCGCGCCGCCATGGGCGTGAGCGCCTGCGGGATCAGCCGGTTGAGCTGATCCTTGATGATGAGTTTGAGGCGCTGAAGGCGAAACAGTCGAATACGGTCGGGCGCGGCGCGCGCCCTTTCGCGCTGCAACTGCTCATCCAGGCGCTGCTGGCGGGACAGGAGGCGAAAGCTACGGTCAGTCATAAGCCACTCCATGAGGCGATCATGTGCCAATCGGGCAGCCACAGATGGAATGGGAGAAAAGCGAGAACAGCCAGACCCATGCATCGGAATACCCGATGCGGTCCGACATCACGACACACGCAACAGCATGTCTCGCCAGAGGGGCCCGGCCCGCACTCCAAGGATGGGATTGACCGCGAGGACGTTCAAGGGCGGACACACAAAAAATCGCACAGGCATCCCCCGCACTGTCGCTTATGGTCTGCGTCGGAATGGACGCGCGATTCCCGCCGGTCCGCCCTACCGATGTAATTGGGGAATTTTCTTGGCGACGCGGGTGTTCAGAACCGACAGGAGTATCTTCGCCGAGGAAGCCACGCGCGGCCGGGTGCAGGCGCTGCTCGAGCGCCACGGCATCACGGTGACAGGGCACCGACAGGACAAGCGCGGCAGCGCGATCATCCAGGTGATCGAGGGCCATATCGGCGACGGCCCGCCGATGCGCATGCATGTTCGGCTATGCTGGCGCCGCGATGGGCGCAATGCGCGCGAAGCGCTCTATTCGGCAGCCCAGCTCAAGGCCCGCCGCGACAAGGACGGCTGGGAGCAGACGCTCGCCGGCGTCGCAGCCCGCCATCGCCGCGAGGGCCATACCCACAGTCTGATGGTCCAGGACAGCGAGGCAGGGTTCGTCTTCGCGGTGCTGGTGCCTTGCGACGACATACCGATGATCTGGGAGCGTCAGCGCGCGGTCAGCGCGGATCTGCTCGAGCGCGGCCTCGCCGGTAATCTGAGCGCCAACCATGCCGCTAATGGTTCGAGCCCATCGCTCTGGCTACAGGATGATCGCTATCCCGACACGCCGGCGGTCGCCCGCGTGATCTGGGACTGGCCGGGGGTGATCAATGTGATGGCGCTGGCGCTTGTCGGACCGGATCAGCGAGAGACCGATACGCTGGACGATCTGCCGGTCTCTCCGGCCGACCTCGGCCGGGATGGCGGCGAACCGCGATTGCAGGTGATACGATCGGGCTATCCACGCGACGCGCGGGTTCGCGAGGCTGTCGCCCGGCGCGCTGGTGGGCGGTGCGAACGGGCAAGTTGCACCGAGGCGCGCGACTATCCGGGCTTTCTCGATGTCCACCACATTCTCGGGATCGACGTCAGCGACCGGGTGTGGACGTGCGTCGCGCTCTGCCCGAACTGCCACCGGGAGGCGCATTTCTCGCCGGATCGCGACGCGATCAATGCGCAGCTGCGCGATTTTGCGGCGCAGTTCGCCTGATGCCGGAAAACGAGGGGCAATGGGTCTCGGTCGACGAGGCCGAGGACGTGGCAGGCTCGATCCGCCATGCGTTGCGGGCCGCCATTTTCGCGCAGGAGGATCCGCAAGCCTGGAAATGGGTGCTGCTCGCGCTGCATTCGGCGCTTCAGGGCGCTTGTGTGTGTCACCTCACGACAACGGCCGCGCCGATCGGAGCCGTGACCGAGCGCAATGCGGGTGAATGGATCGATTATTTCGCGGCCTTGCGGGACGATCCAACGGTCAAACAGCCCAAGACCTATCTGATGGCGCTACCGGACTTGCTGAAGGCGATACGCAAACCCCATTCTGCGGGTGATCGCTCGAATGAGACCGGGGTGACCCTGAGTGATGCCGAACTCGCCTGGCTTCGACGCATCCACGATGAGGTCCGCAACCAGTTCGTCCATTTCGAACCAATGGGATGGTCGCTCGAGGTGAGCGGCGTGCCCGCGATTGGCCAGCTCATTGCGCGGATCCTGCGCGAAATGCTCGATATGGGCTGGGCCTTCCGCCATCTTGAGCGCGAAGCCCGCGCCGCACTGCGCGCAGATCTGGAGACGCTCTCCAGCACCGGCTGGGCACCGGGACCGAACGACGACCAGACGACGCGAGACAGCTGAAGACGAACAGGGCCCGCTTCGCGGGAGATGCGAAGCGGACCCTGTCGTCCCGGACCTGAAGCTGGGCGTTACTGAGCCATGTCGGGCTCGCGGACCTCTTCGCTTGCAGCGCCGCGCCGACCGCGCCCGCGCGCTGCCCCGGCCGGAGCGCCGCCGAACTCTTCGGCGGTGGATTCGCCCAGGCCGTCACCTGCCGGAGCACCACCCGACGGCGCGTCCTGCGCGGTTCCGGCGTCTTCCATGCCCGGCAGTGGCGGCAGTCCCTCCTCATTGTCCTTCGGCGCCATTGCGGCCGTCACGTCGCGGCGGCGCTGCGGGCGTTGCCAGACGATGTTGTAGGAGCCGTCTTCCTGGCGGAAGGCCGAAATGTAGAGCGGTTGCGCCAGGCTGGGATCGTCGATCTTGCCGTTGAGGAAGGCCTCGCCGGTCTCGCGGGCGGTGAGTTCGAACAGCGCACCGACCTGCACCCAGGCGCGCGACACCGTGTTGAGGGCGTGGATTTCGTAGCGGGGCGCGCGGGGATTGTTGCTGCGCACTTCGCGCAGGGCCACCGTGACCGAGACCGTGAGGGTCGACACGCGGCCAATGAAGATGCCAGCTTCGTTCTGCTTGATCGAACCGATGTTCATGGGACTTCTCCAGGACTTGTTGCTCTCGAACCCCTTGTCCGAGACACTTCATCCTTTCCCCCTCCTCTCCCCGGCATTTCGCCGGGCGGGCGCGCACGCGCCCCATCATCGCCGCGCCTTCCGCGGCGATGGGTGACCCGGTCGTGGAACAGAGCCTTCAGGGCAGGCCGCTATGGAATAGCGGCGCGCGTGACCTATCGCTGTTATGAGATGATCAGGTCCGGCATCGCGTCTGCAGCCCTGATCCCGGGGCGTTTCTTGTGCCTCAGCTGAAGAACGGGTGAGGCTGGAAGTCGATAGGGCCGACATGCAGAATGCCTGCTGTGATCGCCGGCGAAACCATCAGAGCCGAGAGTACGGCGATGCCGAGGTGAGCTGTACCGACATGGACACTAGCTGCTGCCTGCTCAGTATGGCCAATTGCCAACTGGGCGTAATCAGAGTGATCTCACTGATGGCGCTACAAATTGCCTGATCGGCAAGCATCCATCACACACGAATTGACCATGTTCAATTCGCGGCGCTCGCACTGTCCGGAATTCCGGTCACGTCGACCCAGACTTCCCCGCCTGTGTCAGCCCATAAGCGCATGCCTTCTTCCGGCTCGTCCTTTACGATTGTGGCTGGGCCAACCCCGCGAAAGCGCACGAAACCCTCCTCTGGCAGGCCGGTCGTACGTCGACCAATTTCCCGAGCATCGGAGGACAAGAAGACTTCATGAACGGCGACGACGTCGCCATCATCGTTCGTCACTGCAAAGATCGTCGAGTTGTTCTCGGGATGATATCTTACGCAATCGGGGTATGAGCTGCTTTCAGCTATACGCTTGCTCGGACTATCTTTCATCGCGGGTAGACTGCCAATAAGGTTTGATGCTGGCGAATAGAAACCACAGACATCAGCTGAACGCCAGAGTTGTGTGAGCATATCGGCCCCTCTCCTTGGCCGCTCTTCGCAATAGGCAGGTCAGAAGCGTCTGGTCGGCTCCCCCACGCAGTGGTTCCGGCAATTCATGCAAACCCCATGCATGTCAGAACCTGAAGCTGGGCGCGATTCTGACGAACCGCGCCCAGACTCATCACTGAAGCTTATGGCTCGATGAAATCAGGCTGCGGTCTGCGGCCAGGACGATGAAGAGCGTCTTGCGCGATGCCTGAACTTCGGCGTTGTTGCGCAAGGTCACCACGTCCTGCCGGGCGCCACCCCGCATGCGCGACGTAACACTGAGTACCTTGGCCTTTGACCAACTTGGGGCAAGTTGCCCTTTCGTCACCAACTTGACGACATTGTCTCTGGCGACCTGTTCAACGGAGCGCTCTGCCTGGTCGTCATGATCGCCGTGCGCAAGTGCGCCGGTCGCCGACATAAGGGTCGCGGCAAAGGCGATGAGGAGCTTATACATCTCTGTTCCTTTCAACCGTTCAGGGCTTGGCAGCAAAGCTGGAGAATTCGCCGGTAGCGGTCACCGTGATGGTGACGGGCTTGTCGGTGCGGTTGCGCCAGTACCAGCCATGCGTGCCGTCGAAAGGCGCGCGGAATGAGCCGTCGGCCTTGGCGGCGGTCCCCTTCTCATAGCTGGAATACTGGTCCGCAGGCGCACCAAACTCCTCGCCATGCAGCTCGAAGCGAACCTCCGCGCCATCGGTGTGCCAACGATAGACGAGGGCTTCTCCTGCCTTCATCGTGGCTTTGACCTCGCGGCCCTCATTGGGTTTGAGCGTCAGCGACACGGTGACCGGTTGGCCGACAGGGCGCGACGCCTGGGCCTGCTCCGGAGTCGCCGGCACAGGCAGCGCGGGTTTTGTCGCAGGTGCTTCATCCCGGTGCTCCGCCTGCTTCACCTTTCCCATCTCGGTAAGGCCAAGCATTCCGCCTACGCCGGTTGGATCGTAGCCATACTCGGCGGGAAGAACGATGGTCACCAGAAGAGCGGCCGCAGCGCCAAGGGCGATCAGTGTCGCTCGATTGAGCTGGCCAAGGCTTGGCAGTTCACCGGGTTGCGGGGTGTGGGGACGGGTCATGCGGGATCTCCGATGAAGTAGCCGGCGAGCTGGTAGCCGGTGAGAAGGAAGCCGGCCGTCATGAGGACAGTGTTGGCGGCAAAGGCGTTGCGGTTGAAGCTGGCGGTGCGCCGCCAGTATCCCATGAGGATCAGGATGGCGGAGAGTGCCAGGATCTGTCCCATCTCCACGCCCACGTTGAAGGCAAGAAGGTTTGCGATCAGCCCGTCGGACGAGAGCGAGAAGTCCTGGAGCTTTGTCGCAAGACCAAATCCGTGGAAAAACCCGAACACCAGAACGGCGATTTTCGTGTTCGGCTGAAGGCCGAACCATCGCTGGAACGCGCCCATATTGTCCATCGCTTTGTAGACGACGGACAGACCGATAACGGCGTCGACGAGATAGGCGCTGACATGGGTTCCAAGTACGACCCCGGCGATCAGCGTCGTACTATGCCCGATCGCGAACAGCGTGACGTAAGAGGCGACCTCCTTGAGACGATAGAGGAAGAAGATTACGCCGAAGAGGAAGAGCAGATGGTCATATCCCGTGACCATGTGCTTGGCGCCCAGATAGAGGAATGCGCCGATCTGCGGACCGGTGGTCTGCTCGATATAGCCCTTGTCGCCTTCTGCAACGCCGTGCGCGATGGCTGCGCTGGTGAGGCAGAAGGAAAGGGCCAGCAGGACTGCAGCGACGGGCGCCGCTGGTCTGGCCAGTTTCAGTTTCATGATAATGAAGTCCATTTTGGCGCCCGCCAGGAGCGCTCGATGTCGTGTTTCCGCCGTCTTTGTGGGATGCGGGTCGCGAAATGCCTTGATCAGGCATTTCTCGGGGGCTGAAGCAGCGGCGGCAGCCTCATGGAGGCTGGAGCGATTTGATCAGCACGCTCGACGCAGACCGTCGATTGCAGCCGCACCTCGTCAAAGCATAGGCTACCCACCTGATCCGCAACCTGATGGACATGGGCTATGCCGGGGTCTTCCTGCTGATCTGAGGCTGCGTCCTGATGGCGAGTGGCTAAGTGGACGTGGTGGCAGCCGACCGCGCGCTGACTATGACGGTGATCAGCCGAAAATGTTGGCGAGCCATGCGACGCGAGCAGGCTTGCTGCGATGAAGTACGTCAGAAGTCTAACCAAACGCATGGTCGGTAACCTTTCGCCCGGCCGCATCCGGCTGCTGCCAGCCGGTTGCGTCGGGTGTGTTGGAAGGGTGGGGCGAGCGGCGCCGGGAGCAGCGGGCCGCTGACAGTGGGCCCGCCCAGCCTCGATCAGCTCGGTTGAACCGCTGCGACCACCTCGACGGGCTTCGGCCTCGGCCTCCAACGCGCTGCCAGGGCAGCGATCGCCGGCAGGACCAGAAGGGTCAGCGCGGTCGAGGTGATGAGGCCGCCGATGACGACGGTCGCTAGCGGTCGCTGCACCTCGGCGCCCGTGCCGGTAGCAAGGGCCATGGGCACGAAGCCGAGGCTGGCGACCAGAGCGGTCATCAACACCGGACGGACCCGTTCCATGGCGCCGATGACTATAGCATCGATCGGCGCGACGCCCTCCTCGCCATGCTTTCGAATGGCGCTCATCATCACCAATCCATTGAGCACAGCGACGCCGGAAAGGGCTATGAACCCAACGGCCGCAGTGATCGAAAAGGGAATGCCACGCACAAGCAGCGCGAAAACCCCGCCAGCGAGCGCCATCGGCACCGCGCTGAAAACGATCGCGGCCGGAACGAAACCGCCAAGCGCCATATAGAGGAGAGCGTAGATCGCAACGAAGCAGATGGGTATCACGATCAGAAGCCGCAGCCGTGCCGACTGAAGACTTTCGAAGGTGCCGCCCCAGGCGGTGTACATGCCTGGCGGAAGGTCAATCTGACCGATCTTCTGTTGGGCCTCGGTGACGAAACCGCCCAGGTCGCGGCCCCGGACATTGACCTGCACGACCACCATGCGTTTGCCGTCTTCGCGGCTGATCTGGTTGAGACCCTGCGTATAGCTGAACCGCGCAACTTCCCGCAACGGGATGGAGCGCGCGATCGCGCTGCCCTCGCGGGGCAGCATGACCGGTATGGAGCCAAGGGTTTCCAGATCGTCGCGCTTGGCGTCAGGCAGGCGAACGACGACCGAGAACCGGCGATCCCCCTCGAACAGCAGACCGGCCTCGCGACCACCAAGCGCGGCCGCAACGGTATTGGCGACTTCTTCAACCGAAAGACCATGACGCGCTGCGGCTTGCCTGTCGATTTTCACGTCAAAGGTCGGCGCCCCATCGGTCTGTTCGGCGCTGACGTCTCCGGCGCCCGGTATGGTGCGCAGAACGGCCGCGATCTTGCGGGCCTGATCACTCATGGTATCGAGATCATCGCCATAGAGCTTGACCGCGACGTCCGCGCGCACGCCCGCGATGAGCTCGTTAAAGCGCATTTGTATGGGCTGCTGGATTTCGGTGCGATTACCGATCAGCGGCTTCATGCGCGCCTCGATGCGCCTGAGGATATCTTCTTTGGATTTAACGTCGGCAGGCCACTGGCTCTGCGGCTTGGGGATGACATAGGTGTCCGAGGCATTGGGCGGCATCGGGTCCGTACCAAGGTCTGCATTGCCGTTCTTCGAGAAGACGAGTTCGACCTCGGGCAGGGTTTTGAGCGCGTTCTCAATCTGCAGCTGCATCTGCGTCGATTGATCGATCGATGCCGACGGCACTCGGAAGTTGGTGACGGTGATGTCCTTTTCGTCGAGCTGCGGCATAAACTCCTCGCCCAGGAGCCCGAAGCAGAAGATCGACGCGGCGAAAATGGCGATCCCGCTCGCCACGAACGGGATCGGCCTTGCGACCGCGTTGTCGAGCATTGGTGCGTACTTCCGCTTGAACCAGCGGATCGGCTTCACTTCGGTTTCGCTCACCCTGCCCTTTACGACGATCGCGATCATGGCCGGTATGAAGGTGATCGAGAGCACGAACGCCGAAGCGAGAGCAAGCATCAGCGTCGTCGCCATCGGCGAAAACGTCTTGCCCTCCACGCCTTCGAAGGTGAGGAGCGGCACGAAGACTAGGAAGATGATCAGCTGCCCGAACACGGTGGGCCTGACCATCTCCTGCGCGGCCTCGCGCGTTTCCTCCATGCGTTCTGTAAGGGTCAACAACCGCCCTTGGTGCTCCTGTCGCTCGGCCAGGCGCCGCAATGCGTTTTCGACAATGATGACGGCGCCATCGACGATGAGCCCAAAATCGAGGGCGCCAAGGCTCATCAGATTGCCCGAAACGCCGAGCGCATTCATGCCTGAAGCCGTCATCAGCATCGTGATGGGTATGACGGCCGCGGTGATAAGCGCGGCACGGATGTTCCCCAGAAGGAGGAACAGCACAACGATGACGAGCAACGCGCCCTCGGTAAGGTTCTTCTCCACCGTCCAGATCGTCGCATTAACGAGCTTGGAGCGATTATAGACCGGCTCGGCAAAGACGTCGGGCGGAAGAGCTCGGTTGATGTCGGTAAGCTTGTCGGCAACCCGGGTCGCTACCACGCGACTGTTTTCGCCGACGAGCATGAGGATCGTCGAGATCACGGCCTCGGAGCCCATGCGACTGCCCGATCCGGTGCGCACCGCGCCCCCGATGACAACTTCGCCGACGTCGCGCACACGCACTGGCACCCCTGCGCGCGTGGCGACCACGGCTTCCTGGATGTCGTCGATCGATTTCAGGCGGGCATCGGCTCGCACCAGGAAGCTTTCGCCAGCTCTGCGCACATAGTTGGAGCCTGCGGAAAGGTTGGCGCGCTCGAGCGCGTCAGCGAGCTCCATGATGGAGAGACCATAGCTGGCAAGCGCATTGAGGTTCGGCTCGACCAGATATTGTTTCACATAGCCGCCGTTGGAATCGACCCCCGCAACGCCTTGCACGGTGCGCATCTGGGGGCGGATGATCCAGTCCTGTACGGTACGCAGATAGGCGGCCTTGGCGAGTTCGGTCGTGAGGCGCTCGCCCTCGGGGGTCAGATAGCTTCCGTCAGATTGCCAGCCCGGCCTTCCATCGGCGGTCTTGATGCCTTTGCCGTCGGGGTGACGGAAGGCGACGGAATAGAAGAAGATTTCGCCGAGGCCGGTGCTGAGCGGCGCCAGATTGGGCTGGATCCCGACCGGCAGGCTGTCTTTGGCCTGGGCAAGCCGTTCCGTCACCTGTTGCCGGGCGAAGTAGATATCGGTGGAATCCGTGAAAACCGCGGTGACCTGGCTGAAGCCGTTGCGCGAGAAAGACCGCGTCATCTGCAGGCCTGGAATGCCCGCAAGCGCTGTCTCGACGGGGAAAGTGACCTGCTTCTCGATGTCCACGGGTCCGAGCGTCGGCGCAAATGTGCTGATCTGGACCTGTCGATTGGTGACATCAGGAACGGCGTCGATGGGCAGCTTGGTGATCTGCCAGGCGCCGAAGGCAATGATCAGCAGCGTCAGAAAGGCGATGAGCCATCGCATTTTGACGGAAAGGCTGAGGATCCGCGCGATCATTCCGCCGTCTCCTTCTCGAGTTCCGCCTTGAGAAGGAAGGCGTTGGTTGTCGCGATCATCGTTTTGGCCTCAAGGCCGGCGCCGATCGCGACCATCCCGCCACTGCGCCCCGAGACCTGGACATCGCGCGCGACAAAGCCTTTTGAGGTGCGCACGAAGACGACTGTCCGGCCCCCCAGCGTCTGGACCGCTTCCTGCGGGATCGTGACGCCGGCACTGCCACCTCGGCCGCTTGCAAAAATGCGGGCCTCAATCATCTGGCCTGGCGCGATCGCTTCACTCGCTCCCGCAGGCGCGATGATGATCGTTGCCTGCCGGGTGGTGCCGTCCACCGTCCCTGTGCTCGAGCGAACGCGGCCGGCTATGGTCTTCCCCTCGGAGGTGATGAGTTCCACGCGGTCACCAGGCCTGATCCGCTGGGCGTCGGACGCAGGGACGCTGGCTTCGATTTGCATGCCGCGAGGGTCTGCGGCGCGGAAGAGCTCGGTTTCAGCCTGAACGTAGGATCCAAGGCTGGCGGTCGCGCTGGTAATGCGCCCGGAGACCGAACTCACGACGGCGACGGAGCGCCCGTCCCCGGAAACGCGTGCCGCGCGCGCCGCCGCGTCGGCCTGTTGCAGCTCGGCTCGCGCAACCGCGAGCGACGCCTCGGCGGTTTCATAATCGGCCCGGGGGGAGACCCCTTGTGCAAGAAGCGACTTCTCGCGGGCCAGCTGACGCGCGGCAAGCGTCGTCCGTGCAGCTGCGACACGGCGGTCGGCGGAGATCGATGACGCATCGCGGCTTTCGACCAGCGCTACGGTTTCGCCAGCGCGCACTGCGTCGCCGATCCTTTTGAAGATACGGGTAATCGTGCCCGCTGCACGAGCGGTCAGGACCGCTTCACTGTCAGGTGTGGATCCGACGGTTGCACTGGCGAGGACGATCTCTGAGAGGCTCGTCGCAGAAGCGGGCGCAACAGCGATCTTGGACTCGGCGATGCCATCGGCCGTAATTGCGACCGTGTCGACCGGACCGGCTGCCACCTGCGCGTTAGTGACAGGTGCCTCGGCGGTCGGCGCTGTCAGGCGCGCAATGCCGAAGCCGGTTCCGGCGGCGAGGACCAGACCGAGTGCGGCCCCAATGTAGAGGTTTTTTGAAGAGATCATTGGATGATGTCCCCGGTAATGGTTTGGCCCTGAAGGCGAGCGAGATTGGCACGGGCGTCGAACTGCGAGGCGCGAGCGTCGAGCACGACCCCGCGCGCGACAGCGAGAGCCCGGCGAGAAGCGATCAGTTCGATGAGAGGGGACTTGCCCGCCTCATAAGCGATGCGCGCGAGGCGGTAGCCTTCCTGCGCGGTAGCAAGGGTTCGGTCGGCGGCGGCCGAGCGCGCATTCGCCGCCTCGTTCATCGCCAGTGCTCCGCGGATCGCGGCATCGATCTCGAGCCGTAGCGCCGCTTCCCTTGCCTGAGCGCCTCGCAGCTCAGCCTGCGCGGCATCGATATTACCGCGATTGCGATCGAACAGGGGAAAGGGCACGGTTAGTCCAGCGACCAGAGCATTGGCCTTGTCGATTTCCAGTCGCCGCACACCCAGTGATATTGTGACATCCGGCACAGCCTGGCGCCGCGCAAGGGTCACACGCTGCGAGGCAGCCTCGGCTTCTGCTTTGGCCGTCAGATAGGGCGGCGCCGAGGAAGCATCGATCGGCCCGGCCTCGACCCGTGACCAAAGTCGGCTGAGCAAGGGATCAGCAAGGCTGGTATAGGCCTGGCCTTGGCCCGCGAAAGCGGATAATCGGGCATAAGCGCCGGTTTTCTCCGCTTTTGCGGTATCGACAAGGGCCCGCAAGGCGTTGGCTTCGGTCTCGGCCTGAAGGCTTCGTAGACGCGCTTCCTTGCCCGCATCGACGAGCGCGACCGCGACCTTGAGGTCCGCCTCTGCCTCGCTGACGGCAGCTTGCGCAAGCTGTATCCTACGATCCGCGATCTCCGCTGCGGCATAAGCGCGCGCCAGCTCATAGGCATAAGCAAGCCGGCCCTCGCGGGTGCGCAGCTGTGCCGCTTCGACGCCGGCAAGGCCCGCCGCGATCCGGGCTGAACGCTTGCCGCCCAGTTCGACAGGCTGATTGATCTGGAACGTGTTTTCGGATCGTCCGAACCCATCATAGGGGCTTTGTCCGAACACATTCTCGGTCATTACGCTGACGGTGGGGTTGGGCCGAGCGCGCGCCTGGCGCGCGAGGCCCTCTGCTCGTTCGACCTCTGCGTCCAGTTCGACCTGGCGCGGAGCGTTGCTGGTCTGCCGATAGAGTTCGGCAAAGGGAGGCGCGACCTGCGCGCGCGCAGCCGGAACGCCAGCCAACAGGCAGGCGGCGGCCATGGCGGCTACGGCACGAGGCGGTAGCCAGCCAGGAAAGGCTGTCATTTTGATATCCTCGAAAGATCATGATCCGATTGGGCTGCGCGCTATCGCGCAGGCGGGATCACGCTTTCGGAGGCCTCAGTAAGGAAGAGGGCGAGATCGAAGCAAAAGCAATGTCGGATAGAACCGACCAGCTAGCCGAAGCAGCGAAGAATGCCGCCGGCAGTCCCGCGCCCGTAGGCAGCGCAGCACCTTGATGGACCGCGTGTGCCGCGACGTGGACAGGATCGGTACGGTCCTGTCTGTCCTCGGGCGCATGATCGTGGTGATCCTGCTCGGTCAGCATTGTCTGCGCGGCAACCGAACCATGCGGCAATGAGATGTGCCAGGTTGTGAGCAGCGTAACGCTGAACATGGCCAGCACGCCCAGAAGCGCGCAAAGGCAATCCTGCCGATGACGCCTGTTCTCAAGCAGAAAGGATGAGGCCACTCTCCCCATGAACGCTACTCTATATCCCCCCTGGGGGTTATGCAAGTCGCAGTCAGTAACTCCATATTATTGCGGCCACCTGGGGTGAAGATCGTCGACGACAAAAACGTGGCCGTCGGACGTCCGATGATCTTCGCGCATATGCGGGTGCTCGGGTGGGAGATCAGGGTGACTATGCGCCAAAATGTCGGGATCTTCGGCAGGCCACAGGAAGCGAGCGCCGATGACACCCGCATGCGCCAGAACTGATAACACGACGAAAGCCAGTATCTGATCGCCGCCGGCTCCGAGTTGCCCGGCGAGTGGGTAGCAGATGAGCCAGCATCCATGGCTGAGGGCAAACTGCGCGGCAAACAGTGCCGGTCGATCTTCCGCCTTGGCCGAGCGTTTGAGGAGTCGGCCCGAGGGGGTGACGCTCATTGAATAAGCAATGCCCATGGCAAACCATCCGGCGAGCAGGGCATACCAATAGCTGGAGTGCCCGCCGATCCAATAGGTTACCACGGCCATGATCGCCAAAAGCCAGGCAAGCATGGCGCCGGACATAAGCATGATCACTCGGTCCGAGACCCGGTCGAGGATTCGCGGCAAGGTGAAGGCCGCCAGAATCGAGCCCGCGCCGAACGCAGCGAGCGTCAGGGCGACCTCCTGTTGTCCTAGACCAAGCTTGTCCCGCACGATAACGACGGTGTTGACGATGACCATCGAGCTGGCCGCTGCCGAAGCAAGCGTCAGGGCAAGCAGACCGCGCAGGCGGGGCGTGCGCAGGTAGAACCTGACCCCCCGGGTCGTCTTGGAATAGACCCCCTGCCCTGCAGTTTGCTGCTTGGGAGCGCGCGGGAGAACCGTCGTCACAACGAGGAGCGCCGAGGCGATGAAGCCGATCATCGTCCCGGAGAAGAGCCAATGGAAGTTGATTAAGGTCAGCAGCCCCGCAGCGAGGATCGGGCTGATCAGGCTTTCCATGTCATAGGCCAGTCGCGATAGCGACAAGGCCTTCGTATAATCGCGTTCGTCCGGCAGGACATCGGGAATGGTCGCCTGGAAGGTTGGGGTAAATGCAGCCGACGTCGATTGCAGAACGAAGATGAGGATATAGATCTGCCAGACCTCGGTCACGAACGGCAGGCTCAGGGCAACGCCCGCCCGCAAGAGGTCCATCGCAACGAGGAAGCTTCGCCGGGGTAGCCGATTGGCATAGGCCCCGACGACCGGGGCAACGCCGATATAGGCGATCATCTTGATCGCGAGGGCCGTTCCAAGCACCGCTCCGGCCTCACCCCCGGCAATATCATAGGCGAGCAGACCCAGCGCGACGGTCGCAAGGCCCGTACCTAGCAGGGCAATGACCTGAGCCAGGAGGAGATGGCGATAGGTACGGTTCGCGAGGACCGAGAACATCGAGCTTTCCTTGAAAGAATCATCCCCCCGGGGGGATATAATTGGCGGTTGAGCTATCCTCCTGGGGAGGATATGTAAACCTGGTCAGCAAGCCAGCAGGTTCCATGTCCGAGCATCGTCACGAAACACATCCTGCGATCGTCAAGCGTCTGAACCGCGCCGGCGGGCATCTGCGCAGCATTGTCGAGATGATTGAAAACGAGCGCCCATGCGCCGAGATCGCGCAGCAGTTACATGCGGTCGAAAAGGCGATCGCGAGCGCCAAGAAGACGTTGATCAACGATCATATCTCTCACTGCCTGACGCATAGCGACGAGCCCGACGGCATTGTCACCGCGGTTGAGGCGTTCCGGAACATTTCAAAATATCTGTAGGGCCGTAAAAGGCTACGCCCTGCTCGATCGCCGCCGTCTGGGCCCGAGATGATCGGCGGAAACGTCGAGGTCTATGGCAAGCTGCTTGAGGATTTTGCTCGCGCCCAGGCGTTCGAGACCGTCCAGATGGGGATTGCGCGCCAGGAGCGCGAGGCGTGAGCGGACCAGCTGCGCCGCGACACGCAATGTGTGAGGGTCGAGTTCAGGCTCAGGCAAGGCTCGGTCTCCCTATATCGGCGTGAACCGTCGTTACGCGGCCTCGGCGCTGGTGCGCGAAAGCGTCGCCCAGCGCTCAACAATGACGACCATCTCAGCGCGGTATCCCAGGCTGTCGATGTAGATGGCGCCATCATGCTGCCCCAGAAAGCCGATGACCGTGGTGATGTCGCCCGCCACATTGCGGTCGAGGCCAAACAGATCGGCAATTGGGAAATCGCCAAGGTCTGGGCCATTCCACCATGCCATGAGGAAACGCGCGACGCGGGCAGACTGCCCGGTGTCGCTGCGCGCGAGATCGAGAAGGCGCTTAAGCGCCGCGATCATCGCCGGATGGTCGATCTCGATCCGAGTCACACGCACCTCCGGTATAGCTTTGCCGTGTCATACTACATCGGCCGAAATAGCCCTAGTCCAAGCTGCCTGCCGCCCGAACAACAGGTGAAGAAACTGCCTGTTATGTCCCGCTGAAGAGGTCAGCATTGCCCGCCAAGCGCGTTGCGCCGCCGAACCTACGCAGAGCGAGGGTCATTTCTTCCCGAAGGCGCGCCTTACTGGAGATCCAAATGTCCGGGGCAAGCGGTTCGCGCGCAGCCGTTACATAGCCCGTCGCCAGGGATCCGTCGGTCAGCATCATATGGATCAAATGCCCTCGCTGCGACGCCGGGCCTGCATAGCGTACGACAAACTCACCCAGCTTGGCCGAAAGGCCTTGGGCGACCTTTGACCAGCGAATATGGCCGGCGCCGATGTTGGTTCCGGGCGCGCGACCCCGGTCGAGCCAGGTGCGCAGATGGGCGCGTTGCTGGAGCGGCGAGTTGCGCGTCCGCGCCATGGTGCGGCATAGCGGGAACATGACGGAGAAGGCATCGATCACACGCAGATAGTCGCCGTGTGCGCTCACCAGAATGTCGTCGAACTGCCGCCCCGCGAGCAGGGCGGTGATCGCGTCGCACTGTGACGGGTCCGAGATCAGCTCATCAGCACGCGCAGGCGTCAGGCACGCACTATCGGCCTCGGCCTCGACGCCGGCCAGGGTGAAGCCGGCCCGCGCCGAAAGGAGGAGAATTGTGAGGTCTTCACGTCCGCCGGCACGGGCGAGTTCGAACGCGCTTGGCGCAGAACGTTTGGACCTTTCTGTCAGTGGAGTCCTGTGCATGTCGGGCGTGCTCAGAACCAGGAGGCGGCGCGGCCATGATACTGGCGGTGCCTGATCGCTCGGGGCAGCCCACTGGCTTATTGGAAGGCGGCCTGACTGACGATGGGCAACGCCAGCGGCTGTCCCTGTTGCCGGTTCGGCCACTCTATTGGCACGCCGCGCGGCGTCGAACAGATCCGAAGGATCGCCGCCACCGTCCGCAAAACCGCGGTCATAGGCCTCGACGAGTGACGGGGCCGGTTTGTCGGCTCTATTGGGCAGAGGGGCCCTGTGAGGCCAACCGGCATGGGCAGCATACCAGCCTTGTGCAAAGTTCACCGCGCTGTCCCAGTCGAGACCATGGAGATCGGCGCCCCGCAAAATGGCCTGCTCCTACAAGCTGGCCTCGCCATGCTCGACCCGTCGCCTGACGAACGAGAAATTGGTGCGCTGCCGTTCGGCCTCGGTGCGGGCTCTCGCGGCCTCAGTAATCGGTCGCATGGCCGCGACGCGCTCGCGCGTGCGCGCCATTCGCTCTTCCAGCGGGGCGTTCGCCGGAAGATCCGGGAAATCTCTCCAGGCGGCTGCCAGCGCCTCGGCCTCGGCGGGGGCCCGCCCCCGCGCGATCCATGTGGCCGCCTGCGTGACAATGAAGGATGGCGCGTTTGTCATCGCAAGGCACCTGCGCTGTGCGACCTATGGGAAAGCGCCTGCGTCATCAGGTCCGCAGCCCAGGGCTCAATCCAGGCTTGGGTGAGCGCATCGTGCTCAAGATCACCGGTCTCTATCAGCGACCTGATCTCTCGCCGGGCCTGGGCGATCGCTGCGTCCCAGGGATTTGTTGGCGTTGCCTGCAGGATGGGCCGCCGCGGAGCGAAGGTCGTTCGCCCCTTTTCGGTCAGCCGCGCCTGTTGCGCGCGAAGCCAGCGTTCAAGATGGTCGGCGACCATGATGTCGGATTTGGGGACGCCACGCCGGTACGCATCCCGCCGCGCGGCTATGCCATAGGCCTGGGAGTCGATCGATGCGACACGGGCGGAGAAGGCGGTGAGGAAAGGGAGCGCTGCCCCTTTGACGCCGAAGGCATGGAGACGAATTCCCGCCGGAAGAATGGTATCCAGATGCTCGATGACGGCCATGAGCCCCTCTGGTCCATGGATGTCGCGCCGACACATACTGCCGACGCCGATGATCGTCCCGGGGACAAGCGACCAGGCAAGCGCATCGACACAGCGTTCATAATCCTCAGGCGTGCGCCCCTGAATGACGGGCATGAACCGATCGATGATCCCAAGGTCCATGGCACGCGCCCGGCAATCACGGTTTGCCCGAATGGTTCTGGATATGCGGTCGAGGATTTCCTCGCGATCCCTCGCAATCTCAGGTTCGACGCAATAGTCGAGACTTGCGAAGCGCCGGAACGGGTATGCGGCCGCCAGGGCCATATACTGGTCCACGCTCCAGGGGATCCCGCCATAGCGGGCCGCGCAGACGAAGCCCCCGCTGTCGAGGTCCACGCTCGGCAGACCCGATGCGTTGTCCAGCTGGGCTGTCTTCCAGCCACGCCACTGGGCCCACCCCGCTTTGCGCGTCCAGCGCGATAAGGCATTGGCCGAGATCAGCACCGGTTGCTGGAGCAGCCGCGCTCGATCCAGAATCGCGCCCGCCGACAGATGGGGCAGGCCAAGGATGATCTCGATCATGTTGCGGGCCTCATCGGCACGCCCGTGCCCACGTCCCGCGCCCGAAAGCGCTCGAGCCACGAGGCGAAGGCGGGCCGGTCTTCAAGCGGAACCATGGCGGCGGCTTCCTGGAAGAGAATGAGCGAGCGCGGCGCATCGAGGATGATCGCATCGACCTCGTCCGGTGGCAGCAGCCCCTCCCGCCGGATAAAATCAGTCATTCGTCCCGGGCGGGTTTTTGTGGCGCGGCGCCAGAGCCCTTCGACGGTTTTCAGTCGCGGCGCCGCCCGCGCCTCGACCAGCACGATCAGGCGCAGACACCAGGCAGGAAGCGCACGGACCTCTTCGGGCTTCATCGCGCCGCAGATGAATTATGTCGCCATTGAGACGATCCATTCCCTTTGACGGGATAAGGATATTGTCCCATTATCGATCGGGTCGGGGCAATAAAATGGAAACGCCCAGTGTCATGTCGAGGGTTCAGTGCATCTTTTCCCGTTCGATCCTTGGCTCGGCGTCGAGCCTATACTTCTTGATGGGACGATGATCCGGCCTGCGCTTGATGACTCCATAAAGCAGGACGCAATCAAATACTTACCCGAAACAAATCTCCCTTCTCTCCTTCATTCCGACGGAAGCCCCGTTGTAGAAGTCAATTCGTTCATCACGTTCCTGCGATCCGATGGCGTGTCCCTTGCCAGCGCAGGCCACTATGCTCGAGATCTTCAGGTCTTTGCCCGTTACCTGCGGGATGCGCGTTCAAAGTCGTTACTCGACGCATCGAGTGCCGACGTAGGGAAATATCGCAGCCTTCGGCTCGAAGGGCCGGGCGAGCTCCGACTATCGGGATCGTCTTGGAAGCGCACCTCTGCGGCGCTAACGCGGTTCTATCAATGGGCCGCCAGCGAGGACGCAGGACTGATATCAGTTGCGCCGAAAACCAGATTCCGCCGTGATGGCGCGGTTGCCGAAGATACGATCCGCATGATCCCGCTCGAGGATTACGTTCTGTTCCGAGACCAAGGCCTGCTCGGTGGGGGTTACGCGAACGGCATCACTCACCGGCGGAATCCGATGCGCGATGCCGCGTTCGCCGAGCTGCTTGTGACGACAGGGGTTAGGCTCGAAGAAGGCGCAAGCCTTCTGATCGGTGAGCTTCCGACGACGAACGCCCGCGTCTTTCACGGCTGTCGCAGCACCATGATCGACCTGCCCGCCAGAATCACCAAAGGGCGCAAACCTCGATCAGTGCCGTTCCCGAGGCGGGTAGCCAGTAACTTCATCGACGCTTATATTCGCGAGGAGCGGAGCCAGTTGGTCGATCGCTGGCGACGCGCGGGTGGGGTCCGGACCATGCGGCAGCCGCTCATCGGCACGCTTGCAGGCGGGCAACGCGTTTTGATCAAGGGCGAGCGGCGCCCTCGATCACTGGCGACTCTGCGCATCGACGAACGACGCAACCTCCTATTGCTGCCCGGATCGGGCGCACCATTGGAAAGTGCGCAGCCGGCAGCATTGTGGCTGGCGCAGGACGGCCAAGCCCTCACCCCCGCGGCATGGCAGTCGATATTCCGGCGTACCAGCAAGAAGTTGTCGGAGGACATGGGCTGGGACCTACACGTATCGCCCCATACCCTCCGGCATACCTTTGCCGTCTACTGGCTTACACACCTCGTCAAAGCGGAAGTGATGAGGCTCGACGATCGATCTGTCCCGGATCGAACCGAGGAAATCTACATGAAGGTTGTCAGCGACCCCTTGCGCCGGGTCCAGCGATGGCTGGGTCACGCCAGCGTCCTGACCACTGAAAAATATCTCACCTACCTCGATGAAGCCTTCGAAATCGTAGATCAGGCGGCCGAGGCGCTGGACTCTCGTCTGATGGGCTTCTTCTAGCAGTGGGTCGCCCTCGCCTCTCGTTCCGCGATTTACCTCCGCAGCAGGATGAGGAGCCGCGAGCCGACGCGATCGTAGCCTATCATCATCGTGACGGTGTCGGGCGCGAAATGACCTGGTTGCTGCACGAGGTGGGGAACGAAGGCCTGGGTCGCGATCTTGCCTTGTACCTTGGGCCGATGATGAACGAGCTGTTCGCCGGCCTGGCCGTCCCGAGTGTCGAACAGTATCGACAGAGCTGGATCCCGCTCGGGAAACATCTGTCCTCCAGCGGGCGCCTCAACGGGGGGCTTCGCGTGATCACGGCCGCTGACATCGATGCCTGCGACGTTCGGGGTCAATACTCCCGGTTCCGTTGCCTTGTTCACGGCCTTCGCGCGATAGACGAACGAAACCCTGATCTGCTTCGTCCGGATCTGAAGGCGCGGATCAACTTCACGAGCCGGCACAACGGAACGGCATTACGGCCCCGCGAACCGTTGACACCGTTCGTCGCTCGCGTCCTGAAAGACGCCGCTGATCGCAGCGTGGTAGCTACACGCGAAAGGATCTTGTCGGGCCGCGAGCAGATCGAAGCTTTGCGAAACAAGCCGGAGAGGAGCCGCTTTGAGAATGTGTTCCTGAGGGTCGCCGACGGCACGCGCCCCGCTCGAAGCGAGTTCGACATGTTCAAATATCGCAAGGTTGCCATCGCCGCGGCCAGCGATCTTCTCGTTCTGACCCTGCCTGATGCGATCTGCTTCATCATCGCCATCGCGCTCCGGGTCGAAATGCCGATAGAATGCCTGCGGACCCTGCGGCGCGACTGCCTGAAGAACCCCGCGAGAGGGTACGTCTCCATTGAATACACAAAGGGACGAGGCGGCCCCCGCGCGAAGATCAAGCGCGAACGCGTGCGTGATGGTGGAATTAATACGCCCGGCGGACTCGTTCGCCTTGCCCTCGAACTATCCCGACCCGCCGCCGAGCGAATGGCCGATCGAGGGGACCCGAATGCGGATTACCTGTGGGTGGGCTTCGTTGCAGCCGGACTGCCGAGCTGGCGGCGGTTCAGCCTTTCTACCCACAACTTCTATGCCGCGATCAGGAGCCTTGGGCTCGTCGACGAAGCGGGCAAGCCGATAACCAAGATCGTTCCCGCCCGGCTAAGGAAGACGGTGAAGCGGGACAATTACTTGCGCCACACAGGCCACCTTCGGCGCTTCGCGAGCGATCACTCGAAGCCAGTTGCCGCTCGGCATTATGCCGCGGTGGACGGGCTTCGAGAAGAGCATGCACGCTCGGTAGCGGTCGCTGAAGGTCAACTGTTCGACATGGCGATGATGCCGTTGGTCCTGCCACCGAAGGAGGAAGTCAGCGCGCTCGCATCCGGCCTCTCGATCGGAAACCAAAAGCTCGACGCAGGCGCGGTCGCGTCGTTGGTCTCAGGCGATGCCGATACGTTCCTTGGCATGTGTTCCGGCTTTTGGTCGAGCCCTCTTGGGCGGAACGACAACGGCTCCTGCGCCACCGCGTTCACCGGCTGCCTCCATTGCTCGAATGCAGTGTTCACCGCACGAAAACTGCCTGCATTGCTGACCTATCTGACATGGCTAGCTGAACGGCGCGCCGTCATGACGGAAGCGGAGTGGCACGAGCGCTACAGCGCCGACCATAATCGAATTATGGTACAGATACTCCCCGTGTTCGACGCTGGCGATATCGAACAGGCTCGGTCCACGGCGGAAAATGCCGCTGTGGCGCCAGCGCTGCCGCCACATCTTCAGCGGGGCTGAACATGCGTCGGGTTCTGGAACGTGCCGAAGCATCTTGGCGGATTGACCGTTCGGCATTGGTGATTCCGCCCCAGATGGTCGTGAGTGGCCGTGAGCAGCAGAATATCTCTCTGGTCGGGGACGATAAGTGGCTGCTCGAATGTGCCATCGCGCGGCCGACAAAGGCCCATGAAGCCTGTATCTGCTTCGGTCGGATCGCCGATGCTGATGAGCGGGAGCTCATACGAGAATACCTGTTCCTGTCTTTAAACTACGACTCCCGAGACAATGTGCGCGGCCGCCTCGGCGTCCTGAAACCTGGTTCGCTGATGCAGGTCGGCAATATAATCCGGCATTTTCTACAAGAAGTGCGGGAAGCCGGACTTCGACTCCACGAGATCGATCAGCCTTGGCTGGATCAGTGGCTGTCCGCGAAGCGGCACCTCGCACCGGCAACTCTTGTCTACAAGATCCTCTGCGTACGGCGACTTGCGCTCTATACGCCCTCCCTGTCGTTCCGGGGAATCGAGATAGCTCCTTGGGGTAACCGTTCAGCGACTAGGATCGCGGGATACCGGGGTGGCCGAGAAAATGTCACACCGCGAATACCGGAAGCCATTAGCGCGCCGGCGTTGCGGTGGGCCATGTTCTACGTCCATCATGGGATCGACGATCTTATCGCCCGACATCGTATAGCTGGCATCAACATCGCCGCGCGTCGGCAGAGAGTGTCACCGAAACTAAGCGACCAGCGCCTGCGCGCTTATTTGGATGCGCTTGAAGCATCGGGCTCTGGAGTACCGGCGACCCAAGATGGTCGACCCGCGTGGCCAGAAATCTGCAAGGCCAGCGGCCTCGGCGTGGCAGTGCTGAAGGCACGCTCAGCTATGCTCGAGAAGGCAATCTCGCAACTCGGAACCGAGCGCCCAGGCGCAAGCAGTGGTTGGGCCAGCATGCCAGGAACAAACATTGCGTGGCGGTCGCATCTTCCCAGCTTCAGCAGCCGTTATACCTTCATACCGGCGATAGCCGCGTGCTATCTCGTAATCGGCCTATTATCAGGAATGCGCGGCGAGGAAGCGGCCGCGCTCAAGCGTGGTTGCCTCAGACTCATGCGCGACGAACATGGGAAGGTTAAGGGCTACGAACTCGTCGGAAGAATCTTCAAAACCCGTAAAAACGTCGACGGCGCTGAACATCGCTGGACCGTGATAGAGCCTGTTGCCAGGGCCGTATTGGCAGCAATACGGTTGCAGGACTATCTACACAACAGCGCCGATCGAACGGAAGCGCCGCGAGATGATGAGCCCCTGTTCAAACCGGCCTTGATTCGGGGGGTGGGCAATGTCCAGCTTACGGCGCATCAATCGACCGTATACCTGAATTACTTTGCCAAAGAGTGTCGCCGGCTCGCCGAAGAAATGGCAGCGGCGGCGCCCGCCGAAGCCGACCGCATACTGGCACTTTATCATATCCCGGACGAGGGTGATGAACCCTGGCGGTGGCGCACGCGTCAGCTCCGCCGCACCCTTGCATGGTACATCGCCAGTCAGCCCTTCGGCGTGATCGCGGGCATGATACAATATGGGCACGCGAGCGCCATGATGTTCGAAGGCTATGCGGGCACTTCCCAATCCGGCTTCCGTTCGGAGATCGAAGAGGAACGTCGCCTCGCTCAGCTCAGCGATATCGTCGAGATGTACGAGGACTGGAAGGCAGGGATCAATCCAGGCGGCCCCATGCGATCGAAACTCGTCGCCGAATTTACAAGCATCAGAAACAAGATCGGAGATCTGCCCGGCACGGTCGTTGATGATCGGCGCCGCGCAAAAATGCTCTCGAACACCGCCGTCACGCTTCATCCGGGTTATATCAACGACTGCTTCTTCTATGCCGACCACGCCCTCTGCTTGAAGGTGAAAGGAGCTGAGGCGCAGCCGGCATTTACGAGGTGCCAGCCTGCTCGTTGTCCGAACAGCGTGGTGGCGAGGCGGCATGTGCTGGCTCTGCAATCATGCATCGCAGATGCCGAGACCATGAAAAATGGCAAGAACATCAGCCCGATCCAGAAACACGCCATTGAGGCACAGATCGATATTTACAGGCAGTTGCTGGAACAGGTCGAACGATGACGACGAAAGCGAACCCTCCCCGGAAATCGCAAGCCACCGTCGCGCTGCTTGACGCCTATAACCGCTTGCGCGACGGCAAAGGCACCGCGACGAATGGCAAGCTGAGCATAACCAATGTTGCGCGCGAGGCGGGGGTCAGTCGAGCGACGGCCTATCGATGCTCCAAACTTCTCGCTTTGTTCGATGAAGCTCCGAAGCCGCCGAAGGCTAAACCACAAAGCACGAGCGGCAAGGCCGAGCTGCGAAACGTGATCAACCAGTTGCTCAATCGTATCATCATGCTGGAGGCTGCGTTGGAAGCCAAAGACGCGGAACTCCGGCAATTGCGCTCAATGCTGCCAAAACCACGGCCGGCCGACTCATGATGCGAGCAAGTCCTGAGGACATTACAATCGACGCCACGTTGCACGCTCAATTCGCTCTACGCTACATGGCGACGCGAGACCGCCACGGGCGGGCTACGCATTGAAGGCAGGTTCAGTGTAAAACCCTCCCCGCTTGCGCAGCACTGATCCTCCCCTGCACAACGCTTGATGGATTTTGGTTGGGCCCATCACTCGACGAAGAATTCCCTCAATCAACGGCCCGCCTGCGACCAGCAGCTTGAATGGGTATCTCGCATGTAAATGACCGCGATTGGCCGGTAGGCGACTGTCCGGTTCGGAGCCGGGATGCGTGGATAGCTGACGGTCGTTCGGAGTCGGCAACCGACCAAAATGCGTCGTTCACCGCTCGGGCTTCTAACGGCAGCTTGTTTCGGAACCTGCCGTTTGCTCGTTGCGAACCTTCGTGGCCGCCCAACAAGGGATTACAATCGCTGCGACACCGGTATGGCTTTTGGTCGATGAGTCGCGATGGAGGATCCGGTGCAGATCTCCAGGATAGACCTTCACCAAGATGATTGCCTCAACTCAGACTGTTACTAGATGATCGGCAAGAAAGGGCCTCCGCCGTCGATGGATCGTGAAATCGAAGATATGTCCCTACGCCTGAAGCAAGGGCTTCTCTGCCACGGATTGACCGTCACGGCCGCCCATTGAATGTTCCAGGTCGCCAGCACCTTCGATGCGGCGAGCAGCGGCAATGAGGTTCTGCTTTTAAAGAACAACTGGAACGACCGGTTCACCTGGATCACTCAGTTCTATGTCACGGTCGTCGATGCGGACGGCACGCGCACCCATGCCCTCCCAGCACGACAACGATGTTCACTACGTCCGGTAAGTCGAGCATGGACTCCCCATCAACGATCTCGCCTGCCATCTGAAGTGCCATCAAGATCCCGACCGAGATGGCGATACCCAACTCGGCCAGCACGCTGCGCATCCCCAAAGCCGACCGGGCGTCACAAAGATTTACAATCGTCGCCAACTCCTGTTGCCTGAAGGGCCGATAACAGCCTCAGACATCAAGGAGGCGGTTATGCGGCAGGACGATCGACACTGGACACGGATCATCCTGCGGCCCGATCCGTCCCCTTGATTGCATACCGCAATTTCCCCTTTGCGCTGGCTGTTGTCCCTTGCTCCTCCCCCTGGACGGCCAGCGCCGACGCGGTGCGGATCCTCGCCCCCCGGATCCGCACCGCGTCTTCTTGTTCGAAAGGCTTCACCATGAACCATTATCCGATCGCGGTCGCGACCGCATTGCTCGCCAGCGTGTCGACTATCGCCAATGCTGCCCCGGCCATGACGCTCTATCCACAGCAGATTGGCGCGGAAACGGCGCGCTATCAGCATGGCAGCGCGACCATTTCCCTGAAATCACCGACGGCCACCGTCGAAATTCGGCCCCTGCCGGTGGAAGACGGACGCGCCGCCTTTTCCATTGCCATCTTCAACCATGACGGCCGCCCCGCCAATCTGGGGATGGAAAATATCACCGCTGTCGTGAACGGCATTCCGACACCCGTTCCCACCTATGCGCAACTGGCGGAAGCAGCCGAGCGGAAGGCACGCCAGGCGAAGATCGGTACTGCGCTGTTCGCCGGCGTGCTGGCAGGCGTCGCATCCACCGCATCGAACCAGGGCAGCTATTATCGCCATGTCCGTGGCCCGCGCGGCGGCTTTACCCAGGCCATTCACTGGCAGGACGATACGCCTGGCGTGATCGGCGCGACGGCCGCGGTCGCAGGCGGCGCGATGGTGATCGGCGGCATCGACCGCAAGCTCGACTACACGCTGGACCAGTTGGGAACCCAGATCTTACAGACGACCACGATCGACCCCGGCAGCAGCTTTGGCGGCATGGTCATCCTGCCGATCGATCGGGACGCCGGCCATCCGGCCGATATCAGGGTCAATGTCGCCTTTGACGGCAGGGTCTATGCCTTCGGATTTCGCCTGACGCGCTCGGGCATCGGCGTGCCTGCGCCCGTGCCCGCGGCGGCAAGGGCGGACGCGCCCGGCGTCCAGGCATTGCCTGTCGACCTTGCCGGCGAAGGTGGCGGCGAATGACCATGGCGGAAAGGGGCCGGATGTGCGCAGCGGCGATACCGCTGGTCGGCGCCCTGCTGTTGTTGCCAGCGTGCGCCGGCACAGCCGTCCATGACCTCAGCATGGCGCCCGCGCGGTCGCAGCAGATACCCGGCGCCATTGGGGTGCGGGTGACGCTGGCGCCGGACATCCGGTCCGATCCCGATGCGGGCAAGGCCGCGCATCGTCTGCAGGCCGAACTGGTCAAGGCCTATCGCAAGGCTGGCCTCCCCGCCTCCGTCACGCCGGACGGGCAGCCCTCTCCCGGCGAAGCCACGGTAAGAGTCCAGATCGTCCGGGCGGACCCCGGCAACAGCACCGAACGGTTGCTGATCGGCTTCGGCGCGGGTCGATCAGCCCTGCTCACCAAAGCCTCGTTCGACATCGCCGGACAAGCCGGCCCGGCCATGTCCTTTTCCGCCACCGCCAAGGATGGGCGCAAGCCCGGCCTGATCGTGCCGGGCGCTGTGGCGGCCGCCACCGGCGAATTGTCGCGCCTTGCCATCGGTGGTGGCGTCAGCCTGCTGGTGGGACGCCGCAGCGGGCTGGACGGAGGCGCCAAGCGATCCGCCGCTCTCATCGTCAAGCAAACGCGGCAATTGTACCGCGCGTCCGGCTGGCCCTGGCCATCCGACAAGGGCTGCCCCTCCCCCTCTTGCCAGCAAGGTTCCCGCAATGAAGATGCATCCCCCCATCCAGCCGCCGCTTCCTGAAATTCCGCTGGTCGACAATATGTTCGCACCAGAAATATTAGCTGGCGGCCTGACCGGCCTGTCACTGCTCAACGGCATCGTGACGGTCACGCTGGAAAATCCAAGGGCCGACCATGGCCGCCCCGATCCCGGCCTGGAACGTGTTGCCCCGATAAGATGATCTTGCCCCGAAAGGACAGCCCATGGCTGCGACATTTTCCTTCAGCATTCAACAGCAGCTGGTGCTGACCGCCGCCCGTCAGTGGTGTCGGGCGCGGCACCTGCACATCCCTGCCCAGCCGCATCTCTACCGCAAGCTCGCCCGCCACGGTTGCGGACAGCTGGCTCCCGCCTGCGACAGCCTGATGAGGCTATCCGAACTCGTGCTGGGGCATCCGTTTCGCTGCGGTGCCGGCCTGGCCCTGTCGGAGGATGAATGGCGACTGCTCGACATGATCGAAGGGCGCGAGCGCCAATTGGTCCACGAATGCAGCGTCGCGCTGGCGAGCGCTTTCCGCCATGCCATCAGGTCGCTGCACATCATGATAGACATGGCCTTTAACATCGACAGCGGCGAGCCGGTGAAGCGTACCGTCGCTTCGACCGGCCTGATCGCCGCCTGATCGCCAGACACGATCATTTCATCAGCGCATTCACTCCGGTCAGCGTCTCATCGCCCAGATCGCCGGTCGCGGCGGCGAGCTGGAGCCGGGCCGTCATATAATCATATATGGCCTGACGCCGGTCGCGGTCGGTCGAAAAGCTCTGGCTCTGCGCATTCAGGACATCATCCTGCGTGCGGATGCCTACCTCCCGCCCGGTATTGGCGGCATCCTGCTGCAAGCCGGCCGATCGGTTCGCGGTGTTCAGGGCCGCTATGCGGCGCGCGCCGGTCGATACGGCATGCCAGGCCTGCTGCGCCTGAAGACGAGCATCCCGCCGCGCGGCATCCAGGGCGCGCTCGGCCTTGACGGCGTTGGCGCGGGCTTCCCGTTCCTTCGACTGAATCGCCCCACCGGCATAGAGCGGAATGGTGATACGCAGCCCGGCCGACGCCGACTGGATGCGGTCGGGAATGATGCCATTGCCCCCTTCCCCGCCCAGCCGATACTGGCCCTGATAACCGGCGACGCCTTCGACGACGGGGCGTCCCGCAAGGCCGTAGCGGTCGATATCGGCTCCTGCGGCCTTTGCCTGATGCTCGGCCGCCTTCACCAGCGGCGACTGACGCTCCGCCTGCTCGATGGATGCTTCCAGCGTCACGAGCGGCAACGGCGCGGCGAAATTCCCGGCGGGTCGGTCCAACCCTTCCGCCGGCAAGCCCGTCAGTTCGGAAAAATCGGCACGGGCATAGGCCAACTCGGCCTCGGCGCCGATGCGCTGTGCTTCACTCGCGTCGCGGCGGGCCTCCGCCTCGCGCACGTCGGTGATGCGCGCGCGCCCGGCATCGAAACGCGCCTGCGCAGCGCGCCGTTGCTGTTCTGCCGCATCGACCTGTGCCTGATAGGAGCTTAGCCTGTCCTCGGCCGCCAGCACCTTGAAATAGGCCTGCGATACACGAAGGATGAGTTGTTGCTGCTCGCCGGCAAACTGCACATCGGCGCCGGCCGCCTTTTCGCGCAGCTGGATCGACTGTGCATGTTTAGATGCATCATACAAAGGCTGAACCGCCTGCACGCCAACGGTCGCCCGGCCGCTCGATCGGCTTCCGGTAAAGACCGGGTCCAGTTCTTCCGGGAAACGGGCGTTGGTTTCTGTGACATTATATTGGTATCCGCCCTGAAGCTGTACGCTGGGCCGCTTGAGCGCCCGCGCCTGAACGGCGGCCTCCTGCCCCGCGTCGCGCTCAGCCTGCGCGCCCAGATGATCGGGATCATGCGCCGCCGCTGCTTGCCATGCCTCCATGAGGTCGGTCGCATGGGCGGGCGGCGCGAGCATGGCCGCTGCGGTACAGAGGAAAAGGCGCTTCATGCGGAAATCTCCTGGCTGTCGGCGCGATGCTGCGGGCGGTCGAAGACCAGCTCGTAGAGCGCGGGCAGGACGATGAGGGTAAGGATGGTGGCGACCATCAGGCCGCCCATGATCGCCCAGGCCATCGGCCCCCAGAAGGTCGACCGGGTGAGCGGGATCATGGCGAGGATGGCGGCGAGCGCGGTCAGCAGGATCGGGCGCAGACGATGGACGGCGGCTTCGCGCACGGCCTCCCGCATCGCCAGGCCATGGCCCGACAAGGTGTCGATCTGCGCGATCAGGATGACCGAATTGCGCAGCACCATGCCGAACAGCGCCAGCGATCCCAGCATGGCGACGAAGCCGAAGGGGATGCGGAACAGGGCCATGATGAGCGCCACGCCGATCAGCGCCAGCGGCCCGGTCGCCAGCACCACCAGCATCCGCTTCACATTCTGGAGCTGGAGCATCAGCAGGATGACGATCACGAAGATGGCGAAGGGCACGGCGGCCATGGTCGCCTTCTGGTTGATGCTGCTCTGTTCTTCCGACCCGCCCTTGACGATGGAGGCGCCGGACGGAAGATCGCGGCGCAGCGCCTCGATCTGCGGTTCGATCCGCTTCGTCAGGTCGCTTGCCTGCTCGCCTTCGACATCGGCGGAGATGGTGATGGTCGGCTGACGGTTGCGCTGGTAGATGACGGCCGGTTCGCTGCCCGCCGATACATGGCCAAGCTGGGCCAGCGGCACTGCGCCATTGGGGGTGGAGATCGGCAGGTTGGCGATGCGACCAAGGTCGGTCCGCTCCGCCGCACTCAGGCGAAGCACCACGTCGAGGGCCAGATCGCGATCCCGAAAGCTGGTGGTACCCGCCCCGCCAATCGCCGCCTGCAACGATTGCTGCACCGCCTGCGTCGACAGGCCGATCGCGCGAACCTTATCCTGATCCAGGTCGATCCGAATGGCCTTGAGCGGTTCGCCCAGATCGCTGTTCACGTCGCGCGCGTGACTGTCCGCACGGATCAGTTCCTCCAGCTTCTTCGCGACCGGCACGATCTGCGCAAGGTCCGGTCCCGCCACACGATACTGCACGGGCTGGCCGACCGACGGGCCATTTTCCAGACGGCTGACACGGCCGCGCGCTTCGGGGAAATGCATGGCGAACAGGCTCTGGATGCTGGCGATCACGCCTTCGCGCGCTTCCTCATCCCTGGTCTGGAGCACGAGTTCGGCCAGCGTGATATCGGGCGTCTGGACATTGAGCGGCAGGTAGAAGCGCGGCGATCCACCCCCGACATAGGCAGTGGTGGACACCACCCGGTCATCGCGCGCCAGCAGCTTTTCCATGCGGGCGGCGACGGCCTGCGTCTGGGCGAAGCTTGCATTTTGCGACAGCTGAAGGTCGACCACCAGTTCGGGTCGGTCGGACGCGGGAAAGAATTGACGGGGCACGCCGATCTGGAACAGCAGCATCGACCCCAGAAACATGGCGAGCGCGACCGCCACCACCGTCTTGCGCCGGTCGAGGCAGCGGTCGAGCACGCGCCGGAACCAGCCGTAGAAGCGGCCTTCATATTGTTCTTCGGGCTCTCCCGCGTCGTCACGCGCATCCGCGCGCTGGGGCAGCAGATGATAGGCGATGAACGGCGTGAAAATGACCGCGACGATCCACGACAGGACCAGCGAAATGGCGATTACCTGAAACAGCGAGATCACATATTCGCTGGCTGTCGCCTTCGACATGGCGATCGGCAGGAAACCGGCGACGGTGATGAGCGTGCCGACCAGCATCGGCACCGCCGTCACGCTATAGGCGCTGACGGCCGCCCGCGTCCGGGTCCATCCCGCCTCCAGATGCGTCGCCACCGCCTCGACCACGATGATCGCGTCATCAACCAGCAGACCCAGCGCAATGATGAGTGCGCCCAGCGAAATGCGCTGAAGGTCGATGCCTATATACAACATGCACAGGAACGTCATCGCCAGCACCAGCGGGATGCACAGCGCCACCACGATGCCCGGCCGCCAGCCCAGCGACAGGAAATTCACCGCCAGCACGATGACGATCGCCTCGATCAGCGATGTCGTGAATTCGCCGACGGATTCGTCGACCACATGGGTCTGGTCGGACACGGTATGAATGCCCACGCCGACCGGCATTTCGGACTGGAGGGCAGCGATCGTGCGCTTCAGATCCTCGCCGAGGCGCGCGACGTCACCGTCCGACCGCAGGCTGATGCCCACACCGACCGCGTCCTTCGCTCCGAAACGCATCCTGAACGTCGCAGGATCGACCGGCTTGCGTTCGACCCTGGCTATGGCGTCGAGCCGAACGCTTTTGCCGTTTGCGACGATCGGCGTTGCGGCAATGGCCTCCACCGATGCGAAATCGCCCGTCACCTGCATCCGCACCCGTTCCGCGCCGGCCTCTACGATCCCTGATGCAGCGACCGCGTTGGTGGTGTCGAGCGCGTCGGCTATCGCCTGCGCAGAGATGCCCGACATGGCGAGACGCGCACTGTCATAGGTGACATAGATGGCTTCATCCTGCGCGCCGATGATCTGCGTCTTGGCGACATCGGGCAGCGCCTGGATACGGTCGCGCAGCGTCTCGGCATAGCGTTTGAGCACCGGATAGGAAAAGCCGTCGCCCGTGACGGCATAGATATTGCCGTAGGTCGTGCCGAATTCGTCATTGAAGGCCGGTCCGACGACCCCGTCGGGCAGGTCCGCGCGATTGTCGGTCACGGTCTTGCGGATGCGATACCAGATATCGGGGACGGCGCTGCTCTTGACCGTCGATATGAGCGTGACGTTGAGCGTCGCCTGACCCGGTCGGGCCTTGCTCTTCACATAATCGATCTCGGCGATATTCTCGGTCAACACCGTCTCGATCGGCTTGATCACCTGTTGCGACATCTGCTGCGCCGTCGCGCCGGGCCAGCCGACGGTAATCATCATCGTCTTGACGGTGAATTCGGGGTCTTCCTTGCGCCCCAGCGCCATGTAGGAAAACAGGCCCGCAACGGCCGCCAGCACCAGCAGGAAGCCGACCATCTGCTGATGGGTGAGCGCCCAGCGGGACAGGTTCATGCCCTTCATGTCGATGCTCATGACTGCGGCACCTGCACGATACGAACCTTCTCGCCCGCACGCAGCAGATGCACCCCGGCCGTGACGATGGTCTCGCCCGGTTTCAGGCCGGACCGGATGGTCAGCATGTCGCCCTGCGCCGCGCCGATCTGCACGGCGCGCGGCTGCACCACCATCGTTCGCTGGTCGAGCACCCATGCCTGTGCGCGCCCGTTGGATTGCAGCACGGCGGTCAGCGGCACCCGGACGGCGGCATCGCCGGCATCGCCTTCGACCCGCAATTCGGCGGTTTCGCCCATCAGCAGCGCCTGTGCCGGCGCATCGACGGACAGGCGTGCCGCAAAGGTCCGCGTCGCGGGATCGGCAGCGCCCGATATGCTGCGCAGTCTGGCGGCATAATGCCGGCCCGGGCTGCTCCACACGCTCACGCTCAATCGTGAGGCGGACCGGACCCGGTCCAGACTGCCTTCCGGGAGCGCCACCGCGATTTCCGGCCGGGACGGGTCGGCCAGCGTCACGATCGCCTGTCCCGCGCCCACGACCTGACCAACCTCACCCTGAATCTGCGTGACGACGCCGGCGCGCGGCGCCGTGAGGACGGTGCGGCCCAGCTGCGCCGATGCCGTTCCGCTCTGGGCGCCGGCGGCACGCAACTGCGCCTGCGCCTGAACGGCCGCCGCCTTCTGCTGATCGAACTCTGCGGGGGAAATGAAGCCCTGCTTCAGCAATTCGCGCGACCGCGCCAGATCAGCCTGCTGCACGGCGGCGGCGGTCCGGGCCGAACCGCTCTGCGCCGCCGCGCTGTCCAGCGCCCGCGCATAATCGCTGTTGTCGAGACGCAGCAACGTCTGGCCCGCATGGACGCTGCTGCCAAGGTCGATCCTGCGCTCGACGATCCGGCCCGCCACTTCGAAACCGATCTGGCTTTCGAAGGCGGACCGGATTTCGCCGGCATAGGTTGTGCCGATGCCGGCATCGGCGCCGATGCGCTGGACGGCCACGGCACGCCGTTCATCCCTGACCTGCGGCTCATCCCGACAGGCCGGAAGCAGCAGCAACGCGATCGGTACGATATGGGCAAAACGTGCCATTCCATCCCCATGGAAAAAGGCCGCCGAGGCAGGCCGGTTCATGCAAGGCCAAGGGAATGGAGCAGGTCTGCAACCATCTGATACGCACTTTGTAACGCTATGTAACAGGCTGGCGGCGCTAGGCGCGCGTTCAGCCTGGTCAGTCGCCGATAGTGCCGGACCATGAGGCCGACCCGCCATTGGGACCGGTCATGTTGCGATGATAGGTTGCGGTCCCGTCGCCATTGGCTGTCGCGCTGGTCGATCGCCCCCAGCTTTTTCCGCTGTTGGTCACATGACTGGTGGAGCCGTGGAACTGCCCGTCCTGCGCCTGATACCCGCGCTGGCTGCTGAAGCCACGTCCGTCATTGGTCTGGACATTGCGACTCATGGCTGCCTGCCCGCCGCCGCGCGAGGCGTTGTAGCTGCTGTGCAGCCCTCGCCCATTCGGCCCCTGCACGTTGCGGCTGTGGCTATATTGAAAGGAACGGTTGCGGGCTTCGGCCGTCGATATGCTGGCTGCGATGGCCAGGGTCGAAACGATGATCGTGGTGAATTGGCGCAATGTCATGATGCATACTCCTTCTCCGCGTCAGCAAAAGGCGCGGGACGGGACATGTCGCACCGCGCCGTGAACGGCCTTGCCGCATAATGTGTCGGATATTTGCAGCGGGATCGGGCGCCGGATCGCGCTGTTACAAACCGTAATCTGTCTTCACCCGGGGGTCGAACATGCTGCGGTGGCGCGCGCTATATCGGCCACGCTCATTTTGGGCCTGATACAAGGAGAATGACATGAAATATCTGACGAGCGCCCTGTCGCTGGCCGCCGCGGTCATCGCCCAGAGCCCGACCGCCATGGCGCAGGATGCGTCGGCAAAGGCCAGGGAAATGTTCATCAAGGCCGACACCAATCAGGATGGCGCGCTGTCGCTGGAAGAATGGAAGGCGGCCGGTCGCCGCGATCGTGGTTTCGCGATGATCGACGCCGACAAGGACGGCAAGGTCACACCGGACGAACTGCGCGCCGCCGCCGCAAAACGTGGCAAATGATCAATTCCCCCTGGAACCATGCTAGATGGTTCCGGGGGCGCTGCACCATCGGCACAGGCGCTGACGACAAAGAGGTATGGCATGGTGGCCGAAACGCAGGCATCAAATGGCAAGGTCGCGATTGTCGAGGATGATCCCGGCATTCGAGATCTGGTGCGCATGTTGCTGACCCGTGAGGGGTTTGAAGTTCTGGCCATGGAAAATTCGGCCGGTCTCGACGTCGATGGCGTGCTGGAACGGCTCGATTGCCTGATCCTCGACCTGATGTTGCCCGGCGAGGATGGGCTGGAAATATGCCAGCGCCTGCGCGCCCGCTGGCCGCGCCTGCCGATCCTGATCGTCACGGCGAAAGACGATCCGATCGACCGGATCATCGGGTTGGAAATCGGCGCCGACGATTATCTCGCCAAGCCGTTCAACCAGCGGGAATTGCTGGCGCGGCTGCGCTCCATCATTCGCCGGACCCGTGACATAGACACGGCCGCCAGCGAGGAGAATGGCGACAGTTTCCGGTTTGACGGCTGGCTGCTGCGCCTGGGCGCGCGCGATCTGACCAACCCGGCGGGCGAGCCGGTGGGCCTGACCACCAGCGAATTCGACCTGCTCCATGCGCTGGTGCTACACCCACGCCGCATCCTGTCGCGCGAACTGCTGATCGACTGGACACGGGGCGGTCATGCCAGTCCGGTCGATCGCGTCATCGACGTGCAGATGAGCCGGCTTCGGCGCAAGCTGGGCGACGATCCGCGCGAACCCGTGATGATCCGCACCGTGCGGGGCGACGGCTATCTGTTCGCACCGGCCGTCACCCGATGCTGAAGCTGCGCCCGCCCCGGTTGCGAGAGCGGATAGGCCTCATCGTCCTGCTCCATCTGCTGGCCATGATTGCCGTCATTCTGCTGTTCCTGGAACAGACGGACATGCGCAAGATGGCCCCGCTATATCGGGTGCCCGTTCCCGAAAAGGTCGCTTTGGTCGTCACCGCATTCGAACGCACGCCGCCCAGATCGCATCCCGATCTTGTCCGCGCCTTTTCCGATGCGACCATGCGCGTCACCATGCTGGCGGCACTGCCTGCGGGCCAGGCATCCTCCGCCACGCCCACGACCCTGTCCCGCTATCAGGAGGCTTTGGGCGGCAGGCCGTTCCGCATCGAAACATCAGGCGACATCGGCCCCGCAGACCTCGACATGCGCCCCGCCGTCACGATGAACCCCGTGCGGATATCGGTCGCCCTGTCCGGCGGCGATGCCATTATGATCGAACAGATGGTCGCAGCGCCGCTGACCAAGATCGTCAACAATCTGATGCTGTTCCTAGCCGCCGTTGCGATTGTCGATATCGCTGTCATCCTGTGGCTGGCCGCGCAGACGACGCGGCCTGTCGAACGGCTGGCCCGCGCTGTCCGCGAGGACAGGCTGGATGCGCTGAAGCCCGACGGCCCGCGCGAGATCGTGGAACTGGGCGAAGCGTTCCGGCAATTGCGCCAGCATCTGCGGACGCTGCTTGATGAACGAACGCGCATGCTCGCGGCCATCGCACATGATTATCGCACCTATCTGACCCGCATGGACCTGCGCAGCGAATTTATTGAGGATGACGAACAGCGTGCCCTCGCTGGCAAGGATATCGAGGAAATGCGCGACCTGCTGAGCGACACGCTTACCTTCGCACGGGAATCGGCCGCGACCGACCTAGACATGGCGACATGCGACATTCGCGCCGAACTGGCGCTGGTCGCCGAAGAGCGCCTACAGCGCAACCAGCATGTGGACGTCGCGCCCCTGCCCCATGCCGTCCATGCCCATGTCTCCCATATTTCCTTCCAGCGCATGATGGCCAACCTGCTGGACAATGCGGTTCGCTACGGCGGCGGACAGGCGCGTATCCTTGTCGAACCCGACGGCCCGTTCATCCGCATCATGGTGGAGGATGACGGCCCCGGCGTACCCGAACCCAGCCTGCCGCGCCTGACCGAACCGTTCGAGCGGCTCGAGCCGTCGCGCGCGCGCAGGACGGGGGGCGTGGGCCTTGGCCTGTCGATCGTCCAGGCACTGACCCAGCGCTACCGGGGCGACCTGGTGCTGGAAAATCGCGCGGAAGGCGGGTTTCGCGCCATCCTGTTGCTCCGCAGTGCAGGAGGAACCGGACCGGCATGACCGACACGGACTGATACATGGCACCCGACCGGATGATGCAAAGGCCATCCATATCAGGCTTCCCACCCAAGGAGTCCGATCATGCCCCGGTTTTTCAATCCCCAATCCCTCACGAAGCACGGTGTCAGCGTCAGCGCCGCTTTTGCAGGCAGCGTGACCCTGTTCCTGTCCGTCATGGCCATAATGGCCAGTCCCGCCGCAGAGGCGCAGGTCGTCCGGCATACGACCGTCGCGCCCCGCGCCGGGGTCGTGCACAGCCGCACCGTCATCGTCGATCGCGGCCGTCCCGGCTGGTGGCGCGGCCACCCCGGATTTGTCCATTATCACGGGCCGCGCCATGGCCATTATTTCGCGCCCGGCTACGGCTATTACCCCATCCCGCCCAGACATGCGCATAGCGTTTGGATCGTCGGTGGCACCCTCCCCCTGTCGATGCGCCATTATGTCGTCGTCAATCCGGTCGGCTATGGACTGTCCCCAGCACCGACCGGCCATATCTGGTGCTATGCGGGAACGAATTTCGTGCTGATCTCCCGACACACCGGCGTCATCATCCAGTCCGTTGCCGGTGGTTGGTGAAAAAGCGACACTCGCTGGCAGTGCTTCTGACTGCCAGCGGCCCATACCGGTCTTTCCGCCGACGATTCCCAATGCTCAGGTGCAGTCCGCCAAGGACTTGCAACTCGCGACCAACTCAAGTCGCTCGGATGCGACGTTAGCAGGTCGGCTTACGGCGGAACTGGCCATTCACTGGTTACAAAGCTGCCTTCCGCAGTGCGCCATTATGTTCATTCGGCATGCCAGTAGGGAATTCCGAGCACAGTCAAGCTCGACGGATTCGTTGAGCACTCACTCCAAAATGAGCGCTTAAACTTCAAGTCACGAGACCCCAGATAAAATTGATCGAAATTTGACATGAAAACAGTGCTTAATCCTAATGTTTCAAGGTATTGGGCGTGTCTCTGCATCGCGCTCCCACACAACTTGATCAATGGACTTTCAGAAAATTACGATCTTGCTGGCGAAGTATATCGTCTCAAAGAATCGTTTTCCGTCATTACCGAAAATGCTACTATCAACTCAACATTCCGCCGATCATTGAAAATGAGCGGACATTCCTCGGGCTCGCAGCCGATTAAAGTTGTTTGCGGTTGCCGCAAAACGGGGGATTACATATGTTCAGGAGCAATCTTGCGGCAGCGGTTAAACCGCCGCACGAAACTCACTATAAACAATTTTCAACACTTCTACGGGAACGGGCGATTGGCGCAGTAACTCGCTGCATGACGGGCGCCATGCTTCTTTTGGCGACCTCCGGCTGCAGCACGACCCGCTTCACGCAGACCGCCGGACAGTTCGGCGCGCTGACCCGAAGCGCTGCCGAACAGCAGAATGAGCGTCTGGGCGCAGTGGCGGCGGACGAGATTGAGCGATACCGGCAGAGCTTGGCAGAGACGAAAACGGAGCTCAGGTTCCGGGATTGCGCGAGGACACTCGCCGATGTTCCGCCCGATCCGGAATCCGCGCTCGTCAAACCATTTCCGCGCTGCAGGCTCACGGAACGGGTATCACAGGGAGAATTTCGGGAACTCGCTCCCGACGTCCGATTCGAGAACATCACGACTCTCAATTCCGCTTTGGTAGACTACGCCAGCGGCCTGGTGCTGCTCGCCGCGGACGCTTCGGAAGATCAACAAACCTTCACCGCTTCGGTGAGCAATCTGGCGTCTTCGATCGGAGGACTGGACGGCGCGATCCGCAAAGTCACCGGCTCCAGCGAGGAAGATTCTGCGGCTAAGCTCAACGCGGTCGGGACGCTCGTCGCGAAACTGGGCAATCTCTACTTTGCCGCGCGTCGTCAAAGCGTCCTCAAGCATATGATCATTGAAGCCGACCCACTGGTCCAGCGCTCCGCGGCAATCCTCGGCGACGCCGACTCTCAGCTCGACCTTTATGATCGGCTTCCGCTCTACGAAGCGGTCGTTAAGGCGCAGCAGAATGCGGATGAAGTGCGCGCGGGAGGCGATGTCACTGCGATCCGTTCCGCGCAGGACAAGCTGTTTACCGCAGTCGAGCGATTCAACGCGTATCAAATCGACCGCTCACGCTTTGCCGCGATCGGCGCGGCTCACGCCAAGCTCGTCGAGGCGGCCAAAGCCGGAGCGACGATCAAGGAGTTGCACGAAGCCATAGTCGCCATCGTCGATCTTGCGAGCACTATCGGTGAGACCAAGAGCGCCTTTGAAACGGAGAAACAGTGATGGCCGTTCAAGTTAAAACTCTGCCAGTCTATAAGGCGACGCGCGATGCGCTGGTGAACACCTTATCATTGGCGGAAAGCACGTTCACGGACGCCGATTTCTCCTATGATCCGTCGTCCGACTATCGCAAGGCGCTCGAAGTAATCAACGCCATCCTGCTTCAGCTACGGTCGCTCGCGGTGAGTATGCTCAAGGAGATTGATGAGGCGATCGCCGAGAGCAACCTGGCGTCGGAGCTCACAGCGCGAGCACAGGAAGCAAAGAAGGAGGCGGATGCGCTCAATAGGGCGGCGCACAGCATCAATGACATCGCGAGCGTCGCCAGCAAGATAACAGGCGTTGTGACGGGGATCGCGGGACTGCCATTCCTATGAGCTACGACATAGCAGCCAGACGGAGGAAGTCATGGACATCTTGAATCTGGTGGTTCCGCTAGTCGGCGTTGTTGGCGCATTTCTGCTGGCTCTGGCAGCCATCAAGCAGCGCACCCTCCTCGGTTTCTTCGGCCGAGGGCTAGACGAAACCAAGGCCCTGTCGGCGCTACCTGCTAGGGCAAAGCTTGAGGGCCTCGAAATTATCGAAAACACCTTAAAGATTGAAAGGATAAACACGCGCAAGCTGACAGCTGATCAGACTTACAATCTTATACTCGAAACATTAAAGGACAAAAAGCGAGTCGCGAACTTAAAGTTTGTGGCTTATTTGAGCTTTTCTGTCATCATAATTACGTTCGCAGGAACATTTCTGTATTATAAGATATTTTATGATACACAGTCAAAGATCTCGGATGCCCTGTTGGAGGATGGAGATAGTGCCAGTCAAATCTTGGGGCGCTTCAATTTTTTCCAGAAGAGTGATCCTCGCTTGGTTGAGGCCTTGGCAAAGGAAACGGCTTTTGGCCCGCCAGGCGAGGGAGCATATCGCCTACTCATGGACAAAATATGCGTCAACAAGAACAGTAAGACCTGCAATCAAGCCATCATGGAGATTAGGCAGCGTGCTGAGAAACGGGAGCCTCCGTTTAACGACGTGGGGATTCCTGTCAAAATTGGAGTACCTTCTGGTGAGGAAGAGCCAAAAAGGTTCACCGTAAATGTAAGTCCATCCTTTGGCTATGCGAACCGGGCGGTGAACATTATCTATAAAGGCCGCCGTCTTAGAGGCTGTTTGGGAAATCGGCGGCAGGGGTTGTCATAGGCGTATCTGCGTGATTCAGGCTCTGGATGTGGACGCAGCAGAGCCGGGGGCGGATGGCCCAGATTGCGAAGAAGACGAAGCGTTATCCCAGTGACCTGACCGATGAGGAATGGGATCGCCTTGCGCCGTTGATGCCCAAGCCGGGTCGTCGAGGCCGTCCCCGCGAGGTGGATTTCCGCGAAGTGATCAACGCGGTCCGCTATCTGGTGCGATCGGGGTGTGGTTGGCGGATGCTGCCGATCCATTTTGGCGCCTGGCAGACGGTCTATGGCTGGTTTCGGGAGCTGGCACGCAGGTTCCTGTTCCAGACGATCCACGACATCGAATTGATGTTGGACCGAGAACGTGAGGGGCGAGAAGCCAGCCCCAGTGCGGCGGTCATCGACAGCCAGTCGGTCAAGGCGCCTTCCGCAGAAAAGCGCGGTTTTGACGCAGGCAAGAAGATCGTCGGTCGCAAGCGGCATATCGCAGTCGACACCGATGGACGCTTGCTGATGGTCAACCTCACTACCGCCGATATCTCCGATAGTGCAGGCGCTCAGGCGATCCTCGATGGCATCCGCAAGCGCTGGCCGTGGGTGAAGCATCTCTTTGCCGATGGCGCCTATGATCGCCTCAAGCTCATGGACAAGGCCAGCTACCTCGACTTTGTCGTGGAGGTCATCCGTCGAAGCGATCGCCAGCAGGGCTTCAAGGTGCTTCCGCGCCGCTGGGTCGTCGAACGCACCTTCGGATGGATGACCCGATGGCGCCGTCTGGTCCGCGACTACGAAAAGCGCATCGACGTCTCACAGGCGATGATCCTCGTCGCCATGGGTGGAAACCTACTACGCCGAAACGCTCATCCCTGATTTTCCAAACGGACTCTTACACTTTACGCCAGTCCACGTATGCCTGGATACACGGATGACAATTTTGTGCATTTGAATACTGCTCAAGCGGATGCATTAGGTGCTCCTCGTGCAAACACGAGGGACAGTAGCCGGAGAATAGATGATCCTTATGTCCAATCGGCGTTTGCGGTCGAGGTCGTCAATGAGGATCCGAATCTATACGATCCAGTATGCCCAATGCATTGGAATGCCGAACGGAACCCATCACTCTGCAAGAAGGAGAAGCAGCTAAGAACTTCAGAATATCTGAGACTTTCGCAAAACGCAAATTGACTAATTACCCTGTTACATATTGGTTAGTATAAAAGAAAAATTGCGCGAGAGAATGGTAGATATTCTTGAAAACATCCGGGGGCAGCCTCTCGAGCGGCAGGTTCATCCGAAACCCGTCGTTCAAGGTCAAGCCCACGAAGGGCGGGTTTGTCCCAGACCACGTCATAGCTGTCGTTCGGCTCAACAGCGCAGGAAGACGCGAGCCGTACGACCAACTTGGGCGCGTAACAGACATTTCCCAATCTGTCGGCGCAACGATCAAGGCCGCATCAGCAAGTCCCGACGGGCAATGGCAAGTCAGTTTCTTCCGCTCAGCAAAGTCATTCCGGATGCCGCCGCGACGAGTCGCACCGCCTTCGGCGGTTGCGCTCGGGACAGTTGCAAAGTGCAGTAGCGCTTTGCAACTGTCCCGAGCGCTTCAATGGCCTCGGATCGTCTCAAACGGCGGATAATTTTGTAGCCCATAAATAAAGGGTTGCGGTGAGACGAGACACCATCTGCAAACATAACAGCCAACAGGAGGACTTAGGGGGCACGGGGAGGCCCGCAGCCTTGATGCGATCCGCACAGTCGGAACGGGTCCAGCCCCATTCTCGCAGAGGGTAGCGGCATTCGAACAGCGCGTTCTCGATGGTTGAGGCATGAGCATGACGGCGGCTATCGGCAGGCGAGATGTCGTAACCGATGAGCCGAACGACCTTTGAGCCTGCCGCCCAGGCCGCCCGTGCAGGCTCCCATGTACGCAGATAGGCGTCCTGGGGAGCCACCTTCCATTTCAGCGAGCAGCTGTGCCGGCCCATCGAAATGCTGGGCAAGGTGGCATTGGTCAGGACGTTTTCCAAAATATGAAGTCAAGTTGTCTATGATGGCGTTTGCTGCCGTGGATATCAGGGGCTTATTCTCAATTTACCTGCCCGCGGTGTTCATGAACAATCTGAACGATCGGTAGAGTTGCAAAGCGCTACTGCACTTTGCAACTCTACCGATCGTAACCGCTAAAGGCGGCATGCTGACCATTGATCTGTGCAGATCATTGAAGGGATACCCGCATCTGATGTCATTGCTGCTTTTTCAAATAAAGATCAAACCAGGCGATTAGCTCATCGTAGAGATTGCGTACATTTGCAGGGGAAAGCGCAATAGAATGGTTCTCTCCGTGATAGCGCAGCAGGCGCGCCGGCTTTCCTTGCTGATCAAGCAATGTAAACATCTCCTCGGCTTCGGCAACGCTTCCCCGTATGTCGAATGTGCCGTGCGCCATGAGCAGCGGGGTATGGATCGTTGAAGTGTACATGATGGGCGAATTGGCCGCGTAAATCCCTGGATCACGATAGGCCTGTGCTGGCATGCGCATGGCAGTCGTCACGATCGTGGGATTAACTCCCTTGTCCTGAGCAATGCCTGGCCAACCGTCGCCGCTGCGATCAAACGCTCCGTACGTCGTGTGCATGTCCGCGATCCCATCGATAGCGGCGGCTGCCGCGAAGCGGCCGGTTTGCGTAACAAGGGAGTAGGTAGCGTAGCCGCCGAAACTCTGCCCAAAGAGCCCGACACGTCTCGGGTCGCTCCCTTCCAGTTCGATGAGTTTGTCCACAGCCGGCAGCACCCCTTCTTTCATATGGAGGTAGGGGCCACCGGATAGCTCCTGTGCGCGCGGCATGGATGGGACGAGGACCGTATATCCTTTCGCTGCATAAAGTTGAAGGTTGTAGATTCCGGGCAGAAGGCGGTCATCCCAATAGTCTTGCTTGCCCCGGATCATGGTGCCCGGATAAACCCAGACCAAGACTGGGTGGCTTTGCCCTCGACGGTGTCCGGGCGGATGGATCACCAGGGCCTTCAGCGGTGCTCCGCCTTCACTGACATAATCGATCGTGGAAATTGCCCCCCAGTCGATGGAGGCCAGATGGTGGTTGACCCGGAAAAGCTCCAGCGTCCGATCGGTGCCGGCCGGCCTTCCTTGTAGCACCACCCCCCGATCAGTCAGTTCCCGCCATATCGAACCGTACCTGTCCTGAGCGAGAAGCTGTGCGCCTGAGGGTAAATCAAGACGCTTCGACTTGGTCGGGGGAGAGGCTGGACGCGGTTTGCTCCTTTCCGACAGATACCACCAAGTTTCGGTTCCCTCGCTGGCTGAAATCTGCCGGCCGCGTATGAGCAGGGAGCTGTTTTTGAGCCATCGGGCAGAGAGCTCGTGGTCAACCGGACCGGCGTCCCAAGTCCGATCGACAAAGTTTGGGGCGACGGAAGAGACTTTCCCGGAACTTGCATCGAGACGAAACACACGCACGTCGCGGGTACTGCCGGACGCCCGCGCGCGCAAAAGCAATGCGGTACTGTCAGGAGACCAGTCAAGCAGGTCCAGTGGATAGCGTGCCTCTTCCGGCACCGTGACCCGGCGCGGGGGAGACTTGGCGGTAAGGTCGATGAGGATGAGCCGCTTATCCGATGCGGTTTCATCGTTGTTAAGAGGTTTCGGCCCGACTTCCTGCGGCGGGATCACGCCAGCAGGGGCCAGGACAGCCGCTGTTTTGCGGTCCGGGGACACCACTAGGGAGAGCATTCCGCGAAAAGGAAAGGCTGGGACGCTAGCCAGAAGCTGCCGTTCGCCACTCGCTGCATCAATCAGCGAGATTTCCACCTGATACTGTTCTCGTGTGCCAGAGAGATTTTCTCTGCCGCTGTCGGCGACGTCGACGGTGCTTGTCGTTCCATCCCGCAGCGTTTGGGCGACCTCACCGGCAAATTCCAGTGCGCGCGTGTTCTGGGTGAGCAGTGAAGAATTCTGCCCGGCGGGCATCTGCAGGACGAGCAACCTGTGTTCGTCGAGCCAGAGAAATGGTGCGCGTTCGCCTGCCCCCTCCGAGGGTGTACATCCCAGCGACTGGCGCTTCGCGTCTGCTCCTCCACGCAAGTCCAGCGCATTAAGCGGAGAGCCGTAACGCGTCATGGTCATCATGGGCTGCTGCGAAATGCGCCGGATCCCGTCTGTAGCGCGGGTCCACATGTATAGGCGAACGGCATCCCCGCCATGTGGCTCGGCTCCTTCGGGGCGGGTCGATAGAAAGGCGATCCTTTTACTGTCTGGACTCCACTGCGCGCACCAGTTTCCTGCCGCTGCCGCATGCCCATCAGTGAGGTTCCGACGGTCAGACCCATCTCGCCGAACAAGCCAGACATCGGCGCGGGACGGATCCACTTCATAAAAGGTGCGACCGGCCACTTCCCCCTCTCCGGCTGGCCGTTGCACAACGACAGCAAGGTCCTCTCCATCGGGAGAGGCGGCGACCTGCTCCATAGCTACCGTGCGAAGGACATCGTCTATCGTCAGGGGGGCCGCATTTGCCGTTCCGGAGACCAAAGTGATGGCCATAAAGGCCAGTGAGACGTAAAATGATCTGCGCATGCCCCAACTTTGATCCCAGCAGTGAATATGGCCTATCAATAGAGGCGCCTATCTTTTTAAAGGCAAGATTTTCGGCTTGTTGCCACCGAGCCGGATGTCACCACTACAGATCGCAACGGTCACTGTGCCGGCGGTGATTTCAACATAACGATATTTGCGTCACTGCCCCTTTTCGAAGAAAGCCGTTCATAAGCTTGGCGCCAACGCGCCGCGTCGCGCTCGGCATTCACGCGAGCATGAAAGTGCCCGGCAGCTTCGGCCAACGCCATCTTGAGTTGCTTCCGGGTCTCGGAAAGTTCGGCTCGTAAATCGATGATGGTAGTTGCTGTCCCACGCGAAGCATGAGGTTTTGCCAGCTCCATCAGGCGGTGCTTGACGGTTGGATAGGTGGTATCTCTCGTTGCGATCAATGTCCGAGACCGGCCAGCCTCGAGCGCCACATTCGAAATGTTGATCGCAAGCCTGCCAGTCTCCTCTTTCCTTTTCTTAAGCGCCGGATGGGTCGGTCTGCCGCTCACCAAGCGTTCGATTGCCATCAAGAAATCGGTTTCGATCTCTGCTCGTCTCCTATTCTCTGCCATCCACCGCCTCCATATCGACGCGTGCTTCCAGCGCACCGATGTCAGCGCCAATCGCAACAAGTAGCGCACGGGCTTGGGCAGCTCGATCGCCGATGACCCGGAACGTGTCGCCGTTACCTGCGCGTACCGCGGCTCGGAAAGCCGTCATGTTGGCGAGGAAGCGATCCTCCCAGAAAGTACGGTGTTTTGAATCTATTACGAAGGATGGGCAGCCGGCGCACACGCCGGGCTCCCGTGTCTCATAGTTCGGCTCTTTATTCAGCCAGGAAGATGTGCCGGCGAGTTGGTGGCATCTCATCGCCTGCGGAACAAGGGGGAGGCATTTGCCATGGGGTGCGAACCACAGCCTGATATCATATTCGAACACGAGAGAGATTGCATTGCGCCACCCTTCGCCTCCGCCTCGGACGCCTATTTTGGTGCGCAATTCTTCAATCGAGGCCTGAAGTTGGTCGCCCATGCGCCCGGATACCAGCGTTTTGCCGGTGGCAAGTTCGTACAGGAGAAGCGCGGTATGTTGGCGCTGCGTCGTGGACAGCGGCTCAATCTGCAGAAGATTGGTGCCCCAGTAATGCCCTTCGGTCATCGCCTGGCTGATATGGTGAAAATGCATTTGCACTGCCGGAAGGAGGCGAGGATCAACACTCAGGGCGAAGTTTGCATAGAATTTTCTGAATTGGTGGCTGCGAATGCAGCGGCCGTTGGTGTTCTTGTACGGGACAAGGTCATTATCTTCGGCCGGATGCTCCGATTGGTTGGGGAGTGAAGTGAAATCTACCCACTCTTCGACAAAATCACGCATACCTTTCAGAAGGGACATGGATCGAATTTGGGCTACAGATGCCGACCTGACCGGCAACCCTCTGAGGTTCGTGAATTGTACCAGGAGGCGATCGGACCGAAGCATCTGCCGGTAGCGTGCAAGTAACTGATCCAAAATGATGATTGCCCGGACCGGCAGCGGCAAATCGGACGCCCCCTTCGGTCGCATTCCAGCAAGCCAGTCGACTTCTCTAGGGGTGTCCTCCATCTTCGAGATAACAGTCCGGATCAGGAAAATCTCGTTCAACCCAGTGAAGCTGGGTACGACGCGCACGCAACGCGGCAAGCCAGATTGGTCATCCATTCCAGCAGGAAGCCCACAAATCTCAGATATCCGCATGCCGGTGCCTGCTTGAATGGTGATCGCTGCCGCATTGCGTACGGCCAAGAGCAATTGCCTGAAGCGTTGTGCCGGGTAGATGAGTTCTCCGCGTTCGTTCGTGATGATCTCCAATCGATCGTGCCAAGGCTCTCCTGTTTGGGGATTCCTGCTGAATATGAAGGCCTTCAAGGCTTCGCCTCGAAGTTCCTTTTTATACACCTCGGACGTTCCGGGACCGGTGTGATGATCGGTCGGTTCGCGATCATTGATGGCATCGCATTGAGCCTGCAGTCTCAGGACGTCATCTGTGGGTTGGCCCAGGAAATCAGCGGCCCTGTTGAGAACAGGAATGGCAATCTCGTCAGGCAGCGGCATCGTGTATCCGTCCGCCCTCGCAGTAACCTCCCTAGCCATCTCGATGGCGCCTCGCCCTCCCCATGGAATCTGCGGCATCGGAGCGATGCCTGCCGCGGAAAGTTCCCCACGCTGCTGCCACAATGCGATTATGGGCCGAAGACGAAGGTTAGCCTGGGCTTGACTTAGGTCATCGCCGTCGGAGTCTTCGGCAAGGGAGTAAGCGAGGTCGTCACGATATGATGCGAGCGCTGCAGGATCGAGCTGATCCGGTTTGTCATAGCTGTTTTGAACCAACCAGGATGCCAAGTAACGTAGCCCGGTTGAGGTGGTCGACGCAGAACCCGGTGAGAGAGGTTGAGCATTGTTACCGGGCGAAGCAAAGAGCGACCATGCGAGACGACGCAGCCAGTCGAGCAGGTTGTTATGATGTTCGTCCAGCAGATTGCGACCATCAGGGAGGATCAGATCCCAAGAGAGCATGCTTGCCGACGAAGGGGCGCCAGGCACCGGATTGTCGAAGAACCAGCGAGCATCACCCCATTTGCTCGACGGGGATACTGGCGCATCGCGAAGATCTGCATCATGGCGCAGGTGGAGCCTGGAGTTGCTCGACAGGGTCGCGAAGGCCGTCATCCGACGGTGGGTAGCTTGACGTTCAGCCGCGAGGCTGTCGCGGCGATCACAGGGTCGACAAATTGCAGCAGAGCGTCGACATCTAGGAGGATCGGCGCCCAACGGGCGACCCAGGCCTTTGGTCCAACACTTGGCTGGGCCGCATATATCGCCTGACGCAGCCCCTGGTACAGCGCCACATTGGCAGCCTTCCCAATTTCTGCCGCAGCTAATGGGCAGCTGGGGCAATGGCCATAAGCATTACACAATCGCCCACGGCGCTGCCCAGGCAGTGGGCTGTCCATAGGGTCAAGGCAGATGAAGCCGGGCGTTGCCGCGCCGCGATCCATCGCGGGTGCAAGCAATCTTGAGCGCGGGTCGATAACACCATGAGTCTCACGCCATCGTTCACGTGCAAGGAAAACTTCTCCAAGTCGCTCATTATACCGCTGGATTGTACCGTTAGAGGTATAGTGGCGCCAGAGGGTCTGCGGATCTTGCTGTTGACCAACCGCGCGTGCAGCGAGGATATCACCGGTTGTCACCTGTATCTCATCGAGAATGGTCGGGCGAATTTGGGCCAGATAGAACGGTTCCAACCCATGGTCCTTGATAAAACTGCGCAAGGCGAGGCGCCATTTTGAATCCTGGGTATCGCGGTCGTCGCGACCGAAGGAGGTTACGCGCTTGTCGCCGCGCTCTGGTACGAACAGAAAGACATGATCCTCATCGCGTGGGTCAGTAATGTGTGGACGCAGACGTTCGGTCAGACGTCTCAGGAGGTCGAAAAGCTGGGCGGCATTAGTACCGTCTCCGGCAGTCGCATCCAATGTTGCGACCGGATCAGTGGCAGCCCTGGGTTTGCTCCCGACAATCCGAACGAACTGCTGCCCAAACCGATTCCCGAATGCAATATTGGACCATTCGAGGCTTAAGATCGTGTCGCTGTTGAACGCGGTCGCGACAGACAGGAGCAGAACGAAAGGAACGAGGTCGCGGCCGCTGGCGTAGAAATAGCCTGCGGTCTCTTCGCGGCCAAGAATCCGAGCAGCGTTCCCAATAGCTGTGTCATGTCGACGGATAACTTGAAAGTTCGGTATAACTCCCGGGTACATGCACTCCAATGCGGCGAGGCACAGGCCCTGGTCTTTCCGGTATGAGCCGCCGAGACAAAGAGCTTCTCTTCCCTTGGCGAGGAGATGTTCTCCTCGCTGCAGCCGCCCTGCAATCGCAAATACCTCCCCTTCGGCAGCCGAAATGATCCGAGCGAGATGATCCTTGGAAAGCCGGGGCCTCGGGCTGGTCTTGCGCGTTCGACCGACCCACAGGTTTCTCGGCACGTCGGCGATCACCCCTTGCGCATGCAAACCCCAGCCCGGATCATCCCGTAAGGCTTCCACGATTGCGATCAATGCGTAGAAACGAGCGGATCTCACTGAAGGTTGGAGGAGATTCCCGTGCCGGCTAGCTTCGTCGCTGTTCAGCCATGAGATAAAGGTCAGCATCAGGGATTTATCGAAATCAGCCAGTGTAAGATCGGCCCGTCCCGTTTGCTGGAGGAATCCGAACCACCCCACGGCTAAGTCGCGCTTTCGATGAATCTTCGTTTTATCAGCGTGTGAAGCACCCCAAAGGCGGAACCCGTGAGTGATGGGTTCGATCAATCGGGGATGATTGTTGAGAAAATCTAGTTCAATGGAAAGCGGAGGCAATCCGGCGCGCGGAAAGGTGACGATGGTCTTAGCCGATGAAGGTGCCGGAAGATTGCGCCGCCCTTCGAATGGAACGAGGCTGCCGGGGGCTTCTGCCTGCTTGCGCAACAACGCTGCAATCGATGGAGTGCGAGGGCTTCTCAAGGTTCGATCCCCAGCAATCGCCGAGCGTCGAAAAAATGTCCGTGCTGGCCAAATATCTCGACAAATGAGAGATAGGTGTTGATCGTCGTTGTCAGCTGCGCGTGACCAAGTTGGGCTTGAATCTTCTTCCACGGTTCAGGATTACCGTTCCGCTTCTCGAACCAATAGGTGAGCACAGCATAGGTATGTCGAAGATCGTGGACACAGTGACTGGCCCTCTCGCGTACGAATATCTGGCCCGTTCCTGGATCGGTGACGTTCTCCTTTAGTATCAGGTTGGTACGAAGGCATGCCTCCTCGATCACCTGCTGGAAACGCCGGTGAGATATCGGGCGACCTGGCGCATTGGCTTCCAGCCCAGACAGGAAAAGATTTGGAGGTTCGGCAGCGCAGTTTTCTCGGGCAAGAAGAGCAGCAGCGCGCTCTGTCGTAATGTACGTCAAAGCATCGAGGACGAGCCAGTTCGGAACGGCCACCATCCGCCTCTTGCGCCCTTTACCGATGATGGACAGAGGCTGCTCAGCGGCGGGTGCCGCTCTATCCGGTCGCATGCTTTCAATCTGATAATGGGTGAGTTGATGGATCTCGTCGTTACGAAGGCCAACAAACAGGCCGAAATCGCCAATCAGTCTGTCACGACATGGACGTGGATCAGATACTTGCTCCGTTGCCCGCGGCCCCAGAGCCTGCAGAAATGCGGGAATCTCCGCCGCCATGAAAGGGCGTATCGTCGATTTGTGGGGGCGCCGCTTCGGTGCGAGATCAGTCCAGTACCGGGGTCGATCAACTCGACCGAGATGCGACAATGCCGAACGATCCAGTGGCGGCCGGAAAGGTGACCATGTCGAGAGCTGGCGTATGGAGGCGTCGCTGTGCCACCCCCATTCAAATGACCGCTCATAGAATGCCGCGATCACAGACATACGGTTCGCAATGGTTCCAGCTGCATATGGACGCTTGGTCAAGGGCGAGACACCGGTCTCATACATCTCGCGATAGGCAACGAGTTCCGGGCGGCCAGCAATGTGCAGATCCGGAATGCCGAGATCAGCAAGGAACTCGATCCAGCTCGCCATAGCGAATGCAGCATCACGCCAAGTATGTGGTGACGCTCTACGCCCACTCTCAACATAGTGACGGCGGATGAAGAAGGTCGGGAACTCGAGCAGGCGTAAGGTCTGGGCGTCAAATAGGGCCGGTTCTCCCTTCTTGAGGCCGTATGCCGCCGGCCCGTTCAGAAAAACGAGCACATCCTTCGGCAAAGACGCAAGGCTGAGACGGCTCTCCAAGTGGCACCCCCTTCGCGTGTAGCCAGATTACCCGGATACCTCGTCCGGCGAAATGCGCTTGCTGTCAGCCGGTCTCAGGCCGCCGCGAAACGCACACCAGAGGGATCACTTCATATTTTCTCGAGCAGCGAAAAATAGGGCGGCCAGTGCTTGAACCGTTTGGGCACATAGCGAACGACCTCGTAGGGGATCCCTCGCTGGGCCATCCAGGCGGCGATCATCGCCTGATACTCGTAGGTTTCCGGCTTTTCAGTGCCGGTGTCAGCGGTCAGGACGAGATCAGGTAAGGAGCCGCGCGCCTCGAGCTCGACAAGAATAGCCGTGCTGTCGACGCCGACGCCATAAGCAAGCACCGTCGGGCCACGCCGGGAAAAATCAATGCGATCGATGATGCGCTGAGCTGCAGGATCGCTCATGCATGCCTCCGTGGTAGAATGGGATGCGAGGGGCGCCTGGAGATGTTGGCCAGACGCCGCCTTGGTGCGTCAGCGAGTCAGGCAACCAGAGCCATGGGTTCTGCCGCAGGGGTCAAGGTCAGCTCTCGCCGCAATCTTGCGGCAAACCGTGCCGGGTCGAGCAGATTGATGAGCGGTGCCCGCCGGTCGCGATCACCCCAATGGTCATCCCGGCCTCGGACCCGGCAGTAGGTCACTTCCTCGCCGGGAAACACGATATCGAGCGACAGGCGGACCCTGAGCTCGTCCCCGTGGAGAATGATTTCACCCGACTGCGCCAGCGTACCGCGCCTCGCGGTGAGGGTGTATCCCGAGTCCGGCAATCCCAGCGCATCCGCGAGGGCGCGGAGCGCCACCCGCCCCTCTCGATGGAAGGCCCGTTTCGCGGCCTCGTCATTCGCCACCCCACGATAGGCGAGCGTCGGCAGAGCTGGGACAAGGCGCAACCGATCGATCGCGGCCTCGCACTGTTCCTGCAGGGCATCGATATCCGGAGCAGAGGCGCAGACCGAGTGGAAGTGCCGCACCAGCAGGATAACGGCAGGATCGCTTTCAATAGCGCAACCCGCATTGCGGGCGTCGGTGATCGCGGCCTGCACCGCGTGCAACGTGGCTGGAATTGTGGTGAGCGCGCTCGGGTCGAGCGCCTGCTGAAAGCGGTAGGCGACGTCATAGGTCATCGGGCATCTCCGGCTTCAAGCTCCCATCGAGCTCGACCGGCCTCTTCCCCCTCCCCTTTTTCCCCGACGCGCCGGTGCGTTGCCATCGCCGCTGGGGTTGCCCTTGAAACGACACGTGGAGCCGCCATAAATTTGTTTCGTTCGCGCGGCGGTGCCGCTCGCTGAACCCGTCGCCGGAGATCGAGAGAATGGAGTTTGAAGAGTTAGGGTCCAGGGCAGAGCTGGCCGAACTGGAGGCCGAGCTTAATCGCGAGCGCTGCCAGCCCGATAGCAAGGTGGCGATATGCGACCTTGGTGCGTCAGACGACCTAAATCCACGGTACTTCGTCGCGCGGATCGACGGAAGGCATGCCGGCGGAGCGACCTTCACTCAGACTGATGACGGGGGTTGCGAGCTTCACAAGCTTTACGTCCATCCGGCGTTTCGCCAGCGCGGCGTGGGCGCGGCGCTGGCCGAAAAGGTAATGAAGATCGCCTCCGAGCTGAACTATCCGGAAATCGACATCGAGATGTCAGGCGACAGTCTCGAATTCTGGGATCGATGGGTTGGAGAGCGGCCTTTTGAATATCACGGCACCCGTCAATTCTCGGTGATCCTGAAACCCGGTGGACCCTCAACGGAGGGTTGACCGGTCAGCTTTGTTCACGTTACGTTCAATTCGAACGGAGTGATTCCCATGAAAGCTACGATCTTCCACGACCATTTCGACCTTGATGTAACCCTGCGGGATGCTTCGCTGGATCCCCACACGCGCCCGACCCGCCGCATGATCGCCGGAGCCTCGCTTGGCATGTGTGTCGAAGACGCATATTTCTCGGTTCGGGAGCTGCGTGAGGCCGTCCAGTGGGTGCATGAAGGCGAGATTGCTGGGAAGAAGCGTCTGGCCGCCATTTTGGGGAACGATGGTGCCGACGATTTTCAGCGCTGCATCTACTACTGCCTGGCCGGACGCGGCGTCGTCGCCATGCTGGACGATCTGATGTGGCTCGAGGATTTGCTGGAACGGCGAGGCCGGGTTGCCGGCAAGCTGATGCGGGCAAAGGGTCGCGCCATGCCGCTGATCGATCCTTATGTGTCCAAGGAGCCCGACGGACCCGTCGGCCGAATTGACGCCGATTTCAGGCAGGGCCCGTCCTGGTATCTGGACCCTTCCCTCGCCGACTGACCCGCGCTTCGCATGACAGGCGTTCGCCGCGGCGCCACTTTGCCGGCTCGATCCATCGACCGGCATGCATGCCCGCTTCGGCTTTTTTCGCCGTTGCGAACGCCCGCTGGTATCGCGTGGCACGATCGGGGTCGCTCTTCAGATACTGTACGGCCGGGACGGCGAGCCCGGCCGCAATCAGCCGCTCCCCCAGATCGACGCCCGAAACCTCGACTGTCGCCACCCGGCGCCGATAGGTCCGCCCACTGGCGAGGGTGATGCGCACCTCCTGGTCACGAAGCGCACGGGCCAAATAGTCCTGAGCCGCCTTGCCACACGGCCACCACCCCTGATCGTTCGCGCAAAGCTGGCGCTTCTCGGGCGCATCGAGGCCAAGCAGGCGAAAATCGACGGAGAGTGTATCGCCGTCAATCGCGCGCGCCGCAGCTGCGAAACTGGCTTGGTCGGCCGTCCCCTGCGTCGGCTGCGAGCAGCATCCGATGAGAAAGAGCGGCAACAACAAGGCTAGACGCACAGCAGGACCTCGACTTCATCGTGGCTCGAGGCCTCGGCGGCGGCACGATAGGGCTGGATTGGATTTCCAGTGCGTATGATGCAGGCGCGCTGGCCGGAGATAAAGATCCTGTGCGCAACCCGCTCTGCATGTGCCCGGCTGCACAGCAAGGCGCGCTTGGCAGAGAGCGATGGATCCGGGTTTGAAACAGACATGGGCGGCCTTTCGGTTGAAGATGCCGTAGTGGCGGTCAGCAGAAGCGCGTTTTATGGACCCGGGTCACCGGCACGATGGTCCAGTCCCGTTGCATCAGCCGTGAGATGCGGTAGCCGCGACCACTTGTCGGATCGCGTAGGACCGTGCGGCGCCCCCGCCGCTCCACCAGAAACTCGCTCCCTTCATGGCCGTCGGTGAAGGTGATCGTCGCGGACAACCGAATACGGTCGCCGTCGGCCAGTTTGCGCGACTTTCGTTCGAGACTGGCACGGCACCGTCGGCGCCAGTCCAGCGCATGGGCGTTCTCGGTCGCGGTCAGCAGGTCGAGGATGGCTGCCGGACACTCGGCCTCATAGGGCCCCATATTTTCCGTCATATCCTTGTACCCAAACACGAGTCCTTCACGGTCGTGGGGGTTCCAACGGACCAGGCATATGATCGCGATAATCTCGCCGCCCTGCCTGTTCGTCATGACCTGGGCGGCGGCGTAGTAGACACGGTTCTGCGGGCAGGACGAAGCGAGTACCCGCAGTCCGGTCGTACCGCCATCATCCAGCGCCCGCTCATAGGTGAACTGCGCGTCGAGATAGGCACTCGCGGACGCATGACCGCCAAGCGATCCACGTTGCATGTAGAGCCAGCCCATTACACGCCCTCCCGCTGTTCGCTGGGCGTTGCCATGTCCTCATCCGGCGCATCGCAAGATGTACCTCCGAAGGCACCGAGAAATGTTATGGCCTGCTCGGCCTTGGCGGCGGCATGGATGATGGCACTCTTGTCGCCCCGAAGGATCGACAGCCAATGGCTCACATAGCTCGCATGGCTTTGATGAAGTTCGTTGGGGAGACCAAGCTCCGCGCAGCCCAGACCTGCCCCGATCTCGGCCACAAGTTCCTCAAATGCGTAAGCCTGATCGCCGAAGCGCTTGCCGAAGGTGCGCGCAAGGCGGCTTGCATGTCCGCTCCAATGGACCGTCTCGTGCAGCCGCGTGCTCGCATACAGATCCATGCTGTCGAAAGATGACGGCCTGGGCATTTGGATATAGTCGAAGGTGGGGCTGAAATAGGCCTCGCTTCCGCCATGGCGAACGGCTGCCGGGATCGGTTCGAAGAAGCGATCGATGACGGCCTGTCGCCCTGAGGGGGTGGGCTCGGGATCCGCCAAGGGCGCGGCATAGTAATAGGCGGGGAGCCCGTCGATCTGGTCGGCATTGAAGACGATGTAATGGCGCAGAAAGCGAATGTTCTTTTCGACCGATGCACCTGTCACCACGTTGGTCTCGGTTTTCTTGAACTGGGAGAAGTAGACCGACACCGCCCCCCGCTCGCCCTTGCGGACATGCCCGCCGAGCTGCTCGGCCTGGCGGAACGTCATCCAGTAGCGCGAGGTGTAGCCCTTGGCGTCGCCCAAAGCCCACAGGTACAGGGTGTTGATGCCAGTATAGGCGGTTCCGCAATGTCTGAGCGGACGTAAGCCCTGCCCCGGGGCGCCTCGCCAGGGTCGCTTCCACGGGGGTACGCCCTGTTCGAGCTTCTCGATGATGAGATTGGTGATTTCGGCGGCAACGTCCCGCCGGGCACTGGTGGGTTTCGGCATGTTAGGATCCGATCGGGATACAAAAAGGACCGCTGGCGCTGCATCGCGCCAGCGGTCCGTTGGGCCAGAAGGTGAAATGCGCGCTCAGACGGCGGCGATCATCTCGTCGGGAGCATCGAGGAGCTCGTCGCAAGCAGCCTCTTCGCCCGCCTCCAGTGCGGCATGCGCCTCCTCGCTCTCGGCCTCGCTTTCGGCGTTCTGGTCATCCTGCGGATCGTCCTGCGCTGACGCGGTGTCGAGGAAGCGCATCGCATCGGGCACCCATTTGAGCGCCGCCTCCTTCACTTCAGCCTCGACCATGGCCTCGCCCGCGAACAGCTTCTCGCAGGTCGAGGAGATATCGGGCTTCTTGGAGGCTGCGTAGCGTCCGGAGACAGCCGGACCGCCGACATCGTGCAGCAGGCTCAGCAGCGCCGCCTTGGGCACCCGATCGAAGAAGTTGACCGAAGTCGGACGCCACCAGGCCGCGACATCGACCTCCATGATCGTTGCGAGGCGGTTCTGAAGGGCGTTCTGCGGCACCGTACCGTAGCCATCCTTGGCTTCGAGCGACATCGCAACGATATAGGCGAGCCATCCAGCCTTCGCATCGTCATCAAGGTCGCGGAACGCCTCGAACCGCGCGACCGGATCGGCCGCTTCGGTCCAGGCCGCCTCCAGCCCGTCCTGCGCCTCCGCCAGGAAGGTGCGCGCGATCGTAGCGGGCTGCTCGCCGACCACAGGGTCCTGCGGAGCCGATGCGCGGATCGTCGAACCATGTTTGGCAAGATACTGGCGCCGCCCATCCACCATGACGAAGATGGCGTAATCGAGCGCCAGCGCCGGATGCTGGATAAGGTTGGCCGCCAGCACGTCGCGGCGTTGCATTGCCAACTCCTCGAAGAGCCGCATGCTGAGTGCCTTTCCGCCCGGAGCAACCGTGTCGGGACGAGGCGTCACGGCCTCGCGCTCGCTGCGGCCAGTGGTCTCGCCGTCAGCATTGCCGCCGTCATCACCGGTTTCGGCGGTGTCATCCAGCAGTGAACCGCTTTCGTCGAGGCGCAGGGGCTGCTCGCTATAATAGGCGGTATCGAGCAGCAGTTCGCCGCGCTGCGTGAGGGTTAGGAATGCTCCGACCAATGGCCGCAAGGCATCCGGCAACACGCTGGGTCTGTCATGCAGCCCGCTGCGCTCCTCAGCGAGCCGGTCATATTCCGCGTCGAGCTCGGCAAAGCGCTCTTCGGCGATGTCCTCGTCGTCCATCTCGGACTGGATCGCTTCGAGCCGGGTGTCGATTGCGTCGAGGTGCAGCCGCTCGTCATCCGTGAAGGGGAGTTGGGGCAGCATGACCCGATAGAGGCCTGCGGCCGCGTTATAGGTGTGGGCACTCGCGATGGGGCGAATCCAGGCCAGACCGGTTTCCTCGCCGATGCGCTTGGCCTCCGCCTCCATCTTCTCGCCGCCGAGGCGCTGCGCAATTTCCGGGTTGACCCAGCGATCTCCTCCGTCGCTGAACAGGTCACGATCGACCGCACCGCCGGCGGCAACATAATCCGTCTCCCCAACCAGCAGCGCGACGGGATCATTGGCTTTCATCGTCTCATTGGCAATGGCCCGCCGGATTGCGTCGGCATTGATATAGCTGTGGTGGCTGTAGCTGTTGTAGATGAGGAGCTGCTTTTCGCGGTTCTCAGTCGATGCATAGGCCTTGGCGAGGTCGAGGGTGAGTTCACCTGCTGCAAGCGCGTCGAAGATCGGATCTGCGAGGTTTGCCAGGCGCAACCGCTGCTCGATGAAGCGACGGGTCTGCCCGAACCGCTTTGCGACCGCATCGACGTCGCCATCCACCCCAAGGAAGTGCTGGAAGGCCCGGCACTCTTCGGCCGGGGACAGCTTGAGCTGGTGGAAATTGGCCGCGAGCGAAGTCTCGCTCAGAGCCGCATCGCTGTCCTTGAGCACAAGAACGGGCACGTCGAAGCTGTCGGCGTCGATGGTGCCGCGCTCGGCGAGCAGCAGCAGGCCGCGCAACCGCCGTCCACCATCGAACACCTCGAATGTACCGCGCGGCCTGGCTGGCGTGACAAGAAGGTTCTGGAGAACACCGCGCGCCTCGATGTCGGCCGCCATCGGCTCGATCGCGAGATCCTTTTCCGGTGCAGTGCGGACATTGATGGGCGAGAGGCGAAGCTTCGCCAGTTTGACGGTCTGAATCATGAGGGCAACTCCTTCTGGCATCCGGACCAATCCGGACATCACCCTCGATCCCCCTTCCCTCTTTCCCTGGGCCACCTTCGGGAGGCTGCGAAAGGGCGCCGGGCGTTGCGAGCAGTCCGCGCTTCCAAAATTGGCGACGGCCGCCTATGGCAATGCCTTCTCGCGGAGACGCGAGCGGGGCGTGGAAACCTCGAAGAGCAAGAGCCGGTCTCGTTCAAAACCGGGTGGCGGGCGCGTATGTCCAGGCCACCCGGCTAAAGGCGTTCGCGCCTAGCTTGCTCTAGGTTTCCAACACCCGGTTCCGAAGCGACGACGCGCCATTCGGGCGCGTCGCCGGCTTCCAGGGGGGGATATGGACGCTCGCGATGAGAGGCCTTGGCTGGCCATCGGTTTGATGCGCAAGGCAGCGCAGATCCTCGACGCCGCAAATGCGTGCCATGCTGCGTCCCTGGCACGGTCGGCCACCATCGCAATACTCACCGACCTGGGGCTTGAGCCCGAGGAGGAGCTTGACCCGGACCTGGCCACTCTCGTGGTGGCAGTTCCGCTTAATCCAGGCGATTAAAGTATCTCGCGCGGCGACAGATAATTATCTTGCCGGACCAGTGGTAATCGACCCCTTTGGCCCCATGTAGAGGAACAATGAAGGGGGTGCCGGGTGTTCGAGAAAGTTGCAAAAAATCAGCACTATGTCTGGAAGCACTATCTTCAGGCCTGGACGATCGATGATTAACTGACGTGCCATCGGCAGCGCGATCGCCAAACGATCACCACCAATCCCAAAAATGTCGGCAGTTCACGCTATTTTTACAGAGTGGAGACCTTCTCGGAGCGTGAACTGGAGTATCTGCAGGCGCTTCCGAACCGATCGAAAAGCGAGCTGGCCCGGAAGGTCGCGCTGAATTTCATCCATTTTTTCACCATGACAACGCAGCTGCGTCGACTGATCGCCTCCCTTCCTCCTCGCGACGAGGAGACGCGGGCCAAAACCGAAGAGTTGCTGCTGAACGCCGAGCGCGGACTTGGCGAAGCATGGCACGTCAGCGTCGAGCACAAGGGCGCACCCTTTCTCGATCGGTTGCGTATGGGAGACGCCTCGTTCTGGACCGATGAGCGCGAAGCCTCCGATTTCTGCTTCTTCCTTGGGACACAATTCACGAGGACATCCCGGATGAGCAAGGCGATCTCGGCGATCGAACTGCCTGCGGGCCTCGACCTTGCGCGCCTCTGGCCCGTGGAGAGCCATCTTTGGGCAACGGACGTCGGCGCGGGCTTTACCGGTCACCGTAGAACAACCCACGCGACGATCCTTACCAACGACACGTCCACCCCCTTCATCACCGCCGATCAGCCGGTGATCAATCTGCGGCCGCAGGCCGACCCGATCTCGATATTCTACTATCCCGTAACGCCCACCATCGCGCTTCATCTGGAAATTGGCCAGCCCGACTGCCAGGTTAAGACCCGGGCCGTATCGCAGTTCGAAGCCGAACGTCTCAATCATGACATGTACCGATGGTCAGAAGATCAGCTCTACGGCATTGACGGAGCCTATCTCGAGGCGGTCGCCAGCCTGCCAAAAACAGAAGTTCTGTGAGCGGGCATTCAGGCGGACAGATTTTCTGCCCGTCTTTCCTTGCCTTCGGATATTTGACTTCAAGAGGCTGATAATCAACTTGTTTCCGATTTCGTTTCACCCTTTCAGACGCTACATTCGTTTCCCATCGCCAGAAGATGTACCCGGGGGGTTTTGCTTGAGCAACGATGATGACGAGGCATATCTGGCGGCAGTCGAGGCAATGCTCACGGCCGAAGGCATGGCAGAGGCTGCTGAACTGCTGCGCACGGCCGAAACCGAAGTCGTTGAAACCGGCTTTGACAACTGGAATGGTGGAACCCGCCTCTACACCGTTTTTCTGGGGATAGACCCGGCGGAATACGGGCGTCTCGGGTCCAAGCGTGACACGCTCCAGGAACAGATTTCGGCGCGGGTAAGGGCCGTTTTCGAACGGGACGACAACACCGGCTTCAGCGCGGCGATCCGCCCGCGCATTCGCGCCCGTCCCGACTGGCGCACCGCGCCGGCGACCCTCACCCGCCGGGCTCGGCGCAACATCATCGACGGTATCAAGGTCGATGGGGTTTCCTGGATGGGTGCGCTGAGCGATGTGGAGTTCCTCCAGCGCCTATGGGATCTCAAAGCCCTGCCATCCACCGACGACCGGTTCGACGATGCCGCCGGTGACATATGGCAACACCGGTTCAACAATGATGATTGGGAAGATGACTGGATCTTCGAAGACCAGCGCTTCAATCTGATCGACGGTTCCGCTGACCGCTTCCTCGCGTTTCTGGCCGAGATGGTCCACCCGGTGGTGCGTCCGGATCGCAACCAGGCCCTAGAGATCGTGCGTAACTTCAACGATCAGCTCCGTCCCGAGGGCTGGGCCCTGGTGGAAATCGAGAAGATCGCCGGCCGCCCCCGCTTCGTAGCAAAGGCGATCGCAGACATGGGCGGACGCGCGGTCATGCGTGCAAAGTCCGTTGCCGACGCACTCGATGCGGCCTGGATGCAGAAGGAGATCGAGCGGGTTGAGAATGCGATCGAGCGGGATCCTGCGTTGGCGATCGGCACCGCCAAGGAACTGGTCGAAAGCTGTTGTAAATCGGTACTGACCAAGCGCGGGGTCACCTATTCGAGCAGCGCCGACCTCCCAGCGCTCACCAAGCTCGTGGCCAAGGAGCTCGGCCTTGTTCCTGAAGATATCACCGATGCGAAGCGAGGCGCTGAAACCATCAAGCTGATCTTGCGCAATCTTGCTGCGCTGACCCAGTATCTGGCTGAACTGCGAGGCCTCTATGGTTCGGGCCATGGCCGTGACGGCCGGCATCGCGGGCTTCAGCCCCGCCATGCCCGTCTTGCGGTCGGCGCTGCGGTCTCGTTCATCGACTTTGTCACTGAAACCTTCCGTGAGCGCCAGCTGCGCGACACCGCCGCAGATAGTGCGCGGACCGCTGACGCCAGCGCCATTTCCTGACCACTGCCGCCCAAGGCCAACAAGAGGCACCTGCTTTGCCGACGTTCGAGCATCAGTTCACCGCCGCCAACGGCACCGTTACAACGAACTCAATCAGCCTTACCGTGCAGGATATCGAGAATGCCGGGGTGCTTGAGGTTCTGCAGTCTCCCGGCGCGACCCTTGGGCACTGGCAATTTCTCGGCGCCCTTCTCGACCCGACGGTCAGCAGTTTCAGCTTTCAGCAGCCACTCGGCCACGCCCGCGAGGTGAAGACTGCCATTTCCGGACTTTTCGGGCGGTTCGTAGCGCGGGCTTATGCGACGCAGCACCTTGGCCTCACGCATTTCGCCCATGTTCGTAAGCCGCCAATGGCACTGGGGGGCGTGATGCGAGGGCAGTTGAGGCGCGTGCCGTACCAGCGCGGCGACATGCCCGATTGGGTCGCCTGGGGCCCATCAGCCGGGATGGCGATCGTCGAGGCCAAAGGCTGCCACGACGGCAAAGGCCCGCAAGCTGCGCTGGATCGCGCTTACGTCCAAGCCAATCGCGCCGAGATCCGTGTGCGGGGCCGTCCTGCTCCCTTCAAACGATACGCAATCGCCACCCGTTGGGGTTTTACCAGCCCAAAAACCTCGGCGCCGATGCTCTGGGTCAAGGACCCCGACGAAGATGCCGAGATCAGCGCTGCTGAACAAGAGAGCCTGCAGCTTGCCATGGTGCGATGGCACATGGGCTCTCTTCTGGTTTCTCTGGGCCACGATGCCCTGGCCAAGCCGCTGCTTGAACTGACAGGACATCGCTTCAAGAACAGGGTTGCTGACGCGCAGCGACGGGCAGAAGCGGCCCTAGACGACACCGTCCCAATGGTGGTGGAAGGTGACATTGCCCCTGATACCCCTTTGGTGGGTGGCTATGTCGGCCGCGCAGGGCGCCTGAGCGCGACCCAGTTGGACGCGAGTGAACTTGCAACCCTTAACAAGCTCGGCCTGCGTCCGACATTTGTGGGTATCGAACGCGATGCCATCAAGCAGGCGATCGAGGGAACGGTGCGGCGTGCGCCCCCGGCCCTTGATGACGATGGCACTCTGTCGTTACGGGAGGGCGAGGATGGAGCGGGGAGCTGGGTGCTTCCGCTCGACGACGACGCGCGCCGTGTCCTTCCCCTCGACGGAGGCAGGTGAGTTGCCCTTGCCGGATTTTGATCTGCCTGACCGGTCGCTTCCGTTGGAACTGATCTGGCCGGCTGTAGGCAACCCGGTGGCGATCCTCCGTTTCGAACGGCCGACCCAATGGCGCGAATTTGTCGCGTCGATGGCGCTAGACGCGGCCATACCAGACATTGTCCGCCTGAAGTTCGAACGGGCCCTCAAGCTGTTCCTGTTGGGATGGCTCGACGCCGACCTCCTCAAGGGCGCCGAGTTGGTGGCACTGACGGCGCTCGAACTCGCGCTGCGCGACCAATATGGGAAGATCGTCGCGCCGATCGCAAGCCGGAAGATCAAGCCCGGATCGCCTGAGGCGATGATGGTGCCCGCGCCACGATACTCTTTCAAGGCACTACTGCGCTACATGGTCGAGGGGGACGGCCTTACGGACGACGCACTTCCGATGATCGTGCGCTGCCGCGGCACCGCGATCGGTCAGCTAACCGGATCGATGAAACCGACGCTTGATGAACGGCGCAATGCATTAGCGCATGGCGATCCATTCGACGGGATGCCGACGAGTGGCCTTGTCGAACTGGTGCGCGATCTCATCAGCTTCGCATATCGGGATCGGCTTGGAACGAGCCCCGGGCTGCCGCACAACGCCTCCTGACAGGCGATCAATCCTCCGCGGGGGCAAGAAGCCATTGATAGGCTGCATCTGCGTCGAGAAACACCTTCATGTGACCATAGCTGGCGGCGCGCTTTTGCTGGATGCTTTGGAGACTGGTTGTCACGACATAGGCGCGACGGTCCTGCTCGCGGAACAGCTCACGATGGGCGGTGGCAAAGCGATCGGCTAGCGACTGGGTCATCACGTTTGAATCTGTCAGGTCGACGAGGATCCGCAAAGGCTTTTGCGACCCCCGGGCTGACCTGATGAACCGCGCATAGTCGAGAAGGAACCGATCAGCGTCCGCGACCTCCCAGAAGCCGACCACGGTGCACAGGATGACGCCGTCGGCGGAGAGGTGAAGCGTGTACAGGCAATCGCCATTAGGTCGTTTGACGACGACATCGCCTAACCGCGAAGCGCTCTCGGCACTCATATCCAACTCCTCACAGGCCGCCTAGTTTGTATGTTCGTATCACAAATACAACGCACCGGAGAGTGAGACATTAGGCGAATAATTTACGCCTAATATTTCGTTATTAACTCTAAACCTCACTATCCGTTCGCGGTATTTCTGAATCGATACGCTAGAGAACCTCGCCCGTTCCCAGCAGCCTGGCGATGATGGCTTCAGCCTGATCGATCGGGATAAAAATCCGGGTGCGATACTGTATGATTTCGGTGAAGCAGCCGAGGGATTTCAGCCAGTCGAGCTGCCCATGCGGTGCTCCACCAATTTCGACCCTGGCCTTCCCGTTGACGAGTGCACGCTTGAGCGTCGCCGGGAAGGGGCGCGCTATTTCGACACTGCGTCCCGCAAGCACTGCCTTGGCGAGGTCAGAAGGCGGTAAGGCCTCGGCTCGGTCGAGACCGAGCTTGGTGAAGAGCGCAACAACATGCTCATCAAAGACAAGCCTGCCTAGCCAGGATTTACCCTCGCCATCGACAATGCGGTTTACCGACAGGTGATCTGTTGGCAGCGAGGACCAGATCGGTAGCAACAGCCCGGTCGCCAGACGGATTGTCTCTGTATCGACCGTCGCTGCAGCCTCCTCGGCCTCGCGGGTCCAGGCCGCGATAAAGTCCTGCCGGTCCATCGGCTCCCAGGCGCTTTCGAGGAGATCTGCCTCGCGGACATATTCTCTTCGGGTCGGGCGCTGCAGTTCGATCCGCGGGACCGGAATGCCATCTTCGCCCATTCCCGAGCGCGCTCTGGTCCGCAGCGCAACTTTCTCCGAGCGCGCATTGCGCACAAACGCCGCTGTCGGATCGTCCTTCGCCATGCGCAGGATCCGCTCCAGCATGATGGGATGGCGGCGGCGCTCGATCTCGATGGTGAGCAGATGAGAGGTCGCCCCGCTCAGAGGATCGGTGCGCAGGACGCGGTCCTCCAGGATCGTTGCCTTGTCGACCATGATGGTCTCGACACCGACATCAAGCGTACCTGCCTCGCGCGCTGCAGAAATCCGGGTTTCTACCAGCGCGAGAAACTCGTCGAAGATCCGGTTCTGAAGATCGATCGGGAGCGCCAGCAAGCGGTTCAGCCATCGCTGGATCGGCGGCATCTCGTCCTTGAGGACACCGTCGTTGTCGCACAGTTCGAGCCCCGTGCGCTGCTGGAAGTCATCAAAGGTGGTACTCTTGAGCTTGCCGGCATGGAGCAGATCGAACCAGGTAAGAAGCGCTGCACAAGCATATTCGCTCTCGAGATTGTCGGACGGATCGAACAGGTTCTGGCCGCCCGTCTGCCGCTGCCCGCGCGTCAGGGCCCCCAGGCTGTCGAGGCGTCGGGCGATCGTACTGGTAAACCGCAGCTCGCCCCGGCAATCGGTCGTGACAGGACGGAACAGCGGGGCACAAGCCTGATGGGTTCGATGGGTTCGCCCCAGCCCCTGAATGGCGCGATCCGCCCGCCACCCAGGTTCAAGCAACAGATGGACACGCTGCTGCTGGTTGGGCGCGTCGAGCGATGCGTGGTAGGACCGACCCGTTCCACCCGCATCCGAGAACACCAGGATGCGTTTGCGCCCCTCCATGAAGGCAGAGGCCTCCGCCTGGCTGGTACGAACAGAACGGGATTCCAGCTTCTGTCGGCCACCCTCGATTGTTACGAGCCTCTTGGTCCGTCCCGTGACTTCAGCAACCGCGTCGGGCCCAAAATGCTCGAGCAGAGCGTCAAGAGCGGACATGATCGCTGGCATCGCGCAAAGCTGTTCGATGAGCCGATCGCGGGCGGCTTCAGCTTCCGGGTTGTAGATCGGTCGGCCCGTATCGTCGACCATAGGAAGCGAGCGCGCCGTGCCCGTGTCATCGGTGAAGACGCGCATCTGCCGGGTCGGAAAGGCGCGCTCAAGATAGTCGATGACATATTCGCGGGGTGACAGATCCACATCGAGATCGGCCCGCTCCTCAGGACTGAGATCGCCCAGGCGCCGGTCGAGGATAGACTCTGCAGTCGTCACGAGTTGCAGGACCACTGAGGCGCCATCCTCGAGGTGCCGTTCCACGCCGGCGATGACGGTGGGTAGCTTCATGCTCAGCAAGACCTGGCCGAAGAAGCGCTGCTTGGTCGATTCCAGGCGTGACCTGGCGGCCGCCTTCGCCCCGCTGTTGAGCGTCGCATTCTCCAGGCTATCGACCACAGCGGTCAGTTCAAGCGCTCTCTCCATGTTCCGATGGATGATGGCCCAGGCGTCGGCATAGGTGTCATAGATGGCGATCTGCTCAGGCGTGAGTTGATGCCGCAGTATGTCATATTCCACGCCGGCGAAGCTTAGGGCCCGCGACGTATAGAGCCCTGTCGCCTTGAGGTCGCGCGCGACCAGTTCCATCGCGGCGATGCCGCCCTTACGGATACCGCTGATAAACGCTTCCCGGTCGGCAAAAGCCGTTTCCGGCCCCCACAGTCCAAGACGAACGGCATAGGCCAGATTGTTGACGTCAGACGCGCCGGTTGCCGACGCGTAGAGGACGCGAGCATCGGGGAGATGGTTTTGCAGAAGGACGCCGCAGATGCCCTGCTGGGACCCCTTTTTCGCGCCCATAGCCCCCTCCCCTCCGGCCACGCCGCCCATCTCGTGCGCCTCATCGAAGGCGATCACGCCATCGAAGCTGCCACCGGCCCAATCGATCAATTGCTGCAGGCGACTGTTTTCGCCGCGTGCAGAGCGAAGCGTCGGGTAGGTCACGAACACGACGCCCTGGTCGAGCCTGATCGGTTCATCGATTTTCCAGGCGGTCATTGGCTGGATGTCAGCCGTCATGCCGCCCAGCGCCGTCCAGTCGCGCCTGGCGTCCTCGAGCAGGGGTTCGTTCTTGGTAACCCAGATATGGCGTCTGCGGCCCGCGAGCCAGTTGTCGAGAATGCAGGCGGCAATCTGACGCCCCTTGCCGGCGCCCGTGCCATCGCCAAGGAAGAAGCCCTTCCGGTAGCGCCGCCCCTCTTCCGAGAGCTCCAGTCCGACGCCCTCCTTGGCGGGGCGGAACTGGCCGGGAAGGAACTGGTCCCAGGCGTCCCCTGCGTAGATCACTGTCTCAAGCTGCGATGAGGACAGGAGTCGCTCCGAAATGGTCCGCTCGGGCAAGCGAGGAATGTGCCTTGGCCGGGGCGCCGGGATCGAGCCCATCGCTACCGATTCCACCAGCGCAGTCGGATGCTCGCCGGCATGCTCGAAGACGAGGCGGCTTGGCCGATAGGGAAGATACACCCCCGCCTGCTCGGCGAGAGGCGCTGGAGCATCGAGGATCGTATAGGAGACTGGCAGGACCTCGTTGCGGACCGGGGCATGATAGGCCCGCGGCCCGGTAGGCTTGCTGCTGCGCGCTGCGCGAAACAGCGAGACGCCTGTGGATCGGGAGATTGCCGGTTTCGTCGATGGTTCGCCAATCGGGCATCGGGGGGTGACGGTCACGCTGTCCAGCAGATCGTCCAGGCTGGAGCCCTGGATCGTCGCCGGCGTTGCGCCGCCTGCCACCTTGTCGACCACGAAAAGGCGAACGGTGATCGAGGTGCCATGACGCGTGTAGCATTTCTCGAGGCGCAACGAGGTACGCACGGTGCCACTGCGCATCGAGGTCTCGAAGATATCGCGCATGCGGGCTGAGGGTCCGAACCAGTCAGGCATGATGGCAACCAGGCGTCCCCCGGGCTGCAGATGGCGCAGCGCTGCCTGGAAATGCCGCACGGCTGCATAATCATCTGCGCCGCGCCCCAGCGAACGCGAAAATGGCGGGTTCATAAGGATCAGGGTTGGACGCGGCGATTGTCCAAGCAGCGTGCCGATCGCGGCGCCATCGACGCCGGTGACCACCGCGTCAGGGAAAGCCTGGGTCAGGCGTCGCCGACGGTCTGGGTCAATTTCGTTGAGGTGAAGGGCGGAAACAGATCCAAGCTGAGCGACCAGAAGACCGTTGCCGGCACTCGGCTCCAGAACAATGTCGCTGGGCTGGGGCGATGCCAGGAGCGTGGCAAGGGCGGCAAGATCGACCGGCGTCGAGAACTGTTGCCATTCGATCTGGGTTTCGCTCCTGACCGTATGGGTCGGCAAGCGTTGCGCTAGTACTATCGCGGACGCCAGATCGTCGACGTTCGCCGGTCGCTCACGCCCGCGCAGGTGCGTGACAAGCGCCAGCTCGAGAAGCTCGAAACTTTCGCGCTGGGTCCAGCGGCCCTCGGCATCGGTGCCTCCAAAGGCATCGATCATGGCAGCGTTCAAATGAGCCCGGGTAATCGGGGAGCCCGTTGCGAGTTGCTCAAGGATTGCGCGTGCAGCGGCGCTCTCGGCATCAGGCGATGCCGCAGTCATTTCGTTCATGGCGGAGGTCTCCGGTTCGGTCGCCACCTCGGCGACCTACCCTTCCGACCCCCCTTCCCTTTTCATGGGTTCAGGCCGTCCGCGCATCCTCCGGCCTGCTCGCCACGAAGCGAGGACCAACAACGCCCCCTGACGGACTGCTGAGACGCAGGCCGAGGTTACACATCCTCATATTCGATCGAGAGGCTGCTCGCCAGAACCCGCACCTCGTCATGGCACGGGCTGTCAGGAACCGCGCGGCTCGACAGGTCCAAGAGCGTGCCTGGAGGGATCCGGTCACCAAAGAGGACGACCGCGAAGTCTGGGCCATATTGGTATGAACTATAGTAGATGCCTTGTGCCGACGGACAGGCGGCATGGATCCGTTCGGCCCAGGCCCGTGTGGCCGGATAGGTGCTGCTCGGCCCGGCCAGAAGCGCATTGCCGTTGACCCCAACCTTGCGCTGCCCGGTGACCGTCAGGTTCACAAGGCTGAGATCGGCGGTGGTGCGCACGACACTGTGGCTGAAGTTCCGATAGTCTGCCGGATAGACGATCTGGAAAGGCGGTAAACCGGTCGCCGGATCGATGGTCGGAACATCGGCGCAGCGCAGGATGACCTCGCTCGCCGCGCAGCCGAAAGTTTGCGCTCCGTAGATGGTCGGAATGATTGCGCCTGCGGCCGATCGGATCGGCGAGAAGCGCGCATTTCCGCGGTCGGTATCGTTGAATTGCGCAGCGCCAAAGGCATTGGGATGGATACGGTGCAGTTCAGTGCCGCCTGGCAAAGAGACATAGTCTTCCTTCCCGACCCGCATGTGATCGGGGTCGGGAATTGTGATCGCAAATTTCATCAGCCGTGTACCGCCGGCTCTATCTCGCGTTCGAAGGCTGCGAGCACTGCCTCGCCGTCATCTGCCAGTCCCTCGCCCGGCGTGCTTTCGAAATCGAGATGCGGGCGGGTCAGCCAATGGAGGAGACGAAAATCGCTCCAGCCCTTTGGCTTACGGGCAATGAGCTGCGCCATTAGAGGATAAATACGGCGACCTTCGACGTCGAATTGAAACAGCGGATAGGCCGCCCTTCCCTCGATCGAGAAGCGTAGAAGTTCCTTTTTGTCTTCCCGGCGCTTCATCGTGGCGGAGGGATTGGTTGCCGAGAGCCCGAGCAGTTCACATGCTTCGCCCTGGTCGACCATCGAGGTGCTCGCGAGGATTTTCTCCTGGATGCGGGCACGATTGAGTGCGGCCTGCAGCTTGGGATCTTCGCCCTTGGCCAGGCTCTCGCGCAACATCACGCGATAGGCATCCACCACTTCGTCGATCTCGTGCGAGAAGCTGCGACTGAATATCTCGACTGCGGCGTTATGCAGAGCGTCGTAGACCGCTTTGGCGGCCCCGGCGGCCCGGCCACCGGCCTTTCCAGCCTGCGGCGCCTTGACCTCAACAATTGCGTTTCGCAGGAATGTGAGATCGCCATCTGCTGGGCGGATCGAAATGTCGAGCGCAATCGACCCCGCGTTCGCCGCCTCGACGGCGATGCTACGCGAGGTGTAGATTCTGCGCGATGCGCCGGTACGTGACCGCTTCTGCCCCCCGTCATCCTGGATGGTGTTGATCGCTACCACGAGAAATTCCTAGATTCGCTAGTCTCATTACACTTGATATCGCTTATATCATGCCGAACCGGTCTGTTTCAAGGACTGGCGCCGATCGCCTGCTGCTTCTGCCGACACTGCGCCAGAAATTGTGCCCAGTCCTTGCAAGCGAGCGGAGGCGGCGCACGAAGGATTTGAAGTCCAGGTCTGCGGTAGGCATCCAATGCTCTTTCAGCTGCGCGTCGCCCCTCAGCGTCATTGTCTTCGGCGAGGATCAGGGTTTGCACGTCTGGCGGTATCTGGATCTGATCGAGACGCCGGGCACCCAGCGCGGCCCAGGTCGGAATGGACCGATATTCCTGGAACGCGGCGGCGCTCTCAAAGCCTTCGGCAAGCGCAAGCTCTCGCTTGGGGATCCCACCCTGCCAGGCCCCACGCCCAGGTCGACCGAGCATGACCTTCGCCTCATACTGGGCGCTCATCGGGTCGAGGAATATGCGCTGCAGCGCGACGAGCGACCGTCCCTCTCGGACAGCCACGAGCAGCGCTGGCTTGAACACAGTGAAAGGCCGCGGCCCAAGGGGGCAGCGGGCGAGAAACCGAAGATCGCTATGAATGCCAAGTGATCGGCCGGTCAGGTAGCGCAGCGCCAGCCCCTGCTCGATGGCTAGCCCACGCTCCCACAAACGCGCGACGTTCGCGGTACTGTTCCCGGACGATACCGGCGGTGCCTCGTAGCGCCTTTCCGGAGATACCCTACGCAGTTCGCGAAGGATGTCCCCGGGCTCACATCCGGCGAAGCAGGTCACCAGGATGCCGCGGTTCCCCTGGCGCAGGGAGAGGCTGGGCGTAGAGTCGTTGTGCGCAGGGCAGCGACACATCGCCACATAGCCGAGCCAGCGACCGCCTAAGGCGCCAACAAGATCGACGAGCCGCTGGCTGGGTCGAAGAGCAACAAGGGGCATTGCAAAGTCTCCTTCGCAATGCGCTCCCCCCCTCCCCTCTCCTAGGCGTTCGGATCGCCTCCGTGGGCATCGTACACGTCGAGCAGCATCTCGAGCACGTCGGCAAATGTCTGCCGCGGCCTGGCATCGCGCAACTCATAGAGCTTCGCCGCGACTTCCTGGCTGACCTTGATGTTCATCGGGTACAGGCGGTCGCTAGGTGGCCGCCCCCGGCGCCGAAACGCTGTCGGATCGGGCAGAACGCTTGGCTGAGCCGCCGGAGCCGGCACTGGCGGCGGTGCAGCGACAGGCGCCGACGCTACTTGCGGGGCAACTTGGGCGGGCTCAGGGGCCGCGATGGGCTCCGAGGCTGGCGCGACGGGTTGCTCGGGCGGTGCGGCAGCCGTGGAATCGGCAGCGAGCTCCTCGCCCTCCCCGTCCTGCGTCGGCACCGGGTCCCTCGACGGAAAGCCGTGATCTTCGCTCAACTGACGCAGAACGGCCAGATCGGGCTTAGCGCGCTTTTTGGGCTTCGAAAGGTCGTCGAAACTGAGCTTGGCGCGTTCACTCATGCCGCAGTCTCCTGCTCGCTCTGCTGCCGGAGCCGGTCGATCACGGCAGCGGCATAGGCCGCCGAATTCTCCTTTGCAGCCTTGATGTTGCCCACGCCCTTGACGTCGAGGGTGTGCAGCGTCCCGCCCGTGGAGAACATGGTCCGGTACGCTTCCCGGTTGTAGACCGGCACCGGAAGCACCGGAACCTCGTTGTGGCTGAACTGCGCCTCAATGTCGCTGTAGTTGATCGAACGGAGCGCAGGCGGCAGCTGGGTGAACAGGATCGCATGATCAATTGACCGGCGCGAACTGCGCGCTGCCCCGCGTACCAGCAGGATCGCCCTCGCCGCCTGCTGCGCGTCGAGATGCGAACCCTTGCAGGGAATGATGACGAGGTCGGACATGCCGATGGCGAATGTCACGGTCGCTGTGGCCGCACCTTCGAGGTCGACGAGCACGAAGTTCGCGCTCTCCTCGCCCGCTTCGATGAGGTCGCCGATGTCATTTTCGCTGCGGCAGTTCACAACGGTGATGTTTTCGGGGCGGCCGGGCATTTCGGACCATGCCATGAGCGGCTGATTGGGATCTGCATCGATAATGCAAACCTTGCCGCCCTGGTCGGCGATTTCGCCTGCCAGCAGAAGGGCTGCGGTCGTTTTCCCAACGCCCCCTTTTGGCGACACGAACGCTATTACAGCCATAGCTTCCTTCAACCTTTCCAGTGGCGTTCTAATAGACAGGCCATAGCTATCCGGCCGACATTTAATTGCTTCGGACAATCTATCAGGCAGGTCGTTTGCGCCTATGAGATAGGCGCCGCAAGCCTAGCACATTGCCAGTTTGATGCATCTTTATAGCCGCCGGGCGGTTAGGCGCAAGCCATTTTACGCCTACATTATAGACTCCATCTAGGCTGATTAAAGCTGCACCCTAGCTATTCGCAATGCATGGCGCAGCAACCCTATAGGCACTGCAAAGCCACCAGATCGCTTTTTCATATCTGTCGCGCAGCTTCAAAGAAGCTACCCAGAAGCAACTTGCATCCTATCAGCTATTTTTCGGGTAGCTAAAAACATGCCCCTGCAACGGCCACCCGGGCGGAAGGGCAGGGCAACATTCTAGGTAGCTAGAAACATCATAAAAGCAACGCGTACGCATTCTGGCCGATGGCCAAACGATGAAAAATCCTGACAGGGGAGGGCAGGGGGGCGGTAGTCCGTCAGCCACACACCCCGATGAAAAAGCGCTCCAGTGCGCCACCTGTGAGATGTCGGTCACTCAGATCCAGCACAGAGCCGAACTGTTGAATCAAGGCTCGCCGGCTCTCCGAAACGCCGCCGGCGCCCTTCAGCCCACTATAGTCAACGCCCCAGCTATGGACCTCGCCCGTGGTCTGCGAACACGCTTCGACCCACAGATCCGGCCGCCCAGGTCCAAGCGGCGTCAGTCGATCGAAAATCGGACGTTCGACCGCGAGGTCGATTCCACGTCGGGAGAGGGCCAACTGAACTTTCAGAAACTCACGCAGCACCGAGCGCTCGAGCTCGGAATCGACCGGAACGAACCTGTGCCCGGACAGGACCGGCTGCGCATAGGCCCGCAACGGCGCGAAACCTCGTTTCTCCGGATATTCACCGACGACTATGATGACGAGATACGGTCCTTTCACGGGCTCCCCGCGCCTGGACGGAGACTGAACCCTGTTAGCGACCCGGATCGGCTCACACCCCGCAGCGAATACCTCATGCCCCTGAATACGATCTGCAAAGACAATGAGGAAACCCTGGGGCGCGTGGCCCTGCGGCCAACGATCCGCCAGCTCGCGAAGGACCGCATAGGCCCGACGGCTATGCAATGCCTGGCCGTGCGTCCACAGTACGCGGGTAAGCTCCATCGAAGGCGCGACCTCAATCGCACCTGCAACCCGCTCGAGCATCGAGAACTGCTCCTTGATCGAACCAGGAGCGAATTCAAGACGATGCGTGCCAGCCAGGTCCAGCAAACGCCATAACAGCCGAGCGAGACGGGGCAGGGACCCTTGCCGGGTTCGATCATCGGTGGCGTCGCTGCCAGGCCTTTGCGCCAGTTTCTCCGGCGCCGGACGCAGGACCTCGAAAAAGCCATCTGCAGGATCACTCCGCTCGCTGGCCCGGCGCACTTCCGAGAGCCTGTTTGTCGCCTGATCGCGAAAGAACGGGCAATCAAGTCGATGATCGGGCCGTTTCGAACCGGTGAGCCGGCGAAGGTAGAAGGTCTCCGCTTCCGAAAGATAGGCAGGGGTCAGGATCGGGGGACTATTTCGATCACCCAGACAATCGCAGGCGATCCATTTAGCGCCGATGCGCGCCTGCTGCACCAGCATGATGCCGGCCTCTTCATCGCCGCGATCTCCGGTTCCGATATACCAGCGAACGAGAGCGGCGCGCAGCGGTGAGGGGAGGGCGATCCTTCCCGTGTCGATGCCGTTCTTTTCGCGATCCACCAACCACATGACGCTTGCTCTCGCCACACCAGCAAGAAGGCTCACGCAACCTCGAAGCGTTGACAACCAGAATCGCAATGACGTCCACTTCCATCACACCCTTTGATCAGGACGCCTCATGAGATCCTATCTGCTTGCCTCGATGTTCGGCCTTGCGACTTTTGCGGCACCGCCGACGTCACATGCTCAGCACACCACATACCTTAGAACCGCCCAGGTTCTCGAGATGGGGTCGGCCGAGCCCAAGCGCTTTGATACTGGGGAGGGGAGGGCGCTTCCGCTACAGCTTCCGCTACAAGCCCCGCCCTCGTCGCCGCTGTTTCAGATCCACGACCTAAGCCGGCGCTGGGTGGAGTTTCAAATGCAGGGCGAATTTTCAGCGGATGGGCGAACGACCACCGCAGACAGCCGCGCCGCGCTAGATATTGGGGTAGGGGAGGGGGGACCAATGGGCGTTAACCCCGTCAGCGCCATCGCTGTGCCTTCGTGGATGCGCGCTCAGCCGGATGCTTTTGCATCCGTGCCTCCTGTAGACCCTGTCTGTCAGGCCTCCCAATATTCTCCAAGCAGGCTGCTTCGACCGGCTGAGGAAATGCGACGGCAAATCTATTTCGGCCTTATGAGCCAGATCGCCTGCACTTACGGCATACCAGTTGGTCTCTTCGACGCCATGATCATCCAGGAAAGTCGCTACGACGCCTCGATCTACTCGCCCAAGCAAGCCTATGGCCTGACGCAGCTCATGCCTGCGACAGCGCTCGGTCTAGGGGTCAATCGCTATGATGTGGAAGGAAATCTGCGGGGTGGCGCCACATATCTGCGCCAGCAGCTCGATCGCTTTGGCCACTATCACCTGGCGCTGGCCGCTTACAATGCAGGCCCTGGCAGGGTGAAGAATGGGAGAATTCCGCGCATATCCGAGACCCAAAACTATGTCTCGAACATCCTGTCCAACTGGACGATGCTGACGGGCCTACACAGACGATCGAGCATTGTGACCGGCGCTGCAGCGGTCCCGGCTTCCGACCGGACCGTCTCTGTCACGCGCTTTTGATCAGGCGGCGATCGCTTCGTACACGGAGGGCAAGATCGTCACGAGTTCGCGCGGCCGCTCCGCCAGCGTCACAATCGTCTCGGATGCCTTGGCCCGCTTGGACGTCCCTTCCGTGTTTTCGCGGACAGTTACGGTATATTGGGGGAGGGCGTTCTGCTCCTCCATCTCCATGAGCTGCGCCTTGAACTTCCTGATTGCGGTGCGCGTGCCGACCGCCGCGTAGAGTTCATCAAGCGGCACCGCATAGGGACCCTCATCGCAGTGTGAACGCGCGATCTCGTAAATGCGCCGCTCGATGAGCCCGAGACGGAAGTAATCATGGTGATAGCTATAGATCTGCTGATCCCGCTGGATCGCGCGAAAGAGGAAATCACAGAGTCGCAACTTCACCGCACGCAGACGCTCAATGCCCGTGGTCGATCCATCGTCGTAAACGGCCTGGGCATTTTCTACCCATGAGAACCATCCACGGTGAATCTGGCCGCCTGTTTTGAGGTTTGTCTGGATCTGGGTGCCCTGCAGCCGTGAGAGCGCCTCGTTGAAGCGATCATAATTTCGCTTGCCAGGATTTCGCGTCCCGGTGGCCCGGAAAAAGTCGTGCGCGGTGAACACGATTTCCTGTGTCACTTCCTCACCGCGGCGCATGCGCTCACAGATCAGCGAAGCGCCGTAAAGCAGGATTTCCTTGTCATACATCGTCGCGATCCCGCCGCCTCCGGCGCGGATTTTGATTGAGGTGCTGCCGACACTATGCTCGATCTCGTCGAGGAGGGTTTTCTTCTCGAGCGCGAAGAACGGGAAATCCATGATCGAGCGCTCGCCCCGGATTTCACCTCTCAGCGGGCAGTCCAACGGAAGGACCCCTTGCTGTTCGACATTATTGCGTACCTGAGCCATTGCGGGGCGTCCTCCGTGGCCCCCATTTGTACCGATTTTAGGGCTGCCCGCCTAGCACCCACGATAGGATGTGTCCGCGAAAGCACTAAAATTGCTCGATTCATCCTTGCCCAAGCGTCCCCGAAAACACGCTGTCCCGAGGGATGACCGCGAGTCTTACGTGGCAAAAATCGGGTAGTACCGAAAACGGTTAGTGCTTTCGCGGACATATCCACCGGGGAAAAGCTGGCGAGGGAATCGGGATCGGGTGCAGTTAGTGCTTTCACGGACGTTTCCCTCGCTCGGAGCGGCTCTCTTCGTGCTTTCGCGGACACTTCGGCTCCGAACCGCCATAGCGGACAAACCATAAACTCATGTTTTTCCGAGGCTTAACGAACATACATCACGCAAACTGCGAAGATGCTTCGCGAAGGCCATGATAGGTCTTGCCCAAGTGCAGCGCGCCCGAAAGCGCCTTCTCGTTCATTCCACGAAGGTAAGCTCCAGGCCGCCGGACCTCGCCGCTCATGGCCTTGTAGACGGTGGCGATCACAGCAGCAGCCGCGCCGTGCTGACCCATGATTCGACACGCTTCGCGCCAGGCATGGAGGCTGATCGCATGCTGGCCGACGAGGCCCTCGGCGATACTGACAAGGCGGCCCCAGGCGCGCGGGCCAGGGTCGAGATCCCAGATAAGTTCGGGGCAGGCCTTTGCCACGAAGCCCGGATCGATCCCGTGCCGATCAAGGTCATCCTCGACCGCGCTCTTGGGAGCGAGGAGAGCGATATCCCAGGCCTCACTACTTCTTCCTGCCAAGCCTCTACTCGTAACTGCGTTAGCAGTTTGAAGTTGGGTTGTAGTTGTAGAGTGAACGAAATTCATTTCGTCCTTGGGTGAAGGATTCATAGTTTCAAAGGCAGGGTTTTCGGCTGTTTCCTGCGCCTTTCCTGCAGTCAGGGCATCATCGACTGCGCCTTGGAACAGATCGACCCGCTTAGTCAGCAACGCCACGCAGCGAACGAGCTGGTCGATATTCCTGCTGCCGCGGATATGGGTCACGGCCATGCGCACCAGATCGACCTCATGCTCAGCGTCAATGCCGTCCAGCATGTGATAGGAACAGGTTTCAGCCAACATCCGGGTACGCCGGCGTAGTGCTGCGATGGTCTTACGCAGCCGTTCGATCTCGCGATCTTCGGCTTCCCCTTTCGCAGCGATCGCTTCGAACTCCTGGGCTCGCGCAGCCAAGGGGCTCAGATCGAAACCATAGCTCCAAAGAATCTTTCCATCAGCAGCGCGAAGACCGCCGCGATGACCGTTTGCACTGTCCTTGGGGGTGAGCAGGCCGTGTTCAACCGCGGCGCGAACATAGTTCTGCACTTGCCGGACGCTGACACCCAGCTTTACCGAGAGGGTTTCATTACGCGGCCAGACGCACGGGGTCTGCCCCGGTGCCCAGTCCTGCGACCGCGAGAAGGCCACAAGAACATCCATAAGGCTGACCACATTGCGGGGCACGCCCATATAAGGCGCTGCGCGCTTCAGCTTGTTCAGCAAGCGAGAAGGCGAGAGGCCTTCCTGCCCCTCGAAGCCCTTGGCGAGCTTGTCGACGATGGCGTTGAACTGACTGTAGCGGCGCAAACCGCTCGGTCTCATGGGCGCAAGTTCCCCCATTCGGCACTCCCTATCGGAATGCCGTTCGGACATGACTATCCGCTGCGCGAAACGCGCTTCGAACTTGTCTAGATCGGGGAGATAGGCTAAACTGCGCTTGCTACAGTGAGTTTATCTCATCCCCGAAAAGCCCGGCCTAGTGCCGGGTTTTTCATGTCGTCACGGCCACTCCATCACACTTTGGTCCATGAGCAGCGGGCGCGAGCGTGAACGCGGCCGTACTCCCATGCCAGCACGGTCCGACATCGATCGGACAGAATCGGGCTGATATGGATTCGCGACCACACTGTTACCGGCCGACAACGATCATGCGAGTGTGAGGATTCGTGCTTTCGCGGACGAACTCTGTGATCTTGCACAGTTTTTATAGTGATATCGGAGACAAACCGTCGTGGGTTAGTGCTTTTACAGACACTTTGCCCATTAGTGCTTTCGGGGACATTGCTCTCTACAGCACGATACGAAGATTTCGACTTAGTGATTTCGCGGACACTCGAAGTCCAGTTGATCGGCTACCCACGAAGATCGTATCGATCTTCAAATATTTGTTCGCGCCGGCGCAGGACATTGGTCACTTCATGGACCATGCGCTTGATGACGACGGTCTGCAATTGCGGTGCCCAGTCCTTGCGGACTTCCGAGCCATCCAGCCCATCGATTTCCGCCAGAGCCTGAATGAGGCTCGCGGGAAGTTCCTTGAACAGGTTGGCCAGCATCGCGATGAGCGCAACATAGCGTTCATCCGCCAAAACCTTCTGATCGCGGATACTCTCGACCTTGATAATCGCCTGGATCAAATCGATCTCCAGCGCCTCAAGCAGGACGCGGAATTCGGACAGCGTTATCGACGCACGCTCTGCACAGTTGGAGTGAAGGATCCGTCCCAATCTGCTTTTGCTGATGCCAGCCCTCATGGAGAGGGAACGTAGGCTGATATCTTTTGCCTGCATCGCGCGCTGGATGAGCGCGATGTACAGGTGCCCATCCGCTTCCTGAGCGACGGCTCCCCCTATAGGCTCGATCGCAGCTAGGCTCGACATATTCCCCCTGTCCTGGGTGGGACTATGTCACCACAAGATCAAAAGCTTGTACCCTTGGCAAGCTTTTCACGTCGGATCGGACTATCGCACAGACCGCGATTGTAACAGATCGTTGCTATACGCGGTGTCTGCAGCCTGATCTTAGGAGTCTACGACATCTTCGATGCCGATATTTCCTAGTATGCGTTTCGAATGATGTTCAGCGACGAAGTCGAAAAATAGGATCGAGAGCATGTCGCCCATGGTGAGGGTCATCCCGAGAAGGTTAGCGAAACGACGCTTTTCCTCCACCAGTCGGTCTGCGCTCGCTCTCGGAATGCTCAAATGAATGCGGATTGGCCCCTTGGATTCGACTACGTTGAAGTGCGCGCGGACATCTGCGGGGTCGAGACGGGTGAGGGGAAGTGCCGGAATTCGGGCATTCACGAGACTAGCGACAGTCTCGAAACGAAGGGTTTCATTCGAGCGCAGCCGTAGGCTCTCGCTCGCGAGCCGGAACAGAAGTTCGGACACGTCCAACGCATAACTGCGCGTATCACCTGCCATCAATCCGTTCCTGCCAAACTTAACTGTTCCTGACGATCCGGGTCGGCAGCCAACATTCCTCACCCCCTCTTACACGAGGCCATACTACCTTACAATCAATGGGAAGGTTCACCCCGTACGATGCTGGGCGAATCGCAATTTCGTCTGGTGTCGGTCGTCATTCCTATCAGAAAAGGTTCTGGGACGGACTGTCCCCGCATCGCGGTCACCGCGTCCCAAATTTGGGACGCCATGTCCCAGTTAGAGGGACAGCGGATTCGGGTCCTTGGCCTTTTGCCTTCCTTTTGAGGAAATCGCGCGGCTTCCCACCGAGCTCCTTCATCCGCTGCTTGAGCGTCCGCGGTTCCGATGCACCCTTCCGAAGGGGCGGGGAAATGGCCGCGCCCTGAGCAAGGGATCTGTCTCGATGCAAGCAACACTCAAGCAGGGTCGGCGACTGGAGTTGGCGATCATCGCCATCGCCGCGCTCGTATTCGCGCTCCTCTGGTTCGCCGGCCCGGCCCATGCGGGTGCCGACACCACGTTCGACACGGCGCTCACCATGTTTACCGACTTCCTCCAGGGGTCGGGCGGCAAGATCATCACCGTTCTGTCGCTCGGCGGCGGGCTCGTCGCCCTGGCGTCCGGACGCTTCAGCCTCGGCCAGGTTGCCATCCCGGTCGGCGTCGGCGTCGGCGCGGGAACCGGTATCCCGATCGTCACCTCGACGGTCACCGCCACGATCTGACGCAAGCATTCCCCCGGTCAGGGTAGCAGCCCTGATCCGGGCGGGGGAGGGTGGTGCAATGGCCGGAGACAAATACGGCATACCGTCTCATCTGGATGATCCTGAGCTGATCGGGCTGTGGACGCTGGATGAGTTCCTGGCGATGGTCATCCCATTCACCTGGGGCATCCTGTTTCAGCATATCCTCATCGGGTTGATACTCGCGGTTGCGGGCTGGTGGGGTCTTAGAAAGGCGAAAGCAGGGCGCACGGCGTCGTGGTTGCTTCATCTGGCTTATTGGCATTTGCCAGCCGGTTTCACCGGCATGCGGGCCACGCCACCCTCATATCTCCGGCTGATGGCAGGCTGACATGGAAGTCGCTTATAGCCACGCGCAGAACCAGCGCCTCCTCAAGCAGCGCAACCTGCTGCTGCTCGCGGCATCCGCACTGGCCGTTCTGGCCGCGATCCTCCTGCTGATCGGCTTTTCGCGCGACCGGGAGGTCGTATTGCAGCCGGTGCTTCGGTCACCGCTCACCATCTCAAGCGCCGGGGTGAGCCGCGAATATCTCGAACTGATCACGCGGGATGTCGTGGTCCTCACGCTCGACCGCTCACCCAGTAACCTGGAATACTGGATGGAGTCAGTGCTCGCGATCGCTTCGCCACGCTCGCACGGTAAGCTCAAGACCGAGCTCCTCAAGATACTCGATGAGCAGCGCGGCTCGTCCATCGCCCAGTTTTTCACGATCCAGAAAATGGAGCTCGATCCCCGCAATCTGCGGTCTCGGGTCACCGGGGAGCTTCACACGATCGTGGGCGACAAGGTGATCTCGAAGGAGCGGCGGACCTTCCAGTATGACTGGGAATATTCGGGTGTTTCGCTTCGGCTCGTCGGTTTCGGAATGGTCTCAAGCGAAAAGGGACGCCCCTCATGATCATCGTCTATGCGGCCGGTGGCGCGGCCATCGGCACCCTTCTGGCGTCGCGGGTCAATTGCATGGTGAGCCGCAGCATTGGCGGTCTGGTGCTTGGCGTGTCGCTGATGTCGCTTGCCACTCCCGCATGGGCCGACCAGACCATCATGGCCGGCGATAGCGCTCAGGTCGACTGCCAGGCGTCCGCAAAGGACCTTACGCGGATCAGTCTGATCGAGGACGAGTTCGCGAGCGTCTCCAAGATCTCGACGGGCAATCCGATTGACGATTTCTCGGTCGTCAACGAACCGGTGAGGGGGGACATCTACCTGTCTGTCCCCAACGGGTTTTCGCGCTCTGCGCTCTCTTTCTTTGGAACCAGCAAGCGGGGCTACGTCTACAAGTTCGTTTGCCGGATCGGCGGCGACCAGGCCGCTCAGATATTCGTTTCCAACCCGGCCATTGCCAGGGCCCAGGTCGCGGAGACCATGCCGGCAAGCGCAGCGAGTGGCCCTCAGGATGCCGCCATCGAACTGGTCCGTGCGATGTACACGAACGGCACCGTCGAGGGCTTCGAGATGCGGCAGCGGTCATTCCGTCCGGTCTTTGTCGGCAATCTCAAGGTCCAGATGATCGCGGAGTATCGCGGCACTGATCTGATCGGGCGGGTCCTGCGCATAGAGAATGCGGGCAGCGACCCGGTCGAACTCACAGAGCGCACCGTTGCGCCAACCAGCGCGCTCGCCGTGTCGATCGCCGAACCCAAGCTCGCGCCGGGGAAGGTCACGACCGCCTACCTCGTATCATCAAACCAGAGGTAAGCCATGGCTCTTTCCGACATCTTCAAACGCGATCGCCGGCCTCTGGACCAGGAGGAAGGAGAGGGTGTTTCGCCCATCGCCGACGAGCTATCCGGAAACGAGGCTGTTCGGCGAAAGCAGCGCATGTTGCTGGCCGGGGTCGCAGGCGTCGGTCTGCTCGCTTCCTCATTCTGGATCTTTTCGGGCAGCGACAGCGCCGACAAGCTCGATAGCGATAAGGCAGCCGAGGTCGCGGTCTCGACCAAGGACATGGTCAACCGCAATCTCTCCCAACAGGAGTGGATGGCCCTTTCCGAAAACCGCTTTCAGGCGACCGAGAACCAGCTCAAGGCCGTGAATGGGCAGCGGGATCGCATGGATGCGCTCACCGCACAGGTTGAAGCGCTCAAAGGCCAGAACATGGCGATGCGCTCGGATGGGCAGAGAGTTGTCTCCGCCTATCAGGCGGAAAATGAGCAATTGCGTCGCCAGATCAACGAACGCGCGGCCGCTCCGCCGGCGCCGGCCCCTGGTCCGGCAGCGCTCTATGGTCCGCGCGGACCACAGGCCTATCAGCGTCCGGACGAACCGGGTTCGGGCCAGACTGCGCCCTCGGCGGGCTATGGCAGCGAGGTGAAACTCGTCAATTTCACGACTGCGGATACCAGCACTGCTTCCAAGATTTCAAAGGGCAACACGGTTTACACCGACAGCCCCAACTACCTTCCGCCCAACAGCTTCGCCTCAGCCAAGGTCATTGTCGGCGTCGATGCCAGCGCCGGGGTCAACAGCCAGAGCGACCCGCTGCCGGTCGTGCTGCGCATAACGGGTCCGGCACGGTCGGTTCTTCAGAACGGCAAGCTGCTGACCACGAAGATCCAGGGCTGCCTCGTCAATGGCGCGGCACGCGGGGACCTTTCCAGCGAGAAAGTCTACGTCAAGCTGCAGAAGATGACCTGCCCCCAGCCCGGAGGCCGGTACGCGGTGTCGGAGGTCAAGGGATTCCTGGCCTTTGGCGGCAAGACCGGCGTTCGCGGCCGGGTCGTGTCGCGCGAGGGCGGCCTCGTCACCCAGGCCTTTATCGCAGGCCTCTTCGGTGGCTTTGGGCGAGGCTTCTCCGCCAACGCCAATTCGGTTTTTCAAGGTACGACCATCACCAACGGCAAGCGCGACAAACTTTCCGCCGGCGAACTCCTTGAAGGCGGCTTTGGCGAAGGCGCGGCCCAGACCGGCGACATGGTCTCGAAATATCTGATCGAGCGCGCCGAGCAATATCAGCCGGTGATCGAGATGCCCACCGGCATCGATGTGGAAATCGTGTTCCTGGAGGGGGTTTATGTCCGCAATTAAGTGGCTGCGTGCGCGTGTTCCCACGGGCCTTTCGCGATCCTGGATCGCACCGGCTTCCGCAATCGCCCTGTGCTCGGTCATTGGCGCCGCCGGCGTTGCGGTTGCGCAGAACCTCGTACGCCCAGGCGCGAAGGTCGAGAGCCTCCTGAAGGCCCGCCTTCCCAAGACGGAACTGACCAAGGTCGACTGCGAAAAGCTGACCGGGCTTTGCGAAGTGACCGCGGGGGCCAATCTCTTCTATGTCGATCAAGGGGCCCGCTACCTGGTCATCGGCCGCGTCTATGACATGGAGACACGGCAGGATCTGACCGCCGCGCGCCTGCTCGAAATCAACCCCGACATGTTGGTTGGCGGCGCTGCTACGGCGAACGCCGCCGGGAGCCCCTCGGGTCGCGAGGAGGAGGAACTGGCGAGCCTGGGGCGGGGAGCGGCAGCCACAAAAGTGGCGCTTCCCGCCCGCCCCTCGACATTGCCGCTCGCCAGCCTGCCGAAGGATGGAGCGATCATATGGGGCAATCCGGCAGGGCCCACTGTCACAGTCTTCAGCGACTTCAGGTGCTCCTATTGCCGCGCCTTGAGCAATGTCCTGCGCTCGATGAACGTGCGTGTCGTCGAGCGGCCCATATCCGTGCTCGGCAGCCGGGATCTGGCGGACCGGGTCTATTGCGCAAAGAACCGCGAGGAAGCTCTTCATGCGGCCTATTCGGGCGAACCGCTGAGCGGCAGTTCTGCAAAATGCGACACTTCCGGGCTCGATGCCAATGAGAGCTTTGCCCGAAAGCACGGGCTTTCAGGCACGCCGGTCATTGTACGCAGCGATGGCGCGATGCTGGAAGGCTATCGTCCACGCGCATTTCTCGAAACCTGGCTCAAGGCGGCACGCCCATGATTGGGAAACCAATCCGGCGGCGTGCCGGCAGCGCCCCCACGCTCCTCGCGTTCTTCGCCCTTGGCGGCTGCGCGAGCCTTGGGGGAAACATTGCGGGTAGTTTCTCCTGCCCCGCCCCCGACGGGGTGTGCGCACCGGCCTCCGCTATCGACGATCGCGCTTTGGCGATGATCTCCGGCGAGGAGGGGGACCGCTTCATTCCGGCCGGGGCCGATGCGGCACCGGCGGGCAATGTCTCGGCCCGCCAGATCAGTCGCACCGCATTGGCGACCTCCAACGCGGGTGTCTCCCCCGTCGGGGCGCCCCGAACGTCCGAAAAGGTGCTTCGCATCGTCTTCCAGCCCTATGTCGATGAGCGCGGCCGCCTCCACGAGGCAAGCGCGATCCATGCCGTCGTCCAACAGGGCGAATGGCAGGAGCAGGCCCGTCAGGACGCGGCCATACTTCCGCCGACAGGACTTGCTGCTACGGGAGCCGGCGGCGAATCCATCAGCGACGCGCTTGCGCGAGATGATGCCGCCCCAGTCGGCGCGATCTTGCCTGATCCTGCAGCCGTAGCTGCGGCTCGCGCGAGGGTCGCCAATCCGATCGACGGAATAAAGGCCGATGTCGCGCAGCGCCTGCACGCCGATCGACCACGCCCCACATCGCCTCAGGCCGTCTCGAAAACGGTCGGGATCACCAAGCAAGATGGGACCGCGCAACCAGAACGAGCGGCCGGCTCTATCGGCTCGAACGCAGTGCAGAAGCCGGTGTCCGCCGAAAAGGCCGAGGCTGGCCGTGCCGCGACCGACCAGATCAAGGCAAGCGAGCCCTACCAGCGCAGCACAGGGACAATCGAGAGCACAGCCCGTGCCGCAGCGAGCGGCGCTGTCACAGGCGCGAGCGTGAAGGCGGAAAGCTTCCCCGCGACCGTTCCGGAGCATGACTGATGGCCAAGAAACGCGGTTTCCTGGATCAGCTTCTTGCAAGCCTGATGGGCGATGCCAGGCACCCCGATGCTCAAAGACCATCGCTCGGTGTGCCGATGCTCGCGCATTGGCTGCCCTACCGAAGCTATGATCCCAAGACCGGGATTTTCTACAATAGCGCGTCGCGGGGCTTCGTGATCGAGGCGGCGCCATTGGTTGGCGCCGACGAACGCACCGGCGAAATCCTGACGCAGTTCCTCTCCGAAGCGATCCCGGCGCCCGGCTGCCTCCAGTTTCACCAATGGATGAGCCCCAGGGTCAGCGAACGCCTGTCGCGTTGGTATCTGCCACGATACTCGGCCGCCGGCGTCTACGAGCGCATGGCGAAACATCGTGTCGAGTTTCTGACCGCGGGTGTCTGGGATTCCCTATCCAGGGATGCCCCATTTTCGCTTCGCAACCACCGGGTGGCGATCTCCTATTCAACGCCCGAGAATTCCAGCGTCTCAACCGAGGATATCGTCACCGTCATGGACGGGCTGATCTCGGCTCTGGCCTCGGTCAACGTCTCGGCCCGAAAAATGGACCCGGAAGCGCTCATCGCGTGGATCGATGATATCACCTCGCCGACGACCGCACCCGGCGATGATGCGGTGAGCTATAATCCGCTCGATCCGATCGCCGATCAGGCTGTCCGACGCGACATCGAGATGAAAATCGATCCGGACAGGATCCTGCTTCGCACCGAGCGATTTCGCCCGACCGGCCGCACATTGGGCGGGGCTCCAGAGATCGGGGAGATCTATCCCGATGTCTTCGACGTCAGGTCCTTCTCGGTGCGCAACCTTCCGCAGCGTTGGGCACCCTGGGATTGCGCTCGCCTGATCGGCGACATGTTCACTGACAAGCTGCGCATGCCTTGCCCGGTCGCCACCAATCTGTGCCTTGAGTTTCCCGATCCGCAGGCCGCGAGCAGCAAAGCGGGCTACAAGTTCATGCGCACCACCAGTCTGGCGGATTCCAAGTCCGCCAGATTTCTGCCGCAGCTGCGCGATCAGAGCCAGGAGTGGAAGCACGTCAACGACGAGATCCGCCAGGGACGCAAGCTCATCCGGCTGTTCTACAGCGTGTCGGCATTCTCCCCCAAAGGGAAGGGTGATGCGAATGAGCGCATTCTGAAATCTGTCTATCGTGCGGCGGGCTGGGACCTGCTGGACGATCGCTATCTCCAGATCATGGGGCTGTTGTGCGCCATGCCGATGACGATGGCGAACGGGCTGGCCCGCGACCTCGATCGCATGAAGCGCATGCGCACGATGCTCAGTACGACGGCGGCCAATCTTGCTCCGATACAGGGTGAGTATCTGGGCGGACAGACGCCGCATCTCTTGTTGATCGGGCGTCGCGGCCAACCCTTCTTCTGGTCGCCCTTCGAGAATTCGGCGGGAAATCACAATGTCGCGGTGTTCGGCAAGTCAGGGTCGGGCAAGTCGGTCGCGCTGCAGGAATTGTGCGCCTCCTTATGCGGCGCAGGCTCAAAGGTTGTCGTGATCGACGATGGTCGTTCGTTTGAGCACTCGGCCAAGCTGCAAGGCGGAGCTTTTGTCGAGTTCACCATGAGCTCGGGCTTCTGCCTCAACCCTTTCTCGATGATCGATGAGGCGCAGGCCGAGGCGGATGAGGATTATCTGCTCGACTGCATGGCGATGCTGAAGGCGATCATTAATCAGATGTCGCGTCATATCGACAGGCTCAACGATACCGAGCGCGGGCTGATCGACGGAGCGGTCAACGCCGTGTGGGAGGAGAAGCGTCGGGCAGGCTCGATCGATGATGTGATTGCTGCACTCGACGCCACCGGCAATGAGCTGGCCGCCAACCTCGGCATCGCGATGCGCCCTTTCTCCAGTGGCGGCACTTATGGCCGCTTCTTTCAGGGGGAAGTTTCCTTCGAGCTGAAAGCCCAGCTCACCGTCTTCGAGCTGTCGGATCTCTCGTCGCGCGAGGAGCTGCGCAGCGTGGTCCTGACCGCGATCATGTTCATGAGCCAGCAGATGATGCGCAAGGTGGACCGAGCCACACCCAAGGCGCTGCTCCTCGATGAAGCCTGGCAGATGCTCAAGGGAGGGGCGATGGCCGATTTCATCGAGACCTACGCGCGCACCTGCCGGAAATATGGCGCTTCGCTCGTGACCGCGACTCAGTCCCTCAACGACTATTACAAGTCGGAAGGCTCGATCGCCGCGCTGGAGAACAGCGACTGGTTCGTGATCCTCCAGCAGAAGCCGGAGACGATCGCCGACTTCAAGAAGCACGACCGCTTCGAAATGGACGACTATACCGATGCGCTGCTGCGCTCCCTCAAGCGCAACGGGTTCGAATATTCCGACATCATGATCAAGGGGCCTGACACCCTGGCGGTGGGCCGGCTGGTGCTCGATCCCTTCTCGGCCGCGCTGTTCTCCTCAAGCCCCAAGACCTTCGCGATGATCGAGGCGCTTGTCGAGAGCGGGCTCGCCATGGATGAGGCCATCGAACGCGTTGCCTACCCTGACAATCCGGAGAGGTGGACATCGCTCGTCGATGACGCTGCTCCGCTGGCGGCGGAGTAATCCGATGAAGCCATTTTTCCCAAGGACCGTCCCGCGGAAAGACAAGCGGCCTGCGCTGGGCGCAGTCCTGTTTGCGGCGCTTCATGCCTGCGGGCTGATTGCGACTACGCTTCTCCTCACCTGGGGGCTGTTCATTCTCTTCTTCCTCGCGATCGGCGGCTTCTCGTTCGACGGTCTCATGCACCAGCTCGCCAATCTCGCTTCGCGCTATGTCGCAGCGGACCCGGACCGGATCGCGAACTTCCGGACCGTGGTCCTTGTCTCCCACCTGCTTTTGTCCGGGGCGGTGATCGTTCTTCGTCGCCACGCCCTACTACCCAAGATGGAGGCGTATCATGGTTGAGCAGCAGCCGGAGCTGGATCTGCCATTGCCCCGACAGAGTGGGGCGCGTCGCAAGCGCGCTCTGTTTGCGGGTTTCTCGCGCGGACAACTCGTTGCCATTGTCCTGCTCGCCTGCGCGCTGGTCTGGTCGATGTGGGTTACGAAGCGACTGCTTACGCCCGAACGCGATCACATCGTGGCTGCGCGGCTCTCGAACATTGTGGGCGAATATGTGCAGGCGCAGGCACGCTCTGCGGCGCCTCCTGCGCAGGTCGAAGCCGAAATGAAGGCGTTCATGGCCACGCTCGACGGTGAACTCCAGAAGCGCAGCGCCGCTGGCGAGGTGGTCCTGGTGGGCGAAGCGGTCCTGACGAAAAACGTCCCCGATATCACTGACACGCTTCGCCGCGCGGTCTATGCGGGGGGCATTAAGTTGCCGGCAGCAGCCTCTCCCCAGACGTTGCAACGCCTTCAGGAACAACTGCCCCCCGCCAGCCTTGTCGACGCGATCCCGGCGGTCGATCCGGCGATCGGCCAGACCGAGAATTTCGATCCGCCGGCGCCGTTCCCGGACGGACCGCAGGGAGCGGTCTCGCAGCCCAACGTGTCGCGACCTTCGGCATCGGTCTCAACCTTTGGAGGCCCGGGCGATGGCAACGGCCAGTGAAAGCCCGGTACGGGGAAGGCGTTCGGCCGGGCACCTGTGGATTTTGCTGGGCGTGTTCGTGACGGGCAGCGTTGTCCTTACGGCTATCGCCGATTGGCGCGCCCATCATCTCTTCCTGGTCAACGCCACGCATTCACTGCCCAACTGGGCCTTTCTGATCCGGCGAGGGGCATTGCCTGAACGCGGCGAGTATGTGTTCTTCGATCCACCTCATTCCGCGCTCATCAAACGACATTTCGGCGCCCGCCCGCAGATGTTCGGCAAGATCATCTATGGAATGCCCGGCGATATCATCGCCCATGACGGATCGCGCGTGCAGGTGAACGGGCGCGAGGTCGCCCGGATGAAGGCCGTCACGAAGCTCGGGGAGGCTCTGACGCCCGGAGTGACGGGGGCCATCCCTGCGGGTTGCTACTATGCCGGCACCCCCCACAGGGACGGGTTTGACAGTCGCTACGCGGAGATCGGGCTGGTCTGCCGGCGGCAGATCATCGGGGTTGGGACGCCAGTGCTATGAGACGTGCAATCGATCTGGTCGCCGGTCTTTGCTGCCTCGGCTGCGCCCTGCTTCTGACCGGCTCCGGGGCCAGCCAGGCTCGCGACTACGGCCAGATGGGCCAGACCTTCCCGGTGATCGAGACCGACTTGCTGGCAACGATCGAATCCCGCCTGCGCCGCGCAGAGGCAAGCGGCGAGCTCGACCGTGTGAACGCCATGTTCGCCAAGAAGGTCGAGGCCAAGGTCAAGCGGCCGACGCCGGTGGCCGGCATCACGGCGGCCGAGCGCCCACGCCAGTGGAAGTTCGATCCTACCGTGACGATCGAACGGGATATCCGTGACCAGAAGGGCAATCTCATCGCTGCAGCTGGGCAGAAGATCAATCCGCTCGACTTCGTCGTCCTCCGACAGGATCTGGTCTTCGTCGATGGCGATAGTCCTGGCCAGCTCGACTGGGCAACCCGGCAATATGTCGACGCCAAGGCGAAGATAATCTTCGTGAACGGATCGCCTTTCGAGGCGATGGGGTCGCGCAAGCGCCGCTTCTATTTCGACCAGGACGGCAAGCTCACAAGCAAGTTCGGCATCAGACATACGCCCGCGGTCGTCACGCGCGCCGGCAACGTCATGCACGTCTCCGAAGTGGTCCTGCGTCCAGGAAAGGCTGACTGATGCCGCTCTGGCTCGAGCTCCTTCGCACGCCGATGGCCGCGCCCGAAACATCGGGGCTGCGTCGAATGCGCCTCGTCTGGCAGCTGTTGTGCCTGTCGCTCGCAGCCACCCTGATCTCGCTCGAGGAGATACAGGCTGCCGCGCCGCATCTGGCGGTCCCGCTGGCAGGCGCTCTGCTCGTCGCCGTTGTCCTGCATACGGCGGTCTACTGGTCGCGGAAGAACCGGGCAGACCGGGCTCTGATCGCTTCTCGCGAAGGAAAGCCACAATGAATTGGCTTCGCTCGTTTGCTGCCTGCCTCTTGCTGACGATAGGCTTTGCGCTTGCGGCCAGCCCTGCGCAGGCGGCGGGACCGACCTGCAATGGGAAGTTCGTCAATCCCATTACCGATGTTTGCTGGTCGTGCCTGTTTCCCCTTTCGATCGGCGGCGCGAAAATCTGGCCGAGCGGCCGGCCGGATACGAGCAATCCGGCATCGCCCATTTGCGCGTGCGCGGATCCTTTGCCCCGGATTGGCATATCGGTAGGCTTCTGGGAGCCGGTTCGCCTCGCCGATGTGACGATGAAGCCCTGGTGTTTCCCCAATCTGGGTGGCGTGCGCCTCTCACCCGGTTTCGACATTGGCCAGGGGTATCTCGCCGGGCCTTCAATGGTCGGCGGACGTTCGCAAAGCACGGCCAAATGGCATGTCCATTGGTACGTCTATCCGCTGCTCTACTGGATGGAGATCCTGACCGATTTCCTGTGCTTCGAGCAGGCGTCCTTCGACATTGCCTATATGACCGAAGTCGATCCGCTCTGGCAGGATGACGGGCTGAGCGCGCTTATCAACCCTGAAGCGATCGTCTTTGCCAATCCCATTGCCAAGGCGGCGTGCGCTGGTGACTGCATCGCAGGAACAGTGGGCCTTCCGCTCGATCCGCTGTTCTGGTGCGCCGGCTGTCAGGGCAGCATGTACCCGCTCAACGGCAATATTCCTGCCTCGATAGGGCATGTTCAGTCCTCGCGACTGGCGCTCTCGCGCTTCGCCTACAAGATGCATCGCCAGGCGCTTGCCTGGGGAACGATGGGCTCTGCAGGTTTGTGCAAGAAGTACCTCATGCCCATCATGCGCAAGCAGCAGTATCGCTTCCAGATGGTCAATCCGATCCCGACGGTCAGCGGGCGGTTCGCCTGCTCCGCCATCGGGGCTTCAACAATGCCTCCAGATGCCGGTCGTGCCTTCCCCGCGGGTGGAGAGGACATGGGCTATCTTGTCTGGCGCAAGCGCAATTGCTGCGTGCTTTAGGGGGAGGGGGAGATGCGCCTCGTCAGGATCGGGCTTTTCGCCCTTGTCGGCACCGTCGCCCTCTCGGCACTTGCCCAGACGATCGAAGGTCAGGATGTCGACGCGATCAGGAAGCGCTCGGCCGAGATGAAGGCGGATGCTGAAGCGCTGGTGGACCATGTGAAGGACAGGGGTGTGCGCTTCCGGGAAGAGGCTGGCGCGGTCCAGGAAGGCGGTGTGGCGAACATGCGACGCGTCGCCGCGAGCGAGCTCCCCGTCGGACCGCCTGGCGCGGTCGATTTCGACGAGATCGTCAAAGGGGCTGCGGCCAATGCGTCCGTGCCTAGCGGCGATGCACCAAAGCTGATCGTGTTTGCCAGCCTGTCCATGCCGCAAGCGTCGCTGAAGCGTCTGATCGCCGACACGGCCCAGGCCGGCGGCGTGGTGGTGTTTCGCGGCTTCCCGGACAATTCGGCCAAAGCCTTTGTGAAACAGCTTGGCGCAGTGGTCTCGCGTGACGACATGACCAGCATCGGCATCGATCCGCGGCTGTTTCGCGCGTTCAGCGTCCAGGCGGTGCCGACCTACGTCTCGGTTTCGTCCGACTTCGACCTGTGCGCCGGTTTCAACTGCCAGACGAAACTACCGCCTTTCGACCGTATCGTTGGCAACGTCAGCCTGGAATATGCCCTCGAGCAGTTCGCGCAGGGCAGGGGGCCCGGCGCGCGGGTAGCCGCGGTCGGGCTGTCGAACCTGCGCAAGGCAAATCCATGAGGGGGCAGGTCTCTTGCCTTGGAGCGGCGATCCTGCTCGCGCTGGGATCTCCGGCCGCAGCGCAGATGACCCTCGATGAGGCACGTCAGCAAGGCAAGGACATGGGCTCTGAGAAGCGCCGCGATACCACGCTGGTGCCATCGAGCGATGCTCAGGCCGCAGCGGTGCCGGGCTTTTCCGGCACGAACCTGCCCGAAGGGTCTTACTTCAGTGATCCCGAGCGGCTCGAGGCCGCCGCCCAGGCGACAAAATCGTCCAGCCAGCCCTATCGCATCACGACCGACGCGGACCATACCCGCGCCACGTTCAGCAATTCGGAGGTGCTGACCACCACGGCCCGGGCCACTGCCGTCGAGAATGATCCATCCACCTACCTGGAGGGAGAGGATTACAGCAGCAATGGTGGCTCCTGCGCTCCCCTGCCGCCCGCGCCAGGCAGCACCGGCTATTACGAGGCAACCTGCAATGCCGGTGAAAAGGTCGATGAGGAGACGCGCACCTGTCCGGTCAGCCTCTCGGTCCGGGCCGATCGGCGAACAATCTATACCTATTACGCTGGCCGGTTGAGAACGAACCCGCAGGACGGTGGGCCCTATCCTGCACGCGCCGCATTCGACGATGAAATCGGCTCGGGTGTTTGCTGGGAAAGCCGACCGATCGACTATTGTGGCAGCATGGCCGCCTATGGCTATACGGCCGCTAAAGACTGCCGACGGCTTGGCCACACCGCTGTCGAAGTCAAATGCAGCGCCGAGGCACAGGGCATTACCCCTGGCTTCTTTCATCCTGGCACCGTTGTCTCGACGGGCAACTATTGGCTGACGAAGCAGGACGAACCTGCGGTTCCCGTGATCACGCGCAACGAAGGAATGTGCGCCGGCAACGCGGCTGATGCGAATTGTACGCTGCAGGGCGAGGTTTGCACCTCGAGTGACCCGGTCACTCGTATCGTGGACGGGATCGCGGTGACGCAGCCGTGCTGGGCATGGGAGCGAACCTATCAGTGCAATCGCATCTCCTCAGCAAGCGACTGCGGGGAGCTCGAGACCAACCGTCAATGCACGTATCTACGGACAGAATGCCTCGATGAGGATCCTGACGGCGGCGCCTGCAAGGTGACCGAAAAGATCTACCGCTGCCCGACACCCTCGAGCCCCGGCGAGACCGCCCCACAGTATATCTGCGGAAATGACGTTTACTGCATCAACGGCGAATGCGAACCGATCGTCCGCGAGGCTTCGACCGAGTTCAAGGATGCGCTCGTTGCTCTCCACTCGATCGACCAGGCAGGATCGGAGTTCGATGAAGCGAACCTGACCGTGTTCAAGGGCGCGCGCGAAACGTGCCACAAGCCGGTCTTCGGACTGATCAACTGCTGCGCTGGCAAGTCGTCCGGGCTGCTGACGGCCGCTGCGGGCATTGGGGCACTGGCAGGTGGGCCAACCGCTATCGCGGCGCTCGCGACGCCCTTCCTGGCCCTGTTTGCCTGCTCGCAAAGCGAGATGCGCCTCGACATCAAGGATCGCATGGGATTTTGCCACAAGCTGGGAACATACTGCTCCTCCAGCTTCCTCGGGATCTGCAAGACCAAACGGACTGCCTATTGCTGCTTCGAAAGCAAATTGAGCCGGATACTGCAGGAGCAGGGACGCATTCAGCTCGGTAAGCCATGGGGCGCCCCCAAGAGCGAGCAGTGTCGTGGATTCACGATCGAGGAATTTGCTCGTCTCGACTTGTCCAAGATGGATTTCACTGAGGTCTATAAGGAGTTCATGGACGCCGCCAAGCTGCCCGACGAAGTCGAGACGATGCGGCAGATACAGGACAAGATTAACAACTATTACGAACTGCACGGAACTGGCGGATGAGCGATGGACCATCCGGAGGGCAGATGGCCCCAGCCGCAAATGACGTCATCGATACCTGCGAGGCGTGCCCGATCAACGGCATGACGGTCATCGAGCTCGGCATATTTCTGTCCGTTCACCGCTCGATCCAACCGTTGCCGTCCCAGGACATCTGCGATGTCGTCAATGGCTGGTTCGCCGATACCGTCTCCTGCGCAAGTATCGACAGTGCCACGCTGCTGATGCGGCGGCGGGGCTGGCTTGCCGGTACGCGCTGCGGGTTCTGGGCCACCGAGCAGGGGCGGACCGTAGCGCGCCCCGTTTTGCACGGAATCGTCAATATGCTCGATCAAGGCACTCGTCTCCTCGACGTCGCCTTGATGATGAGCCTGCTTCGCCTCACCAAGAAGGAGCTCGATAGTGCCATCGATCTTTGAACCGGTCCTCCTGCTGCTCCTGTCGGCCACAGACCAACCTCCCGCTGCTTCGCCTCGACCAGCACCCGCTCCACCACTCTGCCAGCGTGCATCGTCCGGCTCCCCATGCTGCCGCGTGCCATCGCTCTGGTCTGAGCCACCCCCACCTTCCGCACCGCAAACGTCTCCAGCGCTCGCGCCGGAGAAGGGGGCCAACCAATGATTGCCCGTGGTTTCATCGCGCTCGTCTATGCAGCCTTTCTCACACCTGTGCCCGCTGCAGCACAGGTCGCCGCACCTCGGCACCAACCCGATGGAGCAACGCAGGCCGGTGACGAATTCTACTGCGAAGAGCGGCGTCTGGGGCAATGGTTCTACTGCACGAAGCCCGAGCCCAAGCCCGATATCGACGCGCCTCAGGCGCCGGCTTCGTCGGCCGCAGAGCGGCTGAGCGCGATCACCAAGGAGTTGGACGAGCTCAAGGCTCGCGCGATCCTGGATCCGTCCCAAGAGAATGTGGTGGCGTATGTGCGATTCCAACGCGAACAGCTCGACCGCGCATCCACCTTCTCTGACACCTGGCAGCGGGCGCTGTGGCAGCATTCAGACCTTGACTACACCTTGCAGCGCCCGGTCTCGACCGTGGCAAAGCGCGCCTGGCTTGATAACCGGAAGGCGGACCGGGACGCGGTCCTGACCAATCTCAGTCAGCGCTATGGCCTGTTCTACTTCTTCGCCCAAAGCTGCGGCGCCTGCGAGGTCTTTTCTCCGATCCTGCGTTCGGTCGCCGACAGCCACCGGATGGCGGTGATGGCGGTATCGATGGATGGCGGCCCAAGCCGCGACTTCCCCCGATATGTGGTCGATAGTGGCCAACGGGCGCGGATGGGCATTTCCGGCAACGAGACGCCGGCCCTCGTTCTTTTCGACACCGCCACGCGCAAGACCATTCCGGTCGGGTACGGCATCCTCAGCGCTGATGAAATCATGGAGCGCATCTTCACGCTGACCAACACCAAGGTGGGGAGCGACTACTGATGAACGGCATACGAGGAAACGCTTTTGGCCGTATGGTCTCCCGTACTGCCACCGGGCTAGCGTTGCTCGCTGCCTCGAACCTCGCGCTTACAGGCGTGGCGCGGGCGGATGTCGCCGGCGAGATGAACAGCTTCTTCAATGACGCCGGGGGCGCTGCCAATGTCACCGGCCCGTCCGCCTATCAGGGGCAATCGGCAGGCTACTATTCGCTCGGCAATGTCTGGACCCGTTTCCCCCAGAAGAGCGTGTCTCCCTTCAATCTGCAATTACCGAGCGCCAGAGCGGGCTGCGGCGGCATAGATCTGTTCGCAGGCTCCTTCTCCTTCATCAACGCGAGTGAGATCGTTGCGATGCTGAAGGCGACGGCGAACAACGCGCTTGGTTTCGCCTTCAAGCTCGCCATCGACAGTGTGTCGCCGGAGATCGGCAAGGTAATGGATGAGTTCTCCCAGAAGGCGCAGCTCCTCAACCAGATGAACATCTCCTCGTGTGAGACCGCCCAGGCTCTGGTTGGCGGGATCTGGCCCCAGATGGAGACGACACGATCCACGATCTGCGAGGCGGTAGGGAACAGCCAGGGCATCTTTTCCGACTGGGCGGCGGCACGGCAGGGCTGCAATAATGGTGGCCAGCGCGACAGCACGATTGCCCGAAACAATGATCCGCGAATGCGCGAGCAGCTCATCGGCGAACCGCACAACTACACCTGGGAGGCGCTGCGCAAATCGCAGAAGTTCGGGGCCTTCGACCAGGAATTCTCGGAATACATCATGACGATCGTGGGCACGGTCGTGACCCGGCCGCCAACTGGCAGCGATCAGGGGCCGCAGGTGGATATCGTGGGCCCGGCCGAGGAAGCGGTGGTCACCGCGCTCCTGGATGGCACTGCCAACGCGCCGGCGGTGAAGATCCTCAAATGTACGAACTCGGACTGCACGACGATTGGCGAGCAAGCCCTCACGGTTCCCGCGAGTGCTGCATTGCGGCCGCGGATCTCAGCGATGATCACCTCGATCAGCAGCAAGATCCGCAGTGACACCGCGCTAGATGCCGGGGAGCGGCAGCTTCTGAACATCGCTACGATCCCGCTGTACAAAATCCTCGCGGTTCAGGCGATGGCCCATCAGGTGCTGGCCGACGGGGAGATCCAGACGCTCTCCGAGATCGTCGCAATCGACATGCTCAACGCGATGGTCGACAACATACTCGACCGGGTTGAGCAGGCGAAGGTCTTCTATCAGACGGCCGACCAGGAAACCGCTTCGCAGTGGCGCCAGCAAATCGCAGCGACGCGCGCGAAATTCGCGCAGCGCGACATCAAGCTGAGCAATAAGCTCAATGAGACGCTGATGATCATCAACCGCAGCGTTATGCTCGAATCCACGCTGCAGAACGCGATGTCACCGGGCATGCAGGCAGCACTCAGCTTTTCGCGGAGCCTCAATGTCCAGGGCCTGATGTAAGGCGGGGAGGGGGGTATGCTGGAGGTCTTTACGGTTGGCGGCGGTGAGTATCTCGTCAACACGTTCAACGCCGTTGCCGCCTGGTCGGGGGGAGGGGGCTATAAGTCCCTGATCCGGGTGGTGATGGTGATGGGCTTGATCTACTCCCTGATCACGGTCGCTTTCAGCCTGAACTACAAGGCGTGGCTCAACTGGTTCCTGGGAGCGACAGCAATTTATCTCTGCCTGATGGTCCCCACCGTCGACATCAAGGTGACCGACAGGATCAACCCGTCCCTGGCGCCAGCGACTGTCGACAACGTGCCCCTGGGCCTGGGGGTCCTTTCAAGCTTCACGACACAGATCGGAGACTGGCTGACACGGACGGCCGAGACGGTGTTCGTTATGCCCGGAGAGCTCAACTACACGTCGAATGGCATGATTTATGGCGCGCGCCTCTTCGATGCCACGCGCAACTTCACCATTCGCGACGCCGAATTTTCGACCAATCTCGAGCAGCATTTCAAGAACTGTGTCTTCGGTGACGTGCTCCTCCACCACAAATCGCTGACCGATCTGGCGAAGGCCAGCGACCTTTGGACGGCGATCGGTCCTGGATCGGAGGCCCGATCCCAGCAATGGCTCGAGAGAGCTTCCGGCGGGAAGGTAAGCAGTCACATTGTTACCTGCCGGGTCGCATACCAGGCGCTGGGCGGGCAGTGGGAAACCATGATCCAGGCCAACGCGGCGATCTGGGGCAAGATTGTGTATCCAAGGCTCAGCAACGAAGCGGCGGCCGCGAAGCTCACCCATGACGTTCCAGTGATCAACGCAGCGTTCACCGGCAACAGCGATAATTTCGTGGGCGTGATGCGGCAGAACAGCGCGATCAATGCGTTCATGCAAGCGCGGGATGGCATGTCGGGAAGCACTGCTGGTGCGTCGATCGATGCCTTTGCTACTACCCGAGCCGACATTCAGGCCCGCAACACTTACAATTCGATTGCGCAACAGGCGATGGCCTGGGTGCCGATCCTGAACATTGTCCTGACGGTTGTCTTCTTCGCGATGTTCCCTGTGATCTTCCCATTGTTCATGATGCCCCAGACCGGCCTGAATGCCCTGCGCGGCTATGCCATGGGCTTCTTCTATCTGGCTGCTTGGGGACCGCTCTACGTGATCCTCCATATGGTCTGCATGACTCGCGCCGAGAGCGCCGTCCGCGGTCTTTCGGGGGGTGGGATGTCCCTTGGGAGCTATGCCGGCATCGGGGCCGTCAATTCCGAAACCGCGACGATCGCCGGCTTCATGCTCATGAGCATACCGTTCCTTGCTGCTGGGCTCGCACGGGGAGCGATGTCCATCGCGGGGCAGGCTACGAGCATGCTGGCGCCGGCGCAAAATGCTGCGGAGGCCGCGGCTGTGGAACAGACTACCGGCAATTATTCCTACGGGAATGTCAGCTGGGCTAATGCGACCTCGAACATGCGGCAGAGCGACCAATGGACGACCGCGCCCAGCTATATGGGCGGCAATGCGAGCACGGGTTGGCGGCAGGACAATGGTGCCGTCGTCACTGGCTTTGGCAACGGTCAGGAGGTGATCGACACCGGAGCGGCAATATCGAGGCTCGGGTTCACCCCGACGGCGACGAGCGGCAATGTGGCGGAATGGCGTGAGATGGCAAGCAGCGCCCATCGTCAAGCCCAGGCCTATGAAAATGCCGCCCAGGAACTGATCACCTGGACCAAGACTGATCGTAGCGGCACGAGCCGGTCAACGGAAACGTCCTCTGGATGGGACTCCAGCGCTGGCCGCTCGGCAAACACCTCAGTCGATCAATTCGACCGCACCACGGCGTCGAGCAGCCAGGGCTTCGACGAGCGGTCGTCAACAGGCCAGAGTCTCACAATAGGTAACGGTCGAGATCGGTCGGCAACCGTATCTGATACCGTCGGAGGGAGATTGTCGGCAGGAACTTCCGGCGGAGGGGGAGGCAAACAAGGCCTTCGCGGTGCTCTTCCCTCACTCGGACTTCAGGTGGGTTCTCAGGGACAGCAGTCCGACCAGCTACGACACTCTACTTCGGACAATCGGACGTCCGAAAGCCAGAGCTCCGCGAGCAGCAACTTTCGAGATGAACATTCGAGTGGATCAGGCGCATCACAGGCTGATGGGACCTATGAGAAAGCAGGCACCTTCTCGCGCGCATCGACAACCGCGAGCAGTTCCATGTCGCATGAGGAGGCTCTCGCACGCGCGAATTCTTACTCCGAGACGGCGCGGAAGCTCGAGGAACTATCCCAGCAGCTGTCGCGCGATGCGAGTTATGCAGAGACCCACGGCCTCAGTCTCAGCCAGAATCTGAGCCAGGATCTTGCGCAGTGGTATCGGACTGAGCAGGCCTCCAGCAGGGGGCTCGATGCGCCGGAACTCTGGGCTACCGTGCTGACGCCGCATCAGGCACAGGTCCGGCAAGAAATGATCGAGCGATGGATGGAAAGCCGCCAGGAAGCCATTCGCGCCGAGGTCGCAGATCGTCTGGGTGAACCCGATTTGGTGCATGTTGGGCATCCGGATACCACAGACGCATCGGATGTCGCGGGAGCCTATCGACCACGGGTGCCGCCGAAGCTTCCCAGCGGGCCGGACCGCGGCGACCCGCACAAAGCCTCGGAGCTAATCGATGCAGGGGCAAAAAGAAGCGCCAGCGAACGAGGGTCAGCGCAGGCCGTTCGTACTACCAACGTGCAGGCTGCTTCCTCGCTTCAATCCGAGGCAGGCGAAAACCAGAATGTCGGTTTCTTCCAGGACAAGAACCTGCGTGACTGATGTCAAAGCGCTACGAACATGTAGCCGATGACGCCCAAAAGCAGCACGTACGCAAAGCCGTGAGCGATCTTGCCTCCAACAGTCTGAGGAAGCGGCTGTGCCTCTTGGAAACCTGTCGGATCGTCCGCATCATCGTCCACGAACCCAAAAAGCGGTCCGCCGAGTTGATCTCGCGTGAGATTGAAGAGATTCCAATCGAAGTGCTGCATCGTTCTCTCCGGTGCGCTTCGAACATAGCGCAGAAGGGAGGAAACTTCAAACTCAGGCAGGATCTGGCGTGGACCTTTCATCGGCCACGATGCCTAAAGGCAGATCAACCCCATGCTCTATCCTGGCAACCGTCAGAAGGCCCTTATAGGTTTCGACGCGCTGCCCGGCAGAAAGGATGCGGGCCTCGAATGATCCGAAACCGACCCATTCAGGGGGATATGTACGCACCTGCTCGAAATCCTTCTTGGGCACCGAGCTCGGCCCGCGATTGGCGATGCGCACCGATGATTTCGGTGCGAACACCATCGCGCTGCCATCTTCAAATTCAACGAGGATATTCTCGTTCATCACAATCCCCTTATTTCAACCGTGCCGATGCCACTTCGGTCTTATGGTGGAAATCTGGTTCTGAGCGTAGGCATTCTTGCTCTTGATCAGGCACGGCCAGTTCCCGCAAATTTGCCTCGCTCGGGGTGGCGGTGATCGACCAATTTTAGCCGTTTAGAGGGTATGTCATGAACAGCAACTTATGTCAGAACCTGCCATCGACCTGTGCAATCTTTTGGAGAACATTGATCGTCGCCTAGGCTTTTGGCGCTGATGCCGCATGGGACCATACCAAAGCGTCAATCGGCTGGTTTACAGATTTGCTTCTAGTTGACAGATTTATCAATTAGCCCATAGTGCCTTTGAAACGATGACGAGGGCCGACCGACATGACCAAGACCTTTCCTTGGGACTATCACAAGGATTTGACCGAAGAGCGCCTCGTTGCGGTCGGGCAGATGATCCTCGAGGCTCGGCGTTTGGCTGTCGAACTTTTCGATTCCGACATTGGTGACGATGGCTGGACCTTGGGGTGCCGTGCATCCCAGTTCGCTCGATACCGTATTCTCACGGCCTTCGACGGCCAGCGCTTTCCCTGGCTGACCGTGATCGATCGCTCCCGCCGTCTGATCTTCACGATCGGCGAGGTGCCGGTTCGCATTTATCGCGGTGAGGCGGAAGAGCCAACCGCCCGTACCCTTCATCAGAGCCTGAGCGAGCTGGACCAGCTTGGCTTCTCGTTCGATGAGCGCGATGAGGGTCACGATCTCGCTTACCGCTTTGCGGTTGAGACCGATGTCGATGGCAGCGCTCTCGCCGTCAAGTTCGTCGGCCTGCGCGGTGAGACGGCTGTGCTGAACTGGAATGTGCCTCTCGGTTTGGACGCATTCACTGGTGGCATCGGTATGCCAGCGACCGAGTCTGTTGAGCTCGATGCCCCCAGCGTGGGCGTGCGCGATCGTAAGACGAAAACAGGCGAGTAACGCCGTTCAAACGGCAAGGAATGAAATGGTCATTTCCGCTTTCCACGGGGAGCGCTTGCGCCTCGCTCGAGTGGCGCTGGGCTTGACGCTCGACCAATTGGGTGCGCGGGTCAGCGCCACACGCCAGTATCTTAACCAGCTTGAGCAAGGGCTGAAGGTACCCACCGACGAGATGCGCGCCGCGCTCGCGGCAGCTCTCGGCATTGCGGAGCATTTCTTCGCGATCCCGGCATCGGCGGGGATTAGTCCGGAGCAGTGTCACTTCCGTAAGCAGCGCACGACACCCGTGTCCGTCGTCAGCCAGGTGCTGGCGCGCGGTACCCTGCTTGACGGTTTCGTTAGCAGGCTAGACCACGAACTCGATCTTCCGACCGTGTCTTTCCCCGATATTCCGGTGGCCAGCGCGGCCGAGATTGAAGCCGCGGCCGATCATGCGCGTGAGCATTGGCGGCTCGGAACCGGTCCGATCTCGAGCATGATGCGGGTTGTGGAAAATGCTGGGGCCGTGGTCAGCTTCTTCAGTGGTGTGTCCGAACGGGTGGACGCTCTTTCAATAGATTGTGTTCGGCCAATGATCATCCGCAGCGAGGCGAAGCCTGCCGCCTGCAGGCTGCGTTTCGACTTGGCGCATGAGGCCGGGCACCTCATCATGCATCGAGGCATTCAAACCGGCGATAAGGTAACTGAGGATCAGGCAAACCGGTTTGCCAGCGCCTTCCTGTTGCCCCGCTCTTCGTTCATCCATGAGTTTCCGCGCAGCCGCCTCCTAGACTGGTCGGCCATATTCTCGCTGAAACTCCGCTGGAAGGTATCAGCCGCTGCGATACTGCGGCGAGCCTATGACCTTAGGATGATTTCTCCGGATCAGTATCGGACCGGCTACATCCATCTTAGCAAGACCGGCCAAAGGCGCGCTGAGCGCTTCGACGATCAGATCCCCACAGAGATGCCCGAACTCCTGCCCAAGGCTTTGCAGGCCCTCGAGGCAGCATTTCCCGGTTCACTGACCCGCATGGTCGATGCCTCGGGTTTGCAGGCCGAGATGTTCGAGCACGTCTCTGGCCTCGCGCTGCCAGTGGAAAAGACACCAGACGACAACATCGTTCCGATTAACCTTTGGAAATCAAGCATTTAACGGGATGTGGCCGATACGGCCTGAGTGCTAGGATCGCGTGCATAAGAGTGCGCGGCATCGGATTGGATAAAGGGGATTGTCGTGAAGTTGGTGGAGTTAAGACTGTCGAATTTCCGCTGCTTCGGACCAGAAGCGACGAAAATTTCGCTCGCAAATACGACCTTCATCTTGGGCCCTAATGGCTCAGGCAAGACGGCGGTCTTGCAGGCGCTCGGAAGAATGTTCAGTCTCGACCCCGCGCAGCGTAAGATCCGCACGTCGGATTTTCACATCTCATCGGATGAAGACCCGGAGGACGCACCTTCGACGCGAGATCTGTGGATTGAGGCCGACTTCGAGTTCCCCGAGTTAGCCGATGCCGATGCCGATGAGGCAGAGGACGGCACAATGCCGGCCGTCGCAGGCAACTTCTCCCATCTCCAGATGGAAACAGACGACGCGTCGGTTCGAATTCGCTTCCGCCTCCAAGCCAGCCTCGACGAGGACGGGGACATCGAAGAAAGCTTCACCCATGTGATGCAGGTCGATGATGATGGAGTTCCAACCGTCCAAGGCAGGGTTTCCAAGCAGGACCGGGCCGCGGTGCAGGTCCATTACCTGCCAGCTCGGCGCAATCCCGCAGACCATATCTCTTACGCCGCCAACGCTTTGCTCGGCCGCGCACTTCGTGCCGCCAACTGGTCGGCGGAGCGCCAGACGATCTCGGCTCTCACGGAGCAGATCAGCGCAGCGCTCGTCGGCAACGCGTCGGTTAAGGGGATCGGTGATGAGGTCACCAAGCTCTGGGAATCGCTTCACAAGGGAAAATTTTACGCCAATCCGACTCTGTCGTTCGCTCAGAGCGAAATCGAAAATTTGCTGCGGCATCTCAGCCTGAGCTTCGCGCCCGGTCACGGTACGCCGCAGGTCGACTTCTCCCGACTAAGCGACGGTCAGCAATCCCTGCTGTACATTACGCTCGTTCTCGCGATGCGGGCCATCGGCAATGCAGTGCTAGCCGGCGACACCAATGCATTCGACATCGACAAGCTGCGCCCACCGCTTTTCACACTCGTGGCGGTCGAAGAGCCCGAGAACAGCCTGTCCCCGCACTATCTTGGTCGCGTTCTACGGACGCTGAGCGAGTTCGCGGAAGACGGCGATGCACAAGCCGTTATCGCGACCCATGCTCCCTCGCTGCTGCGCCGCGTCGAACCGGAGAGCATCCGCTACCTGCGCCTCGACGAGGAGCGGCGCACTACGGTGTCCCGGATCACTATGCCAAGCGGGGCCGAAGCGCACAAATATGTCCGGGAAGCGATCCAAGCCTTTCCCGAGCTCTACTTCGCGAGACTGCTGATCCTAGGCGAGGGAGACAGCGAGGAGGTGGTGTTGCCACGTTTGCTCGCGGCGCGTGGTATCCTGGCCGACGATGCCTCGATCTCGGTCGTTCCGCTGGGTGGACGGCACGTGAACCATTTCTGGCGCCTGCTGAGCGATCTCGGCATTCCATTCGTAACGTTGCTGGATCTCGACCTCGCGCGCCACCAGGGTGGCTGGGGCCGGATCAAATACGCGGCGAAGCAGCTGCTGCGATTCCAGGAAGACCCGGTGGATTTCGATGAGGAAGGTGCGGACGCGATTCCCAAGTGGGACAGCAAGCAAGGCCTGATGCTCAACGACGATGGCTGGATCGCCACGCTGGAAAAGAATGCGGTGTTCTTTTCCTCTCCGCTCGACCTCGACTTCATGATGATCGAGGCGTTTCCCGACGCCTATGGCCTGACCGATGCCGAACTCGAGGATCCAGACGACGGCACGATCGACGCCGTGCTCGGCAAGTCACACGACGCGCTCGGCGGTCAATATGACGATGCCCAGCAGCAACTGTTCGGGGCGTATCAGGAACGTTTCAAGCTCGGCAGCAAGCCGAGTTGGCACATCCGGGCGATGGCCAAACTCGACGACGACGCGCTGCTCGAAAGCATGCCCGAGGTTCTCGACCGAATGTTCGACCGCATCGAGGAGAAGCTCGCGGAATTGCCGGAATGATTCCCATCGCGCGCTGGGCGCCATCCGATGGGCTGGTCCTGGAGCCTAATGCGCTCGATGCGGCGAAGGAGACGGCTCGCAATCTCGCGCTCACCGCGGGTCCCGGCGCCGGCAAGACCGAGATGCTCGCCCAGCGCGCCGACTTCCTGCTGCGCACCGCGACCTGCCGCTATCCGCGCCGCATCCTCGCCATCTCCTTCAAGATCGACGCGGCCCAGAATCTGCGAGCACGAGTCCGGCGGCGCTGCGGAGCCGATCTTGGGGCGCGGCTAGACAGCTATACGTTTCATGCCTTCGCGAAGCGTCTGATCGACCAATTCCGCCCGGTGCTAAAGGGCGCGAATGCGCTCGACCCGGATTATTCGATCGGCCAGCGGCGCGTTCAGCGAACATCGATCACCTTCGCCGACATGGTGCCGCTCGCCCAGACGATCATCGAGAATAGTCGTATCGCCCGCAACGCCGTTCGGCAGACCTACAGCCATGTCTTTCTGGACGAGTTCCAAGACTGCACAGCCGATCAATATGCGCTCATTACCGCCTGCTTCGGCGGATCCACATGCCTGCTGACCGCCGTTGGCGATACCAAGCAGAGTATCATGGGCTGGGCTGGCGCGCTCGAAGGCATTTTCCAGACGTTCGCGGACGACTTCACTGCACACCCGCTCAATCTCTACCAGAATTTCCGTTCCGCACCCACCCTGCGGCGAATGCAGAATGCAATGGTGCGGGTGATGGACCCGCTCGCCGCCTTGGACGATGCCGACATCGTCGGGAACGAAGGGTCGATCGCCATCCTCAATTTCGCGGACGACGAAGAAGAGGCCGAAGGCATCGCGGCCCGGGTTCAGCAGCTCGCTGATAATGACGGCGTTTCCCTGTCGGAAATCGCTATCCTCGTCAGCAAACAGCAGCAACTATATTGCCAAAAGCTGATTGCGGCCTTCGACGCCTGCGGCATTGCCTATCGGGAAGAGGACGCAACCCAAAATTTGGCTTCGGAGCCCGCGGCGCGCCTTATCGTGGACTTTCTTCTGGTCACAAGCAGTCCCCGGCAGCCGGCAGCGCATCGCCGCCTGCTGGATCTCGTCGTTTTCAACCAAGGCGTCGACGAGGAACGCGAGTATCAGCTGCGCTCGAAGTGGAACCGGCTGCTCGGCGAGACGCGCAAGGCGATCGCGACCGGCAAGATCGATCTGTCACACAAGCCTGATCTCGAAAAGCTGGTGGATACGCTGCTTGCCGCGGTCGGCAGCGAAGCCATCGTAGCGATGTCCTCGACATATGCGCAGGGCGACATGCTGGCGACCTGCATCGTTGAAACCGTGGATCGCGCGCACGAGTTGCTATGCGGCGGGGTAGACCCAGCCACAGCGCTCTCGTCTTTCTCGGGGGATCGTGCGGTACGCATCATGTCGATCCACAAGAGCAAGGGACTCGAATTCGACACGGTGTTCATGCTTGGCGTCGAGGAGGAAACCTTCTGGGGCAAGCAGGCGGACGAGCGTTCGGCGTTCTTCGTTGGCATATCCCGCGCTAAGCTCCGCCTGTTCCTCACGGTCTGCGAGGAGCGCTCCAGACCTGCGGGCGCGGGCCGATGGACCGTCGCGCGGCGACCTCATGAGGAGTTCCTAAGCTATGTTTGATCACACGACCCGGAGAGGGCTTTAGCGGATCTACGACTGGCCGCTGTCAGCGCAACCGGACATTACTTTCGTGGTGCCGAACGGCAGGAATGTCCCAAAGCCTTCCTCTATTCAGGCGATTGTCCAACGGCGGAACTGGGTGTGAAGGTGCCACCGGACTGCGGTACGAGCCGACAGCAAAGCACTGGTCAGCGCCGGCGGTAATGTCGCTCGTTGTCGGTAGTAGTCCAGCTGTCGAATTGTCCGGGAAAGTCTGACTCAATCTGCTCCCGGAAGCGCTTGCCAGCATTACGTTGCTCGGTGGCCGTGAGACCGTCCCAACCTGACGAGATGGACTTCAGGGTGAACTCCTCGCCATGCTTCTTCCGATCCACGGCCGCCAAACCCTCGTTGGCGATCTTCGTCACCAGCTCGGTGCGGTAGGGAGGCTGCGATCGAACGACCTCGATGCCGCCATTGCGCTCCACAGATGCCGCGGTGCTCCCGCCGCTCTGGTCGCTAAACAAGTATCGCTTACCGCCAACCTCGACCGCGATGTCGCCCGTCCGCTCGATGGGTGTGCCCACCAGCCGGTCGAGGATCTCGCCCATCGCCTCGCGCTGCGCGGGTGTGATTAGCGCGTGCACGACCACGTTCTTGAGTGGCTTTTCCATTCGGTTCTCCAAAGGGGGCAAGCACCGCAGCTTGCCCCCGCGCCTGATTAGCCGTTCAACCGGTCCTTGACGGCCTTGGCCGGCGTGAACCCGAGCTTCTTGGCCGCAGCGATGGTGATGGCAGCGCCGGTCGAGGGGTTGCGACCCTCGCGCTCCGGCGTATCCTTCACCTTGAACTTCCCGAAACCATTGATCGAGATTTCCTCGCCTTTTGCCGCCGCGTCGGTAATGGCGGCGAACACAGCGTCGACCGCTTTGCGCGCGTCGGCCTTCGTCAATCCATTGGCTGCTGCGAGTGCATCTGCCAGTTCAGCGTTATTCATCGTAATTCCTTTCTGCTAAAAGTCATGCTGGCTCAATAAAGCCGATAGTGGTGAGAAGGCCAGCAAGAGCGGCTTCAACTGCCGCTGCTCGTGCGATCGCCCCATGGTCGATCCGCTCTGCAAGCCGGGCTGCCGGCATTCCCTTACGATAGCCGGGCCAGGCCTGGGAAAGAGCCGTCATCGCAAGAGCGGTGCTGCCCGGTCGCCGCTGCGCGCACCCCTCGAGGTGCCGCAGAAGCAGAGCCTCATGACAAGTGTGCTGCCAGATCAGACCCAGGCCCGCCTTGTTGGCCGCAGGCGTGATCCGGGCATCTCGGTCGGGACTGATCCCCAGCTTGTCGTCATCGAGCAGTATGAAGCGCCCTTCGAAAGCTCCGTGGCGCTTTTCCCGTTCACCGGCACGCTTTATCGCCAGATCCACCAGCGACGAGGGGTCTCCACCGCCCGGCTGCAGCAGCACGGCATCGAGATGCACGGCGAGCCGCTGCGTTTCGGCAAGCCTGGTGAGCAGCGCGACATAGCCCTGTTCGCTTTCGCCCTCGCAGCCGACGAAGATACGGCGGCGCTGCGGGACGACCTTGCGCTTCTGGCGGCTCATCCGATCTGGGGGAGGGCACCGTAGGTGCCGCCAAGATATTTGCGATAGTAATTCTCGTCGCGTCGCACAGCCTGGACGTCCTGCAAGGCGTAGACCTCCGTTCTGCCCTCCGGCGACTTGGTGCAGAAGAGCACCTCCTCCTTGATGAGTTCCTCAAGGAGAGACGCGTTGTGACAGGTCATCCATAGCTGCGCGTCGTGCGGGTTCCGGCTTGGGTCGTAGAACCAACGCAGAATTTCGGGCAGGATCAACGGATGGATTGCCGTGTCCAGCTCGTCCATCACGGCGATGCCGCCGGTTTCCAGTGCCCGAAGCAGGAATGGGTAGAGGCGCAGGAACATCCTCGTACCATGACTTTCGAGGACGAGCGGCATTGGACCGTCATGGCCCTCATGCGTGAACAGCGCGACCGGCCCGTTCGGCCCGCTTTCCACCCGCATGGTACGAATGCCCAGATCAATGCGTTCAATCTCGCGGTTGAGCGCCTCGACCAAACCTGGGTTCTCGGCATAGTGACGAACCATCTGTTCCTCGACGCCGTCAGAGCGTTCGATCAGGATGTTCGACGAGATCGTATTCGCCGCCTCCCAAAGCTGGGTAGCGATCGGATGCTTCAACTGGGCAAGCGTCGAGATCACGCTCGCATTGGGGCGCAGCACTTTTTCCAGCGCTTGCCGGAACCCGGTGAGCTTGAATGCGCCTGCCGCAACTACTTTGCCCTCAGCGCTTCGCTCGAACAGCCGAACCTTTCGGCGTGCGGGCTCGGGCCAATAGTGCAGGGCTTCCGATACCACCTGCTGGGCCGCGTTCGAACCGCCCAGTTCAAGGGAATAGGTATAGCGACAGGCGGGAGAAGTCTCGTCCTCTGGTTCGCTGTGACCGCCAAAGGACAGACTCAGACGGGTCGGAGCTGATTGTCCTTCAACGCTGTTGAACCGCTCATAAGGGAGCCGGCCGGTCGGCGAGATCTGGAAACTTTCGCGCGCGAACCAGGCGATGAACGACAGCGCCCGCAAGATAGTCGATTTGCCCGCTGCGTTCGGACCGAAAATGGCCACGACCTTGGGCGCTCGATCAGACGCGCCCGGCCAGATCGGGGACAGCCTACCGGGTAAATCTGGCGCGTTTGCCCCCACACGCAGATCGACAACCTGCTTGTCGCGGATCGAGAAGAAGTTCTCAATTTCGAGTTCGAACAGCATAATGGCTCCTCACGAGCCGTAAATAAATCGTTTCATTACGGTTTCAACGTTTTTTCGTTAAACCGGCGTCGAAATGCTCTCATTTTTTCCTTTGCGGTACTGCGGCCGGCCGGACTCAGTCCGGCAGGGAGCGCGCCTTCGCCCGCCAGGGCGCATGGGTTTCCTTGCAGATATCGGTGAAATAGAGCCGCTTATCCAGATTTTTGGTCGCTTCCTTCTCGACCCGGTCCCGATCCCGACGTGCCGCATGCCAGATCGCCATCTCTTCAAATGGCAGACCATCAAATCCGCGCGCTGCGATCGCGCGCTCGAACAATGTGATCGCCCGATCATCTGCGCAGGCAAGGAAGAGGGTGAGGGAGGCAAAGGCCTTGTCCGGGTCGTTGCCCGACATGAACCGGTCACGCCAGTGACCAGCGGCGGTTCGCCGGCGAAAGCTTTCCTCTGCCTTGTCCTGCGTCTCCTGCAACCAGCCTGACGTCTGGATTGCCCTCGCTCGCTGCCAGAAACTCTCTGCGTCCGGTCCAGGGTCGAGGAAGCGGCCGAGGTTGAAGGCTCGAGCGATGTCACCAGCGAGCTGGCTTTCCAACCAGACGAACATTCGATCGAGGAGCCAACCCAGGCGCCCGCCCTCTGTCGCCCACCGGGCAACGGAGGCCAGCGCATGATCCGTGTTCGCATCTTCGAGAACCTGTTCGCAGTGACGGGTCATCTCGGGCCGGTCGCTGTAGAAGGGCAGGCTCTCAAAGCTGTCCATCTTGGTCCAGCTGCTCTCCTTGTAATGCGGGTAGAGCGTTGACCAGATCCTCGCGCCATCTTCGGGCTGCTTCATCATCAAAGCGCGCAGCGCAGTCATGACCGGGAAGTTGTCGAACGCGAAAGCATGTTCCGCGCCGCGCTCCAGCAAGGCATCGAGTGCAGCGGCAAGCGCTGGACCGCGCCGTTCTGCCAAGACGAGCATCGCCTCATTGGCGTTCAGCCACGACACCTGCTTGCCAAAGCCGTCCGGGAAGGATTGCTTGCCGATCGCGTCCAGGACAAACGCCTCGAAATGGTTGAGCGCGTCCTCGTCGCCGGGATCATCCTGAACGCGCGCGCCCCAGGCGACCGGATCGATGCGCGTGTCGAGGTCAGGTACAGGGAAGTGCCTGGCAGCCGCGATCAGCGCGAGCGAGCCATTGGCCGCCTCATTGATTTCGGTCTCGGCGGCGCAGCTCCAGCCAGTGTTGACCAGGGCCTGCAGGAGAGGGGGCTGGTTGCTGCGGCGTCCGATCAGGAAGAGCAGCCGCCGGGTAACATCGCTGTCGTTCGCAAAGCCGGCAACGAGGTCGTTCGCGAGGCTGGGAGGCATTTCGCTCAGATCGACGCTGGCGAGATAGGAGATCCAATGCTGGCGATGCTCACCGGCCAGCAGAGGCCGGATGGGTTCATAATCAGCCTCCATAGGGGCGGCGAACACTGCAACTTCGTCGGTATAGAAGCAGGGGCCGTGAGGGTCGCTCTTGAAGATTGCGATCTGCTGTGCCGCTGTTTTTCCTGCAAGACGCGATATCTGGGCATGGAGCCAGTCGCTGTCCTTCCTGTCGAGAAGCGAGCGCTCCAACATCGGGGCGACGGATCGCGCGAATATCTCGTGGGTCTCCGCATTGAGGAGCGGCCAGTATCGCCCGATCTCCTTGGCCAGCCGGACGAGCTTGTCCTCGGCATCGCCATCATCCGAAGCGCCTCTCGTCTCGGCGCTGGCAAAGATCCGCCGGATCAGATCGGTGAGCGCTTCGGGCGCCCAACGCGCCAGCACCGGAAGGCTGTTCAACAGCGCATAGTCGGCTGAGTCCTGACCCATTGCGCTGACGAACAGCGTAGACGCATCGGTCTCGTTAGCTGCGGCGATCAATAGTTCCTGATCCTCGGAACCAAGGGTGACGTTCGGATCGAATGCCAGCTCCTTGAGCGCAATGAACCTCTCGAGAGGTTCGTCCCCCGTCCTTCCGTTCGCATCCTCCGGCAAATGGACCATACCTGCTTCATCAACAGTAGCGCGACGACCAAACCAGGTGCGCCGCTCCACCGCAGGCAGCTCTGCCCGCAGCGTCGTTGCCGCCGGTGAGGCGAGGCCGTCGAGCAGCAGGCGGGCAACGTCGCGTCCGACGTCATCGCCGGTATCAATAAGTTGGCGCGCCAGCCCCAGAAGGGCGGCAGCCGTCTCCTCGCCATCGACCGGATTGATCCGCAGCACCCACCCCATTGCATCAAATGGCCCGAACGCTTCGCTGATGGCGCGCGAGGCCGCCCAGCTCGCAATTGCGGCCAGGAAGGGCTGTCGCGGCAACATGGAGAGAATCCCAAGTGCTCTGGCGCTCAAGCCGTTATAGTCACGCTCGTTTCGCTCAGGCATCTCAACCTTCTGCAGCGTCGTCGTGATCGCGGGAGCCAGATCAGATTCCACGGCCGTCCAGCGTTGATGCCGGTCCTCCAGGGTCGCAGTGGTTGCCGCGTGCGCGTCCTCCACGGTAGCGTCCCGTTCCGCCAGCCGAAGTCGGTTGGCATCGACCCAATAATAGCCGAGCCATCGGGACAGGCGTTCGCCCAGTGCGGCGCGGAAACCCGGATATTTAGCCGCATCCGCGAACGCAGTAATGAAGATGTTCTCGTCGCGGAGAGACCCATTGTAGCGCAGCCAGATCTGCTCGGCGAAATCCAGAAACAGCTCAGGCGCTCCTGGTATCAACCGCTCCAGTGTAGCAAAATCGCGCCGCCCGAAATTCTGCTGGAAGAACCAGTCGCGCAGCAACAGCATGAAGGTGTCGCTGGAAGCGCTCTGGCGCACGAGAGAGGCCGTGACTGCCCAGCGCAGGATATCGACGCCCCTGTCGGTGCCGCGCAGCGGCTCCATGAACTGCGCCAGTCGGTCTGCGCGTCCGGCCCCGGCCTGATCCAGATCGGTGATAAGCGCGAGGGCCAGCGCCAAAGGCACGCGGTCCTTCCTGAGGCGAAAGCGATGAGCGCTCCCGGGAACCCGATCGACCCAATTGCCTGAAATGATCTCGCTGAGCGCCGTTCGGAGGGCGGGCTCGCCGGCTCCACTTTCCGACCCAAGCGCCTCGATCATGTCCTTGCGGGTCAGGTGCAGTTCGGCATCGGCGCCGTCCTCGATAGCCGAGCGGAGCCTGCTACCTTCCTGAGCAAGGAATTGATGGAAATCGTCAGAACTCGGCGCGAGATTTGAACCATGGAGGTTAAGCCGGTGTCGCCAGTCTTCGTAGATCAGGCGCTCGATCGTTATATCGCCGCTTGCCTGAAGATGTTCGCGCTGCTGGATGGCCAACTGGCAATAGCGTGGAATCGCCATCAGCTTGAGGAGCTCTTCACTCAGCTCCGAGCGGGGAACGCGGTGGCGCGCCAGCATTTCGTCGAGTTCGGTCTCCGTGAAATCCTCGACCGTCACCGGCCATGCCTGGGGAAGTAGGTTGGCGAGGGACTTGAGGTCATCCTCCCAATATTCTGTCCGACAGGTAAGGGCGATCGCGACATGGCCCTCAAGGCCACCCGCCTGCAACGGCTGTATGACCTTCTGCCAGTCGGTAAAATTGACCTCCTGGTTGAGGCCATCGATCACCAGCAGAATGCGCGGCGCCTGAGCCGGTGCGCGGGTCCAGAGCTGTATCCTGCGCTCCCAAAAATCTTCGTCATGGCCCGGGACGCGCTGCGCGATGAGTTTGGCGAGGAACCGGTGCGGGGGCATGAGGGGCGGGGCGACAAGACCACGCGCAGGGACCACGATCGTGAGCGGAAGCGCATCAGGCGACGCCGCCATTTTCTCCTGCCACCAGGCGAGGAAACTCCAGGTCTTGCCAACGCCCTCGGCACCCAGCACTGCGAGGGGGAGGGGGGGCCGCATCGCCCACCACTGCTCGAATGCGGCACTGGGACCTGCGCGCGCGACGCGGATCGTGCCAGGTGCATCGAGACCGCCGTAGCATTGAAGCTGCGCGATCGCGACGCGATCATCCTCGAAAGCATCCTTGAGCCAGCGCGCGCCCGCGATCCTCGTCGACGCATAGCCGACGTCGTCCCGCCGGAACGGCTCGAAGACGCGGGCGCAGTCTGCCGCGAAGTCATCGTCCCCCGCGACCGCGGCAAGATAGCCGGTGATCGCCGGATCATCGCCGAGATGCGCTTCGACCGCCTTGGGGGCGGACGCAGCCAAGAGCGCGAGCGAACTGGGTCGATCCTCGCGACCCGACGGGTCGAGAACCTCGACCTGTATGCCGCGCTCGGCGCCGACTTCGCGAAACTTGACGAGGTCCGTCCGGGTGATGTGGGTCGTCGTCGCGAGGATCCAGAGGTCCAATGCATCGATATTCACGGCAGCGTCTGAAATCTTGCGCTGGACCTCGGCGACCGAAACGTCGCTTCTGGAGCCGTATTTCTTGCCTTCAAAGCCGATCGCCAGGCCATTGGCGGGTGCGTCGTTCGCACCATCCATCCCATGCTGGTGTCCCGACTTCATGAGGCGGAAGCTCTGGCCCAGCAATTCCTCGAGGCAGTCGCGAACGAAGCCCTCAAACCCTTTGTTTCCGGTATCCGGTAGTTTGAGCATCGCTGCGACAAAGGCGCTCGGATCGGGGGCGGCCGACGAGGAAGGCATACTCATATCAGCGAATGACCGTCACTTTCACCTTGGCGGCGTCGGCCACCGTCTTCCATGCCTGATCGGCGGTATACGCGGGAACGCCTTCGCGTTTGGCGAGGGCAAGACAGAAACGATCGCCCAGCGAAAGGCCCGCTTCCGCCGTCACTGCGCGCAACGCGCCGGCCTCCCAGGCAAGCGCCTCATCAGCGGCCACAACCCGCATCGGCAGGGCCCCAAGCATCTCCCGCACTTCCTCGATCGGCGCACCCAACCGGACAAAATGGCTGATCACCTCGGCCAGATTGAACGAACCTATTGCCGCGTCCGCCAAAACCCCAGCCACCTTCGCTCCTCCGCGCTCTCCCTTGAGCAACGCAAGCACGGCGGATGCATCGAGAACGACCTTGCTCATTCGCCGCTCTCGGCGCTTCGGTCGGCGAGGAACGCCGCGACTCTCGCGTCGGGGTTTCCTTCGGTGTAGCGCTTGGCGATAGCCTGCGCCCGCGCCACCGCCTGCGTAACTGTGCGCAGAACGACGCCGGTATCTGTTTCCTCGACGATGACCGAGCCGCCATTCTCCAGGCCAAGCCGCTTGCGAATGTCGATGGGCAAACTCATGCGCCCGTTAGGAGTTATGTTAACCTGCACCATATTCGCACCATCAGAACACAGAATGACATCGTATTATTTTGATACCACAAAAGGCACCGGATGCCAATCAATCCAGACATGGCGCACCCTCGGAATCTGGACCGATCACGCGGCCAATGCCATGCACGTAATTAGCGATAAGACTGATTCCTGCTAAAAACATTCTGGCGTTTTAGGAGGGGGTTGGATACCTTCGAAAGGATCACTCAAGGACGAAAATCATGGTCGCTCGGTACAGCCTGCAATCCACCGTGAAGGGTGAAACGGATCCGGTGACGCTGATCATACATCAGACTGCGGATACGAATGAGCAGCTCGAACTGCTGCTGGCGGTCGAGGGCGCGAAAACCCTGAAGCTCGTTCCGGGTCGCGACCTGGACGGCGCGAAGATAATGATGCGCGCTGGAGCCTCGTTCAGTCGTCACCAGGGCGTCCGGCTCTCAAACGGCTTCAACGTTGTCGACCCATCAACCTGGCATCGCCAGGGCATCGGTACTGTCGCCCTCAACCTCATGGTCGATTGGGCGAAGCGTCACCATCCTGATGCTGACATCCGCCCAGTCGAGCTCAAGCGATACAAGCAGGATGTTGAAGACGACGATCCACGCCTGGCCTTCTATCGCCGGTTCAACCTTCAGTGGGATCTCGCGGATCAGGATGAGGATGCCGTGAATCTTCTATCGCTGCCTATGAAGGTGCGAGACCTTCAGGCAGTCCCACTTCCGTCGCGGTTGACACTATTGCCATGATGAACGGCGACGTCCCCCCCGCTCCTCCGCCTCCGGCAGAAGTAGCTGACGATCTCGAAGCTGTCCTCGCCGGTGCGATGGTCCTTCTCGATACCGTGGAGAGCCTCGAGCCTTACCTTCCGGATCTGACCGCCGACGACCGCGAGCGTGTCGATCGCTATGTAGGCCGTGCCTCGGCCGATGCCACGCTGCGCGCGTACAAGTCGGATTGGCGGCTGTTTTGCGCCTGGTGTCGCGAAAGTGGTTACCGGCCGCTGCCTGCCACACCTTCAACTGTGGCCGCGTTCCTTACATTGCTCGCCGAGACCGGATTTGTCCCCCTCGAACCACGACGGACCAAGACGGGCAAGGTTCTTCCGCGCAAAGCGCCATCTCCGCTTGGCAAGGCGACCATAGGCCGGCGGCTGGCTGCAATCGTGTTCGCCCATCGCGCAGCCGACCTGGAACCCCCGACCTCCCAGCCGGACGCCGCCCGGCTCGAAAAGGCGATGCGCGCGATCCGGCGGGAAAAGCGTGACGACCTCCCGGACAAGAAGCGCGCAGCCGATGGCGATGTGATGCGCGACATGCTCAGGAGCATCACCGGGGATGACCTGCGCGCCTATCGCGACCGCGCGCTGCTTGCGATCGGGATGGCAGGCGCCTTCCGACGCTCCGAGCTCGTTGAAGTAACAGTCGCCCGGGTGGCCGAAGATGCGCGCGGCCTTTTGATCCGGATTCCTTCCTCCAAGACCGATCAGGAGGGCGATGGCCAAACCGTGGCCATTCTGGATGGTCGCAGGCTCGAACCTGTCCACCATTATAATGCATGGATTGAAAAGGCGGGGATTTGCAGCGGTCCGGTGTTCCGCAAGCTCACGCCGCAGGGTCGTCTCACTGAAAAGTCGATGAGCGCGCAGGGCGTGGCCCTTGTGGTCAAGGCCGCAGCCGTAGCGGCCGGCTATCCGCCTGAATTGTTCTCTGGCCATTCGCTGAGGGCCGGCTTCCTCACCGAAGCGGGGCGGCAAAGCGCGAACCTGTTCAAGATGAAAGAGCATAGCCGCCACTCGTCGCTCGAGATGGTCGCCGAATATGTGCGGGACCATGAGCGGTTCCGCGAGCACGCGGGGGAAGGTTTTCTGTGACAGCACTCATCGTAACTGCAAACGGCCTGATCGGCCGTGAGCGAGAGTTAACCGAGGCAGAGCACTTGGCCTTGCGAAGCTATGGGGCGGATTCGACCTTTTTTCATGCGATCGCGCAGGGGCGCACCGAGGCACTGTCGCACAATCCGAACTTCGGCACGTTTTCATCCGGCGCGCGTGCAAAACGCGACGCCATCGACGCCGTTTTCTCAATGTCGCGCCTGTTGAGTGCGCAGACGCTCTGGTCGGGCCATGGCCATGGCTGGGGTGTTCGCGGCGCCCTGGAGGGGGCACCGGCCAGCTTTGTGGGCCTGCATTATCGTTATCCCGGATACATCTCGACATCGACGGAGCGAAGCTGGTGCGACGCATTCCTCGACAAGCGCAGCCGCAACCAGAGCCGCCCCACCATGCTGGAATTTCGGCTGCCGGCCGGCTCGCCTGCGATCGACATGCACGACGGCGCCGCTCAGGGGGAATTTGAGATCCTACTCCCGCGTGACACCCTGTTCTCGATCACCGACGCACAAATGCTACCGGGGGACCTTCTCCAGCTTATCCTGGAGCCTTGCGAGGCGCCGGTATGAGCGAGGATGACTGGCCTCGAGTCGACGATCAGGCGGGACCAAGGCGAGCCGAGGATATCGGTCCCACCGAGCTCACGGCAGCCCTTAACGCGCTCGCTGGTTTCAGCGACAATCCCTGGCTGGTCATGCAGGGTCAGCAACTGGAGCTGATCGACAATGTCCTCAACGGCATGGAGCGCGAAGTTCTGCGGCACATGCACGATGACGATCGACCGCTTGAGACGATGGCGCTTTTGACGGCTCTCTCGCCCATGTGGATCTACGCAGCTTACGAGTTGCTGCGGACGTGGCGCCAGCGGTGCGACGAAGTGGTCCGACTTGCGTCCAGCGGCGGCTTCGATCTGAAAGCAGCCCATCTGGAACGCGAGGTCAATTACCAGCACTACGATCGGGAGCTTCGCGCGCAGCAGCTCAGAATCGCCCGCGACAATCCCGAGCTTGTACAACGGATGCGCGATGATCTGGCGCGGACCGAGATGGGGTTCACGACGATCGAGTTTATCCGCATTGCCCTTGCCAAGCATGAGGTCAGCGGCAGCAAATCCAAGAACAAACCGATTGCCTTTGCGCCTGGGCTCGCGATGCCCAATCGCTACACAGGCAGCATGGAATATGAACTGAGCGTCGGCGGCTCAATCATAGGCTACCATACTCGCCGCGACCTCGCCGAAACGATCCGCTTCATGCCTACCACGCCGGTGCCGACCGCGGAAGAAATGAAGGATTTCCGGGAGTATATGCGACCTCCAGAGGTCGGCTGAGGCTTAAGCCGTCTTCCACTTGCCATTAAAAACTCGCCACCCGACCATGCCCGCTGCAACGCCCAGCATTCCACCGACGAGGTAAGCGCTCGGCGCATCATCCGGGACAAACAGCCCGCCGGCGACGTATCCACCAATAGTGGCGGTCCGAGTGACTGCGCCGTAGATTGCAGCAACCTTGCCATGTTGGGCCGGCGGACACTCGGATTGGAGCAACGTTCGCACGGCAACGTTGTGGATGCTGTTAGCCCCGCCGCCGGCGACGAACGCGATGGCGACGATCGCCAGTGTGCTTGGCGCTAGGCCGATCAGCAGCATGGTCGCCCCCATGACCCCAGCCGTCCCGAACGCTGTCGCTCCCAATCTGTTGCCGATGACGGTTTCGGCCATCGTCGCGCCAAGGAGCATCCCGGCGGCCCAGAGGGCGGTAAGCACGCCAAATGCAACAGGCCCGCTCTTCAGCGTCATCATCACCAGGAAAACGAAAGCGACGTCAGCAATTGCCGTGGCAAAAACCTCCAGGCTCAGCGCGCCCGTGACCACCATAATTCTTCGATTACCGAGTAATGGGCGGTAGTCGGCGAACAGATCAGGCTCTGCCGCTTCTTCCTTCTGGGGTCTGCGGCGCAGGCCACTCATAGCTACGATGCAGCACAAAACGGCAAAGCTGGTGGCATCGACCATAAGTGCGTTGCTGGCCCCGATCCAACCGATTAGGATTCCACCTGCGACCGGACCTGCCAGCATGCCCAAACTACGGACGATTTCGAGATAGCTGTTCGCGCGCGCCAGCGTCATGCCGAGCGCGCCGGAAAGGACCGGAATGAGCGCAAAGGTGGCGGCACTGCTGATTGTGAACAGCAGGCTCAGAACCGCCGCACCGACGAGGGTCATCGGCGGGATAGCTGCGACGATCGCGATCACGACTGCCTGCAGTGCCGAGACGACGATCAGCACCAGAGCTGCGTCCCTGCGATCTATCAGCCGCCCCGCCCAAGGGGCGGCGATCAGGCCGGGAAGCAGCTCCGCGATGAGCAGGGTTGGGACGCCATATGCCGATGAACCTTCGGCGGTCCGAAACATAAGCGTGAGAAGCGTAATTTCATCGCCGATGGTGGAAACAGTGAGCGCAGCGAGTACCAGCCATCCCCACCCCTGCCGGAACTCCAAGGCCATTGATGCACTCCCCCTCTACCGTTCCGTCCGTCTTGGCCTTCCCTGATAAGCTCTCTACCATCGGCGTCCCCCAATCCGCGACGATGTTCAGTGAATTACCGGAGAGCACAGAGGACTTCAGGGTCGATGACGCAGGCGGCCAATTCCGACAGAGGCCGGGGCCGGTAACGCACTTCCCGATGAAGGCTCTTCAAGATCCGCGATAATCGGGCAGTCTGGACGGTCATCGCCGGCGCAGCAACTCACCAGCCCCTGCAACGTATCGACCATCTGGTTGAGCCCCTTGATGCGGTCCTGCAGCTCGAAAATATGCGACTGCGCAATCCGCTTGACGTCGGCGCTGTGGCGCGACCGGTCGCGCCACAGGTTGAGGAGCTCGTTGATCTCCGTCACCGCGAACCCAAGGTCCCGCGCGCGTCGGATGAAACGGAGCATGTTGACGTCGCCCGGTGAATAGTCCCGATAACCTGAATCCCGGCGATCCGCCTTTGGAATGAGGCCAGTCTGCTCATAGTAGCGGATCATCTTAGCGGAGACGCCGGACGCCTTGGCTGCTTGGCCGATGTTCATCGCCCCGCTCCCTTTTCAAGCGTGCCAGTCGATCCCTCCGGGGGTTGGAATCCCCGAAGCCGCAGCGAATTACCGAGGACGAACACGCTCGACATTGCCATCGCGCCGGCAGCAAACACCGGTGACAGCAGGATGCCCCAGATCGGCCATAAAGCACCGGCAGCGACCGGGATGAGCGCCGTATTATAGGCGAAGGCCCAGAAGAGGTTCTGGCGGATGTTCCCGATCGTGGCACGAGAGAGCGCGATCGCCGACGCCACGCCGTTGAGGTGGCCCGACATCAGCACGACGTCGGCAGCCTCGATGGCGATGTCCGTGCCCGTGCCGACCGCAATCCCGACGTCTGCCTCGGCAAGCGCCGGTGCATCGTTGATGCCGTCACCGATGAAGGCGAGGCGACCATATTCTGCTTTCAGGCGGCGTACGGCCTCGACCTTTCCGTCAGGCAGGACTTCAGCGACAACCTCGTCGATGCCCAACTGGCGCGCGATCGCCTGGGCGGTGTGCTGATTGTCGCCGGTGATCATCGCAACCTTCAGGCCGAGACCGTGAAGAGCGGCAATGGCCGCAGGGGTCGTTTCCTTGATGGGATCAGCCACAGCGATGACGGCTGCAAGCTTGCCATTGATCGCTGCATAGAGGGGCGACTTGCCTTCAGCGGCCAGGCGTGATGCTGTCTTGGCGAAAGCGGTGACGTCCAGACCAAGCTCGCGCATGTAGCGATCCGCCCCGATTTCGACCCGATCGCCAAGCACCTCGGCGCGAACACCGCGCCCGGTCAGGGATTCAAAGTTGGCCACCTCAGCGAGACTAAGCTTCTCGGCAAGAGCGGCGTCGACAATAGCGCGGGCAATCGGATGTTCGGACTTGTCCTCTACTGCCGCAATCCGGGCGAGAACGGCCGACCGGTCGAAGCCGAGCGTGACCTGCAAGTCCGTCAGCGCAGGTCGGCCTTCGGTCAGCGTGCCGGTCTTGTCGACGGCGACGACCTTGGCATCACGCAGCAGCTGCAGCGCTTCTCCCTTGCGGAACAGAATGCCCAGTTCAGCTCCCCGCCCGGTGCCAACCATGATGGCTGTAGGCGTCGCCAGACCCATCGCGCAGGGGCAGGCAATGATGAGGACCGCGACCGCATTGACCAGCGCGAAGGTCAAGGCCGGGGACGGACCGAATACCAGCCAGGCGCCGAACGTGAGCGCGGCCACCGCCATGACAGCGGGCACGAACCACATCGTCACCTTGTCCACGAGCGCCTGGATCGGCAGCTTCGATCCTTGCGCCTGCTCGACCATGCGAATGATCTGGGACAGCATGGTGGCATCGCCGACTGCCGTTGCGCGGAATGCCAGAGCCCCCTTCTGGTTGACAGTGCCCCCGACGAGGCTCGCCCCTTCCGCTTTCCTGGCCGGAATTGGCTCACCGGTGATCATGGATTCATCGACGTAGCTTTCGCCCTCGATAACCTCGCCGTCGACAGGGATCCGTTCACCGGGCCGAACTTCGATGATGTCGCCCGCAACGACGTCTGCGACGGCAACTTCGACCGTACCGTCGGCACGGCGTACGCGCGCTGTTTTGGCCTGGAGGCCAACGAGACGCTTGATCGCCTCGGACGTGCGCCCTTTTGCCCTCGCCTCCAGATAGCGGCCGAGCAGGATCAACGCGATGATGACCGCTGCCGCCTCATAATAGACGTTCACTGTCCCTGGCGGGAGAAGCGTCGGAGCGAAAGTGGCAACAAGCGAATAGCCATATGCCGCCAGCGTGCCGACCGCGACGAGCGAGTTCATGTCCGGAGCGAGCCGGATCAGGGCCGGGAGGCCTTTCTGGTAGAAACGAAAGCCTGGAATTGCGAGCACGAGGGTCGTCAGCGCGAACTGAATGTACCAGCTCGTCTGCATGCCGATCGACATCGCAATGTACATATGGACGCTGGGAATGAGGTGAGACCCCATTTCCATGAGAAAGACCGGGAGAGCGAGGATCACCGCGATGGTGAGATCGCGCTTGAGCAGCTTGCGCTCCTCTTCCTTTCGATCGTCGCCGTCATCGGCATCGGCGGCCTTCGCGGCCAGAGGTTTTGCTTCATACCCCGCGCCAGCGATGGCAGCGATCAGCGACTTTGCGTCAGCCGCGCCGCGGATCGTGGCGCGCTCGGTCGCCAGATTGACGCTCGCTTCCACCACACCCGGCACGGCCTTGAGCGCACGCTCGACGCGCCCGACGCATGACGCACAGGTCATGCCGAGCACGGTAAGTTCTGTGGTTTCTGCTGGCACCGTATAGCCCGCCGACTCGACCGCTTTTACCAGCTCGGACCGATTGACCGGGCCTCCCGTCGTGATGCTTGCCCGCTCGGTTGCGAGATTGACGTTGACCGCGCTCACGCCTTCGATCTTGCCGATTGCGCGTTCGACGCGGCCCACGCACGACGCGCAGGTCATACCCTCGATGGGCAGGGTGATTGTCGAAACATCTGTTTCGATGGGGGATTTTTCGGCCAGCATGTTCCGCTTCCTCGATTCTCGCGAACTTGACCAACCCCATGTGAGGCTTCCCATCATTGGAAGGTCAAGGTTCAAGTTTTTTTGGCCGGGCGGGTTGACCTTCCAACGATGGCAAGCCCCATTTCTTACGGGACGAACTCGAATTTTGAGGAGAATCCCGATGCAGTTCCACGTCCAGGACATGACCTGCGGATCGTGCGTCCGGCACATCAACGAGGCGATCGGCAAGGTCGATCCTGCGGCCACTGTCGAGGCCGATACCGTGTCGCGCACCATTTCCGTGACCACCACCGCAAGCCAGGAAGATATCCAGAAGGCGCTGGCGGACGATGGCTATCCGACCACTTTGGTCGAAAGCGCCGAGGAGGTGCAGTCGTGAAGCACGAAGGACATAGCGAGCATCAGGCCGAAGGCCTGTCGGATAACCCTGTCATTCGCGATTATCAGGTCGCAAATAACCGCATGCATGCGGACATGGCGATTGAGTTCAGCGGGGACGCTGACCTCGATTTCCTGCGCGGCATGATCCCGCACCATCAAGGCGCGATCGACATGGCCCGCGTCGTTCTCGATCACGGCTCCGATCCCGAAGTGAGCAAATTGGCGCAGGCCATCATCGATGCGCAGGAGAAAGAAATCGCGCTCATGAAGAAGTGGCTCGCTGACCGTAGCCAGTAAGCCGCGCATCCCTATGGCCGGCCTCCTCTGGGCTGCCCCCCAGTCCCCCTGAGCCCTTGGGTCGGCCAGGTGGCTGGGTGTTGATCAACGCAACACCCAGCCATGGGTGCGCCTCGGTATCCAACAATGGAGCCGAGGCGCATTTGCATCCGCCACAGTTGATGAGTTGCAACGAACACACTGCTGAAAGGACGTCTGATGAATGTGACCGTAGGAGCCATCATGCTGGCCTTGGGCGTCGGCATCATCCTTTGGACCAATCAACGAGCGTTCAATCGGCGCAATGTCGCAGGCGTGCAGGAATTCAACTCCTACGGCCATGCCCTCCTGATCCGGACGCTCGAACGGATCGGCAGGCTTGTGGCATGGCTCTTGATGCTCGTCGGCGCCGGATCGCTGTTTGTTTACTTTATGACCGGTCGCGGTTGATGCCCGGTCGGGGGCCAAGGCCTGCCTTGTCGAAGGCCACTGGGCTGCGATCATAGCTGGGTATTCGAAAGCCCCGCGAACGCGGGAGCTGCCAGCGACATCAGGCGTCCACGATCAGAACCTCACCGGATATGAACCCTTCGACCGACCGTTGAAATGCCTTCCCCACGAGCGCGCCCGGAACCGGCTCGAAGCCCGGCATCATGGCACCATAGACGTCCCACGCCTCCTCGAGGACGGTCGGATTGACCACGTTGATCCGTATGCCGCGCGGCATTTCGTGCGCGACGCAGCGCACGAATGTGTCGATCGCGCCGCTGGTCGTCGCATCCGCGATCGCCTCGGGAACGGGCTTGATATTCAAGATCCCGGAAATGAGGGTAAACGAGCCGCAGTCAGCGACATAGTCACAGCCTACACGCACCAGGTTGATCTGCCCGAGCAGCTTGCTTTCGATGGTTACGCGCCATTGATCATCGGTCATGGTCACGAAGGGCGCGTACTCGCAGTGGCCAACGGCGCAGATCACGGCATCGACTTGTCCGACCTTTTCAAACAGCGCTCGGATAGATGCCGTGTTGGTAATGTCCACTTGGTGATCGCATGTCGAGCCAGAGCGGCTGGCGGTCACGACGTCGTGGTGGGCGAGGCCTTTGAGCGCAGCCTGTCCCATGAGGCCGTTAGCCCCAACGATGAGAATCTTCATTGTCGTTGTCTTTCCCGGGTCGATTTTGCGCCGTCAGAGGCCGAGGCGAAAATCCGAAATGCTGGTCTTGGTCAGGGTCAGGTCCCGGAACTGGGTCACAGATCCCTTGCCCTGCGGCGATTGCGCGCTCACGCCCACCCACAGCTTCTGAGGATAGTCATTTTTGAACAAGCGGATCAGCTGCCAGCTCTTCTGGTCCGTCGAATAGTAGAACCCGACCGTTTTCGTATCCGAAGAGATTTTCATCCAGACATTCGGCGCTGTCACAACATCATGATTGTTGTCATCGGAGGTGTCGTTCGTGCGGACGCTGACGATGCGAACCCGTCCCCGCTCATCACGCTCCATCGCCATTTTGAGCCAGTGGGCATCATCGACCCATATGTAGAAGGTGCCGGCGTCGTAGGTAGCGTTGAACGACGGGGTCACCAAACCTGACAACGTCCAGGACTTGGCATTATCGACTTCTGCCAGGAGAACCGGCGCAGTGTTGTTCGACAGCTTGCCGTCGGGATCGCGGAAATTGTCACGCCCGCCCTCGCTCGCCAGCGAGATCATTCCTCCTTCAACCTTCGCGGATCTTGCCGCCTGATTAAGCGATCGGGTGAAGCTGATTCCCGGCAGGGCCAGGTTCACTTTTTCATCGCCCATTTGCTGAGCATTCGCCGGCAGCGCCAGACCCATTGCGATCACCATCAAAGGGAGTTGCACTTTCATCGTCAGATCCTCTTTTCTGTCTTGAACGTCGTCAGGTCACCGCCGAGGCGAGTAGACCGGCAAGATGATCGACCGCTTCCTTCTTCGAAATGCGGCCGCGCTGCACCTCGTTCGAGAGCGATGCGGCGGCGCCGACAAAGGCTACGACCGAGGCAAAATGGATGGGACGTGCAGCGCGAGACTCGAGCGTCGCAACGCAAAGGCCGACATAGCGATCATCGCAGTCCCGGCGCATGGTTTCCATTTCGGCGCCGCCACTCAGAGCGCCAGCCAGCGCCGCTGCCACAGGCCCTGACTGCTCGACGCAATCGACATAGGCCTGGGCGATGACTTTAGCCGCCTCCTCGACCGTAGCTGCGCGCTCGAGGGCCTTGGTCAGCTCCTCGATATGGCCGGTATAGTAGCGATCATAGAGCGCGCAGAGCAGCCCTGCCCGGCTCTGGAAATGGTTATAGGCAATCGGCTTGGAGACCCCTCCCCGCTCGGCCGCCTCGGCCAGCGTCAGAGCATGCACGCCGTGCTCGGCAACATACGACCATGCAGCGTCGAGTAGGGCATTGCGGCGATCCGCCGCGGACAACTTCACCACCGGAACAAACTCATATTACGATTCGTAACTTACTTATCGTAATAAATCGCTCGCGACGCAAGCGCACCTTTTTGGTGTCTCGGAAGCGGCGTGATCAGAACGGGTTCGCTGCTTCATGGCGATCGAACACATTGCCAGATTGCGTTCGCGAGAAAGAGCTTGACCTTACCATGATGGGAAGGTGGACAAGGTATGTCGTTTTATCCCCTCTGAGGGACTTGAGAGGCGACATGACTGATTTGATCGACCGCCGTGCCCTCCTTCGGGGAAGCGCGGCTTTGGGAGGAACGGCTGCGCTCGCCAGCTGGTTTCCTGCCTGGGCCCAACCCGTGTCCGCCGGTATCGTGCGGCCACTCCCGACAGTGTCCGGCGATGAAATCCATCTGAAGATCGCTGCGCAGATGATGACGATCGATGGCCGGATGAGCCATGCGATCGGCATCAACGGCACAGTGCCCGCGCCGCTTGTTCGGCTGCGGGAAGGACAGAAGGTCCGCCTCCATGTTGAAAATGCACTGGACGAGGACAGCTCGATCCACTGGCACGGGCTGATCCTCCCCTTCCAGATGGACGGCGTTCCAGGCGTGAGTTTCCCCGGGATCAAGCCCAGGTCGACCTTCACCTACGAATTCCCGATCGTTCAGTCGGGGACCTATTGGTATCACAGCCATTCGGGTCTGCAGGAACAGCTGGGCCATTATGGCCCGATCGTGATCGACCCCGCCGGCGAGGACCCGATCAAGTCCGACCGCGAGCATGTTCTGGTCCTGTCCGACCACAGCCCGCTTCACCCGCATACGATCTTCCGCAAGCTCAAGCAGCAAGGAGGCTACTTCAATTTCCAGAAGCAGACGCTGGCTGGCCAGCTCGCTGGCCGTGACCAGAGCGGCAAGGATCGGCTTGCCTGGGGCGCGATGCGCATGGACCCGACCGATGTTTCAGACGTAACGGGCAGCACCTACACCTATCTCGTGAACGGCCATGGCCCTCGGGACAACTGGACGGGGCTGTTTCATCCGGGCGAGCGCATACGCCTGCGCATTATCAACGCCTCGGCGATGACGACGTTCAACTTCCGGATTCCCGGTTTGAAGCTGACGGTGGTGCAGGCAGATGGTCTCCCGGTTCGTCCGGTGAGCGTCGACGAAATTCAGGTAGCGGTTGCCGAGACCTATGACGTGATCGTCGAGCCGGCAGACGACCGTGCCTATACGATCGTTGGCGAGAGTGTCGATCGCTCGGGGATGGCGCGCGCCACCCTTGCTCCGCGCGAGGGCATGGCCGCAATTGTTCCGCCGCTGCGCAAGCGTCCCTTAGCCGACATGAAAGACATGGGGATGGGCGATATGGCGGGTATGTCCAGCATGGATCATTCGGCCATGCCCTCGAGCGGCAAAGATGCTGCTTGCCCGCCGGAACATGCGGCGATGGGACATTGCAAGCCCGCCGGCGACGCGGCGGCAATGGACCAACCGACGATGAGCCACGGCACCGGCGGCATGAAGCATTCGATGCGCGACATGTCGATGGCACCCGAGGTCAAGGACACACCGACGGTTCAGACGATATCGCCGATGCCGATCGACCGAACGGGCGAACCAGGCCAAGGGCTCAAGGATGTCGGCCACAAGGTGCTGGTTTACCGCGATCTCATGGCGGTCGAGCGCAACCCCGACGTAAGAGCGCCGGACCGATCGATGCGGATCCATCTGACCGGCAATATGGAACGTTACATGTGGGCGTTCGACGGCGTCAAACTGAGCGAAGTGAAAAAGCCCATCCCGTTTCTCAAGGACGAGCGGGTCCGCATCACGTTGGTCAACGATACAATGATGGGGCACCCCATCCATCTGCATGGACATTTCTTTGAGCTGGTCACCGGCCACGGCGCCTACGCCCCGCGCAAACATACCGTCCAGGTGCAACCCGGCGGCACCGTGACGTTCGACGTGACGACTGACGCCGTGGGCGACTGGGCGTTTCATTGCCACATGCTTTATCACATGCACGCAGGGATGATGCAGATCGTCTCCGTGCGCCCCCGCGAAGGAACGGCCGCATGAAAATCCTCATCTCTCTGTTCGCAACCTCGATCCTGGCTTTGAGCGCGCCGCTGGCTGCCCAAACAATGGACCACAGTCAGCATGGCAACACCCGGGCAGATGCCAGGAAAGCGCCGTCCCGGCCCTCGGCCAAGCCCACGGCGAAGCCACGCAAAGCGCCTGCGCCTTCGCGCCAGGCGCCTGCGAAGAGCGATCCATCCTGCCCGCCCGAGCATGCCGCCATGGGTCATTGCACACCCAAGCCTGCCGGTGCCGCCAAAGGCAAGCCAAGTGCCTGGCTCAGCCATATGAACGAGTTGCGAGCATGAAAACCCTGGCATTCCTGAGTGCGGCGTCGGTCCTGGCGCTCGCCAGCCCGGCGGGCGCTCAGTCCATGGATCATTCTCAGCATCAAAGCGCGCCCGCGTCGGCCGCAGATAGACCGGACGCGACAAGCAAGACGGGGGCGACGGCATGTTCTCCGGAACATGCCGCCATGGGGCACTGCAAACCCGCCCCGGCCGAAGCGAAAAAGGACCCGCTTGTCCCTGCTTCGGCGCCCGAGGTCAAAGTCCGCAAGCAGCCTGTCTGCGCCCCGGAGCATGCGGCGATGGGCCATTGTACACCGGCGCCCGACACGCAGGAAGGTGACGAAGATTCGTCAGCTGGACCACCCCCGTCAGCGACATCTTCAGACCCCTCCTGCCCGCCCGAACATGCGGCAATGGGTCATTGCACCCCGAAGGCGGCCGCTCCCGTTATGCCATCGGTGGAGCAGTCGGGGACTGCGCTTCCAGCCGGCAATGCACCGGCGCCAGCAGCGCCCGACGCAGATTATGCAGATCGGGTCTGGGGTCGCGATGCGATGAAGCCTGTTCGGAACGCCATGATGAAAGAGCATGGCGGGATGTCCTATTCACAGGTCATGCTCAATCTCGCCGAGATCCAGATCCGCGATGGCAAGGAAGGCTATCATTGGGATGGAGAGGCCTGGTTCGGCGGGGACATCAACCGGCTGACGGTCAAATCTGAAGGCGAAGGTGATTTCGGTGGCGGTCTGGAGGGCGCCGAGGTCCAGGCTCTCTACAGCCGCGCGATTGGCCCCTACTTCAATCTGCAAGCAGGCGTACGGCAGGACATCCGACCAGAGCCTTCGCGCACATACGCCGTCATCGGCTTTGAAGGCTTGGCCCCCTACTGGTTTGAGATCGAGGGCGCGGCCTTCGTCTCGGACAAAGGCGATCTCCTGGGCAGGATCGAGGGCTATTATGATCAGCGTATCACGCAGCGCCTGGTCGCGCAGCCACGCGCCGAGGTGAACCTTTCCGCGCAGGATATGCGCGCGGAAGGGATCGGGTCGGGTCTGGTCAATGCCGAGCTCGGGCTGCGGGTTCGATACGAGATTGTCCGCGAGTTTGCGCCCTATGTGGGTGTGGCGTGGGAACGAAAATTCGGCGAGACGGCCAGAATTGCTCGCGCTGCCGGCGAGGACACCGGAGGTTTCAATCTCGTCGCCGGTGTTCGGGTCTGGTTCTGACAGAGATCGCACGCGCGGATTTTCAACGATCCTCGCCGCGATGCTCTTGAGGCTGCCCCGGACTTTCAGGACTGTGTTCGGGAAGGCTTCAAGTGCGGCCCAGACGCGCGCCAGCTAGAAAGCTCGAGTTGACGCGCGTCTGGGCCATCCAAACGGCCGATTCAGTCCTCGCTGTGATCCTCACCGATATGGGATGCCATATCGATCAGCATGTCACTGACATGCGCATCGGCTACCTGATAGAAAACCTGGCGAGACTGTCGCTCGCCCCGCACCAGTCGGGCACCACGCAGTAGCCGCAGATGGTGGCTTACGAGCGTCTGGGAAAGACCGAGGCTTTCTGCAATGTCGCCAACCGCCTTGGGCACATTCAGGCAAAACAGCAATATCCGCAGACGGGTCGGATCGCCGAGCAAACGAAAGGTCTCGGCCAGAATAGTCATCTCATGGCTCGATAGGCGGAGATGCGCATCCCCCACGTCCGGGCCTGTATGTTCATGGACGTCAGACATTTCGATCTCACTCTTGGCAGCATGCATTCGACATATGTGGACATGTTCATATGCACGAGATGAGGCTCCTCTCCAAGGACGACAAGGTCAGGGGGCGACTTTCGCTCGTGACGCCTGCCAGACCAATGGCACCAGCATGAGCGCCAGCGCGGGCAGGATGGCCCAATTGATCACGACCCAGCCTGCGCTGTGCATCACCGATCCTGCAAGGAAGGACACAATGGCTGTCACCCCGAAGACGAGAAAGTCATTCGCACCCTGGGCCTTGCCTCGTTCTGCAGGGGTGTGACAGTCGGTGACCATCGCGGTCGCTCCAATGAAGCTGAAGTTCCAGCCGACACCAAGGAGCGCAAGCGATCCCCAAAAGTTCGACAATGCGGCGCCGCTCAAGGCAACGGCACCCGAACCCGCGAGCAGCACAAGGCCGAACGCGGTCACCCGCTCCTTCCCGAACCTGGCCATCAGGCGACCGGTGAAGAAGCTCGGGCCGAACATGGCAAGAAGATGCCACTGGATTCCCAGCGCCGCGTTATCGACCCCGTAGCCTTGCTTGACCATCGCGACGGGCGCGGCCGTCATCACAAACGCCATAACGCCATAGGATACAACGCCGGTCGCGACCGCAAGAATGTAGCGTGGCATTCTCAGTATCTCGAGCAAGGGTCGCCCGGTATCGATCCCTTGCGCGGCCTGCTCGGCCCGCGGTGTTCGAAGCATGAGCAGGACGGGGATAGCGATCATCGGCAAGATCGCCTGGCTGAGAAAGCTGCCCACAAAGGGAGGTGGCAGGGCGTCACGCGTCCAGATCACAAGCTGCGGGCCCACGATCGCACCGATGAGACCGCCGACCATCACCCGCGAGATCGCGCGGGTCTTCATTTCGCCCTCCGCTGCATCGGCCGCCGCGAACCGATAGCTCTGTACGTAAGAGCTGTAGAGCCCCGCGATGAAGGTTCCCAGGCAGAAGACTTTGAAGGAGCCGGAGAAAATGCCAAGGGCTGCCACGGCGCCACCAAGAATTCCCTTCAGGGCTCCCAGGACATAGCCCGCTCGTCTGCCCCACCGTCGCATCATGGCTGCCGCCGGCAGCGTGCCAAATGCAAGACCGAGGCCGAAAAGGCTGACTGGAAACGTCGCCCAGGCCGGATTGGAGGCAAGCTGCAGCCCCACCAGTCCGCCAAGTGACATCACAATCGGCGGACTGGCGCCGCCAAGGGCTTGCGCCGCTGCCAGAACAGCGATGTTGCGCCCAGCCGTCTGCTTGCTATTCATGGGAACCTCTCATCGGGCGGAAATCGGTTGGTCGGCGGCCGCTCCACATGCTCAGTGCCTGCCGACGCGTTATATACCCGTCCAGGGTAGGGGTATTGCAGTGGATCCAGGCGACATCAATGACATAAGCGCGGCCCTCAACCGGATCGCCGGCCAGGTCAAAGGTGTCGGCCAGATGGTCGAAGATCAAAGGTACTGCATCGACATTCTCCATCAGGTGCATGCCGTCAAAGCCGCGCTATCCAAGGTCGAGACGCAAATCCTGAAGTCCCATGCGGCCTGCTGCGTCGAACAGGCGATCGCCTCGGGTGACGCCGAACAGCAGCGTGCCAAGTTCAACGAACTGGTGGAGATCTTTGCGAAGGCGAAGCTATAGGAAGCTGCGCTTCGGGCACCGTATCTGATCGCTCTTGCTCGAAGACAGTCTGCCACCCTCCGCCCAGGGCCTTTGCGAGAGCGATAAGGTTGACGGCCTGAGCCGCCTTGCTTTGTGCAAGGGAATCTTGTGCGGCAAAGAGTGCGCGCTGGGCTATCAGCAGATCGAGATAATCCAGCGTGCCGGCGCGGCGCTCGCGCAATGCCCGATCAAGGGCTGTCTGGCTATCGGCCGTCGCGGCGCCGAGAGCTTCGCGGCGCGTCGCCTCTGTCTCAATCCCGGTCAGCGCATCCTCAACATCCCTGAAGGCGACGCGGACGGTCTGTTCATATTGCAGCCGCTGGGTCGCCGTGATTGCCTCGGCAGCGCGGATACGAGCCTTGCGCTGACCATCGTCGAACAACGTCTGGCTACCGGTTGCCGCAACACTCCAGATGGTGCTGGCTGCGGAGAAGAGCGAGCCGAAGCCGCTTGCTGCGGTACCCAAGGTGAGCGGGATACGAAAGCGCGGAAAAAGATCCGCCACAGCGACGTTTTGTCGCGCGGTAGCCGCAGCTATTCGTCGCTCAGCCCCGCGCACATCGGGCCGGTCCCGCAACACCTGCGATGGCACGGACACGGGAAGCGCTGGCGCAGATGGCAGGATATGCGGCGTGCGTTCAAATTCCTGGCCCAGATCGCCAGGAAACCCTCCTGTCAGAACACCGATGGCATGCGAATGCCGGGCGATGCGGCCGCGCCACAAGGGCAGTTGAGCGAGAGCCGACTGCCATTCGGCCCTCGCCTGCGCAACGCTCGAACCGCTCGCGAGCCCGGCCCTCTGAAGGCGAGTCAGGGTATCGAACGTAGCCTTAAGACGGTCGACATTCCTTTCTGCGATGTCGAGGCGCTCCTGGGCAGAGCGCAGTTCCACATAATTTGTCGCGATTTCTGCAAGCAGGCTGAGCAGGACTGACCGCCGGTCTTCCTCGGCTACACCAAGTTCTGCATCGGCGGCCTCGACGCTTTGCCGAAGTCTGCCGAACAGGTCGATCTCCCAGCTCGCCTCAAGTTGCACAGATTGCGTGTCGGTAAATCCGATGCCGCGCGGCCATTCGACCCTTCGGCTCGTCTGCTGCTGCAGGCTGTTGGCGCTAATGCCGATCCTGGGCTTCAGCGTGCCCGAGAGCGCATCGCGTTCCGCGCGCGCGACGATGAGCCGTTGAGCCGCCACCTTTAGATCGAGGTTGTTTACCAAGGCCTGATCAACAAGCCGGTCAAGAAGCGGGTCTTTGAACCCTCGCCACCAGGTCTTGAGGTCGGTAACGTCTGCCACGCCCGCCGCAGCGGGCAAGGGCTCGCTCCAGTTAGATGGAAGCGTTGGCACTGGCTCGTCATACCGTACCATCCTTGGGGTGGCGCAAGCTGAAAGCAGCAGCACGGGTATCAGCGCGAATTGGGGACGCATGGTCTGCCTCACAGGAATTGACGGGTCCAGGCGAGGAGACGGCCATCGTTATTGGCTTTGCCGATTGCGATGCTGCAGCTCATGCCGGCCGATAGGCTGATTCCACGGGGAACCTTGTCGATCTGGACACGCACAGGGATACGTTGAGCAAGGCGGATCCAGGTGAAGACCGGGTTGACTGCCGGTAGCCCGCGCTGGTCAGCCTTTTCGTTGGTGTCGGTGACGCCTCGCCCGATGCTCACGACATGGCCTTCTATGGGTTGCTCGAACCCCATCAGCCGGATCCGAGCCTTCATGCCGGGCGCAATGCCAGCTAGCTTCGTTTCTTCGAAATAGCCTGTGACCCAGAAACTGCTGGAATCGACGACAGCCACCTTCGTATTGCCAGCCTCGGCATAGTCGCCCGGGCGCAGGCGCAGGTTCGTCACATAGCCATCGATCGGCGCTCGAACGACGGAGCGCTCGAGATTGAGGCGCGCGACATCAAGCGCCGCTACCGATCCGGAGTAGGCGGCATGGGCGATGCGAGCCTCGCCATTTGCCTGGTCGATGGTCTCGGTCGCGATAATATCGCCGCCCAGAGCCGTACGACGACGAGCGATCGCTGATTTCACCGAAGCCTCGGCGCGGCGCCCCTCCAGGTCGGCGTTCGCGCTTTGCACCGCGAGCGCGAAGCGCTTGGGATCGAGGCGATATAGAACATCACCGCGCCGGACGAATTGATTGTCCTTCACGGCGACCTCGGCGATCGTCCCTGACACCTCCGGCGCGATCTGAACGACGTCCGCGCTGACCCGGCCATCCCGGGTCCAGGGCGAGCGCACATAGGTCTGCCAGAGTGTGGAGATCAAAATGCCGGCAGCCAGGACGATCAGCAGGGTGATCCCGACGCGCAGGATGGGCTTGATAAAGGTTGGCATCGGCAAATCTCACAAAAGGAAAAACAGAGCAGCGAGGATCGCGAGATAGACCGCGCATTCCATCAGGCCCGGGTGCCAGACGAACCGCAGCACGCCTGTTCGTGTCAGCAGCGCCCGTGTCCCAACGAAGACAGGCAGCGCCGCGATGAGGTAGAGAAGCAGCGGCGGCAGGTAGACGCCGGCGAAATTGACTTCGGTCATGCGATTTTCCTCGTCCCGGCGATCCACGCGCCGTGCGCTTGCTTGAGGATGCTGAGATTACGGATGCATGCAGCGACCCTGTGCGTGATCGCCTGATCCTCGCCGCCTTGGTGATCCGATTGTTGTGTTGCCTCGAACAAGGAATCAAGCGTCAGGCTTGTCGCCGGATCATCGAGCGCCGCCGCGTCTAGGGCAGCGTTCCCGAAGTGGAGCGCGCGCTCGGAAATCCTGTCATCCTGTAACGCGGCCCTGAGCCGGAGCGCGGTCCGCCCATAGTGCAGTGCCCCGAGCGCTTCGGTCAGAACCGCAGCGGCCACTGATGGCCTCGCCTTCAGACTGACGGCGATGTTTACGAGGCGGTGGTGCTGAAGATGCTCCCAAGCGTGCCGACGCCCGGTCCATCCTTTGCGGATCGCCATCGTGACAGCTCTCCGGAATGCTGTCTCGTAGCGATGGGCCCTCGCGACAGGGTTGAAGGGGAGGATAAGCTTGAGGACCAACAGAGTGGCGATCACGGCGACCATCCAACCCAGCGCCTCGTTCAGGAAGAAGGCGCCGTCGAACAGCATCTGGTTCTGCGCATAGACCAGCGTGTTGAAAGCCACGAGGAAACCCATGCCATCGAACACGTAGCGTGGCACCGTCGTTGCGTAGAACCCGGCAAGCCAGAAAGGCAGCATCGATGCGATCAACAGCGGAAAGCCATTGACCGACGGAAGCAGGAGAAAAACGCATATGAACGCGGCTGGCAGGGCAACCAGCGTCCCCCTCACAAAAGACCACGCGCCTCCCACCGGATCGCCGGTCATTGCCATGAGGATGCTGTAGGGCGCCAGCAGAAGCAGCATGAGTGGCCATTGCTGCAGACCCACACCGATACCGATACCGCCAGCGATGACGATCGACAAAAGGGCGCGCACGCCGTTCTCCACGGCCGCAGTCCAGTCGCGATGGAAATGGAAGCCGCGTGTGGGGTGCGCATGCACGCCGTTAAGCCCCAGTAAGCCAGCGATGCCACTTTCCCAGTCCTCGATGACCTCGAGCAGCTGATCGAGCGCGATGATCACGTCGGCGCGGTCATGGGCGACCTCAAGCTCGGCGATGATCTGATGGAGGCTGAGGTGAAGCCCCCGAATTTCTGCAAGTGCGGCTTGGAGACCGGCCCGGTCGCCGGTCTCGATGCGACCGATAGCCGCCGGCAGATGAGCGCCTACTAGTTCGCGAGCCTTGAGAAACGACGGGTCCCGGGCGACGGAGGCAAAGGCGAGTTCGCGCGCACCAAGCAAGGCGGCGAACATCCCCGCCAGCCCCTCGCGGACCGCTCCGACGCGCACCGCGACATCCGTTGATTCAGCCCTGCTCAGTTCGAGCAGGTCTTCGATTGCGAACATGTCGGCTATGTGGGTGGCGCCCACATCCTGGACTCGCTCCGGATTGTTTTCCACACGATCAAGCACGAGGCGCCCAATCATGGTCAATTGCCTTGTGATCGCACCTTCAAGTTTGCCGCGAGCGGCGCGCCTGGAGAAAATCGCCGTCACAAGCCCAAGGCAGACGACACCGACCGCCACGCTTGCCACCCGTCCCAGCACGATGCTCAGTGCGTTTTCGGGAACTTCGAGCGCACCATAGGTTGCAAAGCCCAGTGTATAGCCCGCAACCGCAGGTCCGGTTGATCGGAACCCGCGAATGAGCGTCGCGGCGCCGCTACATATGCCTAGCCAAAGCCCGAAGAAAATGAGGAACAACGCAGGGGCCTGAATGAAGAGGCCCATGACGATGATAGCGGCAATGCCGCCAACCACCGTACCTGCCAGTCGCCAGCTTCCCTTCGCCAGCACGGCGCCCTGATTCATGTTCGCGACAAGCATCACGGTCGAAGCGGCCGAATAAGGCTTGTCCATCTGAAGGGTATAGGCGACCCAATAGGCGAGCGCGGCGGCGGTTACCGAGCGAAAGACATAGGCCCAGCGCGGCGTGAGCAGGTCAAAGACTTTCAGCTGCCGGGTTGCGAGGCCAAGGGCGTTCGCGGTCCTGCCGCCGAGCCGACTTTCAATCGTCTGCAGCCTCATCCCCTGACGCCCAAAGCGCAGGCGGTGGCTTCGCGCACATCCATTTTGATTGTGACTGACATGGGCAGGATTGTCCTGGGTTAGCGGGTGTCAGGGCCGGAGACTCCAAGCCTGCTCACCCTTTAACATCCAATCATCCTACCTTTCTCTTTCCAAAGTTTCAAGCTGTGGTAAGCTGGTCAACGATGATGGCATTCGCCGACCGCGGCGATGCTGGGCGCCAAGGCCCCGGAAAAGCGCGGATTTCGGTCATATATTGAACGCCAAATTGATGGGATGACCGGATGAAATCCGCTAGGAGAAGTCGATGACTCGAAACGCAACCCTAACGCAGGCGCCTCGCCGGTCGCTTGTCGACTCGGCAATCGAACAGATCCGCACCCAGATTGAGAGCGGGGCCTGGCGTGTGGGCGAGCGCATCCCCAAGGAACAGGAGCTTGCGGACCTGTTGGGCGTCAGCCGCAATACGACCCGCGAGGCGATCAGGGTCCTGTCTCATGCTGAAGTCCTGGAAGTTCGCCAAGGTGATGGAACTTACGTCCGGCTGAACGTCGATCCGACGGAGGTTATGCGACGGGTGAGCCGCTCTAGCCTCCACGATCATTTCGAGTTGCGCGCCATGCTCGAGGCCGAAGCGGCCCGTCGCGCGGCGACCCAGCGCTCCGATGCAGACGTCATCAAGTTGCGGAAACTCCTCAAGGTTCGCGGAAATCAGGAAGACCACAGCCGTCTGGAGAAGTTCGTCGATGCGGATATCGCCTTTCACAGTGCTCTTGCGTCCGTTTCAGGCAACACAGCGCTGATCGAGCTCTATCGCTACTTCTCGCAGGCGATCCGCTCCGGGGTCTGGTCGGTCCTTGACGAGGTGGACCTGCCCGAACCGGCCCTTGAAGCGCATGAGGCCATCGTAGACGCCATCGAGCGAAAGGATGCGGAAGGCGCGGCGCTCGCGGTCCGTGAAGTCGTCGGTCCGCTCATCAAGGCGCTGGCCGACAGGAGCTGAAAAGCGAGATACTATCCAGGGACCCTGAGCGCAGGAGAAGAGGAATGAACATAGGGCAAGCCGCAAAGGCGTCAGGCGTATCCGCCAAGATGATCCGCTACTATGAACAAACTGGCCTCATCCCAAAGGCTGACCGGCGCGACTCCGGGTATCGCGATTATTCGGATGCCGATGTTCACAATCTGCGCTTCATTCGTCGGGCGCGGGACATGGGATTTGCGGTCGCCGAGATCAACGACTTGTTGAGCCTGTGGCGGGACCGTTCGCGACAGAGTGCGGATGTAAAGAAGATTGCCCAATCCCATATAGACGAGTTGAGTGCCCGGATCACCGCTCTCGAGCAGATGCGCGGGACGCTTCAGACACTCGTTACTGGCTGTGTCGGCGATGCCCGACCAGACTGCCCGATCATCGCGGACCTGGAAGAGCCGGCTGAAGACCGCGGGAGCGTCTACAAACCCGATGGCGTGGCGCGGCTAAGGCACCAGTCGATTACCAAAAGGCGGGTCACCTGATGATGCAGGCCGCGGTAAGCCACTGGCACGCCCCTGCGGCGGAAAAACAAGGTTTCGACATAGAAATCTTGATTTCCTCGCGAATGCAGCAGCCGTAATCAATGGACAAAGCATCGCGTGTCTCCATGAACCGTAGACTTGCCGATGCTAATATCGTTCAGTTCCAACACGCCCCTTCCGCCACTGTCTTGAGCTACACATGACGACACAGCGTAATTCTGTTCCCTATGGCGCCAAGAAGGCCGGCGCGATGCGTGAGATGGCGCAGTCGGAGCGGCTAGACTTCATTGCCGAGGGCCTGACGATCATTCTGACAAGCGCGCGTGGGTTTTGGAACGCCGCTGAGAAGCTGACCGACAATCCCCGGGAAGCGTCTGTTCTCGAAGGCTTCGCCGAGGAAGAATCTGCGAAAGCGCTGATCTTGCTCGATCTGGTTCGATGCCCGCCTTCCAAGGTCGATGGGCGCATCGGGCGCATTGTGAAGAACTTCTACAGCCATCTTGCCAGGCTCATATACGCCAAGGCGCAGAGCTGGCGGCCCGTCTGTCAAACGGCGTTCAAAAGGGACCCCCGATCGGCGTCGAAGAGGGACCCCTTTTCGGATATGATGTTGGTTTGTTGAAGATGGCCTTGCGCTGCGTGCGGCGGAGGGCGGGCGTAGCCCGACCGGAGGCGCGCGCAGCGCAAGATAGATTTTTGAAGGCGCCGAAGGTGGCTGTCAGCTGCGGTTTTTGAAGCGCCAGCTGTCGTTGCCCGTCTCGACGATATCGCAGTGGTGGGTGACGCGGTCGAGCAGCGCCGTGGTCATCTTGGGATCGCCGAACACGGTCGGCCATTCGCCGAAGGCGAGGTTCGTGGTGATGATGACGCTGGTCCGCTCATAAAGCTTGCTGATGAGGTGGAACAGCAACTGCCCTCCCGAGCGGGCGAACGGCAGATAACCGAGCTCGTCGAGAACGATCAGGTCGAGCCGCGACAGCTGCGCCGCCAGGGTCCCGCCTTTGCCGATCCGGGTCTCCTCTTCGAGGCGTGTCACCAGTTGCGGTGGACGTGCGCGGCCGAACCCGCCGCGCGCGTCGCTTCGCTCTTGCTGGCGACGCGACCTTGACGGGATCGCTTGAGGCGAAGGGCCACCGCAGGCGCAGCCGCCAGCAAGACGAGGGTTCCCGCGATCGCTAAACCGCGCGCGCGCTTCAACATGGGATCATTATTCTGCATGGATGCCTCGTTTACTGTCGGGTCGAAGGTGCCTGATCGAGGCCAGCTGCTATCGACTGTGCCGTCCAGCCGCCGCCAAGGGCCTTGTAGAGATTGATGAGGTTCGAGAGGCGGGCGAGCCGCGCCCTGACGAGCGCCTGCTGCGATCCGTAATGGGCGCGCTGCGCATCCAGCAGCGCCAAATTACTGTCCTCGCCTTCCTTGAAGCGCTGCTCGGAGAGTTTGTAGGCCGCTCCGCTGGCTGCCTCGCGCGACTGCTCGGCTTTGATCTGATCATCGAAAGTCCGCTGTCCTGCGAGACCATCGGACACCTCCCGAAACGCCGTCTGGATCGCCTTCTCGTAAGTTGCGATCTCGATGCTTTTCTGGACCTTCGCCTGCTCCAGATTAGCGCGCAACGCGCCGCCGTTGAAGATGGGCAGGTTGATCCGGGGCATGAAGCTCCAGGCACCCGAGCCACTCGTGAACAGGTCATCGAGGCTTGAGCTGGCTGTCCCGCCCGATCCGGTCAGCGTAATGGTCGGGAAGAAGGCGGCCCGCGCCGCGCCGATCGAGGCGTTCGCACCCTTGAGACTGTGCTCGGCAGCCCGGATGTCGGGCCTTCTCGTGAGCAGGTCCGAGGGCAGTCCTGCCGGTATTTTCGATGTTACGATTCCATCCGGGAGCGTCGTGGCGTTGTCGAGCTGGGTCGCAAGGTCTGGGGAAAGCGGTTCGCCGAGCAGGAGCGCGAGCGCATTGCGATCTTGCGCTGCAAGTCGGGTATAAGTCGCAACATCCGCCTCGGCTGTGCGAAGAGCAACCTCCGTCCTGCGCAGATCGAGCTTGGCAATGTTGCCCACCTCGACGAGCTGGTTTGTGAGGTCGTAGGAAGTCTTCTGGGTCGCCAGGGTATCTTGCGAAAGGCGCAACATGGCCTGATCGGCGCGAAGCGTCAGATAGGCATTCGCCACTTCGGCGACGAGGCTGAGCTGAGCAGCGGTCCGGTTCTCCTCGACCGCGAAATAGGCTTCCCTCGCCTGATCGCTGAGACTGCGGATGCGACCCCACAAATCAAGCTCCCAAGCCGAAACAGCAGCGCCGACCTGATATTGCCGCCGGTTGTAGAATAGATCCGACGGGAGTTTTTGCGCCGTGCCCTCCGCCCCAACGCTGAGGGTGGGAAGGAGCTCGGAACGCTGCACGCGATACCGTGCGCGCGCCGCTTCGACGTTCAAGGCTGCGACCCGAAGGTCGCGATTGTTGGTGAGCGACTTCTCGACAAGCTGATGGAGGAGCGGATCTGCGAAGAAATCCTTCCAGCCAATGTCAGCCGCCGACTCCTCGCCTGTCGAGGCGACATCACCATAGGCAGCGCCCACAGGGAAGCTCTCGCTCACCGGGGTGACCGGCCGCTCATATTTGGGTGCCATGGTCGCGCATCCTGCGAGCGCGACCGAGGCGAGAAGTGCGGCAAACCTTGCGCCGCGTTGCTTGTAGGGCGCGATCATGCGCTTTGCTCCACGATAGGGGGAACGGCCTTCCGCGTCTCGCGACGCAGCGCGAAGCGACGGACGGCGACGTAGAAGACGGGGGTCAGAAGGAGACCGAAAAGTGTCACCCCAAGCATCCCGGCGAACACGGCGATGCCCATGGCGTGACGCATCTCAGCGCCAGCTCCGCTTGCGATCACCAAAGGCACGACACCTGCGATGAAAGCGATCGAGGTCATCAGGATCGGCCGCAGGCGCAGCTTGGCTGCCTCGAGTACCGCCGGCAGCGGATCGAGCCCTTCCTTCTCCTTTTCCCGGGCAAACTCCACGATGAGGATCGCGTTTTTGGCGGCCAGCCCGACTAGAACGACGAACCCGATCTGCGTGAAGATGTTGTTATCGCCGCCCGACACCCAGACCCCGCCTATGGCCGAGAGGAGCGCCATCGGGGCGATCAGCAGCACCGCGAAGGGAAGTGACCAGCTGTTATACTGGGCAGCGAGGATCAGGAACGCGAGCAGCACGGACAGGGGGAAGACGAAGAGCGCGGTGTTGCCGGCGGCCTTCTCCTGGTAGGTGAGGTCGGTCCATTCGTAGGTCATGCCCGGGGGCAAGGTCTCCTTGAGGATCTTCTCAATGGCCGCAGTTGCCTGGCCGGACGAGTAGCCCGGCGCGGGACCGCCGCTGATGTCGGCCGAGGGATAGCCATTATAGTGCATCACGCGGTCAGGACCTGTGCTGCGCTTGATCGTGACCAGGGAGGACAAGGGGATCATCTCCCCGCTGGCATTGCGTACCTTCAACTGACCGATATCCTCGGCCTGCTGACGGAAGGGTGCATCGGCCTGGACCATCACCCGGTAGGTTCGCCCAAACCGGTTGAAGTCGTTCACATAGAGCGAGCCGAGATTGACCTGCATAGTATCGAAAATTGCGGTGAGCGGAACGCCTTGAGCCTTGGCCTTGGTGCGATCGACATCGACCTGGATCTGCGGGGCGTTGGTCTGGAAGCTCAACAGCATGTTCGCCAGTTCCGGCGTCTGCATGGCTTTGCCCATCACCTGGCCTTGCGCCTGCGCCAGTGCATTGAAGCCAAGCCCGGCCCGATCCTCGATCTGCAGTTTGAAGCCGCCCATGGCGCCGAGGCCAGGAACCGGCGGCGAGGGAAACACGCCGATAAAGCCGTCAGGGATCTGGCCCATCTTGCCCATGAGCTTGCCGGCGATCGCAAACGAAGAGAGGTCCCGTGTTTTCCGGTTCTCGAACTTGTCGAGCATGATGAACATCAGCGCCGAGTTCGGCAGGTTCGCAGCGCCGTTCACCGAAAGCCCCGGGAAGGCGACGACGCTTTCCACGCCAGGCTCGGCCAACGCGATCTTCGACATCTGCTTCACGACGGATTCCGTGCGATCAAGCGATGCCCCGGTAGGCAGCTGAGCAATGCCGACAAGGAAATACTTGTCCTGCATCGGCACGAATCCGGGAGGTGTCTTGTTGAAACCAAGCCAGGTTAGACCGACAAGACCCGCATATAGGATCAGGACGATGCCGGTTCCGCGTACAGCGCGGCGCACCGACCAGACATAGCGCTCCGACGAACGGTCGAAGAAGCGGTTGAAGGCGCCAAAGAAGCGACCAAACACCTTGTCCATGACCCGCGTAACCTTGTCGCGCGGCGTGTCGTCGCCATGCGGCCGCAGCAGCACGCCAGCGAGGGCCGGGGAAAGGGTGAGCGAGTTGATGGCCGACAGGATCGTCGAGATGGCGATCGTGAGGGCAAACTGGCGATAGAACTCGCCCTGAAGGCCCGACAGGAATGCCGACGGGATGAAAACGGCCGCCAGCACCGAGGTGATAGCCAGAATAGGACCGGTGACCTCATCCATGGCGCGGCGTGCCGCTTCCCTTGGAGATTGGCCAAGCCCGATATGCCGCTCGACATTCTCGACCACGACGATCGCGTCATCGACCACGATACCGATGGATAGGACGAGTCCGAAGAGTGACAGGGTGTTCAACGAGAAGCCGAACAGGTGCATCAGGGCGAATGTGCCGACCAGCGACACCGGGACGGCGACGAGCGGGATGATCGATGCCCGCCAGGTTTGAAGGAAGAGGACAACGACGAGGACAACCAGCAGGGTCGCCTCGAACAGCGTGACAACGACCGACTTCAGCGACGCGCGAACGAAGATGGTCGGGTCATAGGCGATGCGGTATTCGATGCCGTCAGGAAATTCGCCTTTCAGCCTTTCCATCGTCGAACACACCGCGCTCGACACATCGAGGGCGTTGGCGCCCGGGCTCTGGAAGATCTGCAGCGCGAGGGCAGGTTCACCATCGAGAAGGCTGCGCATCGAATAGCCGTCGGCACCCATTTGAAGGCGTGCGACATCGCGCAGTCGGGTGACCTGACCATCCTCGCCCGTCTTGAGGATGATGTCGCCGAACTGTTCTTCCGTCGTCAGACGGCCAAGCGTATTCACGGTCACCTGATAGGCGGCCGACGCATTGGGTTGCTGGCCGACTGAACCGGCCGCCACCTGGATGTTCTGTTCCCGAATAGCGGCGACGACGTCGCTCGCAGTCAAGCCGCGCGCTGCGACCTTGGTCGGGTCGAGCCAGGCCCGCATGGCATATTCGCCCTCGCCGCCCAGCACCACGTCGCCGACACCAGCAACGCGAGCGAGTTCGTCGCGGACATGGAGGGTCGCATAGTTGGAGAGATAGAGGGGGTCATAGCGCTTGTTCGGCGAGACCAGATGGACGACCATGAGAACGTCTGGCGACGTTTTCTGGGTGGTGACGCCGATGCGCTGCACTTCTTCCGGTAGACGCGACAGGACGCGCGCGACACGGTTCTGGACCTGCACCTGCGCGAGGTCGGGATCCGTCCCTTGCTTGAACGAGATCGTCACCTGCATCCGACCGTCGGTCGAGGCCTGGGAGCTCATGTAGAGCATGTTCTCGACGCCGTTGATGGCCTGCTCGATCGGAGCGGCCACCGTTTCGGCGATGACTTCGGGGTTGGCCCCTGGATATTGAGCGGTGACCTGCACCGTTGGGGGCGTGACAGAGGGATATTCGCTGAGCGGAAGCTTCAGCAGCGCAAGGCCGCCTGCAATCAGCATCAGCACCGAGAGGACCACCGCGAATATCGGGCGGTCGACGAAGAAGCGTGGAAACTTCATCAGCGTGCCTCCGCAGCAGGCTTGGCGGCGGCCTGCGGATTACCGTTGCCCTGGCTCTGCTGCATCGGCCCCTTGCGCGGCACGACCTGCATGCCGGGACGCACGAGACCCTTGATGATGACGGTGTCCGAGGGCTGCAGGCCGGACTTGATCACGCGCAGGCCATCGACGATCGGACCGAGCTCGACCGGGCGGAAGTCGACCTTGTTGCCCTTGGCGAGAATGAGAACGAAGCTCTTGCCTTGATCGTTACCGACGGCCTGGTCGTCGATGAGGATCGACTGCTGGCGCTCGCCGGTAACAAGCCGGATTCTGGCGAACAGGCCAGGCGCAAGGGCACCGTCAGTATTCTGGACGAGCGCGCGAGCGCGAATGGTGCCCGCGCTGCGATCGATTCCATTGCCCAGGAAGTCCAGCGTCGCAGTGCGCGGGAACCCTTCGTCGGTCATGAGGCCGAACTCGACCGGCAGCTTAGTCGCGGTGCCCGCGCGCCGCGCCTTTTCCACGAAGCTCAGATAGGTGGCTTCGTCGATGTCGAACTCAGCGTACAGCGGATTGACGGACTTGATGGTCGTCAGCGGGGTCGCCTGCGCGCCGCCGGCAACCACATTGCCTTCCGTCACAAGAATGCGATCGACCCGGCCGCTGATGGGCGCTGTGACCCGTGTGAAAGACAGATCGAGGCGCGCTGCGGCAACAGCAGCCCTCGCCGCCTGAGTCGACGCAAGCCCGGCGCGGCGCTGGGCAACTGCGGCGTCATACTCCTTGCGGGAGATGGCACCCGTCGCGATCAGACGCTCGGCCCGCGCAAAGTCGGCCTGAGCCTGTGCCGCCTGGGCTTCCGCCTGCGCAAGATTGCCCGCGGCCTGATCGACAGCGACCTGGAAGGGACGAGGATCGATCCGGAAGAGGGTCTGGCCCTGACGGACCATGCCACCTTCAGGCACATCGACCCCGATGATCTGTCCGCTCACCCGTGGCCGTAGTTCCACCGACTTGGGCGCGGTAAGCGAACCGTTGAATTCGCTGGACGGTGCCAGTTCCCGGACGATGACCTGTGCGACGGGCACCTGAGGCGTCGGTGGGCCGCCCTGCCCTTGCTGGCCTCCCGAGGGGCCCCCGCAAGCTGCAAGAAGCAGTGCCATTCCAAGCGCCCCCGATGACAGCAGAGTCGCGACTGATTTTCGCATAATTTCTTTCCTTAATTCAGCCACTTCTGCCGGACCCCCGGACAATGGCTTCCCACCTGTTTTCCCGGGGATGCGGGTTCCAAGCATTGGAAGGTCAAGCGCAGATTCGCGGTGACCACTCGATTTTTCCGCCTCTGCGTCGTGACGAAGCTGGCTCGCAGAACGCACGGAAAACCGCACTTTTTTGCACCCATTTCGATCCTCAACGTCGCGGAATACGGCCCACCTCTTCATACTCATGTATGTTATATGAATATGTGTTGATATGTTAGTCGTCAAGGCGCGACCGAGATGCAATCGGCGCGCGCCAAGGCACGCTGCCGAAGCAGACGCTATCTTGAGATCGTGATTGTCAGGGCTTTCTGGCCGGCCTGCTCAGGCGCGGCCGGTTCCCGCCTCAATCTCGGACGAGATCAACTGGATTTGCAGGGTGTGGCGTTCCCGCAAGGATTGGACGATGAGCAAATCATGCTCGTCGCGGGCTTCGCTCGTGTCGAACAGCTCCGTGGTATAGCAACCGCGAGCCATAGAAAGGCCCTGCCCCACTGCTGCTGCTCGGTAGTCCTTGGGCCAGTAGAAGAGGCTGATCCAGGGCCATCCGGGTCGGGAGGGGGTATAGCGCGTGACGATCAACCTGTCCGAATGAAACGCCGTCGGCTGATGGTCGAGGAGATCCGGGGTCACCATGGCCGGGCGCTCCGCATCAAAAAAAGCATTCAGTTCTGCACGTTCATCCTCGTTCTCGATGATGATCGGATAGTAGCGACCGAGCGCCAGACCGGCGCCGCGGTTCTTTTCAGGCAGATCGAGGACTAGAACCACCGGGCACCCGATTAACGGCGAGGGATAGACGCACTGTTCTCGCGCCAAGTGATCTGCAAGGCGAACCATCAGATCGGGGGCGGTTCGTAGCGACCACGCCTTATCGCGCGCTCTACGTCGAACAGATATCCGCGCCACGGCAATTTCTGATCGGCCCTGGGGAGCGTCTCGCGCATCCGGGCCGCCTCGATGGATCGAATTTCCAGAGCCGCTTGACGCACCTCCGGGCCATCCCGAAACCAGGCATAGACACTGACCGACTTGACCAGCAGCCAGGGACCGAGCGCCACCACGGCGAACATCATGGCCGCATAATGCTTAGCGCCTAAGGTGAGTCCAGCCAGGATGTACACACCAATCGCGATGGCGCTGCCAATACCAAGCGTCGGCGCCCTGCGAGTCTCATACAGAAAGACGATCCGCCACAGGTCACGGGTGAGGCTAAGCAGCGCCACCCATATGAATGCGAGGAAGACCAAGGTCAGCAAGAGCCCGTAAAGACCTCCTGCGTCTTGTAGCAAGTTTGACGATCCGGCATTCACGCGAGCGGCACCTCCGGTTCGTCCGGCACTTCCTCGTCGATCTGCTCGAGCAGTTCATCCGCGATGCTGCGCACGACGATATTATTGATCACACGCGCATCCAGCGCGACCACGCCGCCGGCATAATCCTTTTCATGATGCCGAACGCCGCTATGAGGCTCCGCCTCCTCCGCGTCCCCGGGCAGCAGGCGCTCGATCCAGCTCTTTTTGGGTGGGTCGTCGTCGAACGTCCCCAGTTCGTAGAGAAACCGCTCAGGCCGCGCGAGAGCGATCGAGAGGATTTCGCCCTTGTCGCCTTGACGGATGTCGATGATCGGCCCTTTGTACGCGATGCCGTACTTCCCGCTCATCGTAGCGGTAAAGACATGTCCCACGGGCGTGTACCCATTCTCGGCCGGGCGCGTGATGTGCTCGAAGACCCAGCCTTGGCCGTTCAGGTCATATTCGTCGAAGGCCAGTTCGAAGGTTTCGCCGAGCACGAAATTCACGAGCGCGACCATTTCGGTAATGAGGACCATGCCAAGCGCGACCGCGCCGCTGAACGCCATCGGTTTGTTTCCTGCCACAGCGGCAAAGAAGCTGGTCAGCGGATTCTCGATTTTCGGGCCAAGATCAAGGACCGGATAGGCATCATGAAGTGCCGTCACGAAGGCGAGCGCGCCTTCGATTGCGGCCCATGCCACCAGATGGACGACAATCGAGACGGCTGCGGCCATGACCAGCGCGCTGATAGTCGTTAGGGCGAGTTCGGGGCGCCTGGCGCCTCCGCGCCTGGTCCGAAAATTGAACGCGGCTAGGACGGCGAGGCCGGGCAGTAGGACGAGCACGCTCGCCAGCAGGCCGAGCGTCAACGCCATCGATTATGAAGCGGGAGCGGTCTTCTTAGGCTGGAAGATGTAGCGTCCGGTCGAGGCTTCGAGCACAATCTTGCCCTGGCCCTTGGCCTTCCGGCGCTCGGTCTCGAGCCGAATAAGCTCGCCATACCCGCCGACCTTGCGCGCGGCGGTGCCGGCTTTACGCTGTTGTCCAAGGGTCAGAATGCTCGCCATATTCGAAAGCTAGTCTCTTTGTGATGCTGCGTAAATGGCGTGCTTCGGATTTTAGTTCCGCTGCGTGTCAGGCCCGGCGGAGCACCCGGCGCGCCGCCTCATTGACGATGTAGACCGCCTGTCGCTGGGCACCGCGGTTGGGATGGTCGACCCGGTAGCCCTGATAGTGTCGCCGAACCAGCCCCGCCCGCACAAGCTCGGACACGGCACGGCTGACATTGGTACGCCCCGAGAGACGGATCCGTTTGGCGACCTGGGCTTCGACGAGACTTTCAGCTTCGCGCGCATCAGCGGGCATCGCATTGCGCTCGGCCAGCTCACGCCGGACCCGATCCGCGATTGCGAGGCGACGAGGGTCACGCTGCGCCACCGGCATCAGGGCATCGCATAGCCAGTCCCGGACGGGAATCCGGCGATCCCCCTCCCGAATATAAGGCCCAGCAGATCCGTTCCGGTCGCTGGCTTGAGCGATGAGGTTGAGCACCATGAAACTATATCGTGGCCGCTGACACACCTCGGTCAGCCGCTCGAGAATAGCAGGCATGTCCAGCACCTCGCGATCAGCAGAAATGACCGGCGTTATCGAGGCTTCCATGGCGAAAAGATCGGGCTGGAACATGGGAACATTTCAAGCACATCCCACACCCAATGTGAATCCCTCTCAGAGAGCCAACGCCGTTTTGAACAGTCGTGGCACTTCACCGCAGCGCTGACGCAATCCCCATTTGTTTACACATCGTCCTTGCCGACCGGCCCTCCCTCGCCTTCGAGGCGATTGAGAGCGCGGACGTCACGCGCATTGAACCGCAACCGAACCCCGATACCGCCCTCCTTCCCTTCCGGAAGGAAAACAGCGCCACACTCTTCGAGATAATGTAGCAGGCGCAGTGTTGCATCCGGATCGAGCTCTCTGATCCCGTCTTCAAACGCAGCGAGGTCGTCCTCATCGACGGCGACAGCGAGCGCAGCGTGCGCGCGAGGCACTTCGACGAGGCTGCGCGCGGCAAGGGCGAGCTTGCCAACCAGCGGCGGGCGGGTCTCACGCATGATCAATTACTCCTGATTGTTGTTGAATTGGCGAGAGGCCTACGGCCATTCAGCTGCTCCCCATCGCCGGTTCGGTCGCAAAGAGTCGCCTCTGTCACTTTACCGCCTCGGGTAAAGTGACAGAAGTGGTCTCTCGCAGGAGCTCTGCTCAGACATCGGAGACGTCCTCGTTGGTAATCGCATCGGGACCAGCACCAAGATCGGCAAGTTTCCGCCCAAGGAGGTCCGCGTAGGCTGGCGGACAGAGGAGATAGAGCTCCGTACCAAAGCCGTACATGCTGCCCCAGTCGCTGCGGAATGTACGCCAACCATGCCGGGCCTCCCAGGCAGCCTGAACCTCGCTACGCATCGCAGCGCGTCCAGGATATGGCTGGGTTACCAGCACATAGGCCCGCGCCTCCGGATCGAACCAACAGCTGTCATGATCCGCAATGGGCGGCCGATTGTCCCAGTCGCCCTTGGGATAGCAGCGCCGCGATCGCGATGGTTTGAGGCCTGTCGCATCCATGAATTGAAGTGCGCGGGCGACCCTCGCTACGTCGATTATGCTCGCCTCGCGGTCCCGCATGCTGCCATCGCTGATGAGCCGTGCCTCTCCGTCGATGCGGCAGCCGCCCAGTGTTTCGACCAGCTGGTGGGGCTTCACCAGCTCGCACAACGCGTGCTTCAGGCTGATCGATGCTGCTACCTGCCCACCGGTTCGCTCCTTCCGGCTCCACCAGCCCTGGCTGATCTCGATCCGATTTGACCAGGGGGATGCGGGTGCCAGCTCCGGCAGCTCCTTGAGTGCATGAGCGAAGTTCTGAAATCCACCGCCGCGTGCGGCGGTGTCCAGCGCCTGGTAGCGAGGGATATCCTGCTCACGCGCGATCTTGCGCGCGCGCAGCTTAACATCCGAAATCTTCTGGAAACTATATGCCATCGCCATTCTCCGTCGGCTTCGGAAAACGTCGCCTGCTACCGTCGCCCAATGCCGCGAAAACGGGATGGGAATCAGAAATTCATACAGTGCCACGAAGGCTTCGCTTGAGCAGGCGGCCGGCCACTGCGATGACCGACGCCTTCATTTCATCTTGGTGTTCTTCTGTCAATTGGACAGGGTCATCGCGGCTCTACGATCTGGGCGATCAGATCGGTGAGATCATACCCCTCGCGCGCATAGAAGAGGCGCCAACCTTGCTTTCTGCATTTGCCCAGCTTGCGGCGATCACGCTCCTGCGTCCGGATGAAGGCGTCTTCTCCGCCAAAAAATGCGACAGGCAGATCATGCTGAGCGCCCTGGAACTCGATCGCGGTACGCAGCGAAGGAATGGCGATGTCGAGATGCTGTCGCCCTAGCCAATCTGGCCGGTGATGCTGAAGCACATCGAGCGCGGGAAACGCTGCCTTCAGCTCGTAGTAAAGTCTGGTTTCGGAAATCCACCCTTCGCCGACGCGTGGAAGATCGCTCTCCTCACGCCAGGTGTTCTCGGCGTCGCGGATCAACGCCATGCATTCGGCCTCCGCCCGCTTTGAATAGGAAAAATGCCAGCCGCCCGGCGGCTGAACCACGAGGTAGCTGGGATGACCGTTGAAGAGGCTATACCCTGCCTTGTGCTGGTGAGCGTCCTGCGTCCAGTGAACAATATCGACGGGGTTGCCATGTGCCGCGCGCTCATCCAGCTGGAGCTGGATAAATTGTTCGACCCTCAGCAGGTTCTCCCTGCCGAATTTCGTCACCTTCGGACCGAATAGCGCGGTGATGTCGCGCGCCGCCGGTGGCCTGCCCAGGCTGAGCTTGAGATCGAGGATATTGCTCGCGCGCAGGCTTGCACGGCCTCCAAGACCCGGTAGCGGCATGAGCGCCAGGCCGCGATCAAGGTCTTTTGCGCCTACGGCCGCATCGCTCGCCCAAATCTCAAAATACTCGGCAAGATCAGGTGCGACCTTCTGGCCGATGCCTATGAGCCGGTCGGCGGCGGCCCGCCACTTTGCGCGATCGCCATCAGAGCGCACCGCGGGCATGTCCCAGAAATCAATCACCTCACGCTGACAGGGAAGATCCGCGATCAGCTTGATCGCCTGATCGAATGCCTCCTCTCTGTTCAATGTCGTCCCCCGATGCCGTCCGATGCTCCAGCCGACAATTCGGCCCATTGCAGCGACAACGTCAATGAAAGTCCCGCGACTTTATTCTGACCATTGTCGCTTTCGGCCCATCGCGCGCATCCGGTCCGCCGCCACGCGTCGCGCCATCAGCGGGTGCAGCCAGATGCGGCAGTGACCCACTCCCGATCGAACGGAGCATGGGCGTGTAATCGATGATTTTGTCGATGATGATATGGGTGACGATACCTTCTCGCTGCAGACGCCCGCGCAAGCCGACCATTGCCGAAGACAGGACGGTGCGGCGCTGTGCTTCGAAGCGATCGGGCCATAAAATCCCGTTTGCGATCCCCGTCTCATCCTCGATTGTAATGAAAAGCACGCCTTTTGCCGAGCCGGGCTTCTGACGGACCAGGATGATGCCTGCCACTTCCACATGCCGGCCATCCTTGACCTGATCGAGATCGGCGGCAGCCTTGACGCCGCGGCGGCGCAGCTCCTCGCGCAAGAACTGGACAGGGTGCGCCCTTAGCGAAAGTTGAATGGTCCGGTAGTCCTCGACCACCTCGCGCCCCTCGCTGAGCGGTTCGAGCGTCACCATAGGCTCCTGGCTTTCCGGGCTGATCGCACCCTCACGTGCGTCGGCTGCCGCAAACAACGGGAGTGGAGCATCACCCAAACCCTTGACCTGCCAGAGTGCCTGACGACGATCATGCGCGAGACTATGAAAGGCGTCTGCTTCCGCTAGCCGCTCTATCGCCACCGGCGGTACGCCTGCCCGCCGCCATACGGCTTCGACGCTCTTGAAAGGCTCCTCGCCACGGGCCGACACGATCATCGCACCATGAAGGTTGGACAAACCGCGGGCCATTCGCAATCCAAGCCGCACCGCCAGAAACCGTCCCCTGCCCTGCTCGAGAGTGCAGTCCCAGCGACTGGCGTTCACGCAGGGCGGGCGGATTTCGACGCCATGCGCGCGCGCGTCACGGACAATCTGCGCCGGCGCATAGAACCCCATCGGCTGCGCATTCAGGAGTGCGGCGCAAAAGACATCGGGATGATGGCATTTCATCCAACTGGAGGCGTAGGCGATCTTCGCAAAACTTGCCGCATGGCTCTCTGGGAAGCCATAGGATCCAAAGCCCTCAATTTGCTTGAAAGTGCGTTCAGCGAAATCTCGCGGATAGCCCCTCCTCACCATGCCTTCGACGAGCTTGTCGTAAAAATGGCTGACGCCGCCGGTGAATTTGAAAGTAGCCATGGCCCGGCGCAGTTGATCGGCCTCAGCCGGTGTGAAACCCGCACCGACTATCGCGACTTTCATCGCTTGCTCCTGAAAAAGGGGCACGCCCAGCGTCTTTTCCAGGACGGCCCGAAGTTCGGGACGCGGATACTCAGCCTTTTCCGTCCCCTCGCGCCGACGCAGATAGGGATGAACCATATCGCCCTGGATCGGTCCCGGCCGGACAATCGCCACTTCGATCACCAGATCATAGAATTTCACAGGCTTGATCCGCGGCAGCATCGACATTTGCGCCCTGCTCTCGATCTGGAAAACGCCCAGCGTGTCAGCACGCTGGATCATCGCGAAGACAGCCGGATCATCGTGCTGGAGCGTCGGCGACGCCATTGTCATCGCTACTCCGCGATGTTCCTCGAGCAAGGCAAAGGCCCGGCGCATGCAGCCCAGCATGCCCAGTCCAAGAATGTCGACCTTCATGAACTTCATCGCATCGATGTCGTCCTTATCCCATTCTATCACCTGGCGGTCGTCCATGGCGGCCGGCTCAATGGGGACCAGTTCGTCCAGCCGGTCGGAGGTGAGGACGAAGCCGCCGGGATGCTGTGAGAGGTGCCGCGGCGCACCAATAAGCTCGCGCGCCAGGGAGAGGGTCATTGAAAGGCGTGGATCGCTGGTATCGAGATTAAGTTCACGTGCCTGTTCGTCGCTTACACCCTCGATAGACCAGCCCCAGATCAAACCCGAGAGCGCCCCTGTCATGTCGGCGGGAAGCCCCAATGCCTTGCCGACATCGCGCAATGCGCCGCGCGCCCGATATCGGGTCACCACGGCCGTCAGGGCGGCACGGGTCCGGCCGTAGGTTTCATAGATCCATTGAATGATCTCTTCACGGCGCTCATGTTCAAAATCGACATCGATATCGGGCGGCTCCTTGCGCTCGCCCGAAACAAACCGCTCGAAAAGCAGCTCATGCTTGATCGGATCAATCGAGGTGATCCCAAGCACGAAGCAAACGCAGCTGTTCGCTGCCGAGCCCCGTCCCTGGCAAAGGATCTTCCGCCGGCGCGCCTCGGCAACGATGCTGTTTACCGTCAGGAAGTAGGGCGCATAGCTCAGCTGATCGATCAGCGTGAGCTCGTGTGCCAGCTGATCGCAATAGGCCTTCGGCACGCCTTGGGGGAACATGCGGGCTGCCGCAGCCGCAGTCAGCCGCTCGAGCAGCATCTGCGGGGTTTCCCCTGCGACTGCCTCCTGAGGATATTGATATTGAAGCTGGCCCAGATCGAACGCGCAGGCGCCTGCGATATCACGGGATGCGGTAATGGCGTCGGGATAAAGACTGAAGCGCCGCTCCATTTCGCTGCCGGTTTTTAGGTGTCGATCGGCGTATCGCTCACGCTTGAAACCCATGGCGTCGATGGTCGTTCGATGGCGGATCGCCGTGACGACGTCCTGCAAGAGCTCTCGCTCGACGCTATGATAGAGGACATCGCCAAGGGCGACACGCCGAACGCCGAATTCCCGCCCCTGTGCGTCCAGTTCGTATATTCTCAGCGCATCATCCGGCCGCCGCCTTAGCGACAGGCCCAGATAGCCTTGCTGGCCGAAGATCGAGACAAGGCGTTGCAGGGCGGCCGCATTGGTCTCATCAGGTAGATCAGGCAAAAGGATGGCGATCAGCCCTTCCGACCATGGTGGCAGATCATCCCAATGCAGCTCGCAGCGGCCCTTGCCAGCGCGGCCTTTCCCAAGAGTCAGTAGACGGCAGAGCCGGGTCCAGCCCAGACGGTCAGTGGGATAGAGCAGAAGGCTGGTCCCGCATGCGAGATCGACCCGCGTACCGGGAATAAGCCTGACACCTGTTTCCTTTGATGCTTCCCAGGCACGCACCAGTCCGGCGACCGAGTTGCGATCCACGATGCCAAGAGCAGACAGGCCCAGCGCAGCTGCCTGCCCAAACAGTTCCTCGCATGACGACACGCCGCGCAGGAAAGAGAAATGCGTGGCGACCTGCAGCTCGACATAGCCCGACGCACTCATCCGAAGATCCCGTGGATGTGCCATGAAAGGTCGCCCGAACAGGCATGCTCGCCATCCCCTCGACGGAAAACCCAGAACCGCTCGCCATGCTCGTTCTCGACCCGGAAATAATCTCGAACGGCGTGGCTTTCGGCGGGTCGACGCCACCATTCCCCACGGATACGCTCAGGCCCATCGGCGCAGATGATCGTATGGGTGACGCCGCGCCATTTGAATCGCTTGGGAGGGTGATCGGGCAACCCTGCCAGCACATTTTCGATGCGTTCAGGCCTCCGCAGCATCCTGGCAGGTCTCGGCCACAAGGTGGACCAGCAATTGGCTACCTCCAGCGGGAAGACCCGCCCGATGCTACGCTCAGGAACATCGCTCTCACGTGCCGTTGGTCGATAAATCGCGGCTTGCCCCAGGCGCGTGACGATCTGATCGACCAGCGAAGCGAGGTCTGCAGGCGCATTCTCACCAAAATCGGCTGTCAGCGCAATCGGATCGAGCGGCTCGGATCGCAGGGCAATGAGCCGCATGCTGTCGATGCCGAAGCCCGGGTCGATCGTCTCGATCTTCATCGTCAAAAGGCGGAGCATATGGGCAATGTCACGCGTACCTCGCGCCGTTCCGACAACCACTGCCTGTTCCGCGCGATCGACCCGCTCACAGACGAGACGCAGAATCCTGACACCGAGCCCTCGCGACAGCAGGAGTCTTGCAAGGTCTTGCGTCAGATCGGCGATGACACGGGCGATCGTCTCGGCTGCGCCGATTGGCTCAGCAAAGCGCCTTACAACGTCCGGCATCTCGAAAGGGACGACCGGAACGAGCGGCTCTGCAAGCCGTCCGGTTGCCTGGTCCAGCCGGCGGAGCAAGCTACCACCCAAGCGCCGGCTCAGAGGCGCACGAGGCATCGCGACCAGATCGCCGATCCGTTCGATGCCCAGCCGCTGCGCGCCATCCCGCTGACGCTCGTCGAGTCTGAGGGCCGCTATCGGCATCGAACCCAGAGCAGTTAGTTCCTCATGCGTGCGGCAGATCGAGATCCGCTCCTTTCCAAAGCGGGCAAGGGCATGGGCAGCACCAACCGTATCGGCGATGGCGATCCGCCCAAACAGGCCGGCTCGGTGGCAAAAGCGAAGAATATGGCGCGCCATCCTCTGCTCTCCGTCGAACAGATGCGCCACGCCGCTGATATCCATGAGCAAGCCATCCAGTTCATCGACCTGCGCCGTCGGAGTCCAGCGTCGGACGGCAAACAAAGCCAAACGGTGCAGGAGCGCTCGATCGCCTTGCGGATCTGCATCCCGAACATCCAGATCCGGCATCAAGGCCCGGGCATGCGTCAGCGCCATCCCAGGGTGCAGACCGGCAGCGGCTGCAGCATCATCCACAGCCGCAAGGATCATCCGCTGCTTCTGAGCAATGGTCGTCACCATTGGCGGGAACATCTGCTCTACCCCGCTGGCAACCGGCTTGGCCTTTGTAGGAGAGGACATGGCGCGAAACGGATTGTCGGCAACTTCTGAGCGCCGACCAAGCTCGCGAGCGCTAGGACGCTGATGGACCGGGAGGCTTTCAATCTGCTGAGCGCGCATCTGCATCGCTGCGCCTGCACCTTGCGACTGCGCCCAACGCGCACCTGGCCTCCACCCGCCCCCACGCGGACAGGAGCAGGACGACCCGTCGTCGCTTTCCAGCGGCGGGACTGCCAATGGCGATCCGGAATTCCGTTCAGGCTGCCTGCCGCGCCTCGCCTCTTCGCGGCGGAGCCGGTCGACGGCGAGGCTCGGCAGGTACAGCGACGCGACCCTGCGCATCACACCCCTCCAGCAACCAGGTAAAAGGATCACCGCCACGCTGCCGCATGAGCGAAACCTGCCAGCGCGGTCGCCCGACACCCGCAACCGGGAGCGGAGAAGAAGGCGCACAGCCGATCCGCCAGCGCGTGACGGCCGAAGACGGCGTGGACAGGGGATCATCGCTTGCCTTGCACCACCGCCGCAGGAGCAGAGCGGTCGTGCCACCCTCCTCCGCCGCAAGCTGGAGGCGCCGCGTCGCCGTCATGCCAACCCGCGTAACCTCGCATACCACTGCGGCAAGCGCACCATGCCGGAGCGCCTCTTCCATTACCGCAAGCGCATCCTCGTCCTTGCCCGCCTCGACCTGAATGAGGCGATCGGCAGCGATTCCCGCGCTGGCAAGGCCAGGCGCAAAAAGATCGGGGCTTGCCATGATCCAGAGGATATCCGCCGTAGAAGCACGCGAGGCTATGCCGGCCGCGAACAGGCTCGCAGCCGCATCATCTCCCATACTGGCAGTCTGACCGGCGAACTCGTGCAAGGCTGCCGATGCGAGCCCTCCCCCGGCGAGCCGCTCGTCCAAGGCTGCGACCGCAAAAGGCAGATACTCCGCCTCAGGCCGAAGCACAGGCGAAATTGCCTGGATTTCAGCCATGAGGGCTTGAAGCCTTTCAGATTTGGACGCGATCGACATAGCAAAGACGGGGACTCGTTTGTTCGCTATATGTTCTCATCCTGCTTTCCGGGAGTCAATTGATTCGGTTCCAGCGATTGGAAGGTTTGCGACCAGCGGATCAGCTTGATCCGGGTTACCGAAAAGCGGCCCGCCAGCTTCGGGTGGCCGGGCGTTCCCGTCCTGATCGGCCGATCCGCACCACGTCAGCAAGAACCGGCGTTCGAGCGCGACCGCTATGCGCTCGACCATCTCGACGCGCGCGCCGCGGGCCTTGATAGGGTTGCGATCGGCAAGCGCTCTCCTCAGCCAGGCAGGCGCGAGGGAGATGGCAATCGAAATATCAACACGCATCTGGTGGGCAAGGCCAAGACGATCGCGCCCCTCCGGGACGATGATGTCGTCAGGCAAAAATTCCTCGGGGTCATTGGCATCCATCGCGCCATGGAACATAGTGTGAACATGAGTCGCAAGCGCTGAATCGGGTGGGGGTCTGATATCCACAGGAGAAGGTCCAGCGCTCTGCTGCGGAAGCGCGATTAGAACTCGGCAGCGCAACGACAGATCGCTAATAGTCCAGAGCGGACCGCACAGGGCACGCCTGATCGAATGAATTTGGGGTTTTCATGACTTTCGAGGAATATCAGCAGGACGGTCGTACCCGCTATCTGGCGCTTGTCGATGCAATCCAGAATATTCTTCAACACATGCTTATACAACACGGCTTGATGGCTCACACCATTACCGGTCGTGCGAAAGAGGTGGGGTCACTCGCCAAGAAGCTCAAGAACCGCGGCATCGACCCGGCCGATGCGATTGACGAGAGGCTCAAGGATCTGGCCGGATGTCGGGTCGTGTTCCTGACCAATTCGCAGGTCGAGGCGTTCAACCATACAGGGGCGCTGCACGAAAACTTCGAGGTCCTCGACGTTAACGTCCACCATCCCGTGCCGGGCACGGATACAGAGACCAAGCTCTTCGACAGTACCAATTACCTCGTCTGTCTTAAGCCCGAACGCCTGGCCCTGCCCGAATATCGCGCATTCGCGGGGCTGCGCGCTGAAATCCAGATCCAGACGCTGCTCAACCATGCCTGGGCGGAGATGGGGCATGACACAATTTACAAGGAGCCCAACCTCAAACATCTCGGCGCCGCGCGTATGGCCGATATTGGCGAACGGATGAACCGCGTGATGCAAGCGCACCTCGTGCCCGCCGGCCACGACTTCGACAAGATCGCCAGTGATTTTCGGCGCCTGGTTCAGGCGGATGGCGCCGTCGACGCTGTGACCGCAACGATCGTCGCGCCTCAAGATAACAACGCTCTCGAAGATGCCCTCGAGACCTATGCCGACCTGGTCCTGCCCCATTATGACGATCCGGCAGCGCATTTCCTAGAGATGTTCGAGGCACTGATCACAGCGGTTGAACGCTCGCGCGATTTCCCGGTAGTTCCCATTGAAACTTCGTTCGGTGCGCTGCCCGGGAATACGAGCATTCAGGTTGCCCGCCGGGTCAAGGACCTGATCAGCGCATACCGCCATTGCGATGCAGAGCGGACGTTCCAGGCATTGATATGCCTGTACATGGGAGCTTGGAGCGAGGAGGAGCGCCACCTCTGGATCGAGCTCGGCGAGAAGCTGACAAAACATGATCTCGCGATCTGGGAGAGGTTCGGCGCGGCAGCGCAACAGGTCGTTCTGGACGGCGTCGCTTCCCTGACGGCGGACGAAACGCAAGCATCCCGCCCGTTACTGGTTGCGATGCTCAAGGAAGTCCTCTCACCCGATCTTGGGGGCACAAGCTGGAAATCCGACGCCGTCATTTTTCACCAGGGCGTAGTGCCTGCCAGTGATCATGTCCGCGACCTGCGCACCAGCGTGATCGATTGGCTTGAAAAATGGCTTGACGAGAGCACCCAGGATAAGGACCGATTGAAAATTCTCTGTGGGTTGCGAGAAGCCTGCGCGGCGCCAGCGTACGGCAACTTCGATGCAGGTCTAGCGAAAATCCTTCTGGACGACACCTCGCGGGTCTGCAGTATCATGACTGCCCGAGCCGCAGCATGGGGCCTGGAGCTGCGGCGCTGGTGCGAGGTCGATGCGCTCCACACCCATTATCGCTATCACGTGCTGCGACCAGATCTGGCCGAAATGCCAGACTTGGTCGCAGCCCAGAAGGCTGCGGTGGATGCATTGCTGTCGCTGCGGGATCTGTTGAACGCAGACGCTGAGTTCTTTCTGTATAAGACCCTCATCGGCCATGACACGGTGCGTCCCGCAGCCTGGGATGGCGACCACTTCGACTATCAGGCGACCGATGCATGGCGCGCCGAGCGCTATGCCGTGATCGTCGAGGAGATTACCCCGCCGGCTGTGGCCGATTGGATGACGACCCTGTACCGGTTTATCGAAGCGGTAGGATCGGACGGCGGGCATCTGACGCCCTTGCGTAACTGCATGCATAAGCTCGCACGCGAGAAGCCGGACGTTGCCATTTTGATGCTTGATGGGATCGAGGCGACCGGAACGGCTTTTCTTGCCCAGCTTCTTGTCGGGCTTGACGAAGCGGGTCGGAATGATGCGGTCGATAGGCACTTTGACGCCTGGCTTGAGACAGGCGCGCAGTTACCAGGGATTGGCGACTATCTGCGGCTGCGGGCCGCGCCCGATCCCGAGCGGCTTGCGGCCTATGTTGCGCGCGCTGTCGCAGATGAAGATGAACAGTCGATCATCGCCGGGGCAACGACGGCCGCCGTCTGGTATGATCGCGAGGCCGATCAGCTTCTAATCGAGCGCGGGCTGATGCCGACCGTCGATTTCTTCACCGCGCGGACTAAGCCGTCCTGGATCAAGCAGTTCTGGACGCCGGGAAATGCCAAGATTGTTCAAGCGCTGAGCGCGGGCGAGGCAGAGCGCTTTCTCGCCTCGTTCGTTTCAATCGAGGGCGTGGGTCATCGGGACGTTCGCCTTCTGGCAGCCATCGCGCCGAACTTTCCGGACCAGGTGATCGATTTCTTCGGCACACGAATTCGGCACGGGAGGCAGACGAACCGACGGCGCTTCGACGCTGTTCCGTTCGACGCCCACGACCTGCCCGAAGTCCTTTCTCCCCATGTGGACCTGTTGATCCCCGCGATCCGCGACTGGCATGCGGAAAACTCTGACTGGCACGAGTACTGCGGCGGGCGCCTGTTCAGGCACGCCTTCCCCGAACTGTCAGCGGCCGTATCGGAAAAGCTGATCGAGATCGCTCGCGAGGGCAGCAACACCGATCTGGAGTTCATCCTCAAAACGCTTACGACCTATGAGGGCGATGAGGGTATCTATCCTGTCTGTATGGAGGTGGTCGATCGTCTGGAACCTGGCGCCAACCTGCTGGAAAATGTTTCGCGGGTGTTGGGGGCGACTGGGGTCCTGACGGGCGAGTTCGGGCACGTCCAGGCCTATGCCGAGCGCAAGCAGCGGATCGACCGATGGAAGGACGACCCGCGCCCCCGCGTCAAAGCCTATGCTGTAAGCCGCAGCCGGGAGCTTGAGCAATCCATGGCATGGGAGCAGAGGCGCGCGAGCCAGGGCGTGGCCCAGCGCAAACGTGCCTTTGGAGAAGAGTAGCAGCACTCGGCTTGAATTGGCCATCGTGACGCCGAGTGGCAGATAAACTGGCCGCCGGCATCGCTATGATGCGGGTCTGTTTTCAGAATTTGCAAACTGCTTTGCTCCGAACGGGCCCGACACATCGGACCGCAAGGCATTTAAGACATCATAGTTATTTTGATATTTCACCTAACCATAACCCATTATTCATATCTAATTTGATTGTTACTTTCCGCATTTTTCTTCAATAAATTGAAATAAGTGCATCGATGATACAACATATCCGCATAAACACTCGAATTTAGACTTTCTCAAAACCTTACCAATCTAGGAAGGTTTGGGCTTTTACTTTTAGACGTGACACGCTCACCCAGATCGACTAGGGGGCATCCATGCGCCGTTTAGGAATCTTCCTTCTGTGCCTGCTTTCGGTCTCGTTGCTGACGACCACGATGGTGCACGCCCAGGAAATTCCCAGCGCTCCGACCATCGACTGTTCCGGCTATGTGCACACCGATGGCGACGCTGATCAGACGCAAGGTGATGCCGACAAGGCAATGCCCCACCACCATGGTAGCTGCCATGGTGGAACCGCATTTGTCCCGGCTGCAGCGAGTGACGATCTGCTAGGCTCCGCACGACATGCGCCTGTGTTCGTTCCCGCTCCGGCAGCATCCAAGCGCTGGGCCATCGGGCCTGATCTGCGCCCGCCTATTTCCTGACCGAGCCATAGCGGACCCTCGCGCCTGAAGCTCGCGGTGGGTCATCCGTGACTCGTGTTCAGGATAAATCTTCATGTTTCGATCCATTGCAGCCTTGCTGGCTGCCGTGTCCTGCGTCGCCGTGGCGCAGGCACAGGAGGCGCCTGCGCTTACGGCAGTTGCAGCCCCGTACACACTCGAGCAGGCTGTAGCCGCCGCCGGCGGCAGCGCACCGGCAGTCCAAGCGGCTCAGGCTGGTGTTGAAGCGGCCCAAGCAGGGCGCCGGGTTGCCAGTCTGCGACCTAATCCCACCATTCAGACGCAAGTCGAGAACATCGCGGGAAGCGGTGCCTACAGCGGTTTCAGAAGCGCAGAGTCGACCGTCAGCGTTGCCATTCCCATCGAGCTGGGAGGAAAGCGCTCTGCTCGAATCGCAGTCGCTGATGCTCAGACTGATCGGGCCCTACTCGTATCGGCAATTACGAAGGCGGACATCAGGCTGCAGGTCACGCAGCTCTATGTAGAGGCCGTGGCTGCGGAACGTCGGGTGCAAACTGCTCGCGATCAGTCTCGCATCGCAGGCGACGCGGCCAATGCCGCAAGGGTCAGGGTCCAGGCCGGTAGAGCCTCTCCGATCGAAGAGCAGCGCGCGAACGTCGCGAAGATCAATGCCGATGCCGAACTGGTTCGAACCATCAGATTGGCGCAGGCTTCGCGCGCCAATCTGGAGAGGCGAGTGGGTCAGCCCATGGGTGGCCCGCTCGACACGGCGTGGCTCGAAAGCCTTCCGCGCGGCTATGGGCCGGAAATGCCACCGAGCGCAGCCGGCACACTGGCACTTGCGGCGGCGGGCGCCGATCTCGCCATTGCCGACGCGAATGTGCGCCTTGCAAACTCCCAGCGTGTTCCAAACCTCGAGGCTGGTCCCGGCCTGCGCAGACTATCGGGCACCAATGATACGGCGCTGATCTTCACTGTCACCATGCCCATCCCGATCTTCAACTCGGGGAAGGCATCCGTGGCGCAGGCGCAGGCGCAGCGCAATCAGGCCGAAGCACAGAAGCGCATGACGGCGCTCGATGTCGAGCAGGCCATCACCGACGCGCAGACCGCGGCCTCGAATGCCGCTGTGACTGCGCAGACGGCAACCGGTCCCGCACTCGAGGCTGCCCAGGAGGCCGCTCGCATCGCCCGCATCGGATATCGTGAAGGCAAGTTCGGGCAACTCGACCTGCTCGATGCCGAGCGCACGCTTAGCGAAACCCGCCTCGCCGCCATCGACGCTCTCGCCTCCTACCAGAATGCCCGTGCGCAGCTGGAGCGCCTGGCCGCGCCCGCACCGGAACAGGGGAACTGATCCATGAAATCCAAGACCATCATCTACGCAGCGCTTCCTTTGTCCCTCATGCTGGCCCTCGCCGCATGTGGGGGTGAGAGCGAGCAGAACAAAGCGGATCAAACAGCGCCCGCCGCTGTGGGCAAGGCCGGTGGCGAAGCCCACGCTGACGAGGGCAAGATAACGCTGACCGCCGACCAGATCGCATCGGCAGGAATCCAGACGGCGCGTCCTGTTATAGGCGGGTCGGGCACGATCGAACTGCCCGCAACTATCGATGGCGACCCGCAAGGCACGCAGGTCGTTTCCGCAGCGATCGGTGGCCGAGTCGTGTCGCTGACCCGCAACCTCGGCCAGTCAATCGGCCGTGGCCAAGCGCTTGCCGTCATCGAAAGCCGAGAGGCCGCATCGCTCAATGCAGAAACGGAGGCCGCCCGCGCGCGCCTGTCCCTGGCCAACAGCAATCTCGCGCGAGAACAGCGCCTCTTTTCCCAGCGGGTATCACCGGAGCAGGATCTCATCGCCGCCCGCACGGCGGCGACCGAAGCACGAATTGCGCTTCGCCTAGCGCAGCAGCAGGTCTCGGCCGCAGGCACGGGCGGTGGCGGCCTCAATCGTATCGGCATCGTCGCGCCGATATCCGGGCAGGTCATCGGCCGCAGCGTAGTGCTCGGGCAGACGGTCGCGGCAGATGCCGAGCTTTTCCGGGTCGCCAACCTCTCCAGCGTTTCCCTGTCGCTCAACCTCCAGCCGCAGGACGCCGGTCGCGTACGTCCGGGCGCGATGGTGACGGTGAAGGCAGCCGGCCGCGAAGCGACGGCCAAGGTGACCTTCGTGTCGCCTGCCCTGGATCCCAACACCCGGCTCGTCCCCGTCATCGCGACGCTCGATAATCGCGATGGCAATTGGCGCGTCGGCGAGCCTGTTACGGCTTCCGTTGCCCTCACGGGAAGCGGTGGCGATGGCGCAATCCGCGTACCGCTGACCGCCGTGCAGACCGAAGAAGGCAAGTCCGTGGTCTTCGTGCGCACCAAGACCGGCTTCCAGGCGACACCTGTGCAGCTTGGCGACAGCGCCGGCGACAGTGTGATCATCAAGTCGGGCCTTAAGGGCACCGAGGTCATCGCTACCGTCAACAGCTTCACGCTCAAGGCCGAACTCGGCAAGAGCGAAGCGAGCCACGAGGACTGAGCCGATGATCGCCCCAATCGTAACCTGGGCGGTTCACAAGCGCTGGCTCGTCCTGCTGCTGACCGCCATTGCCGCCGTGATCGGTGCCGCCGCCCTGTCACGGCTGCCCATCGACGCGGTTCCCGATATCACCAACAATCAGGTTCAGATCAACGTCCGCGCGCCTGCGCTTTCGCCCGAACTGGTCGAGAAGCAGGTCGCCTTTCCGATCGAGACCGCGCTCGCCGGCATTCCCGGCCTCGACTATAGCCGCTCGCTCAGCCGTAACGGCTTTGCGCAGGTTACTGCCGTCTTCTCCGAAGACACGGACATTTTCTTCGCCCGCCAACAGGTCGGCGAGCGCCTGACCGGTGTCTCGGAAAATCTGCCCGACGGCGTCAGCCCGGAAATGGGGCCAATCGCGACAGGTCTGGGCGAAGTCTACATGTGGACCGTCCGCCTGGAGCATCGCAAGGACGACAAGCATCAGCCCGGCGAACCGGGCATGCAGCCGGACGGCAGCTACATCACGCCCGAGGGCGAAAGACTGACCAACGACACGGACAAGGCAACCTATCTGCGTACCGCGCAAGACTGGATCGTCTCACCGCTGCTCAAGAACACCAAGGGCCTGGCTGGCGTCGATTCAATCGGCGGCTATGCCAAGCAGTTCCTCGTCGTGCCCGACGTGCAGCGGCTGGCATCGATGGGGATCACCCTGACGCAGCTCAGCACTGCCCTCGAGCGCAACAACACCAGCGTCGGCGGCGGCTTCGTCAATCGCAACGGCGAGGGGTTGGCGGTGCGCGCCGACGCCCTTGTCCGCAATGCGGACGAACTTTCGAAGATCGTGGTTGCCACCAGGGACGGCGTACCCATCACCTTGGGCCAGGTCGCATCCGTCCGCACCGGCCAGGCGATCCGCATGGGCTCGGCATCCGAGAACGGCACTGAGGTCGTCGTCGGCACCGCCATCATGCGTATTGGAGAAAACAGCCGTACGGTCGCAACGGCCGTCGCCAACCGTCTGGACGAGATCAACGCCTCGCTGCCGCCGGACGTGATCGTTCAACCGGTTCTCAACCGCACCGCGCTGGTGAACTCCACCATCAAGACGGTCGCCAAGAATCTGGGTGAGGGCGCCCTGCTGGTCATCGTGGTGTTGTTCCTGCTTCTCGGCAACTTCCGCGCGGCACTGATCGCGGCGGTCATCATCCCGATCACCATGATGCTGACGGGCTTTGGCATGTTGCGCGCCGGTGTGTCGGCCAACCTCATGAGCCTGGGTGCGCTGGACTTCGGCCTCATCGTCGATGGCGCGGTCATCATCGTCGAGAACGCCTTGCGACGCATGGCGGAGCATCAGCACCATGAAGGACGTCTGCTTACCGTCAAGGAACGGCTGGATACAGTCGCAGCTGCGGCAAGGGAAATGATCAAGCCGTCGGTCTATGGCCAGGCGATCATCATCCTCGTTTATGTGCCGTTGCTCACACTGACAGGTGTCGAAGGCAAGACCTTCGTGCCAATGGCCCTCACCGTCATCATCGCGCTCGTCTGCGCGTTCGTCCTTTCCCTGACCTTCGTTCCCGCTGCGATCGCCCTATGGCTGTCCAAGCGAATCGAAGAGAAGGAAGGTCGGATCATGGGCTGGCTCAAGGCTCGCTATGAACCCGGCCTCGACCGCGCGATGAAGCGGCCGACCCTGACCGTCGGTGCCGGCATAGGCGCGTTCGCTGTGGCAATCCTTGCTTTTACCTCTCTGGGTCAGGTGTTCCTGCCACAACTTGATGAAGGCGATCTCCTGATTCAGGCCCTGCGAATTCCGGCGACGTCGGTGCAGCAGAGCCAGGCGATGCAGGTACCGATCGAGCAAATGATGTCGAAGCAGCCGGAGGTGAAGTTCGTTTTCTCCAAGACCGGTACGGCTGAACTCGCGTCAGACCCGATGCCGCCCAACGCCACCGACATGTTCGTCATTCTCAAGGATCGGAAGGAATGGCCCAATCCCAGCCTGACCAAGGAAGCGCTCATCTCGAGGATCGAAGGGAAGCTCGCCAAGTTCCCGGGCAACGCCTACGAGATCACCCAACCGATCCAGATGCGCTTCAACGAACTAATCGCCGGGGTGCGCGGCGACATCGCAGTGAAGGTCTTTGGGGATGACTTCAACTCGATGAATGCGACAGCTGAGAAGATTGCGGGAGTCCTTAGAAGGACAAATGGCGCAACCGACGTAAAGGTTGAACAGACCACCGGTCTCCCGATGCTCGACATCCGGGTCAATCGAGACGCCATGGCCCGCCTCGGTGTAACCGCCCAGGACGTGCAAGACATCGTCAATGCCACATTGGGCGGTCAGCAGTCCGGCATGATCTTCGAAGGGGATCGCCGCTTTCCAGTGGTCATCCGATTGTCGGAAGCTCAGCGGGCCGACATCTCGCTATTGAGCCAGGTCCAAGTACCGACGCCTGGAGGACAATTCGTTCCTCTGTCGAGCGTGGCCGATATCCGGGTCATCGACGGGCCTAACCAGATCAGCCGAGAGAATGGCAAGCGTCGGGTCGTCGTGCAGGCGAACGTTCGGGGCAGGGACGTCGGCAGCGTGGTCGAAGATGCACAGAATGGCATCGCAAAGGAAGTCCGCTTGCCACCGGGCAGTTACCTTGAATGGGGCGGACAATTCGAGAACCTGGCTTCAGCCCGCGAGCGGCTTCAGTTGGTAATCCCTGCCTGCTTCGTGCTGATCCTTCTGCTCCTGTATGGGGCTCTGGGATCGGTAAGGGACGCCGCGATCGTGTTCACCGGCGTTCCACTTGCTCTGGTGGGCGGCGTTCTGGCCCTTTTCCTGCGGGGCATGGACTTTTCCATCTCCGCCGCAGTCGGGTTCATCGCTCTGTCCGGCATTGCGGTCCTCAACGGCCTTGTCATGGTATCCTCGATCCAGGATCTCATGCGAGCGGGAATGGACCGGGCGGAAGCGGCCAGGGCAGGCGCCCTTCAACGCCTCAGGCCAGTGGTGATGACCGCATTGGTCGCCAGCCTCGGCTTTGTACCGATGGCATTGGGCACCGGGGCTGGAGCCGAAGTCCAGAAGCCGCTGGCGACAGTCGTAATCGGCGGCCTTCTTTCCGCGACAATCCTCACCCTGTTCGTCCTGCCGACACTCTACGCGCGGTACGGCCGCGCAACGATGGTCGAAGCAGATGAGGAAGTGCTCGAGACCTCGGCCGCCAGCAGTCAACCTCAGCATTGATGTGACAGGAGGGCAGCTGCTGCCCTCCTGTTTCTTCCCTGATCGAATGAGAGGATCAGCGACATGAGAGAGGAAACCAGGTTTAGCCCCCCGATCTCCCGCCTTCGAGCATGGGCCATGCTGGCAAATCTGGCCCAGTATGAAAGTTGGCATCCGGAGTATCGGTTTGGCGGCGGGGTTGTCGGCTTGGGCAAGAAGGTTGAGTTCACCGCACGCTTCTTCGGCCGAAGCACCCAAGTCGATGCCCTGATCGTGGCACACGAACGGTCCGGCAGCATTCGCTGGAAATTAGGCACCTTCCCATTCTTCACAATGGAGGAAGGATATGAACTGACTGAGGATGCCTCGGGCCTTCATGTTCGACACAGCGTCGAATGCAAGGGGTTGTTCGGAGCCCCCGCAGCCGCATTCGTGCGCGCAGGCATTCGCCGGCGAATGCAGCTTCAGGACACAAGCTTCCTAGTAGCTGTCAGGCGACTGTCTCGCGCAGGACCTGCTGGAAATCGACACAAGCGCCGTACCACCGCAGCCACCAAAGGACGGAGCGTCAATGATGATTGAAGCCCGGAACAAAACGAGTGAGACGGAGCAGCGGACACTCTGGATCGTCCTGATCCTCAATGTGATCATCTCCGCAGCATTCTTCTTCGCAGGGATTACTGGCGATTCCAGTGCTCTTATCGCGAACGGTGTCGATAATCTCTCCGATGCGCTGGTCTATATGTTGAGCCTCCTGGCCCTTGGGCGCGGGCTCATCTGGAAAGGCCGCGCCGCTTTATTCTCTGGCTCGATGCTGCTGATATTCGCAGTGGGAATTCTTTTCGACGTCGCGCGCCGTTACACCTACGGAAGCGACCCCATCGGAGCGACCATGATGGTGATGTCGGCCGTTGCGGCCGTCATCAACTATGTTTGCCTCAGACTGCTTCAGCGCCTCGACGAGCCAGATGTCGCCATGCGGGCAGCCACCACGTTCAGCTACAATGATTTCATATCGAACGGCGGCATTCTGATCGCTGGCGCGCTGGTTTGGTGGCTGAACGCCAATTGGCCGGATCTTCTGGTCGGACTGGCGACGGCTTTCATCGCCATCAAGGGCGGCGTTGAAATCCTGAAAGACGCTCGCAGCGAAATCCGAGGGATCAAAGACACTCCTCCACCCAAGGAATACTGACATGACCAATGTAACGGCACCAATCGGTCTCCAATGCCCCGTCTGCCGCGTTGATCTGCTCATGAGCGAGCGGCAGGGCATCGAAATCGACTACTGCCCTCAATGCAGGGGTGTTTGGCTCGATCGAGGCGAGCTCGACAAGATTATCGAGCGCAGTTTCGCGGACACCGCAGGCGCAAGCAGGACACAACAACCGCCAACGGTGGCGAGCCGCGAGAATGGGCACCCCGATGAGGAGGGTCACAGCCAGCGCAGCGGCCATCATGGCCGCCGTAAAGGCTTCCTACGTGAGTTGTTCGACTGATGATCCGATCGGCCGCCGCACGCCCCTGCCCCCCTCCCCGCGTGCGAGAACGGCCCGCGCCATGGGCGGCCGCCCTTGCCGCCCATGGCGACAGTTCGCCTCCAGTTGACAGAAATCCGCCATGCGTGTGACCCGCGAGCTTTCAACATCGCTACTCGTTGCAGGAGGCCTGGCAACGATAACTCTCGCCGGCTGTCGAGCTGAAGATACCGTCAGTGATCGGCGTCACGATAGCGCCTCATTGCCCGCTCTCATTGGCGAACACCTGTACACATGTGAGGACGGGACCCAACTTGACGGCGACTTTATGCTCGATGGCCTGACCCTGGACCTGACGATAATTCCTGGCGGGAAACCATCCAGATTGACCGCACCGGACACCGGCAAGGCCTATGCCGGAAACAATCTGACCTTGGTTCTGACCGGCACCGACACACTCAAGCTAGACCGGATGGGGGAAAAATCTCTGGTCTGCCATCGAACGACGGCGATCGCCCAACCGGGTCGCGGCCATCCGCCCTGAATATCGGCCTATCCAAGCAATTGCGAATAGCGCCCAACCCAGAAGGATCATGGAAATGGTCGAGAAGCTACGCGTCGATATCCCCCTCATTTTGCCCGCAGTTCGCGATGCCGCGATCGAGAGCCGACGTGAGGCCTTGGGAAGAAGAGGCCTATGGCGCGCACCCCAGGCCGAACAGCCATGAAACTTGATCGTCCCGCAATTGCGTTGCTGGGCGTCAGCACTCTGACGAGTATCGCGTTTGTCGTTTTCGGCGCAATCTCGCTGATGGGCTCGCTGGCGAAAAATGACAATCAACCAAGTTCGGAGAGACTGAACTTTACTCTGGGTCCCGGCGAGGTGCGCCGCGTCACCGCCTATGTCGTTGGTGGAGATACGATGCGCTATGTCAGCGACATCGGCGGATCAAAGATACACTACCGTCTGCGACTGGACGATGGGCATACGGGCTCGATCCTGACGGAAAAGGACATTTCGGCCACAGAACAGGGCAATTTGCGCCCCCGGCATGGAAGCCTGTACGAATGGAGTTGGAACAACCGTTCTAAACGGCCGATCCGCGTCGGCCTCCTCGTTGAGGGGAATTTCGACCTGCTCCGTCGCCCCACCGCTTCCCCGATCGTCCAAGGTTTCGAACAATGATCGTAGGCGCCCGCCCTCGTCTGGAGCAGATCATCGTTGAGATCTGGAAGCCGTTGACCATGCTGTTCGTCTGGGATGTGCTCGTAACCGTCTTTCACCGCTACATGCCGGTGAAAGAACCACAACTTCCCGTGGCTCTCTTCGGTACTGCAATAGCTCTCTTCTTGGGGTTTCGCACCAATGCCGCCTATGCGCGTTGGTGGGAAGCGCGCACACTGTGGGGGGCGCTCATAAACGCTTCGCGAAGCATCGCTCGCATGGCCCGGAATCTGATCCCTTCCGGCCCTGAGGCCGAGGCCATCATTCTGAGGCAGATCGCACTCGCGCACGCTCTGCGTTGCCGTCTACGAGGCCAGGATCCATTCGAGGACATCGAACGGCTCGGAGGCAAGGCAGCAGTGGAGGCGGCTTCGCGGGGGTCAAATCGTCCCAATGCCTTGCTCGAAGACATATCCCGGATCGTCTCCGGCGCTCGGGGTGAGGGGAAAATCGATACAGTTCAACAGGGTATGTTCGAACGCGTCATGATGGACATAGCCAATGCCCAAGGCGGCATGGAGCGGATCAAGAATACGCCGTTACCCAATGGGTTTGAATTCATGCCCAACCTTTTCACCCGCTTGTTCTGCGTCCTGCTTCCGATATCGCTCGTCGAAACCCTCGACCTTTTCACACCTATCGGGTCGACCCTCATCGGCATGATCTTCCTGGCGGCGCTGCGGATCGGTCACGATTTGACCGACCCATTTGCCAACACAGTGCATGATGTTCCACTTTCAACGATGTGCAGAACGATCGAAATCGACTTGTTGGAAGCGATTGAACGGGAAGCACCGCCGCCGATGCCCCCGGTCCACGGGACCCAGTGGTGATGGAGGAGACAATTTTGCCTTGGGATTCATCGACGCCGTATTGGCATGAGAAGTCCCCTGGCCCCGCCGCTCAATACACTGCCAAGCTTGCCTGAAGCTGCTTGGCCAAAGCGAAGGAGAATAGCGTGATGAAGGGTTCCGACATCTTAGTCCGTGCGCTGGAAAATGAAGGGGTCGAGCGAATTTTCGGCGTTCCCGGCGAAGAAAATCTGGACGTGCTGGAGTCACTGCGAAATTCGACGATCCAGCTTGTATTGACCCGGCACGAACAGGCCGCGGCCTTCATGGCGGCAACGTATGGCAGACTCACTGGTAAACCCGGCGTCTGCCTTGCCACCTTGGGCCCTGGAGCTCTTAACTTCTCGACCGGAGCGGCATACGCCCATCTCGGAGCGATGCCGATGATCCTCATAACCGGGCAAAAGGCTATCATGAGTGCCAAGCAGGCCCGGTTTCAGATCGTCGATGTGGTGGGATCGATGCGCCCCCTTACCAAGATGACCCGTCAAATTGTCAGCGCGGCGAGCATCGCTTCAACCGTTCGAGACGCCTTTAGAGTTGCGATGGAGGAGAGGCCCGGCCCCGTCCACCTGGAGTTACCAGAAGACGTCGCCGGCGCACATGTAGGAGATGTGCAGATAATACCTCCCCACCCCCTGGACCAGCCCATCGCTCCTGCCACCGCCATCGACCGGGCAGCCGATATGATCCTCGCCGCCGAGCGGCCATTGGTCATGATTGGGGCCGGTGGGAATCGCCCGCAACTGGTAGCGCCGCTCTCCGATTTTATCCGTGAAACAGGGCTCCCTTTCTTCAACACGCAAATGGGCAAGGGAGCGGTGACCGGTGGTTCTAATCTCTACATGGGAACTGCAGCGCTCTCGGAAGGTGATTATGTCCACGACGCGATAGCACTTGCCGATCTCATCATCGCGATCGGCCACGACACAATTGAAAAGCCGCCTTTCCTTATGCGCGAAGCCGGTGGCCCCAAGGTCGTCCATATAAGCTTCCAATCGGCGACGGTTGAGCAGGTGTATCATCCCGACGCCGAGGTCATCGGTGACGTGGGCACTACAGTTGCGGAATTGACCCACCGGCTTTCCGGAAAGCTTGCAGAGCAACGCCAAATGCTCGACCTCCGCCAGAAAATCCTCGAACGCCTTGCAGAACGTGCCGAGGAGAGCCGATTCCCGGTGACGCCGCAGCGCCTGGTGCACGACGTACGAGCGGTGATGCCTCATGACGGCATCGTGTGCCTCGATAACGGCATGTACAAAATCTGGTTCGCACGAAACTACCGCACCCACGAGGCCAATACCCTTCTTCTGGACAATGCGCTGGCGACCATGGGGGCCGGCCTCCCTTCGGCCATGATGGCATCGATGATCTATCCAGACCGCCGCGTTATGGCCGTCTGCGGGGACGGTGGCTTCATGATGAATTCGCAGGAACTTGAGACGGCGGTGCGCCTGAAGCTCAATCTGGTCGTGCTCGTATTGAACGACGGAGCCTATGGGATGATCCGTTGGAAGCAGGCTGTGGACCAGTTTCCGGATTATGGCATGACCTTTGGAAACCCTGATTTCCTGAAGTATGCGGAGGCTTATGGGGCCAAAGGATCGAGGGTCGCATCTGCTGAAGGTCTCATCCCGGCGCTCGAGGCGGCCTTCAAAGGAGGCGGCGTGCATCTTGTCGATTGTCCGATCGACTACTCGGAGAACACCCGTGTCCTTGTCGAAGAGCTGCGCAACAAAGTGCCCAGCGTCGATCTTGCCTGAGCCTGGAGTGAAGAGCATGCTGCAGGTTTTTCAGGCATTTGATCGTGAACTGATCGCAGAGATTGAAACTGACGACGAAGCGTCGCTGGACCGTAAGCTCAGCACTGCGTCGGAAGCTTTTGCAGACCGGACGAGTTGGCTAGAACCTCATGAACGCATCGCCATCCTGCGTAAAGTAGCCGACAGTCTCGACAGTCAGAAAGACGCTTTTGCGCTGATGATCGCGCGTGAAGGCGGAAAGCCGCTGCGAGATGCCGCCGCTGAAGTGGTCCGAGCAGTGGATGGGGTCCGCAACGCAGCAGATGAGCTACGCACATTTGCCGGAAGGGAAATCCCGATGGGACTCTCTCCGGCATCGACCAATCGATGGGCCTTTACCACCAAGGAACCCATCGGGGTGGTCGCGGCAATTTCGGCATTTAATCATCCGCTGAACTTGATCGTCCATCAGGTCGTTCCCGCCATTGCGACTGGCTGCCCGGTCATTGTGAAGCCAGCCGATCGCACCCCTCTGTCGTGCCTTGAATTTGTTAAGCTTGTGCATGAGGCGGGACTACCAGAAGCTTGGTGCCAAACTCTGATCACAGCCGATACCGCGCTGGCAGAGAGCCTTGCGACAAGCCCTCGAATTGCATTTCTTAGTTTCATCGGATCAGCCAGGGTGGGGTGGTACCTGCATTCAAAGCTCGCGCCCGGGGTGCGCTCAGCACTAGAACATGGAGGCGCCGCGCCGGCTATCATCGATCGAAGCGCTGATCTGGAGGCTGTTCTGGATCCGCTCGTCCGGGGCGGCTTCTATCATGCGGGACAAGTCTGTGTGTCCACGCAGCGCGTATATGTACATGATGCAGTTTTCCAGGAGATGGCCGACAGACTGATAGCAAAGGTCAGTTCCCTCCAGACGGGCGATCCCACGTTCGAAAAGACGGATGTCGGGCCACTGATTACGCCTCGCGAGGTCGACCGGGTTGCCGATTGGGTCGCAGAAGCCGTAGCCAGCAGCGTTGCCCCAGCTGTCGGAGGCACGCGGCTTTCGAAGACACTGTTCGAACCAACAATCTTACTTGATCCCGCTCCTGACGTACGTGTCTCACGCGAGGAGATATTTGGGCCGGTCATGGCGCTATATCGGTATAAGGATCTTTCTGACGCCCTCGCCCGTGCCAATTCGCTGCCGGTGGCATTTCAGGCGAGCATCTTCGCTCAAGACCTCGACGTCGCTTTGTCAGCGGCTCACGGCTTAGAGGCATCAGCAGTGATGGTGAACGATGCGACCACGTTCAGAACCGACTGGATGCCATTCGCGGGGCGCCGTGTTTCAGGCTATGGCACTGGCGGAATTGGTTACACGATGCAGGACATGACGCATGAGAAGATGATCATTCTGCGTCGACGATGAATTTCGACACTGGGAAGGTAGGAGGCGGCTTGCGAGCGTCAAAAGCCGCCTCCCATCCGTTAGGGTCAGGACCCATTGATATGATTAGGTTTGTGTGATTCAGGCTCCGTGAGGAGACTGGATTTGAGCGACCTAT
>NZ_JAJGNO010000011.1 GCF_020782235.1 Sphingobium naphthae
AGGGACGAGTTCAACATGGGTCAATTCTCAGCGGAAATTTACGCCCTACCCGGGTCACTTCTCAGTGGAAATCAACATCCATGGCGAAGAGCGATGATGAAGATTTACGGACTTGGCGCAAGATGGGACCGATACTGGACTCGCAAGGACTGCGAGATTTCCGCGATCCCTTCCTCTGGTGGGACGCGGGCGGGTGGCACATGCTGATCGGCGCCAGCCTCGCGGACGGCACCGGCGGTCTCGCCTATTATCAATGCAGCGCCATCGCCGACCCACATTGCTGGCGTCGGCGACAGGCCATCGCGCCATTCGCACAAATGGACGTCGGATCGCAGATTTGGGAAATGCCCGTCTTCCACTCGATCGGGCGCGGACGGCACATACTTCTCGTCAACCCGATCGGTGACCGCGTGAGCAAGAACGGCGATCCCGCGACGCGCGCGCTCTATTGGATCGGCACATGGGATGGCAGCCGTTTTTGCCCTGACGACGTCCGCCCTAAGGCGCTTGATCTGCTGCCGGGTCATCTTAGTCCCACCGTCTCGCGCGATGCCGATGGTCGTCTCCTGGCGATCGGAATCGTGGATGAGAGGCGAACGATGGACGCGCAAAGGGCGGCGGGATGGGCGCATGTGTTCTCTCTCCCACGCGAATGGTATCTTTTGAAGGATGGATCGACGTTGGGGCAGCGTCCGCTCGCCGCATTATCGAGCCTGCGGGAGATGGGTGGCGCAATCGCAATGCGGTTGGTGGATTTCGAGGGGCGGCGGATCATAGGCAACCTTGGCCGCTCTTTCGAAGCCATCGTCGATTTTGGACGTCGCCGGCCTACCGGACGCTATGGCATTTGGATCGGCGGCTCGCCGGACGATGGTAACCGGATCGAGATCCGCTATGACCCCGACCGGCAGACCATCATGCTGGAGCGGCACGGGGCGGCCGCGAGGGCCTATGAGGGGCCGGCTCAACTCGTTGGTGCCTACGACGTGAAGGCGTTCGGGTCGCCCCGACAATGGCATGTCTTCGCCGATCATTCGGTCGCCGACATATTCATCAACGGCGCGGCCGCCTTTTCCTTCAGGCTCTATGCCGGGCAGGATGCGGGCATCCGTTTCGGCGTCTCGTCCACATCGCCCGCGCGTGCGACGACAGCCGCCTGGCCCTTGAAGCCGGCGAAGGTGCGCTATGATCTTGAACCGTCGTCGGCCGCCCCGGCCCGTTGATCGGACGCCACGCTCGCCGCAGTCGCGGTCGATTTAAAGAGCGCTGCGAGATTGGGAGAGTAGGTCGAGAACAATGGCATGAGACCCGCTCCCCGCGCAGGGGCGTCGGCTCCATTCTCGCCCTGCAGCAGAGCGGGTTGAAAGAAATCGCGCGGCGCTTTTGTCGCTATCGTCTCGCTTATCCGGTGCCGCAGGCGCGCGAGGTGATCAGTCGGCAGCACGCCGCCCAGGATCACCGCGTCCAGATCCAGCAGACTGTTGACGTTGATGATCGTGAACGCGAGCGATGACGCGCAAAGCTCATCCCATTCCTCCTGCTTCGCCGATTGCGTCACAGTCGCGGAACCCTTGGGATAAAGGGAGGCAGTATGAAGGAGTTCGTCGAACCCGTGGCGGCCGGGCACCGACATGGATGCAAGGGCGCCCGCGTTGCCGTTTCGGCCTCGCAGAATTTCGCCGCCCAGAATAAGCCCGCCGCCCACGAAATTGCCGATATGAATATAAAGGAAATTGTTGAGGCTGCGGCCAGCACCGCACATCAATTCCGCAAGAGCCCCCGCGTTGCCGTCATTTTCGAAATGGACCTGTGATTCCAGCTGATCGCAGAAGAAGCATTCGATATCGTCATTGATCCACGCATCCGCCTGTTCAGCTTCAATACCTGCCTCTTCGCGCCATTCTCCTATGAACCACGGCATGGCGATACCAAAGCCCAAGAAATTTTTGCGCTGTGGCAGCGGCAGGCGCGACGCGTGCCGCCCGGAGAAGGCCCGGATCGTTTGCACGGAGCTCCGCGGATCGGGGAAGTCGATCCGCCAGCTTTCCCGGGCTATTATGTCGCCATCGAAATCGAGCATGACGCAACTGAGCCGGTCACGTCCGATTTCCGCGCCGATGGTGTAGCCGTTCCCTCCGTTGATGCGATGTAGGATAGATGGCTGCCCCATGCCGCCCAGTCTTTTACCCGACTGAACCAAGCTGCCTTCGGCCACGAGGCTGTCGACGATACGGACGGTCGCCTGAGGGGAGAGACCCGTAAGACGCGACAATTCTGCTTTCGACGTTTCGCCCATGCGCCGGATCGTCGAAAGGACGAGGCGTTCGTTATAGCGTCGGACACCTTTTGCGTTGCTGCCGAACTTATCCATGTCGTTGGTGCAGCGCTCCTTGATCAAATTCCCTCTTACCATCGTGGCAATACCGCAAAAGGAATTTTAGCCAAATCAGTCAATGATCGATTGACACCCATTAAATCACAATGATAGATTTAGTCGTGCCGCGCCATTGATGTGTCGTAAGGCAAGTGAGATTGTAAACCACTGTCCAGTCTGCACGCTGGGATGAGGAGGGGAGAGGCTTTCAGCCTCGCCCTTCCTCAGCTTTTATGAGGGCTCGGCAGCTTGTCTAACGTGCCCCCAGTTTCCACCAGTGCGGATTAGAGCCGGGCGGCTTGTTGCGCGTATGCGCTCGTTGAGCAATGGCCTGTGCAGCAGAGCCCGTAGGGCGTAGCGAAGCAGGCCATTGCTTCTGCAGTTCAGCGGCGAACGCCGCTGAAGTTTCGTGTTCAAGGGACAGTGCGGCCCCTCAACCAAAGTTCCCCAGCCCCCGCGTGTTCACGCTTGTTACCGCACCAAGGCGAGGCCGATGCGAAGGCGTTTCATACGTCGGTTGTAATCTAGCAAGTTCTCCCCGTAGCCAGTGAAGGTCTGGCCGAAGAGGTAGAAGTCCGGGCCGCCGCCAAGAAGGCGACGCAAGGGGTAGGACAGGTCCGCTGCTATGGAGCCCTTCCCGCTGCCGAAGTTGAAGCGACTGGAGGTGGACAGGCGCAAGCCATTCTCCTCACCGATCTCGACAAAAAGTCCGGCATTGCCGCGATAGCGGCGTATGTCGGGATTGTCCGAAAGGTCTCCGGCGTAGAACCAGGCGCGAGGCGCCACTGTCAGACGTGTATCGCCATTGAGCGAGAACGCCGCCATCGGGGCGAGGTACACTGTGTTGAGGCTGCGCGAAGAAGCGCCTGGGCGCCCGTTCGATTCATGACGCAAGCCAATCTGGGCGCTCAAAGTGGCTTTGTCCCCGAGCGCCTTTGGCGGAGCGACGTAGAAAACTTCCGGTTGAAAATCGATGTTTCGAAATGGTGAGGAATCCGCCCCTAGGTCCCAGAACATGCGCTGTGTGTATGCGAAGTAGAAGCCGTCGCTCAACGCCCGTCGACCTTCCCGAGCTTCGCGGCCGAACAACTGGTACTTGAAACTGATCTGTAGGCGCGCCTCGCTGTTGGTGCCAGGACCATAAACCGCGTAGATCGGCTCATAGGCACTCAAATTTTCTAGGAACGCATTGCCCACCGTCCGGTCGCTGGGCGGCGGGGTTACGGGGAGCGAACCAGCGATTTGGACGACCTGGTCCTGCGCGGAGGGTAGCGGGGTAGGAGGCGCCGCCATGAACGTTATGGATTGCTCTCCCCACGCCGGGACAGAAATCACGTCGCCCTTCTGCAAATTACGGCCCTCGAGCCGATAGCGCGCGGTAGCGAAGCTATTTGCATCGATCGTCACCATGGCGGGGGTGGCGGCATCGCGCCGCAATGTGACCATGCGCCCTCCACCTGACGTGCTGGGGGGTACAAGCCGCGCCTCAACGCGTTCCGGCACGCTCACCTCGGCTGCATCCCGCCCCAAGTTGAGCAAGCGAACATCAATCCGGGCTTCGCCGTCCTGGCCTTCCTCGACGTGGCCGATCAATGTCTCCACCACGGCGGCGGCGAGCGCAGCGTCGGGCTGTACAGTGGACAGAAGCACTGCCGGAACACACGCGAATAGCCCTTTCATGAGCAACTGCTCCCAAAGTCTCAAACCAATTCGAGTGATACGACGATTTGTTGCGCCGCAGCAAGCTAAGCGAGGAACCTGATCGGGTTGCGCTTGATGAGACGGAGCGTCTGCCGGTCGAGGAATAATCTGAGATGCTGGCCAAGTTTACTCTTCAACCAGCCGCCTTGTTTTCCGACAAAGAGCGGATTCGCAGTACGTGAGCTTGGCGCGAACAAAGCTGGGCTTCGGGCGCATAGAGCGTCCCGACGCGCAACGTTGCCTCACTGAGCACGATATGGACCTCGACATCAGCAGCAGGCCGTTGACGGTGTTGTTTTGGGTTCCCCGATCAGCAAGGCGCAGCGAATTCGCCACTGCTCCTGTCAAGACGCCACCTGGCAAGAGCGCCCTGCCCCTTCGCGTGATCGCACATGAAGCCGGCCGAAACCGCTGCCTCTGAACTGGGGCTAGGCCCGCGCGGGGCATTACGGCGCGAAGCTGCCGGTCCGCGCCTGGGGATCGAAATTGGCGGCTGAAAGTCTGAAATGAGTCAGCCTTGGCGAGTTGGACGTGATCGAATAGGTCGAGTTCGGCAATCTGCTCGTCGCCCAGTATCTTGGACAGAATGTCGGCGGCATTATCAGCCTAACTCACCTATAAGCGTCGCAACCGCTCTATTACCTTAACAACGCAACCCACCTCGATCCGCCGCTTCGGGCTGAGCCCGTCGAAGCGCTCATCATAGGCGACCTGCGACGGTCCACCAACGCTCTTGGTCTGTCTCTCGGTGATAGAGCATGCCTCGCCCTAGCGATTGATCTGCAAGCGGAGATGTTCACGACGAACGGGTCGCTGTCCAGCGCTCAGGTTGGCCTCCCCATCACCAACGTGCGGCCGCTGGCGGACCAGTCGCGCGTGTGCTTTTGAGCACGATAGGTTCAGATTGAGGGCCCGCGGCGGAACAGAGCGCCTAACGTCCGCTAATTCCCTAATTCATTCGCGAATCAACTCTTTTTCGGACGCTGGGCAGGAATGACTTCGTCCCACTCATTTAAAGAAACTTACAGGAGCTGCCGGATCGCGAGCCGCTCCGCCATCGCGATCGTCATGCGGCTTGCCACCGTCTAGCTTTCACCTGTCGCACCCTGCATACCGCCGTTCTGGATGGGCCCAGCCTGCTGGGAAGACGTGACCTGATCCTCCTCCGATGATCGGGCCGAAGACGCCATGCCGATCGGCAGCTCTGCTGCGAACGTGATGGTCCGTGTCGGGAAGGCGATCCCGATGTCCGCCTCCTCGAGCCGCTCGTAAATGGTGAGCAGCAGCTCTTCCCTAATAACAAGGCTGCCGGCGAACTCGGGCACGTCGATGTAAGAGAACACTTCGATGTCCAGTGAACTCTCACCGAAATTGGCAAGCCGTGCGCGTGACCCCTCCGCCACCTTCTCGTGATCTGTCAGCACCTGCTGCACGATGCTGATCGCCTCGCGCAGCTTGGCGGCGCTCAGGCTGTATTCGACGCCGATCACCGGATTGAAGAGATAGCGGTCGCGCGCCGCAAAATTCTCGATCTGGCGCGCTGACAGGTCTCCGTTCGGGATGGTGACGAGCGTGCGGTCGTTGGTGCGGATGCGGGTGGAGCGAATGCCCACATCCTCGACCGTGCCGACCACGTCACCAACCTTGACGAAATCGCCCACCTCCATCGGCCGGTCGGCGATCACCGTCACGCTGCCGACAAGGTTCTCCACCGTTTTCTGCGCGCCGAGCGCTAGCGCGATGCCGCCCACACCCAACGCCGCAATGCCCGTCGTCACGTCGATCCCGAACGTATCGAGAATAGCCACCGCAGAAAATGCCAGCAGCAGGATCTTGGCCGCACGCCGCAGCAGCGTGACCACCGAAATCACCTGTCGCCGCTCGCCCCGGCGCATGCGCGCGATGGCAAGATCGGCGACCGCGTCCACCAACCGCAGGCCGAACCACACGAACGCCAGCATCGCGAGGATGCCGGTGTAACGTAGCGCGGTCTGCCGGGCGACGATTGACACCGGGATCCGCTCCGCCCAGCTATAGAAGAGTATCACGGCGGCCAGCAGGCTGAGCGGCGGCAGCGCCGCGTGCAGCGTCCGGTAGACGCCGCTTGTGGCATGATCCGCGACGAGCCTGCGAGTGAGGAGCAGGGCCAACGTCGAGATCATCCATAATCCACCGAAGCTGGCCAGCGCGATGCCGAGCAGGATGGCCCAGTCCCTGAGTGGCGCGCCGGCGACTGCTGCCGTTTCGGCGCTTTCCTCGGCTTTGCTTGCAATCGCCGTGGCGGGCGCGGAGGTCAGCAGGCGCTCAGTCTCCGGCGAGACCCGCCACAGCTGCTTCGCTTCGTCGTCGCTCGCCTTGCCGCGGATCAGCAGCACCGGCCCTCCATCCATGCCGATCGGCAGGCTTCCAACGTTCTCACGATCGGGCGCAAGATTGTCCTGGATCGTGCCGGCAGCATCGTTCGACAGCGCGCCGAAAGGCTTGAGCGTGCCGCCCTTGTCGAGCAGCGCCTGGAGCCGGCGCGCTAGCTGTGCGCCACGCTCCTGCGAAGCTCCGGACGGGAGCACGAAATAATTCGCCGCACGATCGTAATCGCGTTCACCCAGCGCGGCGAGCAGGCCCGTCACTGCCGCTCGCGGCGTCTCGCGTCCAAAGGGGTCCGCTGCGGCTGCCGGCGTTGCGGCTGCACTATTGCCGGCTGCCTGCGCCAGCACCAGAGACGGGCTGGTCAGTGCAAGCAGCAGCGCCATGGCACTGGTCAGATAGGCACGCATAAAGGAACTCCAAAAGTGATTCTTCCCGAAGACTCGCGGCCATTGGCAAAGGCCTGGGAGCGCGCGTAAGGCATGCGGCGTCCAGTCGCGTCGCGCGGCAAGGCAGATAATTAGCGGACCACGACCCGCACCCTACCCACATTCTGCAGGAAGGTCGTTCCGTTGACGTCGTTGCGGCCGTCGCGCTGCCCTTCGACCCGGAGCGTGATCGCATAGTCGCCCGGCTCGGCGAAGCGAACGGTGCGCTTCACCCTTATGGTCCTCTTGGGCTTGGCAAGAGACAAGGAAGGCTCGAATTCCAGATCCGGCGTACCCAGGTACCAGGCGTAACGGACGACCCTGCCGGCATGCGGAGGCATGACGATCCGCGCCGATAGCGTCACCGGCTGGTTCACGGCCACTTCGGCGCGCGCGACGCCGTTTGCGGTGAGGTCTACCACGGGCTGCAAGCCCCCGCGTGCCGCGGCGCTGTCCGGCAGGACGATCTGGTTCATCGCATCGCGGCTGTACCGCGTCGAAGGCAACGGCGCGACGCCGCGCTCCACCCACGCCGCCATGTCGAGCAGCGCCTGATGCAGAAGCCCGCCGACGCTCGCGGTCATGGTCGCCTGTTTGGCCGCCTCCGGCCCAGGCGTGATTGCGGGGAACGCGCCGTGCGGGGCATTGTCCTGATAATAGAGGCGGAACATATCGTCGGTCGCCCGCGGGCCCATCGCCGCGCGCACCTCATCGGCATAGAAGCCGCCGACATAGGGGTAGGAGGCGGGGTCGAACAGGTTCTCGAGCACGATCGTGCGGACCTTGATGTTGCCAGTCTGCCGACGCCCGCCAGAAGAGCTAATATTGGCGATATAGGCGGTCTGGAGGTCGCGCTGGACGTATTTCGGCGTGCCGTCCGGGTTCCTGTACTGGTCATAAGCGGGGCTGCCGTTGTCCAGGATAGAGTGGCGCGGATAGAAGCAGGCTGCCAGCACGAAGCGGTTGTTGATCCTGACCTTTGCGCCCTTCGATAGAGCGCGGAGTAGGACCGGATCGTTGTCGCCTTCGAGCGTCAGCGTGTTGCCGGCAAGCTTGCCCGAGAGCGTGCGCGCGTCGCCGTTCGTCACCCGGGTGACGCCGTCCGCGGCGTAGACGTAGAATTGCAGCCCTTCCGCGCCAATGGAGCCGAGTTTGGGAACGCTCGTCGGATCGAAGGTGACGGCGGTCACCACATCCTTGCTGTCACGCTGTACGCCCGTGATGGTGGCGAAATCGTCGACCTTGGCCGCGGCGAGATAAGGTGGCGGGGCCGCGCCCTCGTACCCCGGCTTGGACCAGAAATCGTCCTCGTATCCGGGATCAAATTGCGCCAGCGCGCCTGACAGCGCCAGCGCCGCGCTTACCTCGAACGTCCAGTCCTCCAGCGCCTTGCGCGCGAAGCCGGCGTTCAGCAGCTCGTCCAGCGCGGCACGTTCCTCGGCGGTGAGCCCCGCGTAGAGATCGCGCCCGCTGCCCGGCGCGGCCGCAGCTGCCACGGCGAGGCGCTTCGCCTTAGGCACGGCGAGCGCATAGAGCGCGTCCCACTGGAACGAGTGCATGTTGAGGCCATCGGTCCGTGTAGCCGCCATGGGTGAAGGCGAACACGCTGTCGACGACGTTCAGCGATTCGAACGGCAGCGGATAGGATTGCTGGAAGAAGCGATTGCGCCAATGTGCCCGGTCAGGGAACATCCAGGTGACGGCATGGCTTGCCGTGGTCGGGCTTCCGGTCACGCCTTCGGGAAGCTGCGCCGCCGTATGCGTCGCGGGAAAGTGTCCCTTCACCTCGGTGTAGGGAACGGACGAGCCATCCGGCAACGCCAGGGTCAGCGACTTCGTACTGTCGATGACAAAGTTGCTCTCGTTGTAATCGGGGTCCATGCAATCCGCGTCGATCATCAACGGCGCTTCGGCCCCATAGCGCGGCTCACCCTCGGCAGCGCAGGTCGCAGCATGCGCGGGCGAAGCTGCGGCGGCGAGCGCCAGTCCGACTGCCGTCAATGCCGATCGGCGCGGTGCAAGCCGAGTTTCTGCTCTCATTGCGACTTCATTTCCTTCTATATGCGGTTCCCGAACGGCTCCTTCGAACAAGCCCGGGTGTCAGGGACTGATGCCGTGAGGCAATCACGCCTAGCCGATCATCCGAAGACCTGCCTGCTTCCACTGGCGATAACCGCCCCCGGCGCTGAAGGCTCCGGTTCGCTCACGGTTTCGTTCGTGCTCGCGGGCAGCCTGGCATTGTCGTCCGACAGGAGCCGCATCACGCTTGCACGTCCGCGCGCGACCCGGCTCTTGAGCCTGCCGGGTTCGACGCCCAGACGGTAGGCCCCTGCCTCTTACGACAGCCCATCCCGAACGATCATGAGCAGCGCCTCGCGCTGAGCCGGCTGTATGGCGGTGAGAGCGTGATCGAGCTCACGCTGGTAGAGCGCATATTCCTGTGAAGCACCGGCGACCAGCATGCGCTCGTGGACAGGTGTCAATTGGGGCCGGATGTTCAACCCCGGTTAGGCGCTAAACAGTGCCCCTTTCATAATGCGCCGGGATCGTCGGCATGGGGGTGAGGCGGCGGAGGGCGTAGCCCGGACCCGGTCTTTAAGTTGAACTGACGAGGAAACATAAGTTTTCAGGAGATGCCTTGGTCAGCGGTCGAGGCAAGAGATCGGCTGCCCGGCAGCCGATCTCTTCGATTACCGGGCGAAGCAAACCTTGCTGGATTGACGCATCCTGCTCGGAAATCGGAATTCCAAGTCAACGGGCTGCGGTATACGCCGTCGCGAGCGCATACCTGTTTCTTTTGCGGGCCGCTCAACAAGCGAAACAGGCGCAGGCAGACCGTCGCTCAGCATGTCGGCCCACACCGTGGCCAATTCGCGTCGCCTGGGCATATATGCCGCCCGATTGTAGGCGACTTCCACTCGCGCGGTAGGCACATGAGCAAGCATCAAATCGATGACCTTGCGGTCATGCTCCTTCCCCTCCCGCTCCGCCCACTCATTCATGATCGTGGAAAAGGCCGCACGGAACCCATGGGGGACATGGTGGCCGTGATAGCCTGCCCGGTTCAGAAGATAGCCAATAGCATTCTCGCTCATGGGCTTATGCGCGTGCCTGTTGCTGGGAAAGGCGAGTGGCCCGCCGCCAGTCAGGGGCCACAATGCACGCAGCACGGCCAGAACCTGGGACGTGATCGGCACCAGATGATCGCCGTTCAGCTCATCCTTCCTGTCGGCGTCGCCCTTCATCCGCAACGCCGGTATGCGCCACAGTGGCTCTGCGCCGTTCAAGTCTTCAAATTCATCCCATCGTGCGCCGCGCAGTTCGCTGGGTCGAACGGCCGTCAGAGCAAGGAGGCGCAGAGCCAATCTCGTAACTGGTCGCGCAAAATCCTCCTCGGCCGTCAGAATCATTTTGCGCAGGGGGACAAGATCCGTGATTGCCGGCTGACGTCCCTTGCGCAGCGGCTTAAGAACTGCGCCCAGCTTTTCGGCCGGATCGGCGTGTGCGATGCCTTCGCCGATGCCAAAAATGAAAACTGCCGATATGCGCTGGCGAATACGCTTGGCCGTTTCGATTGCCCCACGCGCCTCTATTTCGCGCAGAACGCTCAAGATGAGTGGCGGCGTAAGCTGAGCTATCGGTATGTCTCCTATAGAGGGGAAGACATCTCGTTCGAGACTGCGCAGAATGTCTGCGGCATGCACGATTGCCCATTGTGATCTCGCATTTTCATGCCAGGCGCGCGCAACCCGCTCGAAGGTCTGACGGCCCGCTTCCAGATTAGCCTTGATCCTGATCCTTTTTATGATTGTGGGATCATTTCCCTCAGCGAGATGGCCGGCAACCTCATCGCGCTTGGCCCGGGCATCCGATAGCGTGACCTGCGGCCACGCGCCGAAGGCCATCGTCTTCTGCTTGCCGTCATATTTGAAGTTCCAGCGCCACAGCTTTCCACCGCCCGGCGTCACGAGCAGATAGAGGCGGTTGCCATCGGTGAGCTTGTAGGATTTGGGGCGCGGCTTGGCCGCACGAACTTTCGCGTCACTGAGCATCGGTCGTCTTCTCCAAAAGTACCACGTTTTTCGACCGCCGAGACCACGAATCGATACCACGTTTGCCGCGAAACCGATGCGGACGGGTGTGAACGACTGCGGCCGAGACGGTGAACCAAGCGTCGGTAATCAGGGAGAAAAAGTCGAGACCAGCGGACTTTTAGGGACCTCTGTGGAGAGGTTAGTGGCGGAGAGGGTGGGATTCGAACCCACGTTACGGTTACCCGTAAACCGCATTTCGAGTGCGGCGCATTCGACCACTCTGCCACCTCTCCGCAGAAGGTCCGGCAGGCGCTGGAAGGCGCCGCGTTCCCGGTCGAGCGGCGGCCATTAGCGAATGAATTCGCGCTTGCCAAGCGGCCAATCGGGTATTTTTCTTGTGTCGGCGCGGCAGGCTCCTAAATTGAGGCGATGACAGAGATGAATCAGATTTTCGGCGCGGGCATGACGGCCCCGCCGATTGTCCATGCCCGCTTCAGCATCGGCGATGTGGTCCAGCACCGGATGTTCGGCTTTCGCGGCGTGGTGTTCGATATCGACCCCGTCTTCGCCAACAGCGAAGAATGGTATGAAGCGATCCCCGAAGGCGCGCGGCCCGACAAGCACCAGCCCTTCTACCATCTGCTCGCTGAAAACGGCGAATCCAGCTATGTCGCCTATGTCAGCCAGCAGAATCTGGTGGCCGACGACAGCGACGAGCCGGTCGACCACCCGGCGATCACCGGCATGTTCGGCGCGTATGTCGATGGCAAATACCGGCTCCGCGCGCTCCATCGCCACTAAGGCGCCGGTACCCTGGGGGCTGGCCGCCTTGCTGCTCGCCGCCCCCATGGCCGCGCCGCCTGCCGCGAGCGCGGCGCCCCCCGCGCCGGTTCCCAATGCCGACCCGGCCTTTCCTTTCTCCCGCGAGATCGAGGCCTTCGCCAAAGCGAACAGCGCGGGCCCGCCCGTGCGCGACGCGACGCTGTTCCTGGGCAGTTCCAGCATCCGCCTGTGGGACATTGCCGGCAGCTTCCGGGATATCCGCACGGTCAATCGCGGCTTTGGCGGTGCCACCACGCCGCATGTGCTGCATTATTACAAGCGGCTGCTGCCGCCGGTCGCGCCCCGGGCGATCGTCGTCTATGTCGGCGAAAATGACCTGGCCGCCGGCGCCGCGCCCGAAACGGTCGCCAACGACATCATGGCCTTGCTCAGGCGGCTGCGGCGGGATTATCCCCGGGCCGCCATTTCCTGGCTCTCGCTCAAGCCCAGCCCGATACGCTGGACGCTGCGGCCGAAAATGGCTCAGGTCAACGCCATGGTCGCCGCGCGCGCGCAGCGCGTGCAGGTCGAATATCTCGATGTCGGTACCGTCCTGCTCGCGCGCGACGGCTTGCCCGACGCATCCTTGTTCACCCGCGACGGGCTGCACATGAACGCCAGAGGCTATCAGCGGTGGAGCCGGCTGGTTCATGCCTGGCTGGATCAGGCGACGCCGGCGGCGTCATCGCCCGGCGCCTCTTGATCGACTTTCCGATTGATCCGCGGCAAAGCAACATTATTACCAGCCAATCCGAGTCAATCAGCCCGAGGGGATGCAGCGTGACAATCGAGACCAAAGGGCCCGCGAGCGCCACGCCCCCCGTCAGCGGCATGGCCGAACTGACGCTGCGCGGCGTGATCCTGGGCGGGCTCATCACGCTCGTCTTCACCGCCGCCAATGTCTATCTCGGCCTCAAGATCGGGCTGACCTTCGCCACGTCGATCCCCGCCGCGGTCATATCGATGGCGGTGCTGCGGCTGTTTTCGACCGGCACCATCCTGGAAAACAACATCGTCCAGACCATCGCGTCGGCGGCGGGCACCTTGTCGGCGATCATCTTCGTGCTGCCGGGCCTGGTCATTATCGGCTGGTGGCAGGGCTTTCCCTACTGGCTGTCCGCCTTCACCATCGCGACCGGTGGCATATTGGGCGTGATGTATTCGGTGCCGCTGCGCCGCGCGCTGGTGACGGGGTCCGACCTGCCTTATCCCGAAGGCGTCGCCGCCGCTGAAGTGCTGAAAGTCGGCGCGGGTTCGCGCGAGGGGCTGGAGGAAAATAAGCGCGGTCTCGCCGCCATCGTCGCCAGCGCCGTCTCCGCCGCCACTTTCTCGGTCGTGGCCAAGACCAAGCTGATCGCCGAGGAAGCCGCGACCTTCTTTCCCCTGGGCGCGGGCGCGACGTCGGTGTCGACCAGCTTTTCGATGGCGCTGATCGGCGTCGGCCATCTGGTCGGCCTGTCGGTGGGCGTCGCCATGTTCATCGGCCTGCTGATCAGCTGGGTCGGCCTCGTTCCCTATCTCACCGCCCCGCTGCCCGCCGGCGCGGACCTTGCCGATCTGGTCGGCACCGCCTTTCGCACCAAGGCGCGCTTCATCGGCGCGGGCACCATCGGCGTCGCCGCTATCTGGACCCTGCTCAAGATCCTTGGTCCCATCGTCAGCGGCATCCGCTCCGCGCTCGCCGCCAATGCCGCGCGCAAATCGGGCAATGCCGGGCTGCTCGACATTACCGAGCGCGACCTGCCGATCGGCATCGTCGCGGGGACGATCGTGGCGGCGCTGCTGCCGATCGGCATCCTGCTCTGGGTCTTTGCCCAGGGCGGGCCGATCGCGCTCAACCCCGTACCGGTGATCGGGCTCACGCTCGCCTATGTGCTGGTCGCCGGCATCGTCATCGCGTCGGTCTGCGGTTACATGGCCGGCCTGATCGGCGCGTCCAACAGCCCGATTTCGGGCGTCGGCATCCTCGCCGTGCTAGGCGCGTCGCTGCTGCTCGCCGCCATCTACGGGTCGGGGGGCGACGAAGGCCAGACCCAGGCGCTGATCGCCTATGCCCTGTTCACCACCGCGATCGTCTTTGGCATAGCGACCATTTCCAACGACAATCTGCAGGACCTCAAGACCGGCCAGCTGGTCGGCGCGACACCGTGGAAGCAGCAGCTGGCACTGGTGCTGGGCGTCATCTTCGGCGCGCTCGTCATCCCGCCGGTGCTCGACCTGCTCAACAGCGCCTTCGGTTTCGCCGGGGCGAGCGGCGCGGGCGCCAACGCGCTGCCGGCGCCGCAGGCGGCGCTGATCTCCGCGCTGGCGAAGGGCGTGCTGGGCGGCGATCTCGACTGGGGCCTGATCGCCATCGGCGCCAGCATCGGCGTCGTCGTGATCGCCATCGACGAGACGCTGGGCCGCGCGGGCAAGCTGCGCCTGCCGCCGCTGGCCGTGGGCATGGGCATCTATCTGCCGATGGCCCTGACGCTGCTGATCCCGGTCGGCGCAGTGGTCGGTCACTTCTATAATCGCTGGGCGCTGCGCCAGGCGAACCCCGAATTCGCCGAACGTATGGGCGTCCTGATGGCGACCGGCTTCATCGTCGGCGAAAGCCTGTTCGGCGTCGCCTTCGCCGGCATTGTCGCGGGCACCGACAGCGATGCGCCGCTCGCGCTGGTGGGCGAAAGCCATTGGGCGGTGCCGCTCGCCGTGCTGATCTTCGCTGGCGTGATCGCGGGCCTCTATGCCCGCCTCAGGGGCTGGGCCAGCCGCCCCCTGTCCTAAAGGGAAGGGGACAAAGTCCGTCCGATTATGGTTTGCTTGGCCGATGGGGCGAAGCGACTGAGGACGAGATGATGGATGAAGAGGCTCCCGATCGCGTGATGCTGAGCGACGAGGCGACATGCCGATACTGGGTCGAGCGCTTCCGCGTCCCGCGGGACGAGTTGGAGGAAGCGGTCGAGACGGTCGGCGACAGCCCGGCCGCCGTGGCGGCCTATCTCAACGTCGACCTGTTGCAGAAGCGCGGATAGCAAGCGCCGCCTTGCGCGTTCTTCCCCTCCCAGCATGATGAGGAGAACGCCATGATCGACGATCAGACCAGCCCGCCCACCCCCTCCTCGCAGGACCCGGCGGAGGGTCGCCCCGACATTCCGCCGCCCGAGGAAGGATCGCCGGGCACCGACAGCGATGCGGCAAACAAGCCCGGGACGAACGATCCCGATGAAGCCGATGGCGGCTGATCCGATGGACGCCGGGCAGCAACCGCCGGTCCCCCGCGATCTCAAGCGCGTATCGGTGGACGATCCACTGAGCGCCCAATATTGGGCCGACCGGTTCGAGATTTCGCAGGACCGGCTGAAGCAGGCCGTCGATGCTGCGGGCGCGGATGTGGACGCCATCGTCCGCTGGCTTGACAATAATCGCTGAGATAGAAAAAGGGGCCGCGCCACTGGCGCAGCCCCTTCTTTGCCCGGTCGTGGCCGATCAGAAGGCCATGCGCGCGATCAACTGGAAGACGGGACCCGCCTTCTCGCTTTCCAGCTCATATTCGTCGAAGTTGCGGTCGACCTGGTCGGCCAGATTGTCGAACTTGTTGAACGTCTCGCGCTTGGCGCCGTTCAGCAGGTTGGATCCCACCGCGCGAATGGTGAACTTCTTGCCAAAGCGCTTCTCCACGAACACTTCGAGTTCGGCGCCATAGGTGGTCGTCACTTCCTCCGCAATCACTCGGCTATAGGCTGCGCCCTGCTTGCGATAGGTGGCGCCGAACGCCGCGCCGAAGGTCGGGAAGTCCTGGATAAAGCCGAAATTATAGACATATTTCGACTGGTTGTTGAAGCGACGCTCACCCAGTTCGTCGGTGATCTCGCTGTCCAGCCAGGACAGGTTGCCGAACAGGCCGGTATTGGGCAGGCCGATGAAGCCAAGGTCGGTCGACAGGTCGAATTCCACGCCATAGACCTTGCCGTCGCCCACGTTCATCGGCGTGTAGACGAAAGTGCCTTCGCCTTCCGACCCTTCCTCGCCCGTGTTGGTGAGTTCGATCAGGTCCTTGACGTCGCGGTAGAAGAAGTTGACGCCCACGATGCCGCGGCTGCCCATGCGATGCTCATAGCCGATGTCGAAGCCCCAGGCGCTTTCGGGGTCGAGCTGCGGGTTGCCCAGCAGGTCGCTGTCGCCGACTTCCTCTTCCAGCGTCGCGGGCAGGATATAGTCGAACTGCGGGCGGCGCAGCGTACGCGCGACCGAACCGATGATGCGATCATTGTCGGTCAGCGACAGCTTGAACGATGCCGACGGCAGGAACTTGCCATAGCTGTTCGACTGATCGGCGATGTCCTCGTCCACCGTATAGTCGGTGACGCGCACCTTGGTATGCTCGTAGCGGACGCCCGCTTCCCACTTGATCGCACCGGTATCGCCCTCGATCAGGGCGAAGGCGTCGCGGCGCTTCTCCTTGATCCGGCTGTCGCCGCCGTCGATCGCTTCCAGTTCCTCGAACTCGGTCGCCAGGTCGGTGGGGTTCTGCTGGAACTGGTTCCACTCGAAGCTGCCCGTGCCTTCCTGCTCGGCTTCGAAGATGCCGGTGCGGCGCGTCTTGTCCTGATAATAGCCGCCGAACACGAACTTCATCGTCTCGCCCAGCGGAATCTCATGCTCCAGCTTGACGGTAAATTCCTGGTCCTTGATGTCCGTCTGGGTCAGCGTGCCTTCGAACTCGGGATCGTCGCCCTCGTCCACGTCGAAGCCGATTTCATATTCGGTTTCGCGGCGATCCTCGATGAACTTGGCATAGCCCACGCGCAGCGAGGTCTTGCCCGCCGACCAGTCCTGGGTCAGCTTGCCGTCGATCGAGTAATTTTCCTGGTCGATCTTGGCGACGTTCGCATTGTCGCTCAGCAGGTTGCCGTCCGGCACCGGGCCGGTGACCGCGGTCAGATCATCATATTCGAAGCTGCGCTCCGTTTCCGTGCGATCGGTTTTCACATAGAAGCCGTTCAGCTTGAAATTGGTGTCGCCCGCGTCGATTTCGTAGCTGCCGTTGAAGCTGTAGTCCTTGCCATCGCGCGTGTCCGTCTGGTCCTCGCGATTGTCGAATTCCTCGGTCGCATAATCGGTGACATTCTCGGGCGAATCGCCGTAGCGCAGGCTTTCCTTCTTCTTGGGATTGTGACGACCTTGAAGATTGCCGCCCAGCAGCAGGCGGCCCGGACCGACTGCGCCGCCCCAGACGAAGCCCAGGCTCGGTTCCAGCTCATTGTCGTCGTAGACGAGGCCGCCGGCGCGGACATAGCCGCCGTTCAGCTCATAGCCGTCACGCAGGTTGATGTTGAGCGTACCGGCGATCGCATCGCCCGTGCGCCGCGCCGAGGAGGAGCGCACGATCTCGACGCTGTCGATCAGTTCGGCCGGAATACGGTCCATGAAGAAGCTGCGGTCGGTCGATCCGCCCGGCACGCGCTCGCCGTTAATCAGAATCTGGGTATAGCCCGGCGGCAGGCCGCGCAGCTGCGGCGCGTCGCTTTCGATCACGTCCGACAGGAAGGTCACGGACGGCACACGCTTGAGCGCGTCGCCGGCGGTCAGCGGCTCAAAGCGCTGGAAATAGTCGGTGCCATATTTCAGCACCGGCTCGGGCGTGTCCGTGCGGTCGCGATAGCCGATGCCGGCGATGACGACGATGTCCGACGCCTGCGTGATCGGTCCGTCCGTCTTCGACACTTCGTCCGAAGTCGACGGCGCCTGCGCAAGAGCTTGGGAAGAGATAAGCGCCATCGAAGCGCAACCAAGCATCAGCCACTTATTCGCGACCATATTGCCCCCTAGTCATGATGAGAAATTGACGAACGGGGCCGGTCTTGTATCTAGCCCCTCGTCCCGCGCCGCTAGGAGTTGTTCATGACCGCATCGCGAAATAAATATTACACTTCGATGATTTCCTGTTTCACTTTGATGACACTTGCGGCCTGCGCGGCGGCCGAGCAGGAACTTCCCGTCGAAGTCCGCATCGCCAATGCGACGCCCGCGGTGTCGGTCACGGCGCGCGGCGAGACCACGCCGGTGGGCACGCCCAATGCGGACGCCGCCGATGATCCGGCGATCTGGCGCAATGCCGCCGATCCGGCACAGAGCCTGATCGTGGGCACGGACAAGAAGGCGGGCCTCTATGTCTATGGCCTCGACGGCAAGAGCCGCGACTTTCTGGATGCCGGCCGCGTCAACAATGTCGACCTGAAGGATGGCGTCGCCATCAATGGCGCGCAGGGCGTGCTGGTCGCCGCGTCGGACCGCAATGACGTCGCCAATGCCAAGGTCGCGCTGTTCCGCCTCGACACCGCGACCGCGAGGCTGACGGCCATCGGCAAGATCGACGGCGGCCGGGGCGAAGCCTATGGCATCTGCCTTGGCCGGGACGAAAGCGGCCTGTCCGCCTATATCGTGCTGAAGGACGGGACCATCAACCAGCTGGCGATCGACGCGTCCGGCGCCACGCCCACGGCTCGCATCGTGCGCACCATGAAGCTTGGCACCCAGGCGGAAGGCTGCGCCGTCGATGACCGCACCCATATCCTCTATGTCGCGGAAGAGGATGTCGGCCTGTGGCGCTTCGACGCGCGCGCGAGCGGCGCCACGACTCCGACGGAGATCGCCGCAGCGGACGGCAAGAACCTGGTCATGGATGCCGAAGGCGTGGCGATCGCGCCGATCGGGGAGAAGGACGGCTATGTCCTCGTCTCCAGCCAGGGCGACAATGCCTATGTCCTGTACCGCCTGCGCGACGACGCCTATGTCGGCCGCTTCCGCGTCGTCGATGGGGCGGTTGGCGGGACGGAGGAAACCGACGGCATCGAACTGATGCTCGGCGATTTCGGCCCCGCTTTTCCCGGCGGCCTGTTCATCGCGCAGGACGGCCATAATGCGGCGGCGGCGCAGAATTTCAAGCTCGTCGCCTGGGACGACATCGTCCAGGCGCTCGGCCTGCCTCAGCCGTGACGATCAAGGGGGCGGGCGGACAAAGCGCCCGCCTCCTTCGCAGCCCCTTGGTCTGGCGCGGCCCTTGCTCTATGGGGTCAGGCCTGTCCAACATGAGGGAAGCCGATTTGATCCTGGACCTTGCCGCGGCCGCTTCGACCGCCATCCATTTCAACGATCTGGGGCTCGATCCCGTTGCGCTCGACCTCGGCTTCTTCCAGTTGAAATGGTACAGCCTCGCCTATCTGGCCGGCATCCTGATCGGCTACTGGTATCTGCTCAAGCTGGTCGCGCAGCCCGGATCGCCGATGGCGCGCCGCCATGCCGACGACATGATCTTCTATGCGACGCTAGGCATCATCATCGGCGGGCGGCTGGCCTATGTGATCTTCTACCAGCCCGAAATCCTGGCGAATCCGCTCGACATCCTCAAGCTGTGGAATGGCGGCATGTCCTTCCATGGCGGCGCGGTCGGCGTGTCGCTGGGCATCCTCTACATGGCGTGGAAGGAAAAATTGAGCTGGCTGCGCATCCATGATTATGTCGCCTGCGTCGTGCCCTTCGGCCTGTTCTTCGGCCGCCTCGCCAATTTCGTGAACGGCGAATTGTGGGGCAAGGCGACCGATGTACCCTGGGCGATCGTCTTTCCCACCGGCGGCGACGTGCCGCGCCACCCCAGCCAGCTCTACGAAGCCGGTCTGGAAGGCATCGTCCTGTTCCTGATCCTCGCCTTCGCCTTCTGGAAGACCAAGGCGCGCTACCAGCCGGGCATGCTGGTTGGCCTGTTCCTGCTCGGCTATGGCTGCTTCCGCTTCGGCATCGAATATGTGCGCGAAGCCGACGCGCAGCTGATGGAGTTCGCCGCGCGCACCGGCCTGCACATGGGCCAGTGGCTCTGCATCCCGATGATCCTGGCGGGCCTTTATCTCATCGCGACGGCCAGGGGACGGCGCCTGCGCGTCGAGCCGGTCGCCGGCGGCGCCAGTGTCGCCTGATCCGCTGCCGCTGGCCGAAAGGCTGGCGCGACAGATCGCCTCGGGCGGGCCGATCTCGGTCGCCCATTATATGGCCGAGGCGAACCAGCATTATTACGGCACGCGCGATCCGCTGGGGGCGGAGGGGGATTTCACCACCGCGCCGGAAATCAGCCAGATGTTCGGCGAACTGATCGGCCTCGCGATCGCCGATATCTGGATGCGATCGGGCCGGTGCGGACAGGCCGCCTATGTGGAGCTTGGCCCCGGGCGCGGCACGCTGGCATCCGACGCGCTGCGGGCGATGGCGCGCGCGGCCTTCGCGCCGCCGGTCCACTTCGTCGAGACCAGCCCCGCCCTGCGCGGCCGGCAGCAGGCATTGCTGCCCACCGTCATCCACCATGACACGATCGCCAGTCTGCCCGAACAGGGGCCGCTGCTGGTCGTCGCCAATGAATTTTTCGATGCCCTGCCGGTGCGTCAATGTATTCGCGTCGGCGACGAATGGCGCGAGCGGGTGCTGCTGGCGCGGGAGGAGCCGGGCCGCTTCATCCCGGTGGCCGGTTATCGCCGCATCGAATCCGGCCTGCCGCCGATCGCCGCGGATGCGCCCGACGGCGCGATCCTCGAATCGCCGATGGCGGGGGCGGAGATCGCCTATGCCCTGGCCCAGCGCATCGCCCGGCAGGGGGGTGCCGCGATCCTCATCGACTATGGCTATGAAGGCCCGGCGCTCGGCGACACGCTCCAGGCGGTGAAGGCGCACCAGTTTGCCGATCCCTTCGCGGATCCGGGCGAAGTCGACCTCACCACGCATGTCGATTTCACGATGCTGGGCAATATGGCGCGTCAGGCGGGGCTGCGCGTCCATGGGCCGGTCGGTCAGGGCGATTTCCTGCGCCAGCTGGGCATCGACGCGCGCGCGGCCCAGCTCGCCGCGACCGCCCCGGATCGCGCGCAGGAGGTGCAGGCGGCCGCCCATAGGCTGACCGATGCGGATGCGATGGGCGCCTTGTTCAAGGTGATGGCCTGGACTCACCCCGACTGGGCCGATCCGGCGGGGTTCGAGGGCTAGCGCGACCGCCAGGCCGCTCAATCGTCCTGATGATAGCGGCTGAGCTTGCGGATGAAGCCGATAAGGCCGGTCTGGCGGCTGCGCTTCATGCGTTCGGCATGCAGGATCGTCTGCACCCGGCGGAAACAATCGTCGGCGTCGACATTGCACAGCACATAGTCATAGCCGTCCCAATGCGCGATCTCGCCGGCCGCGCGCGCCATGCGGCCTTCGATCACTTCGTTGCTGTCGGTCGCCCGCCCGCGTAGGCGACGCTCCAGCTCCTCCATCGAGGGCGGCAGGATGAAGATGCGCACGACATCGCCCCCCGCGATCTGGTGCAGCTGCTGCGCGCCCTGCCAGTCGATGTCGAACAGCACGTCCTTGCCGGACTTGAGCATCGCCTCCACCGGCGCGCGCGGCGTGCCGTAGCGCTGGCCGAAGACATGCGCCCATTCCAGAAATTCATGCTCGTTCGCCATGCGCCGGAATTCTTCCAGGTCGACGAAATGATAATCCTTGCCCTCGACCTCGCCCGGGCGCATCGGCCGGGTCGTGGCCGACACCGACATGGACAGGTCCGGCTCGGCCGCCAGCAACTTGCGCGCGATCGTCGATTTGCCCGCGCCCGAGGGCGAGGACAGGACGAAAAGCACGCCGCGGCGCTTGAAATCGGGAATATCTGTGAGGATGCTGTCGGCCATGGCCGCTAGTGGCCGCAATGACGCATTTTTGCAAGGGTGGGGGACAAGCGATTGGCACGAACGCGTAAGGGACGGAACCGGCGCGGCCTGCTGCTGGCGGCGCTGATCGCGGCGGCGGCCTGCGCGCTGCTGTTCCTGATGGATCGGCCGCCCATCTGCACCTGCGGGCGGGTCGACCTCTGGCACGGCGCGCTCGACAGCGGCAACAGCCAGCATATCGCCGACTGGTACAGCCTCAGCCATGTGATCCACGGCTTCCTCTTCTACGCCCTCGCGCACTGGCTGCTGCGCCGCCAGCCCCTCGGCATGCGGCTGGCGCTGGCCGTCGCGCTGGAGGCGACATGGGAAGTGGTCGAAAATTCGCCCATGATCATCGACCGCTATCGCACGGCAACGATCGCGCTGGGCTATTCGGGCGATTCCATCGTCAATTCGATGAGCGACATCGCCATGATGGCGGCAGGCTTCCTGTTCGCGTCGCGCGCGCCGCTGTGGGCGACCGTCGCCGTGGCGATCGCGCTGGAGCTGCTGGCCTTGTGGGTGATCCGCGACAATCTGACGCTCAACATCCTGATGCTGAGCTGGCCGATCGACGCCGTCCGCGACTGGCAGGCGGCGCTCTGAGGCCGTCGGTCAGGCGTTGCTGGTCTTGCGCGCGCTTTCGATGGGGATGGGCTCGCCGCTCTTGTCGGGCAGCAGCTTCTGCGCCTTCTTGCGATCCGCCGCGCGCTTCGCTTCATAGAGCTTGCCCGCCATATAGGCGCCGGTGACGAACAGCGCGCCGCCCGGATAGCGCAGGATCAACCGCTTGGCACCGGCGCCGGCCAGCAGGCCAATGACGCCTTTCTTGCCGGTGTCGGCCGCGACCCGCGCGGCGACCAGAGTCGCCCCGACCCGCGCGGCCTTGCGCAAAATCCCCCGCTTCTTGGGCGGGCGGACGGTGACAAGGGCGGGGGGCGCGGATTTCCTCTTCATATCCGGTCAATGTATCGCGCGGCGACTGGTTCCGCCACGGTCACACCATATTTTCGGGGCGCACCAGCCGGTCGAATGTCGGCCCGTCGACCAGCCCCAGCTCCAGCCCCGCCTCGCGCAGCGTCTGTCCCTGCTTATGGGCATGTTTGGCGATGGCGGCCGCATTGTCATAGCCGATTTCGGGCGCCAGCGCCGTCACCAGCATCAGCGACCGGTCGACCAGTTCGGCGATGCGGCCTTCATTGGCCTGCAGCCCCTCGACGCAGCGCGCGGCGAAGCTTTCCATGCCCACGCTCAGCAGATGGATCGACCGCAGCACATTCGCGCCGATCAGCGGCATGAAGACGTTGAGTTCGAAATGTCCCTGCATGCCGCCGACGGTCACCGCCTGATGATTGCCGATCACCTGCGCCGCCACCATGGTCAGCGATTCGCACTGGGTCGGGTTGACCTTGCCCGGCATGATCGAGCTGCCCGGTTCATTGGCCGGCAGGTCCAGCTCGCCCAGGCCCGATCGCGGCCCCGAACCCAGGAAGCGAATGTCGTTGGCGATCTTGGTCAGCGCCACGGCCAGGCTGTTGAGCGCGCCGGAATAGAAGACCAGCCCGTCCTTGGCGGCGAGCTGTTCGAATTTGTTGGGCGCGCTTTCGAACGGCGTGCCGGCGATGTCGCTGATCGCCGCGACCATGTCCTCGGCCCAGCCCTCGGGCGCGTTGAGCCCGGTGCCGACCGCCGTGCCGCCGATCGCCAGCTTGCGGATATTGCCGTTCAATGCGCCCTCGATGCGCGCCTTGCTGCTGATCAACTGCGCGGCATAGCCGGAAAATTCCTGGCCCAGCGTCAGCGGCGTCGCATCCTGCGTATGGGTGCGGCCGATCTTGACGATATGGCTCCACCCCTTCGCCTTGGCCGTGAGCGCGGCGGTCAGCGTCTCCAGCGCCGGGATCAGCCGGTCGCGCGTTGCCAGCACCGTCGCGACATGCAGCGCGGTCGGGAAGCTGTCGTTGGACGACTGGCTCATATTCACATGATCATTGGGATGGACCGGGCTCTTGCCGCCGCGCGTGCCGGCCAGCTGTTCATTGGCATAGCCGGCGATCACTTCATTGACGTTCATGTTGGTCTGGGTGCCGCTGCCGGTCTGCCAGATGACGAGCGGGAACTGGTCATCCAGCGCCCCCGACACGATGCGCTGCGCCGCCTGCTCGATGCCCTCGACGATCCTGGGATCCAGTCCATGTTTCGCGTTCACCCGCGCCGCCGCCTGCTTCACGATCGCCTGGGCGTGGACGATGCCGATCGGCATCCGCTCGGTCGCGCCGAAGGGGAAATTCTCGATGCTGCGCTGCGTCTGCGCGCCCCAATAGGCGCTGGCGGGCACGTCGATGGCCCCGATGCTGTCGGTTTCGGTGCGCATGTCGGCCATGAAGCGGGACTCCCAATTGAGAACAGATCGCAAGCCATGTAGCGCGCCGCGCCGGAATTCCAACCCTTGTCCCCTCCGCGCGCTGCGCTATGCACGCAACCGTCATCAGCGCGGGAGCATCCATGGGTCGGCTTGTCAGCATCATCCGGGGCGCGGGGATCGCGCTGCTGTTCCTGCTGATCGCTTTATGCCTGGCGATCACCATCCTGCCGCCCTTCCTCGACCACATCTATTATGACGGGCCGGTCAGCCGCCATTATGACGGTGCGCGCTTCTTCAATCCCGACGGCGACATCGACGCGCCCGCCCCGCCGGGCGCCAGCCGATCGGGCTTCATCGCCCGCTATCTGCTGGGCGACGACGACCGGCCCGCCTGGCCGGAAGCGATCGCGGTCAAGCCGGCGCGCCCGGCGCCCTTCGCCGCCCCGCGCGGCATGAGCGCCACCTGGGTCGGCCATGCGACCGTGCTGGTTCAGGCGGCAGGGCTCAACATCCTGACCGATCCGATCTGGTCCGATTATGCCAGCCCCTTTCCGCCGCTGGGCCCCAAGCGCGTGGCGCAACCCGGCGTCCGCTTCGACGATCTGCCCAAAATCGACCTGATCGTCATCAGCCACAATCATTATGATCATATGGACCTGCCGACGCTGAAGCGGCTCTGGGCGCGCGACCGGCCCAAAATCGTCACCAGCCTGGGCAATGACGCGATCCTCAAGGATAATGGCATTCCCGCGACCGCGCTCGACTGGGGCCAATCGGTCAGCGGCGCGGCGCTCAACGGCCTGGCGCCGCAAGCGGTGATCCAGTGCGGCAATTACGAACATTGCCCCGATTATCGCGTCCATGTGACGCGCAACCATCATTGGGGCAGCCGCTGGGGCAGCGACCGCAACCGCGCGCTCTGGTCGAGCTTCGTCATCGAAACCCGCGCGGGCAATATCTTCTTCGCCGGCGACACCGGCGCGGGTGACATGGGCTGGCCGGTGCAGGCGCGCCGCTTCGGGCCGATCCGCCTGGCGCTGATCCCGATCGGCGCCTTCCGCTTCTGGAAGGGTCAGATGCAATCGGACGCGCATATCGGCCCGCTGCAGGCGGTGGAGGTGTTCAGGCGGCTGGGCGCGTCGAGCGCGATCCCCATCCATTGGGGCACATTCCGCCTGTCCTATGAAGGCTGGAACACGCCGCCCCGCATGCTGCGACTGGCGCTGCGCTGCGCCGGGATCGACGCCCGGCGCTTCGCCCCGCTGCGCCTCGGCCAGACGCTGGCGGTGCCGGCCGTCAGCCCGGTGCCGTCGGTGCCCCAGCGCTGCGACGAACGCGCGATCCGGGCGCTGGAATAGCCTCAGGCCCCTAACGCGGCGCAGGCCGTTTCTGCGAATGAATGCTGCTGAAGAAAAGATGGTGCGGTCGAGAAGACTCGAACTTCCACGGCCTTTCGGCCACAACGACCTCAACGTTGCGCGTCTACCAATTCCGCCACGACCGCACATCAACAGGGAAACCGGCGGGGCCGGTGCCTTGGTAGGAGGCGGCCCTTAGCAAAGGCTTTTGGGTCATGCAACAAGTGATCTGCATCTGCGTTGGGTTTGTCGAGAGGGACGATGGGTGAACCGCCAGAGCGGGCGGGAGGAGTGGACAAGATGCGACTTTGGATGCTGTCGGGCACGACCGTGGCCGCCGCGACGGCGATGGGCCTGACGCTGGGAAGCTATGCCGTCAGCCCCCAGCGTTCGCCGCTGGAACGCGACGCCGAACCCTCGCTCTACACCGACTTCGAAGCGCCCGTCGCGGATGCCGTCGATCCCGGCCCCCGAACCATCCATTGCACCGGCTGCGGCCCGACGCTGGCCGACCGGCGCCATGCCGCCGCGATGGCGGGCTATGATGATTATGGCATGGTCGATGGCGGCAGCAGCGATCCTGTCGTCCAGGATTATCTGGCGGCGGCCGATGCCGACATGGGATATGCCGCCACGCCGGTCGAAGCATCGGTCCCGGTCATTCACCAACTGCCGCCCAATGTCGTGCGCTTCGCCGACGCGCCCTCCCCCGCCGCGCGCCCCCACCAGGCCGTGGCGCCGCAGGTTAGCGCTCAGGCGCCCGCGCAGGCATCCCGCCCCGCCATGCGCGTCGCGCTGACGGAGCCGGCCGCCAGCCCCGCCGCCCGTGCGACGGCGCCGGGGGCAGCGACGACCGGCGCCTATTGAGGCGCCGAGGCGCCGCTTATTCGGCGGCGACCGTCTGCGCCGGCGCGTCGCTCAGCGGATGCGCCAGGCGGCTCACCATTTCCTTGGGGCAGACCTGCCAGACATAACGGCGCCAGCGATCCCAGTCGTCCAGGATGGTGTTCGACCATTTGCTGTCCGTCGCCACCGCATGTTCGGCGATCAACGCCTTCAGCTGCGCTTCCCAATGCGCGCTTTCCAGCCGCTGCCACAGGATGCTTTCGGGATTGGCGCGCGTCGGGAAGCTGCCATCCTCGTCCAGGATGAAGGCCATGCCGCCGGTCATGCCCGCGCCGAAATTGGCGCCGGTCTTGCCCAGGATCACGGCGGTGCCGCCGGTCATATATTCGCAGCCATTGGCGCCGCAGCCTTCGACCACCACCTGCGCGCCCGAATTGCGGACCGCAAAGCGCTCGCCTGCCTGGCCCGCCGCGAACAGCTTGCCGCTGGTCGCGCCGTAGAGGACGGTGTTGCCCAGGATGGTGTTGTCCTTCGACGACAGCGGCGATGACACGGTCGTGCGCACCTTGATGATGCCGCCCGACAGCCCCTTGCCGACATAGTCATTGGCGTCGCCGAACACCTCCAGCGTGATCCCCTTGCACAAGAACGCGCCCAGCGACTGACCCGCCGATCCGCGCAGCCGCACGGTCAAATGCCCGTCCGCCAGGGCCGACATGCCGAACTTTTCGGTGATCTTCGCCGACAGGCGCGTGCCGACCGCGCGGTGCGTGTTGCGCACCGTATAGGTCAGCTGCATCTTCTCGCCCCGTTCGAACACGGCGCGCGCATCCTTCATCATCTGCGCGTCCAGGCTGTCGGGCACTTCGTTGCGCCAGGCATCCAGCGAGAAGCGGCGCTGTTCGTCGGGCGCGTCGACCTTGGCCAGGATCGGGTTGAGGTCGAGGTCGTCCAGATGCTCGGCGCCGCGATTGACCTGCTTCAACAGCTCGGTGCGGCCGATCACTTCGTCCAGGCTGCGGAAGCCCAAGCGCGCCAATATCTCGCGCACTTCCTCGGCGATGAAGGTCATGAGGTTGATGACCTTTTCCGGCGTGCCGGTGAATTTCTGGCGCAGCTTCTCGTCCTGCACGCACACGCCCACCGGGCAGGTGTTGCTGTGGCACTGGCGCACCATGATGCAGCCCATCGCCACCAGGCTCAGCGTGCCGATGCCGAATTCCTCCGCGCCCAGGATCGCGGCGATCACGATGTCGCGCCCGGTCTTGAGCCCGCCATCGGTGCGCAGCTTGACGCGATGGCGCAGGCCATTGAGCGTCAGCACCTGATTGGCTTCCGAAAGACCCATTTCCCAGGGCGTGCCGGCATATTTGATCGACGTCTGCGGGCTCGCCCCGGTGCCGCCGACATGGCCGGCCACCAGGATGACGTCGGCATGCGCCTTGGCGACGCCGGCGGCGACGGTGCCGATGCCGGCCTGGCTCACCAGCTTGACGCAGACCCGCGCGCGCGGGTTGATCATCTTGCAGTCGTAGATGAGCTGCGCCAGATCCTCGATCGAATAGATGTCATGGTGCGGCGGGGGCGAAATCAGCGTCACGCCGGGCGTCGAATGGCGCAGGCGGGCGATGAACTCGGTCACCTTGAAGCCGGGCAGCTGGCCGCCCTCGCCGGGCTTGGCGCCCTGCGCGACCTTGATCTCGATCTCCTCGGCGCTGCCCAGATATTCGGCATGGACGCCAAAGCGGCCCGACGCGATCTGCTTGATCACCGAATTGGCGTTGTCGCCATTTTCATAGGGCTTGAAACGCGCGGCATCCTCGCCGCCTTCGCCCGACACCGCCTTGGCGCCGATGCGGTTCATCGCGATCGCCAGCGTTTCATGCGCTTCGGGGCTGAGCGCGCCCAGCGACATGCCCGGTGTCACGAAGCGCTTGCGGATTTCGGTGGTCGCTTCCACCTCGTCGATCGGCACCGCCTCGCGCGCGAAGTTGAACTCCATCAGGTCGCGCAGATAGACCGCCGGCAAGTCGCGCACCCCGCGCGAAAATTGCAGATAGGTCGAATAGCTGTCGGTCGCGACCGCGGTCTGGAGCAGGTGCATCAGCTGCGCGGAATAGGCATGGCTCTCGCCGCCATTGCGCTGGCGATAGAAGCCGCCGACCGGCAGGCGCACGACCGCCGCGTCATAGGCCGCCTGATGCCGCAGCATCGCGCTATAATGCAGCGACTGATAGCCTTCGCCCGAAATCTTCGCGGGCATGCCGGGGAACAGGTCGTTGACCAGCGCGCGCGACAGGCCGACCGCTTCGAAATTATAGCCGCCGCGATAGGAGCTGATGACCGCAATGCCCATCTTGGACATGATCTTCAGCAGCCCTTCGTTGATCGCCTTGCGATAGCGCTCGACGCACTGGTCGAAGCTCAGGTCGCCGAACAGGCCGCGCGCATGGCGATCGGCGATGCTCGCTTCGGCCAGATAGGCGTTCACCGTGGTCGCGCCGACGCCGATCAGCACCGCATAATAATGGGTGTCGAGCGCTTCGGAGCAGCGGATGTTGATCGACGCGTAACTGCGCAGCCCCTTGCGCACCAGATGCGTGTGCACCGCCGCCGCCGCCAGCACGCCCTGGATGGCGACGCGCTCGGCATTGACATGCTCGTCGGTCAGGAAGATTTCGGTCCGCCCCTCGCGCACCGCCTGCTCGGCTTCCTGGCGGATGCGCGCGATCGCGGCGCGCAGCTGCTCCTGCCCGCCTTCGGCCGGGAAGGTGCAGTCGATCTCCGCCACCGCCGCGCCGAAATAGGCCTTCAGCCGCGCCCATTCGCCGCTCGTCACCACCGGGGATTCCAGCACCAGAACATGGCTGTTCTGCGCGCCTTCCTCCAGGATGTTGTGCAGATTGGCGAAGCGGGTCTTCAGGCTCATCACATGCCGTTCGCGCAAGCTGTCGATCGGCGGGTTGGTGACCTGGCTGAAATTCTGGCGGAAGAAATGGCTGATCGTGCGCGGCTTGTCGGAAATGACGGCGAGCGGCGTGTCGTCGCCCATCGATCCGATCGCTTCCTTCGCATCCTCGACCATGGGGCTGAGGATCAGCTCCATATCTTCCAGCGTCAGGTTGGCGGCGACCTGCCGGCGCGTCAGCTCCGCCTTGTCCCAGGCGGGCAGCGCGCTGGGCGCATCGGCCAGGTCATCGACCGTCAGAAAGTCCTTGATCAACTCGCCATAGGGACGCTCACCCGCGATCTGGTCCTTGATCGCGCGATCCTCGTAGATTTCGCCTTCGGCCAGGTCCACCGCGATCATCTGGCCCGGGCCCATGCGGCCCTTCTTGACGATGGTGGTTTCGGGCACGACGACCATGCCGGTTTCCGACCCGACGATCAGCAGATTGTCGCCGGTCAGCGTGTAGCGCAGCGGGCGCAGCGCATTGCGGTCGACGCCGGCCACGACCCAGCGGCCGTCCGTCATGGCGAGCGCGGCGGGCCCGTCCCACGGCTCCATCACGGACGCCAGATATTCATACATGTCGGCATGCGCCTTGGGCAGTTCGGCATTGTCCGCCTGCCACGCCTCGGGCACCAGCATCAGCTTGGCGGTGGGCGCGTCGCGGCCCGACCGGCAGATCGCCTCGAACACGGCATCCAGCGCAGCGGTATCGGACGCGCCGGCCGGGATCACCGGCTTGATGTCCTCCGACTGCTCGCCAAAGGCCAGGCTCGCCATCTTGATCTCGTGGCTCTTCATCCAGTTCTGGTTGCCGCGGATCGTGTTGATCTCGCCATTATGGGCGAGCGTGCGGAACGGCTGGGCGAGCCACCATTGCGGGAAGGTGTTGGTCGAATAGCGCTGGTGGAAGATCGCGACACGGCTCTCGAACCGCTCATCCTGCAGGTCGGGGTAAAAGACCGACAGCGATTCGGCCAGGAACAGCCCCTTGTAGATGATCGAGCGGCAGGACAGGGAGCAGACGTAGAAATCCTGGATCTGCGCCGCGATCACCTTGCGCTCGATCCGGCGGCGGATGAGGTAGAGCTCCTTTTCGAACTCGGCGGTGTCGCGCTCCTCGGGCATGGGGCCCGCGATCATGATCTGCTCGATTTCGGGCCGGGTGCGCTGCGCCTTCTCGCCGATGACCGACACGTCCACGGGCACCTGGCGCCAGCCATAGATGGTGTAGCCCGCCTCGATGATCTCGCTTTCGACGATGGTGCGGCAAGTTTCCTGAGCGGAAAGGTCCGTGCGCGGCAGGAAGATCATGCCGACCGCCAGGCGGTTGGGCAGCGGCTTGTGTCCGCCATCGGCGATCGCGTCGTCGAAGAAGCGCACCGGCAGGTCGACATGGATGCCCGCGCCATCGCCGGTCTTGCCGTCCGCATCGACCGCGCCGCGGTGCCACACGGCCTTCAGCGCGTCGATCGCGGAGGCGACCACGCGGCGCGACGGCTTGCCATCGGTCGCTGCGACCAGGCCCACGCCGCAGGCGTCGCCTTCAAATTCTGGGCGGTACATGCCTTCCCGCGCGATGCGGAGGCGTTCGGAATCGATATGTTCCATATACTTACCTTTCACGATGCGGCGGCCATTGCCGCCTTCATCCGCGCATCAACCTTTGGCTGGACCTGCTGCATGAACAAGCCCATTTCCTTGGCGAGCGCGGGACGAAGAATTGCGGAGCGAGCGCTTTCCTTGCGCCCGGTTGCGGACGACAGATAGCGACCGATAGCAGCGCTATGTTCGGCCGGCGGAACAATCCTGCCGGTCCCATTCTTGATCGCGTCCTGCATCGCAGCGGTAAAGGCCACGCCCGCCGAAGACGTCCAGAATGCAGCCGCTTCCTGAAGCTCGGATTCCGAATAATTCTGTATATACTCGGCCTCGATCAGGCTCATCATCTTAGGAATCGCCACGGTCTTAAGCTGTTGAGACAGCTCGGCCTTACCTGCTGCCTTAGCGCGGTTTTTTCGGATTTCCTGATCGGCCGTCATTTTTCTGCCGGCGGAAGCGCGTGTGACGCCAGCATCGAACTGCGCATCCCATTGTGCGAGCGCATCGGCTGTCGCCCGCTCAGGCTGAAACGTCGCTTGCGCGATCTGAACCGCTGCCGCTTGCGCGGTGGGAGAGGCCGACGCCAGTATGACCAGATACGAAATCACGCCAACACCCTCTCGCCCGACGCCGCCTTGGCCTTCGCCGCCAAATAGCGGTGCATATGCTCGGTCACGTCGCGCCCGTCGCGGATCGCCCAGACGACAAGGCTTGCGCCCCGCACGATGTCGCCGGCGGCGAAGACGCCGTCCAGGCTGGTCATCATCGTCTTGTGATCGACGCGCAGCGTGCCCCAGCGAGTGACGGACAGGTCGTCCGCGCCGAACAGCTTGGGCAGTTCCTCCGGGTCATAGCCCAGCGCCTTGATCACCAGGTCCGCCTCCAGGCTGTACTCGCTGCCCGGGTCCGGCTCGGGCGCGCGGCGGCCCGATGCGTCGGGCTGGCCCAGGCGCATCTTCGTCACCTTGACGCCGGTGACATGATCCGTGCCCTCGAACGCGATCGGCGCGGTCAGCCACACGAACTCGACGCCTTCCTCTTCGGCGTTGGCGACCTCGCGCTGCGATCCGGGCATATTGTCGCGGTCGCGGCGATAAAGGCACTTCACCGACTTCGCGCCCTGCCGGATGGCCGTGCGCACGCAATCCATCGCCGTGTCGCCGCCGCCGATGACGACGACATTCTTGCCCGTCGCCAGCAGCGATCCGTCCGCATGCTCGGGCACGTCATCGCCAAAGCCCGCCTTGTTGGAGGCGGTGAGATAGTCGAGCGCCTTCACCACGCCCGCCGCGCCGACGCCCGGCGCGCGGATGTCGCGCGGCTTGTAGACGCCGGTCGCGATCAGGATGGCGTCGTGCCTGTCACGCAGCTGCTCCATGGTCGCGTCGCGCCCGACCTCGAAACTTTCGTGGAAGACGATGCCGCCGTCCTTCAGCCGCTGGATGCGGCGCATGACGACGTCCTTTTCCAGCTTGAAGCCGGGAATGCCATAGGTCAGCAGGCCGCCGGCGCGATCGTGCCGGTCATAGACATGCACCTCATGCCCCGCCGCGCGCAGATATTCGGCGGTGGTGAGGCCGGCCGGCCCCGCGCCGATCACACCAACCGACTGGCCGGTGGGGCTGCCGGGCACCAGCGGCTCGACCCAGCCTTCCTTCCAGGCGGTGTCGGTGATGAATTTTTCGACGCTGCCGATGGTGACGGCGCCATGGCCGGAAAATTCGATAACGCAATTGCCTTCGCACAGCCGATCCTGCGGGCAGATGCGGCCGCAGATTTCGGGCATGGTGCTGGTCAGGTTCGACAGCTCATAGGCTTCGCGCAGCCGCCCCTCGGCGGTCAGGCGCAGCCAGTCGGGAATATGATTGTGCAGCGGGCAATGCGTCGAGCAATAGGGCACGCCGCATTGCGAGCAGCGCGACGCCTGCTCCTCGGCCCGGTCGAGGATGAAGCTGCGGCTGATCTCCAGAAAATCATCCGCGCGGTCGTCGGCCGCTCGCTTGTCCGGATAGGCTTGGCCCAAGCCCACAAATTTCAGCATCGGATTGTCGGCCATCATGCGTCCCCAACGTCAGTGTCGGGCAGGCGGATAGCAGAAAAACCCGCGGAGTCACGCGGATTCTGCCGTTTATGGCAGGATAGCTGACCTAATTATTGCCGTTTATTGCGCTTGTTGCGACAAGCTCGCAAATACTGGCATCTATTCTGTTCCGTTTCGGCCCTATCGCAGGCCCAGCCAGATCAACGCCGCCACGCCGGCGGCGATTCGGTACCAGGCGAACGGCGCGAATCCATGTTTCGACACCAGCCCGACAAACCACCGAATGACCAGCAGCGCGACCAGGAAGGACACGACGAAGCCCAGCGCGATGCTGTCCCAGCCGACCGCGGCGCTGGTGATCCGGTCGCCCTTCTTCAGCAGCTCCAGCGTCGTCGCGCCCAGCATCGTCGGGATGGCGAGGAAGAAGCTGAATTCGGCGGCCGTGCGCCGCTCGACGCCCAGCGTCAGCGCGCCCATGATGGTCGCCCCCGACCGGCTCACCCCCGGCACCATCGCCAGGCACTGGATGAAGCCGATGCCGATCACCCGCGCCAGCGGAATGTCGGCGATGCCGTGGAACAGATCCTGCTTCACCATGCGCTCGATCAGCAGGATGGCGATGCCGCCGGCGATCAGCGCCCAGGCGACGACCTGCGGCGCGCCCAGCAGCATCTCGATATAATCGTGAAGCGCCAGGCCGATGACCGCCGCGGGGATGAAGGCGACCACCAGGTTGCGCAGGAAGCGCCAGCTCACGGCCTCGCGCCGCAGCAGCCCCATCGCCACCGCCCAGAAGGTGCGCCAGTAGAGCACCACCACCGCCAGGATCGCGCCCAGCTGGATGACGACGTTGAACATCGCCCAGGTCGCGGCGTCATAGCCCAGCAGCTCGCTCGCCAGGATCAGGTGCCCGGTCGAGGATACGGGCAGGAACTCGGTCAGTCCCTCGACGATGCCCAGCAGGATGACGGTCAGATAATGAAGGTCCATGGCTGCGCCCTATTCGCCTCGCACAAAAAATCCTCCCCGATTGCGGGGAGGAGCGGAAAAGGGCGGGACGGCGTGCGCGCCGTCCCGACCCGGATCGGTCAGGATGGTCAGGCGCGCACGCGGCCGGCGAAGCGGCCATGCTTGCGATAGCGCACCATCCACTTATCCGCGACCGCGCCCAGCGGCGTCGGCGCGACGCCCAGCGCGTCCAGCCCCTGCGCACCTGGCGCAGCGACATTGTCGCGGCCCAGCATCGCCAGCTGGTCGCGGGTGATCGGCCCGCCCGGCAGCATCGCCAGCAGCGACGCGACGCCGCCCGGCACATCGACCACCGGCTTGTCGCGGCCGATCGTCTTGGCGATCCAGGCGTTGATCTCCTTCATCGTCATGACCTGCGGGCCGGCGACCTCATAGATCTTGCCGCCATGCAGCTGCGGCTGCTCCGCCGCATTGGCGATCGCGTCGGCGACATCGCCGACATAGACGGGCTGGAACCGGGTCGCGCCGCCGATCACCGGAATGACCGGCGCGGAGCCGATGATGCGGGCGAAGCGGTTGAGGAACTGGTCCTCCGGCCCGAAGATGATCGACGGGCGAATGATGGTCGCGCCCGGGAAGGCCGCGCGCACCGCCGCCTCGCCCGCCGCCTTGGACCGGCCATAGGCAGACGGACTGTCCGCGTCCGCGCCGATCGCCGACACATGCACCAGCGCGCGCACATTGGCGGCCGCGGCGGCCTGGGCGACATGGGCCGCGCCCTGATGGTGGAACGCCTCGAAATCGCCGGACAGGATGCCGACCAGGTTGATGACGATGTCGCTGCCGACGATGGCGCGCTCGACCGTCGCGGGCTTGCGGATGTCGGCCGCCACGAACTGGGTCTGGCCCAGCGCGCCCAGCGGCTTCACCTTGACCGCGCTGGCCAGGTCCCGCTGCGCGATCCGCACGCGCGCGCCCCGCGCCATCAGCGCCTGCGCGACCTGCCGGCCCAGAAAGCCGCCGCCGCCGAAGATCGTAACCAGACTGTCCTTCATCACGCGCGTCCCATGTCTTTCAAGCTGAAGGGAATGACTCCGCCGATCCCCTTGCAACAGCCGCCGCGCGCTGACAACCGCCCCGCGCGCCGCGCGTTCCTTTTTTGCGCCTTTTCAAGGCCGGGCGATCCAGCCCTGAAGATCGGCGATCATCCACAGCCCCAGCAGCAGGAACAGCAGGGCCGCGCCCATCTGCAACGCCCGCATCGGCACGCGCCGGGCCAGCGCTTCGCCGAACAGCACGGCGGGCAGATTGGCGATCATCATGCCCATCGTCGTCCCCGCGGTTACCGCCAGCAGATCGCCGAACCGCGCGCCCAGCGCCACGGTCGCGACCTGCGTCTTGTCGCCCATCTCCAGCAGGAAGAAGGCGATGAGCGTCGTCACGAACACCCCCGCGCGCGACGGCGCGGCCAGCGGCGCGTCCTCGTCGATCCGGTCGGGAACCAGCGTCCACGCCGCCATGGCGATGAAGGACAGGGCCACGGCGTAGCGGAACCAGCCATGGTCGAGCACGCCGGCCGCGGCATGACCGACCCACGCCGCCAGAAAGTGATTGGCCAGCGTCGCCACGAATATCCCCGAGATGATCGGCGCGGGCTTTCTGAAGCGCGTGGCGAGCAGCATGGCGAGCAGCTGCGTCTTGTCGCCCATTTCGGCGAGCGCGACCAGCGCGGTGGAGGTGAGCAGGGCGTCCATCGAGACTGTTCCGGGGCCGGGCAAGGATGAAGGACACAATGCCACCGCCGCCTTCCGCCCGGCCGGACAGGAACGCGCCGATGCCATTGGTCTCGCCCGAAGCGGCTTTGCGCCGCCTCCCATGCGCCACGGCCTCTCGGCCAAATATGTTGACGCATGGCCCGTCCGTTACGGAACGGCTGGCTACTCCCCAGATGACGCGCTAGCCTGTAGGGCGCGGCAAGGGGAAAGGCAAGCCATGGGCGCGGCGAACAAGACGGTCGAAACCGACGCGGCGGTCGATCCCTATCTCGCACGGGTGCAGCCGCCCGAGCGCCAGGCGGACGGGCGCGCCGTCACGGCGCTGATGGCCCGCCTGTCGGGCATGCCCCCGGCCATGTGGGGGCCCAGCATCATCGGCTTTGGCCGCTATCATTATCGCCATGCCAGCGGACGCGAGGGCGACATGTGCCGGATCGGCTTCTCGCCCCGCAAGGCGGAACTGGTCTTCTACCTGCCAGGCCTAGACGACGCCGACCTCGCCCCGCTCGGTCCGCACCGCCGGGGCAAGGGCTGCCTCTATATCAAGCGGCTCTCGGCGATCGACCTGGCGGTGCTGGAAAGGCTGATCGCCCGCAGCCTGGCTCATATGGACGCGCGCTACCCGCGCTGATGGCTCAGCGGGTCGGCACCGGCTCGGGCCCCGAATAATCGTAGAAGCCGCGGCCCGTCTTGCGGCCATACCAGCCGGCCTCGACATATTTCACCAGCAGCGGCGCGGGACGATATTTGGGATCGCCCGTGGTGGTGAGGAACACGTTCAATATTTCCAGCGCCGTATCCAGTCCGACGAAATCCAGCAGCGTCAGCGGCCCCATCGGATGGTTGAGCCCCAGCTTGCAACCCTGATCGATGTCGGTGACGCTGCCCACGCCCTCGCCCAGCACGAACACCGCTTCGTTCAGCATCGGCAGCAGGATGCGATTGACGACGAAGCCGGGCGCGTCGAACGCGTGGACCACCGTCTTGCCGATCTTCCCGGCAAAGGCTTCCACCGCGGCCACCGTCTCGGGCGTGGTGGCAAGGCCGCGAATGACCTCCACCAGCACCATGACCGGCACGGGGTTGAAGAAATGGACGCCCACGAACCGGCCGGCGTCGGGCGCCGCCTGCGCCAGCCGCGTGATCGGGATGGAGGATGTGTTGGTCGCCAGGATCGCGTCCGCCGCCAGGATCGCGCCGACATTGCCGAAGATCGCGCGCTTCACCTCCTCGCGCTCGGTCGCCGCCTCGATCACCAGCTGCGCCTCGGCCAGCGGCGCGATCTCGCCCACCGGCCTGATCCGCGCCAGCGCGGCGTCGGCGTCGGCCTGGCCGATCTTTTCCTTCTCGACCGCGCGCGCCAGCAGCTTGGCGATATTCGCCTTGCCCTTTTCCGCGCGCGGCAGGTCGATGTCGGACAGGATCACGTCATAGCCCGCCTGCGCCGCCACCTGGGCGATGCCGATGCCCATCTGTCCCGCGCCGATCACGCCTGTGGTGCGAATATCCGTCATGCCTGCCATCTCCCGATTGAGTCCTCGCCCGTCCCTTAGCTTCCCCGACATCGCCCGACCAGTGGCGGCGGCGCGGGATCGGCCCGTCGATCAATGGCCACGCGCCAGCCGCAGGGCGAAGCGCGCCGACTCATTTTCCGGCTTTGCCTGACGCCCGCGCCATGGTTAAAAGCCCGCCATGTCCTCACCCGACCCGATGCCAGCGCCGGCGACCGGACGCTTCCTGTCCGCCGTGCATCATTTCCCGCTGCGCATCTATTTCGAGGACACCGACCTGTCGGGCCTCGTCTACCACGCCAATTATCTGCGCTATATGGAGCGCGCCCGGTCCGACATGCTGCGCATCGCGGGCATCGACCAGCGCGGTGAACATGAAGGGGGCAGCGGCGTCTATGCCGTCACCGACCTGCAGATCCGCTATCGCCGCCCCGCGCGGCTGGACGATGACCTGATGGTGGTCAGCCGCGTCGTCGACGTGCGCGCCGCCAGCTGCGCCATTCATCAGTCAGTCATGCGCGGCGACGAAGAACTGACCGACGCCACCATCACCGTCGCCTGGCTGACGCCGCAGGGCCGCCCGCAGCGCCAGCCCAAGGCCTGGACCGACATCTATACTCGCCTTTGCCAAGGGGAAGACATCCACCCATGACGCTCAACCTGCCCGCCGGCGCGATCACCGACGCCGCGACCATTTCCCCGCTCGCCCTGTTCCTTCAGGCCGACATCGTCGTGAAGGGGGTGATGATCGGCCTGTTGCTGGCCAGCATCTGGACCTGGGCGATGATCATCGGCTTCAGCGTCACGCTGCGCAAGGCCAGCCGGGAAAGCCGCAAGTTCGAAGCGGATTTCTGGAAGGCGGAGGATATCGATCGCTTCTACGAAGCGCGCGGCAAGGCCGGTTTCCCGGCGGCCAAGGTGATGGCGGCGGGCGTCACCGAATGGCGCCGCTCGACCGCGCAGAAGGTGATCGACCGCGAAGGCACGCGCGACCGCCTCTCGACCGTCATGTCCAGCACCATCGCGGGCGAGGTCGACCGCCTGTCGGATCGGCTAAACATGCTGGCGACGATCGGATCGGTCGCGCCCTTCGTCGGCCTGTTCGGCACGGTCTGGGGCATCATGCGCGCCTTCACCTCGATCGCGGCGGAGCAGAACAGCTCGCTGGCCGTCGTCGCGCCGGGCATCGCCGAAGCCCTGTTCGCGACCGCCATCGGCCTGTTCGCCGCCATTCCCGCGGTCATCGCCTACAACCGGTTCAGCCATGGCATCAACCGGCTGGAAGCGGCGCTGTCGCGCTTCGCCGACGGCTTCTATTCGACGCTCAGCCGGGAATTGGAGGCGCAGCGGTGACGGCCGGAACGGTCGCAAGCGCGCCTCAGCCGCGGAGCGCGCGCTGATGGCGATGTCGGGCCCTCCCTCCGGTCGGCGCGGCCGCGCCCGCGCGCCGATGGCCGACATCAATGTGACGCCGCTGGTCGACGTCATGCTGGTGCTGCTGATCATCTTCATGGTGACCGCGCCGCTGCTGGTGACCGGCGTGCCGGTAAACCTGCCCGAAACCCGCGCGAAGGGGCTGGACCAGGACGCCAAGCCGACCGTGGTGTCGATCGACCGCGACGGCGGCCTCTTCATCGACGACGCGCAGGTCAGCGACGCCGAACTGCCCGACCGCCTGTCCGAAATCGTCGCCGCCAATGCCGGCAAGCCCGACGCGCCGCAGATTTTCCTGCGCGCCGACACCGCGCTCGACTATGGCCGGGTAATGCGGGTCATGGGCGAGCTGAACCGTGCGGGCCTCAACAAGGTCGCGCTGGTCAGCACCGGTTCGGACAGCGACGGTTCAGAATAGGGGCCATAGGTCGTTCATATGGAGCGCGCGGAAAAGATCGGCCTTGGGGTCGCGACGGCGGGACACGTCCTCCTGTTCGGCTTGCTGTCGGCCGGCTTCCTCTCGACTCCCAACCCGCTCAAGCTCAACAGCCCGCCGATGGATGTGAGCCTGGTGGACGAGGTGGCGCTCAAGTCCATGGCGCCGCAGGTCTCGACCCAGCCGCCCCCGCCCAGCGTCGCGCCCGACGAAGGCCCGACCGAGGACGCCGCTCCGGCGCCCGAGCCGGCGCCTGCCCCCGAACCGACCCGCGCGCCGCCCGAGCCCACGCCCGCGCCGCCCCGCGCCGCGCCCAGGGAAGCCCCGGCCAAGTCCAGGGAAAAGCCCGCGCCGCCCAAGAAGGCCGCGGCCAAGACTCCGGCCAAGCCCAAGCCCGCCGCCGACAAGCCGGCGGCGAAGGAAAAGCCCAAGCCGCAAAAGTCCAAGCCCGCCGCCGCGCCCGCCAAATCATCGGCAAAAAGCGCAAAGCAGAGCGACGCGCCCGCCAAGGCTTCGGGGTCCGGCAAGGCGGACAAGCCCCGCGGCTCGCTGCTGGGCAAGGATTTCCTCAAGGGCATCGACACCAGCGCCGACGCCCCGCGCAAGGCCGCGCCCGCGCCCGCCGCAGCGATGGGGCCGGCGCAGAAATCCGCGCTCGACGCGGAAATCCGCCGCCAGCTCAAGCCCCATTGGCGGCCGCCCTCGGGCGCGGACGCGGACCGGCTGGTGACGCTGCTGGAGGTGCGCCTCGACAAGAGCGGCGCGCTGGTGGGCACGCCGCAGGTCATCGACCAGCAGGGGGTGACCGCCAGCAACCGGCCGCAGGCCAAGCTGCATGCGGAGCGCGCGATCCAGGCGGTGAAACTCGCCGCGCCCTTCCGGAATTTGCCCCCTGAATTTTACGACCAATGGAAATGGCTCCGGCCACTCCGCTTTGACGCGAGGCTGAACCGATGAAGACCACCTTCCTGCGCGCCCTGTCGCTCGCGACCGCCGCGCTTGCCGCCCTTCTGTCCGCGCCGGCCATGGCGCAGTTGTCGGTCGACGTGACCGGCGACATCGACAGCAATTTGAAGATCGCGGTGCCGCCCATGCCTGCGCAGCAGGAGGCGACGACGCCCGCCGGATCGGCCAGCGACCTTGGCCGCAAGGTGGCCGAAGTGATCGCCTCGGACCTCAAGGGGTCTGGCCTGTTCGATCCGTCCGGCCCGGGCGGCCTGCCCGCCATCCCCTTCCCCGAAGTCACCTTCCCCCAATATGAAAAATGGGGCGCCTATCAGGCGCTGGTGCAGGGCTTCGTGCGCACCAGCGGGGGCGAGGCCGACATCACGGTGGGCTGCTATCTCTACGACGTCGCGCTGAAACAGGAACTCACCCGCCAGGGCTTCGTCGTCGCGCCGCGCGACTGGCGCCGCGCCGCGCACAAATGCGCCGACGCCATCTATGCGCGCCTGTCGGGCGAAAGCCCCTTCTTCGACAGCCGCATCGCTTATATCGCCGAAAGCGGCCCCAAGGGGAACCGCACCAAGCGGCTCGCCATCATGGATTCGGACGGCGCCAACCACCGTTTCATCACCAACGGCCAGTCGATCGCGCTCACCCCGCGCTTTTCGCCCGATTACAAGTCGATCGTCTATGTCAGCTATCTGGGCGCGCGCGTGCGCCTCTATGTCTATGACATCGGCACGGGGCAGCAGCGGCTGGTGACCGAAAGCAACAACCCGACCTTCGCACCGCGCTGGTCGCCCGACGGGCGCAACATCCTCTTCTCGATGGCGGCGGCGGGCAATACCGACATCTATCGCGTATCGGCCAATGGCGGCTCGCCGGTGCGGCTCACCAATTCGCCCGGCATTGACGTCGGCGGCAGCTATTCGCCCGACGGCAGCCGCATCGTCTTCGAAAGCGACCGCTCGGGCGGGCAGCAGCTGTATGTCATGAACGCCGACGGGTCGAACCAGCGCCGCATCAGCCATGGCGGCGGCCGCTATGCGACGCCCGAATGGAGCCCGCGCGGCGACCTCATCGCCTTCACCAAGATGTCGGGCGACTTCAAGATCGCGGTGATGACGCCCAATGGCGATAATGAGCGGATTTTGACCAATGGCTGGCAGGACGAACAGCCGACCTGGTCGCCCAATGGCCGCGTGCTGCAATTCTTTCGCACCACGCCGGGCCGACAGGGCACCAGCCAGGTGTGGCAGGTGGACCTGACCGGCGTCAACGAACGCCGCATCCCGACGCCGCTCAGCGGATCGGATCCGGCCTGGGGCCCGTTGCTGCCCTGAACCGGGCGTGGAACCCAATCGTCTTGACAGCGTAACGATATCTACAGACCCTGTCGCCGGCTTGGCTCGTCCAGGCGGCAGACAGCGCAACAAGGAGACCTTGTGATGAAATTGTCCCGGACCTTGCTGGCTGCGAGCGCCATCATCGCGCTTGCCGCCTGTTCGAAGAAGCCGCCGGCGGAACTGCCGCCCGCGCCCGGCGGCACCGATGCCGGCAGCACCATGCCGACCGGCCCGACGGCGCCCGCCGGCCCGCGCAAGGGCAGCCAGGAGGATTTCGTCGCCTCGGTCGCCTCCGACCGCATCTTCTTCGGCCTCGACCAATATGATGTCGATGCCGAAGATCAGGCGACGCTGCAGAGCCAGGCCGCCTGGCTGCAGCAGAACCCGTCGGTCCGCGTCACGATCGAGGGTCATGCCGACGAACGCGGCACCCGCGACTATAATATCGCGCTGGGCGAACGCCGGGCCAACGCCGCGAAAAACTATCTCGCCTCGCTCGGCATCGATCCCGGCCGCATCACCACCGTCAGCTATGGCAAGGAACGCCCCGCCGCGCTCGGCTCCGACGAGGCGGCCTGGGCGCAGAATCGCCGCGCGGTGACCGTCACCATCCAATATTGATCGTCGGGGCGATCGCGCCCGTCGAAAAGCAAGGGCCCGCCGGTCGCGCGACCGGCGGGCCCTTGCTTTGCGGGGAACAAATCTGCTGACAAAGCCGCCAAATTGCCCGATAGGCTTTCCGATATATGGGACGCATCCGCCATATGGGACGCGGGAGACATGATCATGGCAGTGCAGAATAGCGAAGAGAAGCAGGAGCAGGGGGTCAAGGGCACGCAGACGCTGATGCGCGCGCTCGACATCATGGACGAAGTGATCGACGGGCCGATCCGCGCCGCCGACCTCGCGCGCAAGCTCGGCATGAGCAAGACCACAGCGCATCGGCTGGTGCAGGCGCTGCGCTCGCGCAACTATCTGTCGGTGACGCGCGACGGCTTCGCGCTGGGTCCCAAGCTGCTGCAACTGGGCGTGCTCGCGACCGAACAGATCGACTATGTCCGCGTCGCGCGCCCCTTCATGGAGCTGTTGTCCGAACGCACCGGCTTCTGCGTCTTCGTCGGCAAGCGCGAGGGCGAATATTCCCGCCATCTCGACCGCGTCACCGGCACGCAGCGGCTGCGCGTCGCCACCGCGCCCGGCGACCGCCGCCCGATCGCGGAGACCGGCATCGGCAAGGCGCTGCTGCTCGACGAGGATGAGGAGACGTGGCAGAGCCTCTATGTCGAGGCCAAGGGCGGCACCGCCACCAAGGCGCAGATCGACCGTTTCCTCAAGGATATGCGCGCGCACAAGGCGCGCGGCATGGTGCTGCACGACAGCGAGCTGGGCGATGGCGTCCGGTCGGTCGCGGTGCCGGTCCGCGACGCCAAGGGCAAGATCGGCATCGCCATCTCGATCGCCAGCGCCGCGCATTATCTGACCGACGATGTGCGCCCGGAACTGGCCGAACAGGTTCGCCGCGCCGCCGAGCAGATCAGCGACGCGGTCGGCTACGCCAAGCCGCGCTGACATCCCGCCTCCTCCTTGCACAAGAAAATGGGCGCGGACCACGCTTGTGGCCGCGCCCATCAAGTTTGGGGAGGACTGGGTGATTACATCCGGTAGGTGACGCCGAAGGTGAAGGTCCGGCCGATCCGCGTCTCGAACAGCGTGTCCTGCCGCTGGCTGTCGATATAGAGGCGGTTCTGTTCGTCGGTCAGATTCTGCGCCTCGACGATGATCTTCAGCCGGTCGGTGACATTATAGCTGGCCGACGCGTCCATGTAGAATGTCTTGGCGTTGCCCTGCAGGTCGCTGCCTGGCGAGGCCGGAATGCCGCGGATGAACTTGTCGCGGAAATTGCCGGTGGTGCGGATGCTGAACTTGTCATCCTCATAATAGAGCGTGCCCGACGCCGTATTCTTCGACAGGCCGACCAGGTCCGCCGTGGTCGTCACCGTGGGCGTCCCGTTCACGCTGGCCAGGATATAGTCGATCTTCGATGTCACATGGGTGTAGTTGGCCAGCACGCCGAAATTGCCCAGGAACCCGTCCAGGAAAGTGAAGGGGATCTGCGCGTTGAGCTCGATACCCTTGAGCGGCCCGCCCGGCGTGTTGAAGGGCTGCGACACGGTGAACAGCTCGGTCGGGGCGGTGTTGGTCCCTTCCAGCAGCTCGATCGGCAGGCCCAGCTCGTTAAACGGGATCTGGCTGTTCACATTCTGGATGAAGCTCTTGATGTCCTTGTAGAAGAAGGCGGCCGACAGCAGCGATCCGGGGCGGAAATACCATTCCACCGCCACGTCGAAGGTGTTGGCGCGAATGGGGTCCAGATAGGGATTGTTGACATTGCCGACGCGAGTGACGCCATTGACGCCGCTGGTGGGCGTCAGCAGGCCCAGCTCCGGCCGCGCCAGCACCTTGGCGCCCGACAGGCGGACCAGCACGTCGCGCACCGGCTCGATCACGATATTGGCCGATGGCAGCCAGTCGTCATAGCTGTTGGTGGCCGCGGCGAACTGGCCGGTCAGGCCCGTGGGCGATGTCGCGCTGGACACGGTGATATAGCCTGACGAGCGCATGTCCGTCTTGACGTAGCGCACGCCGATATCGCCGCGCACGCCAAAGCCGATCGCGTCCTCCAGGTCGAAATTGGCCATGGCATAGGCGCTCATCACCTCCTCGCGCACCCGGCTGTCGCCGCCGCCGCATTCGACGCCGCAATAGCGCACATCGTCGAAGCCGAAGGTGTCGGCCCATTTTTCCGGGTCGATCGCGGCCCAGCTGGACGGCGCGCCATTGCCCCACAGCTTGTCGACGCCCGTGATGCTGGTCGTGATGTCGGCCAGGCTGGTGCCCGCCGGCAGCGCCCGCACCACCAGGTCGGCGGAATAGGGCCGCAGGAAGGTCGACTTGAAGTCGCTGCGGCGATACTGGCCACCGACCTTGAAGGACAGGGCGTCATTGACCGTCCATTTCAGGTTCATCTCGCCAGTCATGTTGTCGGTCGTGTTCTTCGACGGCTTGCCCTGATAGCTGAACCCGCCCAGCACCGTGCCATCGGCCAGGCCCGGCGCATAGTTGAAGCTCGCCGGATCGTTGACGTCGATGCCGAAACCGATGACCGGGGTCGACCCGCCATCGCGGAAATCGATCGAGAAGCCATCGGTGTTGATCGCGTCCATATAGGTCTGGAGCCGCTTCTTGCCGTCCCAGATGGAGCGGTTGAAGCCGACGATCCCGCTCACTTCCAGATTGTCGTTGAGCCGGCGGCGGAAATTGAGGTTCGCCTGCTTGAAGGTCGACACGAAATTGTCGACCAGTCCTTCCGAACGCACATCGACGCCGTCGAACAGGCCATAGACTAACGATCCATTCTCGTCGAACTCGACGTCGCGCACCGACGTCATCGGCTGGCCGCTGTTGGATGCGGACCGGGCGAAGGAGACGGCGGCGATATAATTGTCGCGGCGCGTCACCTCGAAGCGCGAATAAAGGAAGTCGAGCGAGATGTCGGTGTCGTCGTCGGGATTGAACTGCAGCGTCAGCGATCCGCCGATCCGCTCCTGGTCCTGCTCGCTGTTGAGGTAGCGCGGCAGGCGCGGCAGGAACGCGCCGCTGCCCGGCGTGTCGGGCAGGTCGTCGCGGCGCAGATCCTGGATCGCCTGATAGGCGTCGGGATCGCTGGTGCGCGGGTTGCCGGTACTGCAATTTTCCGCCGTCACGCCGCGCAGCGCCAGTTGCTCTGGCGTTTGGCCGGCGGTGTTGATCGGCGCGCCCAGCGGCGAACAGAAACCGCCATTGGTGTTGGCCGACAGGATGTCCACCGCCGAATAGCCGACTTCGCGGATGTTGCGCTTCTGATAGGCGATGGAGCCCAATATGCCGAAACCGCTGTCGCCGAACTTCTTGGAAATCAGCATCGACGCGCGCGGGTCGACCTTCTTCGACAGTTCGTTATAAACGCCGCGCGCGGTCATGGAGAGGACGAAATCATCCTTCTGGTCCATCGGCTTGGGCGCGGACAGGTCGACCGTCGCGCCCAGCGACCCCTCCTCCACATCGGCGGAGGGCGTCTTGCGCACGGACAGGGCGGAAAAGATTTCCGTGGGGAAGACGTTGAAGTCGAAGCTGCGGCCATTATTGCCCGCGCCGTAAATGTCGGACGACCCGGTCTGCGACGTGCCTTCCATGCCGTTGATGCGCACGCGAGTGAAGCCGGCGCCCAGGCCGCGGACCGAAATATTGCGCCCTTCGCCGCCATCGCCGCGCGCCAGCGCAACGCCGGGCACGCGTTGCATCGATTCGGCGAGGTTGGAATCGGGGAATTTGCCGATGTCTTCCGCGACGATCGAATCGATCGCGGCCGCCTCCTGCCGTTTCATGCCCAGAGCGCTGTCGAGCGACGCGCGGAAGCCGGTGACCACGATGTCGGCGGTTTCCTGCTCGGCCGGCTGGTCCTGCGCCGCCGCGGCCCCCGCGATCATCATGGTGGAAGCGATGGCCAGCGCCGACACCCGGCGCGTGAAAATGGCACGTGTCACCTGAACGGACATATATCCTCCCCTATGCCCCGGCTTTCCGGGAGCCCACATTGTGGAACTGTAGCGCATTTTATACCAGTTTTTGCAGTCACGCTACCAAAATCAACATGTGAGCAAATGTCCCATAATATGGGTGCGGCTCAACAGAAAGCCCTTGCCCACCTCGACAATCCCGATATATGGCTCCATCAACTATTTAACGGGACGGAGAATCCCTCTTGAGGACATGGGCCCCGCCTTCCCCCGCCTGGCGCGGGCCACAGCCATCGCCGCCTCTGCACGGGCGGTCGGCTTGGGGAAATGCGTTGTCTGAAACGCATTTCCCCATTTTCCTTCACCAAGCCATGCGCGCGCGGTCATGACCCTGCCGCTGATCCTCTCGCTGACGGTGGCCGCCGCCGCGCCCGCCCCACTGCATTTCGACCTCAGCGACGGATCGGCGCTGCGCCGGCAAAGCTATCGGGCCGGCGGCCATGGCATGGAGCCGGGCGGCGCGGCCGACGATTATCTCTTCTCCGTCGCCCTGCCGCCGGGCAATTATCGCGTGACGGTCCGGCTCGGCGACCCCGCTCGCGCCAGCGACACCACGGTCAAGGCGGAGGCGCGGCGGCTGATGCTGCGGAACGTCGCCACGCGTCCCGGCCAGTTCGTCGAGCGCAGCTTCATCGTCAACATCCGCACCCCCGCGCTCGCGCCGCCGCCGGAGACTGCCCCCGGCGGCACGCAAGTGACCCTCTCGCCCCGCGATCGCGCCGAATATACATGGGACGACAAGCTGACGCTGGAATTTCTGGGCCACCCGCGCGTCGCCGGCGTCGCCATCGCGCCGGCCGATGTGCCCACGCTCTACCTTGCCGGCGATTCCACCGTCACCGACCAGTTCGCCGAACCCGCCGCCAGCTGGGGCCAGATGCTGCCCGCCCTGCTGGACGATGGGGTCGCGGTCGCCAACCATGCCAAGTCCGGCGCGACGATGAAGAGCTTTTCGACCGACCTGCGCATGGCGAAACTGTTTTCGAACATGAAGGCCGGCGACTGGCTGTTCATCCAGTTCGGCCATAATGACCAGAAACGGCAATGGCCGCAGACCTATGTCGATCCGCAGGTCACCTATCCCGCCTGGCTGCGCGTCTATATTGCCGAGGCGCGGCGGCGCGGCGCGCATCCGGTGCTGGTCACCTCGCCCGAGCGGCGCAATTTCGATGCCGACGGCCGGATACAGGATACGCTTGGCGCCTATGGCGACGCGATGCGCCAGGTCGCGCGCGCCGACCAAGTGCCGCTCATCGATCTCCATGCCGACAGCCGCGCCCTCTACGAAGCGCTCGGCCCCGATGTCGCGCCCACCGCCTTCAACGATGGCGGCCGCGACCGGACGCATCACAATAATTATGGCGCCTGGCTTCTCGCCAGCGCCGTGGCGCAACGGATCAGGACCATCCTTCCCTCGCTCGCGCCGCATGTGACCGCGCCCGCCTTCGACCCGCGTCATCCGCCCAGCGCGGCACAGGTCGGCATCGTCCCCAGCCTGATCCACAGCGATCAGCGCCCGGCCGGCAGTTGAGGGCGATGGCGATGAGCCGCCGCGACGTGGCGCTGGGCCTGATCGCCGGGGGCCTCGCCACCCTGCCTTTCCCAGCCCATGCCGCGCGCCGCTTCGACGTGCGCGACCATGGCGCGCGCGGCGATGGCCGGGCGATCGACAGCAACGCGATCAACGCCGCGATCCTCGCCGCCTCGGCCGCCGGCGGCGGCACCGTCCTGCTGCCGCGCGGCCGCTATCTCTGCTTCTCCCTGCGCCTCAAAAGCCGGGTGACGCTGCTGCTGGGCGAAGGCGCGGTGATCGAGGCCGCCGATCCCGCCCGCCATCCCGGCCGCTACGACCTGCCCGAAGCGGGGATTGACCAGCTCTATCAGGATTTCGGCCACAGCCACTGGCACAACAGCCTGATCTGGGGCGAGGATGTGGAGGAAGTGGCGATCCTGGGCCCCGGCATGATCCATGGCGTCGGCCTCACGCGCGATGGCCCCGGCGCGCGCTGGCGCAAACAGACGGGCGAACGACCGCTGTCGATGCAGGGCATGACCGACGCGCAGATCGCCCAGCTGGAACCCGACGCGGCCAAGATGCGCGGCCTTGGCAACAAGGCGATCGCGCTCAAAAACGGTCTCGACATCCGCTTGTCGGGCTTCACCCTGTGGAAGGGCGGCCATTTCGCCATCCTCGCCACCGGCACGCAGCGCCTGACGATCGACGGGCTCAGCATCGACACCGATCGCGACGGCATCGACCTCGATTGCGTGCGTGACGTGCGGGTCGAACGCTGCCGGGTCAATTCGCCCAATGACGACGCCATCGTGGTCAAGAGCAGCCATGCGCTCGGCCGCGCCATTGCGGCGGAAAATATCCTGATCCGCGACTGCGACGTGTCCGGCTATGACATGGGATCGATGCTCGACGGCACCTGTCGCAAGACGCAGCAGTTCGCGCCCGACCAGGACCGCGTCACCGGCCGGATCAAGCTCGGCACCGAAAGCAATGGCGGCTATCGCAATGTGCGGATCGAGGATTGCCGCTTCACGCACTGCCGGGGCCTCGCGCTCGAAACGGTGGACGGCGGGGTGATGGAGCATGTCGTCGCGCGGCGGCTCACCCTGCGCGACGTGACCACCGCGCCCCTCTTCCTGCGCCTGGGCGATCGGCGGCGTGGGCCCGAAGGCACCGGCATCGGCGCGATCCGCGACATCGAAATCAGCGAAGTGGACGCGCGCGGCATCGACCATCGCTTCCCCGCCGCGCTGGCGGGCCTGCCCGGCCATCCCCTGCGCGACATCGTGCTGCGCGACGTGCATCTTGTCTATGCCGGCGGCGGCACGGCGGCGGACGCGCGGCGGCGGCCGGCGGAACTGGCGGACGCCTATCCCGAACCCAGCATGTTCGGTGTGCTGCCCAGCTGGGCACTGTGGGCGCGGCATGTCGACGGGCTGACGCTCGATCGCTTCACTGCTGAAACCCGGACGCCCGACGCGCGCCCGGCTTTCGCCTTCGATGATGTCGCCCATCTCCGCATGCGCGACACGCCTTTGGCCGATTGACTAATATATGGGACGTTGCTACCAAATATCGGTCTAAGGTTCCATAATATGGTTTGATGAGGGGAAGCCATGACGATCCACGCCTTCAAGATGCAGCTCAAGCCCGGCGTGGTCGACGAATATCGCCGGCGCCATGACGAGATATGGCCGGAGCTGTCGGCTTTGCTGTCCGATTCGGGAATTTACGACTATTCGATCTTCCTGGACGAAGACACGCTCAGCCTCTTCGCCGTGCTGAAGCTGCGCGCCGACAACAGCCGCGACGCCCTGCCCGATCATCCGGTGATGAAGCGCTGGTGGGACTATATGGCGCCGCTGATGGACGTGCAGCCCGGCAACCAGCCCCGCGAATGGCCGCTTCCGCTGCTGTTCCACATGGACTGACGGCAGGCCCCATGCGCACCCTGATCGCCGCCCTGCTGCTGGGCTCGTCGCTCGCCGCCGCCCTGCCCGCGCTCGCGCAGGAGGCGCGACCCACCGCCAATCTCTCCGCCCCGGTCAAGACCTTCGGCCGCGTCTCCTATGATGCGCGCTCGCTGATGATCGATGGCAAGCGGACCATCATCTGGGGCGGCGAATTCCACCCCTTCCGCCTGCCCTCCCCCGACCTGTGGCGCGACATCCTCCAGAAGATGAAGGCCAGCGGCTTCAACACCGTCGCCTTGTATTTCGACTGGGGCTATCACAGCCCGAAACAGGGCGTCTACGACTTCACCGGCATCCGCGATCTCGACCGGCTGCTGACGATGGCGGAGGAGGAGGGGCTCTACGTCATCACGCGCGCTGGCCCTTATGTGAATGCGGAACTGACGCGCGGCGGCTTTCCCGGCTGGCTGGTCAACCAGCGCGCCCGCGCCCGCACCGACGATCCCGACTATCTCAGGGCCGCCGATGAGTGGCTCAGCCATATCAACGCCATCATCGCCCGGCATCAGATCAACGCCGATCCCGGGCGCGAACATGGCGTCATCCTGCACCAGATCGAAAATGAGCTGGCGCTGACCACCCCGGCGCAGCGGCGCTACATGGACCATCTCTATGCCAAGGCGCGCGCCGACGGCATCACCGTGCCGATCTTCCACAATGACCAGGGCCGCAACGGCTATTGGACGCCGGAAAGCAGTTCGGTGGACAAGGTCGTTACCGGCCCCAACGACATGTATGCATTCGACGGCTATCCCGGCGGCACCTGCACGGTGGAGGGGGAGCCGACGCGCGGGTCGGCCGCGCCCGATTGGGGCTATTATGGTCCCGGCGGCGCAAAGGGCGGCGCCTCCGCCTCGCCCGATACGCCCGGCTTCCTTGCCGAATTTGGCGGCGGCTGGTTCGACTATTGGGGGTCGAACGGCGGCTATGACTGCAACGCCATCCAGCGCGGCAAGCGGTTCCAGCGCGTCTTCTACGGCACCAACCTCGCCAACGGCATCGGCATCCAGAGCTTCTACATGACCTATGGCGGCACCAGCTGGGGCTGGCTGCCCGCCCCGGTGGTGTTCACCAGCTACGACTATGGCGCCGCCATTTCCGAACCGCGCGCGCTGCGCGACAAGGCGCAGGAGATGAAGCAGCTGGGCGGGCTGATCGCCTCGGTCCCCGACCTGGCCGGCATGGTCCCGGCCGGCGCCGTCCGGATCAGCGATCCCGACATCCAGATCTATCATAACAAGAGCCCGGAAACCGACGCCCGGTTCCTGATGGTGACACACAAACCGTCCAACGGCCAGACCCGCGACAGTTTCAGCTTCACCGCCGACCTGCCCGATGGCCGCTACACCGTGCCGATGCAGTTGAACGGCTTCGACGCCAAATGGCTGATCGCCGGCACGAACCTCGGCGGCCAGCGGCTCGTCTATTCCACATCCGAACTCCAATCGGCCCAGACCCTGGGCGACTCCGACCTCATCCTCCTCTACGGCCGCGCCGGCAAACCGGGCGAAACCGTCCTGCGCTACGCCTCCGCGCCCACAGTGACGCTGGTGGAAGGCCAGGCGACCAGCGCTTTCGATGCGGCGAGCGGCGACCTCAAGATCGGCTACACGCATCGGGGCCGTGTGGTGCTGCGGATCGAGGGCGGCGGCCGCCCGCCGCTCACCCTCATCCTCGCCGACGAAGCCGAAGGCGCGCAATATTGGCGCCGCGACGGGCTGCTGGTGCGCGGCCCGGCCATGCTGCGCGATGCTACCATCCGCGGCGGCACGCTCGCCCTCACGGGCGACACCGCGCAGGAGAGCCCGCTCGAAATCTGGGCGTCCCCCGCGGTGCGCGCCGTCACATGGAATGGCTCCCGGGTCGCGACCGCCGCCACGCCGGCCGGCAGCATCGCCGCCACGCGCCCGCTCGCCGGCCCCGCCGCCATTGCCCTGCCCGCGCTGACCGACTGGCGCATGGCCAAGGGCTCGCCCGAAGCCGATCCCGCCTTTGACGACAGCGGCTGGCAGGCGATCGACCGCCGCGCCTATGCCAGCATCACCGCCCGCCCCGATGGCCAGCCCAACATGCTGATGGACGCCTATGGCTTCCATGAAGGCGATGTCTGGTATCGCGGCCGCTTCACCGGCACGCCCGACGCGCGGGCGCTCTCGCTCTATTTCGGCGCGGGCGGATCGGGCCTTGTCCAGGCGTGGATCGACGGCCAATTCCTGGGCGAAGCGGAAACGCCCCATGGCCTCCCCCGCCCGATCACCACCGGCACCGCGCGCTTCGCCCTGCCCGCCGCCGCCCAGTCGGGCGAGCATGTCCTCTCCGTCATGGTCCGCAACAACGGCCATAACTGGGATCTCGACGCCGATGATTTCCACAAGGAAGCGCGCGGCCTCATCTCCGCCTCACTGGAAGGCGGCCCGTCCGGCCGCAGCTTCGCCGTGCCGATCGCCTGGAAGATCCAGGGGCGCAAGGGCGGCGAGACGCTGGCCGACCCGGTGCGCGGCGTCGCCAATAATGGCGGCCTCTATGGCGAGCGCATGGGCTGGCACCTGCCGGGCTTCGATGACGGAGCCTGGACCAAAGCCAGCGTCCCCGCGTCCCAGACGACGCCGGGCACCAGCTGGTATCGCACCGCCTTCACGCTCGACGTGCCCAGGGGGCAGGACGCGACCATCGGCCTCGGCTTCGGCGACATGGAAACGCCTCGCTCACAAGGGCGCTACCGCGTGCTCATCTTCGTCAATGGCTGGAATATGGGCCAGTTCGTCGCCCATGTCGGCCCGCAGCGCATCTTCCCCATCCCCGAAGGCATCCTGAACCACCGGGGCGAAAACCATGTCGCGCTCGCCGTCACGACCGACGGCCAGCCCGGCGACGCGCTCGAAGCCGTGCGCCTCGTCACCCTTCGCAATGTCAAAGGCGGTCTGCCGGTGCAGATGGTAGCCGCGCCCTCTGCACCTTCAGACCTCAAGGAGATCCAATAAGTGGCCGCTCTCAATCATGATGTCCCGCGCAGCCAGGTCGTCGACGCCATCGACCGGCTGATGGACAATCTCGTCAATATCAAGGACGAGACGGGCGAGTTCCTGCTCCATCTGGACGATGGGCGCATCATCGACACCAAGGGCTGGGCCGGCTGGGAATGGACCCATGGCGTCGGCCTGTTCGGCATGTGGCGCTATTATGAGCAGACCGGCGACAGCAAGGCGCTCGCGATCATCAAGCAATGGTTCGAGGATCGCTTCGCCGAAGGCACGCCGACCAAGAATATCAACACGATGGCGCCCTTCATCACGCTCGCTTACCTGTATGAGCATGAGCCCGACCCGCGCTACATCCCCTATCTCGACACCTGGGCCGAATGGCTGATGGCCCCCGATGGCCTGCCCAAGACCGAAGAGGGCGGGTTTCAGCACATCGTCTATAATGACGAAAATCCTGGCGAAATGTGGGACGACACGCTGATGATGTCGGTGCTGCCGCTGGCCAAGATCGGCCTGCTGCTGGGTCGCCCCCATTATATCGAGGAAGCCAAGCGGCAATTCCTGGTCCATATCAAATATCTGTTCGATACGAAGACGGGCCTGTGGTTCCACGGCTGGGATTTCAATGGCCGCCACAATTTCGCGCGGGCGCTGTGGGCGCGCGGCAATTGCTGGGTGACGATCGCCATCCCGGAGATCATCGAGATACTGGACCTCAAGGACGGCGACTTCTTCCGCACCTTCCTCATCGACACGCTCGCCGCGCAGGTTAAGACGCTTGAGCAGACGCAGGACGCCGAAACGGGCCTGTGGCACACGCTGATCGTCGATCCGACCAGCTATCTGGAGGCGTCGGCCACCGCCGGCTTTGCCTATGGCATCCTGAAAGCCGTGCGAAAGGGCTATCTGCCCCGCCATTATGAGGAGATCGGCATCAAGGCGGTGCGCGGGGTGCTCGCCAATATCGACGAGACCGGCGAATTGCAGCAGGTCAGCTTCGGCACCGCGATGGGCGACACCCAGCAATTCTACAAGGACATCGCGCTCACCTCCATGCCCTATGGCCAGAGCCTCGCCATCTGCGCGCTGGGCGAATTTCTGCGCACCTATATCTGACGCGGCGAGCGGAGGACGAAAGGGAGATGGAAGGACCGTTCGACCGCCGCTTTCTGCGGAAGGGCGCCGCCGGCATATCGATGCTGGCGGCGCTTCCCCTTCGCAGGCGACCGTGCGCAGGGCGGAACGCCCCGCCCGCTTCTGACTTGCAGATGTCTCACATTCTATTATAGCTGTTCACATTGTGGCACGCAGTGAGTCCGCTGTGCGCTTGCCCCGTCCGGCGGCCAGAACAAAGCCCAACGCTGCCGCGGGGACGGAACAGACCAGGCGGAGGATGCCCATTGCCAGACCCTACCCCGATCGCCGCTCGTCCGGTCCGCCTGCATAATTACCTCGCCTATGGCTCCAACGACGTGCTTGGCGCGGGATCGATGGCGGTCATCTCGGGCTGGGTGCTGATCTTCTACACCCAGTTTTGCGGCCTTTCCGCCGGCCAGGCGGCGACGATCTTCGCGGTGGCGCGCATCCTCGACGCCTTCGCCTCGCCGATGATCGGCTATATCTCCGACCATTTCGGCGGCACCTGGCTTGGCCAGCGCTTCGGCCGCCGCCGCTTCTTCATCCTCGCCGCCATCCCCCTGCTCCCCAGCTTCGCGCTGATGTGGCTGCCGGGGCAGGGTTTCTGGTATTATCTCGTCAGCTATGTGCTGTTCGAACTCGTCTATGCGATGGAGATCATCCCGTTCGAAACGCTCGCCGCCGAAATGTCGAGCGACTATCGGACCAAGGCGAAATTCGCCGGATCGCGCATCCTCTTCGGCCAGGCCTCGGCGATCCTCGCCGGCTTCCTGCCGCTCTGGCTGATCGAGGCGCTGGGCCGCGACAGCGCCGACACCTTCTTCTACATGGGCGTCATCTTCGCCATCCTGTTCATGGCGACCGCCGGTCTGCTCTACGCCTTCAGTTGGGAACGGCACCTGCCCACAGGCGCCGCCGCCCAGGTGGCGCGGCATCGCGCCGGAGGACCGGGCCAGGCGCTCAAGGCGCTCTACCGCAACCTCTTCTCGACCATGCGCATCCGCGCCTTCCGCCTGCATCTGGGCATGTATCTGGGCGGCTATATCAGCCAGGATATTTTCAACGCGGCCTTCACCTTCTTCGTGATCTTCGCGCTCGCCGGGTCGACCGCCATCGCCTCGGGCCTGCTCGGCACCATGTATATCGTCCAGTTCGTGGCGGTGATCATCGCCATCAACCTGGCGCTGCGCGCGTCGCCCTCGCGCGCCTATCAGGTCGCGGCCGCCGACTTCGCCGTGGGCGTGCTGGCGCTCGTCGCCCTGTGGCTGCTGGGCGTGCCGGCGACCTCGCCCTGGATCTGGCTGCCGATCATCCTGGCGGGTCTGGGCCGCGGCGCGCTCAACTATATCCCCTGGGCCACCTACAATTACATGGCCGACGTCGACGAGATCGTGACCGGCCAGCGGCGCGAAGGCAGCTTCGCGGGCGTCATGACCTTCGTGCGCAAGGCGACGCAGGCCGCCGCCGTCGCGGGCGTGGGCTTCATCATGCAGGCGGGCGGCTTCGTGTCGGGCGCGCAGGTGCAAAGCGACCAGGCGATCCTCACCATGGCGCTGCTGCTCGGCATCGGCACGGTCGGCTGCCTCGCGGCGGGCATCTATGTCTCGACCCGCTTTCGCCTGAGCCCAGCCACCCACGACATATTGATGCGCGAGATCGAGCATCTGCGCAGCGGCGCGCGCACGCCTACTTCGCCCGGCGCGGGCGCTGTGGTGGAGGATCTGTCGGGCTGGCGCTACGAGCAGCTCTGGGGCAATAATCCGGTGGCGGGCGCCGCCGCGAAATAGACACAAAGGGAGAAGAGACGGATGCGCAGCCTGATTTCGGCCACCCTGCTGCTCGCGCTGGCGAGCGCGCCGGCGCAGGCGCAAAGCTGGTCGCGCAGCTGGATGGCCGCGCCCCTGGTGTCCCGCACCGCGCCCGAAAAGCGCCCCGACCTCAGCGATCGCACGCTGCGGCAGGTAGTGCGCATCTCGACCGGCGGCGATCGCATCCGCCTGCGCCTCTCCAACGAAATGTCGACCCGGCCGCTGCTGCTGGGCGCGGTTCATGTCGCGCTTGCCGGCGCCAATGGCGAGACCCTGCCCGGCACCGACCGGGTCGTGACCTTCAACCAGGCGCAGGGCGCCACCGTTCCCGCCCGCGCGCCGCTGCTCAGCGATCCGATCGCCATGCCGGTCAAGCCGCTCGCGCGCATCGCCATCAGCATCCATCTGCCCCAGGGCGCGCCCGACGCCACGGTCCACAGCTATTCCGCCGCCACCGGCTGGACCGCGCCGGGCGACCAGACCGCCGCCACTAGCCTGACCGACGCCACCACGCTGGGCCCGCGCGTTATCATCACCGGCGTGGAGGTCGAAAATCGCAAGCCCGCCCGCACCATCGTCACCCTGGGCGATTCGATCACCGACGGCGTGCGCGCCACGCCCGACAGCGACCGCCGCTGGCCCGACCTGCTCGCCGAGCGGCTGCAGCGCGGCGGCATGACGCTGACCGGCGTCGCCAATGCGGGGATCAGCGCCAACCGCCTCCTGTCCGAAGGCGATGGCTACAACGCCCTCGCCCGCTTCGACAGCGACGTGCTGGCGGTGCCGGGCGTCAGTCATGTCGTCATCCTCGAAGGCGTCAACGATCTGGGCGCCGCGGCGCGCGACCAGCAACCGATGCTGCCGCCCGCCGCCATCATCGGCGCCTATCGCCAGATGATCGCGCGCGCGCACGATCGGGGCGTCAAGGTGATCCTGGCGACCATATTGCCCTATAAGGGCGCAGGCTATTGGAACGCGGCGGGCGAAGCCAGCCGCGTCGCCATCAACGACTGGATCCGCACCAACAGGGAAGCGGACGGCTATGTCGATCTTGCTCAGGCCATCGCCGATCCCGCCGACCCGGCGCGCATGGCCAGGGCCTATGATGTCGGCGACGCACTCCACCCCAATGATGCGGGCTTCCGCGTCATGGCCGATGCGATCGACTTGTCTTTGTTCCGATGATCGCGGCGCTCCTGCTGCTGGCCGCCGCCGGCCCGCCGGTCGCGCCCCGGCCCCTCTACCGCGATCCCGTCCATGACGGCGCGGCCGACGCCTCGACCGTCTATGACAAGGCGACCGGCGAATGGGTGATGTTCTACACCAACCGCCGCGCCGACCTGCCCCGCGCCGATGACGAGGATGTGCGCTGGGTCCATGGCACCGCCATCGGCACCGCGCGGTCGAAGGACGGCGCGCGCTGGCGCTACAGCGGCACGGCAGCGATCCCCGAACGCTGCACCGGCGCCACCCTCTGGGCGCCCGAGGTGCAATGGCTGGACGGGCAATGGCATATGTGGCTGACGGTCGTGCCCGGCGTTTTCCGCGACTGGAACGCCCCGCGCTTCATCGTCCATCTGACCAGCCCCGACCTTGCGTCATGGACCTGCGGCGAGCGGCTCGATCTCGGCTCCGACCGCGTCATCGACGCCAGCGTGCTGGCGCTGCCAAAGGGCGGCTATCGCCTCTTCTTCAATGACGAGCGCCAGGACAAGGCGATCGTCACCGCCGACAGCCCGGATCTTGTCCACTGGACGCTCGGCCAGCGGCTGACGCGGACGCCGGGCGAAGGGCCCAAGGCGTTTCGCTGGAAGGGACGGACCTGGCTCATCTCCGACGCCTGGAAGGGGCTGCTCGTCATGCGCTCCGACGATGGCGGCGACAGCTGGACGACCCAGCCCGGCCATATCCTGGCGCAGCCCGGCCGCCATCCCACCGACCGCGCCAAGGGGCAGCATCCCGACATCATCGTGGCGGGGGACCACGCCTATATCCTCTATTTCGTCCATCAGCATGGCGAGGCGGAGGCGAAGGCCGATCCCGAATGGGGCCGCCGCACCGTGATCCAGATCGCCGAGCTTTGCGAGGAGGACGGCATCATCCGCGTCGATCGCGACGCGCCGGTCATCGTCCACCTGACGCCCTGATCGCTCGCCGATTTTCCTTGGCCGCGAAAGCGGCTAAGGATCGGCGACGATGCAGAAACACGACCGCAAGCCGCCCACGATCAAGGATGTCGCCGCCCATGCCGGCGTATCGGTCATGACCGCATCGCGCGCCATCAACGGCAAGGCGCTGGTCAGCGCCGGTGCGCGCGAAGCGGTGGCGCAGGCGGTCAAGGCGCTGGGCTATGTCCCCAACGCCTCGGCCCGCGCGCTCGCCGGCAGCGCGGATCGCCGCGTCGCCCTGCTGCACAGCAACAGCACCACCTCCGCCTATCTGGGCGAATTGCTCCTGGGCGCGCTGGCGGAAGCGCCGCAGCGCCACCTGCATCTGGTGGTCGAACAATGCGCGCCCGGCGCCTTCGCGCAGGAAATCGTCGATCAGGTGGCGCAGGCGCATGTCGCCGGCGTCATCCTGCCGCCGCCCCTGTGCGACTGGTCGGAGCTGGTCGAACAGCTGGCGCAGCGCGACATCCTCGTCGTCGCCATCGCGCCCGACCGGGACGGGCCCGACATGCTGTCCGTGGGAACCGATGATCGCCACGCCGCCTATGACCTCACGCGCCATCTGGTCGACCTCGGCCATCGCCGCATCGGCTTTATCGAAGGCAATCCCCGCCACCGCGCCAGCGCGCGCCGCCTGCAGGGATTTCGCGACTGCCTTGCCGACCATGGCATCGCCGCCGATGCAGCGCTGGTCGCGCCGGGCGACTTCTCCTTCCGCTCGGGCCTCGACGCCGCCGAACAGCTGCTCGGCCTCGACACGCCGCCCACCGCCATCTTCGCCTGCAATGACGACATGGCGGCCGCCGCCATCACCGTCGCGCATCAGCGCAAGCTCAACGTGCCGGGCGACATCAGCATCTGCGGCTTCGACGACACCCCGCTCGCCAGCGCCATCTGGCCCGCGCTCACCACCATCCGCCAGCCGATCCGCGACATGAGCCGCGAAGCGATCGGCCTGCTCGGCATGCGCTTGCGCAGCCCGGATGACGGCGCGCACGGCGTCATCGGCAAGGTGAAGCTCGACTATCAGCTGATCCGCCGCCAATCGGACGCAGTGCCGGCGCGGCATTGATCGCGGCTACAGGAATCCCACCTGCCGCAGCCAGGCTTCGCACAGGCGCGGCCAGAGCGACACCGGCCGATCCGGCGTGTGGAGCGCGAACCCATGGGGGGCGTCGGCAAAGACATGAAGTTCGCTGCTGCCGCCCGCGTCCCTCAGCGCGTCGTGCAGCCGCTGGGCGTTGATGGCGGGCACGACCGGATCGTTGCCGGCATAGACGATGAAGGTCGGCGGCGGATCGGGCAACAGCTGGGCGTCGGGCTGCAACGCATCATAGAGCGCCTGCTTTTCCACCGGCGGCAGCGGCGGCTTGTCCCGCACGATGGTGCGGCCCTTGGCATTGGTGGAAACCGGCGCATAGCCGATCACCATGACGTCCGGCCGTTGCGCCTCCGCCGTCCCCCATGCCGCGGGATAGCGGGCGGCGAGGCAGGCGGCCAAGTGCCCGCCCGACGACAGGCCGATGACGCCCAGCCCCCGATCGGCCAGGCCGCTCCCCCGGATCATCGCCATCGCCGCCAGCGCATCGTCCAGCGGCGCGGACGGGCCGGTGCCCGCGTGGGGAAAGCGGTGGATGAGGACAAAGGCATGATAGCCAAGGCCGTTCAGCCAGCGCGCCACCTGCACGCCCTCGCGCCCCGCCATCAGTGCCGTGTAGCCGCCCCCGCCCAGCACCAGCATCGCCCGGCCATTGGGCGCATCGGGCGCATAGCCCAGCAGCACCGGCCGCTCGACCGCGCTGACGACCGCCGCTTCGGGCGCCGCGGCTTCATCCTCCAGCGTGAACGCGCCGCCTTGCGCCGCGCGCAGCGGCCAGACCAGATCAGCAGCCAGCATCGCGCACCTCCATCGGACAGCCATGAGTGGGATAGGCCTCGCCATCCAGCTCCACCGCTTCGCGCACCACCTCCACCCGGTCGCCCGCGTCGCGCATCTCGTAGAATTTGGCGAGCGCTCGCTTGAAGGGCCGGTGCAGCACCAGCATCAGCCGCCCGTCGAACGCGCGGAACATCATGCCATGGCCGCTATCCTGCTCGACCAGCGGCCCCAATTGCGTCCATGGCCCCGCCAGCGTTCCGCTTTCCGATCGCGCCTGCGCCTGGACATAGCCATGCCTGCCCCAGCTCGACCACAGCATCAGCAGCGCGCCGTCCTTCGTACGCAGCAGTTCCGGCCCATCGGTGACATAGCCGGTATCGCCCTCGGGCTGTTTCTGCCCCACCACCCAGTCGGCCGCATCAGCGCGGAACAGGATGCGGGGCTTGCCGGCCGGCGACAGATCATCCTTCAGCGGCAGCGCCTCCATCGTGCCGACGCCTTGTTGCAGCCATTCATGCGCATAGACCATCCACGGCTTGCCCGCCGCATCGACATGGAGCGTGCCGTCAAGCGTCATGTCCCCCGGCGGCGTCGGCGGCTCGCCCTTGTGGATCAGGCTGTAGGGCCCGTCGATCCGGTCCGCCACCGCCAGCAGCGTCGCGCGGCGATAGAGCGGGCGCTTGCCCGGCGATGGCAGGGCCGCAGCCTCATTGTGGAAGGTCGCGAACAGATACCAGCGCCCCTTCCACCTGTGGACCTCCGGCGCCCAGCCGCCCTCCTTCGCCCACACATCCTGGGGCAAGGCGAAGACCAGCTTGGGCCTTTGCCAATGGGCCAGGTCGCCGCTGGCATAGGCCATGATGCCGGTGCGACGGTCGCCGGTGACGGCCGGGTCGTTCCTGGAAAAAAGCCAGTAGGTCCGGCTCTGCGCTTCCGCCACCACCCAGGGATCGTGGATGCGCAGATGCGACGTCAGCAGCGGCGCGTCGGCCAGCGCCGGCGCCGGCGCGGCAAGGCTCAGCAGCAGCGCGGCGATCGGCCAGCGCATCAGCCCGCCATCCGGTTGCCATAGCCGATGATCAGCGTCGCGACGATCAACAGCGCGACGCCGCTCCACACCATGCGGCGCACCGCCGGCGCGGCGTCCTTCCATTCGCGAAAGGCAAAGCCCCAGCAGGTGCCGAAGATGATGATCGACGCCATGTGCAGCGTCCAGCTGGAAAAGCCGAACCGCCCCATCTGGCTTTCGCCCATCGTGTAGAAGAAGAACTGGAAATACCAGGCGGTGCCCGCCAGCGCGCAGAGCAGGAAATTGGGCAGCAGCCTGGGCCGCTGGCCGCTGGCGTCCGGCGCGCCGGCCCATTGCCCGGCCGACTTGTTCTTCGCGATCAGCCAGCCGCACCACAGCGCATTGGTGATGAGCCCGCCGAACATCACGAGGCACAGCGTCGGCAGCCCGGTCCATAATGGCCCGGTCCCTGCCGCCGCCGACAGCGCCTTGACCGGCTCGCCCGCCGCCAGGCCAAAGGCGAAGCAGCTCGACATGATGCCGGAAAAGATGGCGACGGCGATGCCTTTGCGGAAATCGAACTCGGCGACGGCCGCGGCCTTCTGCGCCGGGGACAGCGCCGCATCCTTGCGCGCGCCGGCGCGAGCGACGACGATGATGCCCGCCAGCGTAACCGCCAGCCCCAGCAGCACGATCTGCCCATGCGTGGTCCCGGCGATCTCGCGCATGAACGTGCCCTCGAAGATCGGCGGGATCAGCGTGCCGAACACGGTGCACAACCCCAGCACCACCGCCATGCCGAGCGAGAGGCCGAGATAGCGCATGGTGAGGCCATAGGTCAGGCCGCCAAAGCCCCAGAGAAAGCCGAAGAAGACGCACCAGCCGACAATGGAGGACGGCACCTGCGCCATCACCCCCATCAGGTCCCGCGTCTGCACCGCGGCGAAGAACCAGGGCGCGATCACCCAGGAGAAAATCCCGCCGGTCAGCCAGAAAATCTCCCAATTCCAGCGTTTGACGCCGCGATAGGGCACATAGAAGCTCGCCGAGGCGAAGCCGCCCAGCCAGTGAAACAGCACGCCGAGCAGCGGATTGGGGGTCATAGGTCAAGTCCCAGGCGATAGAGGCGATTGGCGTTGCCGCCGAACAGGGCGCGGCGGTCCGCTTCGGGAAAATCCGCGACGATGGCGTGATAGGCTTCCATGTAGCGGTCGATCGGACCGAACAGCTTGTCAGTCGGCGTGTCGCTGGCGAAGGCGCAGCGCTCCACGCCGAACAGGTCGATCGTCTCCAGCACCAGATGCGCGACGGTCTCGCGGCTCCAGTCGCGGCGGATGAAGCCCATGCCCGACAGCTTGACCGCGACATGCGGCAAGCGGCTGAGCGCCGTCATGCCCGCGCGCCACATGTCCAGCCCGTCGGCGTCGGTCAGCACCGGCATCCCCATATGGTTGATGATCACGGGAATGTCGGGGTGCCGCTCGATCAGGGAGGCCAGGCCCGGCATCTGCCCGGGATAGCATTGCAGGTCGAAAGACAGGCCATATTTTGCGAGCAGGGCATAGCCCGCCTGCCACTGCGGATCGACGGTCAGGTCGACCGGGCCATAGGTCCGGCGCGGGTCGGCATGCCAGTTGACGATATGGCGGATGCCCTTGACGCGCGGATGCGCGGCCTGCGCGGCCAGCAGGGCATCGAGATCGGGATCGTTCAGCGCGGCAAAGGCGACGATGCCGGTCGGCAGCCCCTCGATCTGGGCGAGGCCATCCAGCCACTGCGTCTCGCGCAGCGCGCTTTCCGCCGCCGCGCCCGCATCGACATGCACCGCGCCCACGACATTCCATCGCGCCAGGTCCGCGCGATAGTCGGCAACGCCATAATCCCGCGCGATCGGCGCGACGCTGCCATTGGGCCCATCCTCGGCGAAAGGCGGGCTCAGCCAGTCATAGCGTATGTGGTTCAGGTCCCACAGATGGATATGCGCATCGACAAAGGGAATCATCCCATCCTCTCCCGTCAGATACTTGCCGTTCGCCCTGCGCTTGTCGAAGGACTCCGCGTCTTTTCAAGACAATGAAGGACTTCGACAGGCTCAGCCCGAACGGGGAAGTGGAAGTATAAAACGAGGCGCGCCGGGCTCTTGCCGGCCGGTCGCGCCCCATTATCGCGTCAGAATGTCGTGCGCCCGCCCGACGTGTCGAAGGTCGACGCCGTAGTGAAGCTGCACTCCTCGCTCGCCATGAAGCACACCATCGCCGCAGATTCCTCGACCAGGCCCAGCCGCCCCATCGGAATTTTCGAGCGCATATAATCGACCTGGCTTTGCGGCAGCTGATCCAGGATCGGGCTTTCGAACGTCGCGGGCGTCAGCGCATTGGCGATAACGCCCTTGCCGGCCAGTTCCTTGCCCAGGCTCTTGGTGAAGCCGATCACCCCCGCCTTGCTCGCCGAATAGGCGCTGGCGTTGGGATTGCCCTCCTTGCCCGCGACCGACGCCAGATTGACGATCCGGCCATAGCCATTCTCCAGCATGAACGGCACGACCGCCCGGTTGCAGTAGAAGAGGCCATTCAGATTGATGTCGATCACACGCTGCCAGCTATCGAGCGGATAATCCCATACCGTAGCGGTCGCGCCGGTGATGCCGGCCGAACAGACCAGGATGTCGATCTTGCCCAGCGCCGCCGCGCTGTCCTTGGCGGCGGCGGCGACGGCGGCCTCGTCCGACACGTCCAGCGCCTGTACATGAGTCGCGCCGATCTCGTCCTTCGTCGCGTCCAGCGCATCGGCATTGAGGTCCCACAGCGCCACCTTGCCGCCCTCGGCGACGATGCGCGCCGCGACCTGCTTGCCTAGGCCCGACGCGCCGCCGGTGACGATGGCGCAGCGGCCTTCAAAGCGTCCGGGAAAGACGCTCATCCCAGAACCTCGTCGCCCAGATGGCGCCATTCCGACACCTGCTGGCGCTGCGTACCCAGTTTCGCGATGCCCAGCTCCATGACGTCGCCGGCCTTCAGGTAGATGGCGTTGGGCTTCTTGCCTTCGCCCACGCCCGGCGGCGTGCCGGTGATCATCAGGTCGCCGGGATACAGGGTGATATATTCGCTGACATAGGAAATCAGCTGGGCGACGTTGAAGATCATCGTCTTCGTGTTGCCGGTCTGCATCCGCTCGCCGTTGATGTCGAGATACATGTCCAGGTCCTGCGGGTCGCCTACTTCATCGGGCGTCACCAGCCACGGGCCGACCGGGCAGAATGTGTCATGCCCCTTGCCCTTGCTCCACTGGGTGCCGCGCTGCTTCTGGTTGAAGCGTTCCGACACGTCGTTGACCAGGACATAGCCCGCGACCTTGGACAGCGCCTCATCCTCGCTGACGAAGCGGCATGTCTCGCCGATCACCACGCCCAGTTCGACCTCCCAGTCGCCATGGGTGGAATTTTTCGGCAGCACCACTTCGTCATTGGGACCGTTGAGCGACGAGAGCGCCTTCATGAACATCATCGGCTCGGTCGGGATCGGCAGGTTCGACTCGATCGCATGGTCCTCATAATTGAGGCCGATGGCGACGATCTTGCCGATGCCCTTGACCGGCACGCCATAGCGCGGCTCGCCCTCGACCAGCGGCAGCGACTCGACATCCGCGCCCTTGGCGGCGGCCAGCGTCTCGATCGTCAGTTCGGGCACCACGCCCGACAGGTCGCGGATCCGGCCGTCTGTATCGACGATACCGGGCTTTTCCTGGCCACGCTGGCCAAAACGGCAGAATTTCATGGGATCAGTCTCTCTTCTGTCGGATCGATGGTTGGGGAATCAATGAGTGTAGGGGCGGTGCATCGCGATGTCGGGATTGAGGTCGACGCCAAAGCCCGGCTTGTCGAGCGCGCTCACCTTCATGCGGCCATTGTCCGGCACCGGCTCGCCCAGCAATTGCGGATGGAACATCGGCACCACTTCGGTCGGCCCCGGGTGCATCATCAGATATTCGGCAAAGGGCGAATTGTGGCGGGTGATGACGAAATGATAGGAATAGACCGATGACCCGTGCGGCACGACCATCTTGCCATGCGCGTCGGCCAGCGCGCTGATCTTGAGCAATTCGGTCACGCCGCCGCACCAGCCGACATCGGGCTGGATGATGTCGCAGCAGTCCATCTCCATCAGCATGCGAAAGCCCCAGCGAGTCGCCTCATGCTCGCCGGTGGTGACCAGCATGCCCTTGGGCACGTTGCGCTTCAACGCGGCATAGCCCCAATAATCGTCCGGGCTGATCGCTTCCTCGATCCATTTAAGGCCCAGATCATGCGCGGCGATGGCGAGCCGGGTGGCATAGTCGACGTCCAGCGCCATCCAGCAATCCCACATCAGCCAGAAATCCTCCCCGACCCTGGACCGCATGTCGGCCAGTTCGGCGATATTCTTGCTTAGGCCCTCGACGCCTTCGGCCGGACCATGGTGCAGCGGCATCTTGCCGCCGATGAAGCCGAATTCCTTCGCCTTGTCCGGCCGCGCGCCGGTGGCGTAAAATTGCAGTTCATCGCGCACCGCGCCGCCCAGCAAATGATAGACCGGCTCCTGCCGCAACTTGCCCAGCAGATCCCACAGCGCCAGGTCGACGCCGGAAATGGCGTTCACGACCAGTCCCTTGCGGCCATAATATTGAGTCGAAAAATACATCTGGTCCCAGATTTTCTCGTAATCGGTGGGCGCGCGCCCTTCCAGGAACCGGGCGAGATGCTTTTCCACGATATAGGCGGCCGGTTCGCCGCCAGTGGTCACTGCAAAGCCGACCGTGCCGTCCTCCGCCTCGATCTCCACCACCAGCGTGCCCAGCACGTTGATGCCGAAGCTCTGACGCGACTGGCGATATTCGGGATAGCGCGACATCGGCGTCGCGATGTGATCGTCGATCCAGTGGCCCTCGCCCTGGTCATGATAGTCGGCGCCGCCCCCGCGCACGGTGAAGGCCCGGACATATTTGATCTTCGGCAAGCTCACGATCGGCACGCACTCACTCCTTGAACCCCTGCCGCCGCCCGGATTCGGGGAACGACGGCAACCTGTTTGCATATGCGGTCAAACTCGCAGGACATGGGCGAGCATGAGGGTCTGGCGCGATCGAGAAGAATCATGTCGGCCCCTCCTTCACCCTTGTTTTTCTCATTTTGTGGGATAGAGTATTAGTAGATGAGACAAAATTCGTCAAACCCTGAATCGGGTCCAAAGGCGGGAGGACGAGAGGATATGGCGGACGGCGGGGACAGGACCGAAACGGCCAAGGCGTCGGGATCGCAAACGCTGCAGCGCGGGCTCGACCTGCTCGACCAGGTGATCGACGGCCCGGTGAAGCTCGCCGACCTGTCCGAACGCATGGGCCTCACGCGCTCGACCACGCATCGCCTCGCCAATGCGCTGGTCGATCGCGGCTTCCTGACCTTCCTCCCGCGCGAGGGCTATCAGTTGGGGCCCAAGCTGCTGCAACTGGGTTTCCTCGCGCAGAGCCAGGCCGATGTGGTGCAGATCGCGCGCCCGCATCTGGAGGCGCTGGCCGCCGCCAGCGAGGATGTGGTGCATCTGGGCCGGCTCGACGGCGACCAGGCGCTGTATCTCGACAAGATACCCGGCCGCCGCCGCGTTGAAATCTCCAGCCGCATCGGCGATCGCCAGCCGCTCACCTCCACCGGTCTTGGCAAGGCCTTGCTGCTCGACGATCCCGAAGCCAATTGGCGCCGCCTGTTCGACGCCGACCAGGCGGCGGGCACGCATCCGGTGGACTATTATGTCTGGCTCGACCGGATGCGCGGCTATGCCGGCGCCGGACGCGCCTTCGACCTGGAGGAGAATGAGGATCAGATACGCTGCGTCGCCGCCCCCATTCGCGACGCATCGGGTGCCATCGTCGCCGCCATCAGCCTGTCGAGCGCCGCTCAATATATGGACGACGCGCGCATGGACATGCTGACCGAAGACGTCCGCGCCACCGCGCAGAAAGTCAGCGCGGACCTGGGCTGGACTCCCGGCGTCAAGCCACCCCGCCGCCTCGCGAGACGCTAGAGGCATGACCCGGCTCGCCTCCTCCCGAAATCCTCCCCCATGGGGGAACGGGGACCGCCAGCGAAGCTGGTGGTGGAGGGGTGTCACCCTATCGAGAGGGAGCGCACCCCTCCGTCCGGCGCGCCGCGCCACCCATCTCCCCTTGCACGGGAGGATCATCGTCACTCACATCCCGATCAAGGAAGGCCTGATCCCATGAAGCTGCTTGAAGGCAAGACCGTCCTCGTCACCGGCGCATCCACCGGCATCGGCCGCGCCGCCGCCATCGGCGCCGCCCGGCATGGCGCCGATGTCGTCATCAACTATGCCCATAGCGACGGCCCGGCCGCCAGCTGCGTCGCTGAAATCGAGGCGCTCGGCCAGCGGGCCATCGCGGTCAAGGGCGACGTCGCCGACCCGCAGACCGCGCAGGACTTCGTGGCCAGGGCGGTGGACGCCTTCGGCAAGGTCGATGTCATGGTCAGCAATGCGGGCATCTGCCCCTTCCACGCCTTTCTCGACATGCCCGTCGACGTGGTGGAGCGCACTTTCAAGGTGAACCTCCACGGCGCCTATTTCATGGTGCAGGCGGCCGCGCAGCAGATGGTGAAACAGGGCCATGGCGGCGCCATCGTCGCCGTGTCCTCCATCTCCGCGCTGGTCGGCGGCGAATATCAGACCCATTACACCCCGACCAAGGCGGGGGTGCATTCGCTGATGCAATCGACCGCCATCGCGCTCGGCAAGCATGGCATACGCTGCAACAGCGTCCTGCCCGGCACCATCCTCACCGAAATCAACAAGGACGACCTCGCCGACCAGGAAAAGCGGGCGTATATGGAAAAGCGCACCCCGCTCGGCCGCCTCGGCCAGCCCGAGGATCTCGCCGGCCCGATCGTCTTCCTCGCCTCCGACATGGCCGCCTATGTCACTGGCGCGGCGCTGCTGGTCGATGGCGGCATGTATGTGAATTTGCAGTGATCCCGACGCCCTCCCGCTCCCGCTTCGCCCTGCGCCCGAACGGGAAAGAGGCGCGCGGACTCAATGGAGGCGCGCGCATGGGGATCGCCGCGAAAATCGTCGCCACGCTCGCGGCGCTGCTCGCGCCGCTGCCTGCCTTGGCCACCCGTCCTGGCGACACCATCCTGATCGCCGGCGATTCGACCGCCTCCACCTACAAAGGCGATCGCTACCCCCAGACCGGCTGGGGACAGATGCTGTCCTGCGGCCTGTCCCCCGACATGCGCGTGCGCAATCACGCCATGGGCGGCCGCTCGACCCGCACCTTCCTGGCCGAAGGCCGCTGGGAGGCGCTGCTGGCCGACATGCTGCCCGGCGACACGGTGCTGATCCAGTTCGGCCATAATGACGCGAGCCGCAACCGGCCGCAGCGCTGGGCGCCCGCGCGCACCGACTATCGCGACGCCCTGCTGCGCTTCATCTGGGACGTGCGCACCGCCGGGGGCCAGCCCGTCCTCCTGACCCCGGTCGCGCGCCGCAGCTTCGGCCCCGATGGCCGGGCGAAGGCCGACTTCGCCGACTATAGCGCGGTCGTGCGCGAACTGGCCGCCAGCACCGGCACGCCGCTCATCGACCTTGAATCCCTCTCGCGCGCCTGGGTCGACCGCGCCGGGCGCGACGGGTCGGCCCGCTATTATCTCCACTATGGCCCGCAGGATCATGTCCCCGCCTTCCCCAAGGGGATCAGCGACGACACGCATTTCAGCGAACTGGGCGCGCGGCAAGTGGCCGATCTTGTCGCGGGCGGGTTGAAGGCGCTGAACCTCCCCGTCTCCGCCCGCGTGCTGGCGCAGCGCCCGGCGCTCACCCGCGCCACCCCGCTCGGCCGCACGGAGTGCCAATGACGATGTTCGACCTCGACCGCCGCACGATCATGGCGGGCGCACTCGCCGGCGCCGCCCTCTCGTCTGCCGCGCGCGCGCAAAGCTTCCCCCTGCCCTCGGGCTTCACCCGCTTCCCGATCTGGCCGGGCAAGGCGCCCGGGGGCGATCGCGTGACGGTCAGGGAAGTCGAAACGCTGCGCCGCGCGGACAGCGGCCCGGACGATGGCGTGTTCGCGCATATCGTCACCCCCACCCTCACCATGTTGCGGCCCGAGGCGGTGGGGGCCAAGCCCAATGGCGCGGCCATGCTGCTCTTCCCCGGCGGCGGCTATCTGCGCGTCGCCATCGGCCATGAAGGCTATGCCATCGCCCGCCGTTTCGCGCAGGCGGGCTATATCTGCTTCATCCTCCTCTACCGCCTGCCCGCCGACGGGTGGGCGGCCGGCCCGCAAGCGCCGCTGCAGGACGCGCAGCGTGCGCTGCGCATGGTGCGGGGGCTGGCCGCGCGCGAGAAATTCGACGCCGGCCGTGTCGGCGTCATGGGCTTTTCCGCCGGCGGCCATCTCGCCGCCTGGCTCACCAGCCGCGCGCCGGTCGACAGCTATGCGCCGGGCGACCCGCTCGATCGCGAACCGCTCGACGCCGCGCTCGCCGCCTATCTCTATCCCGTCATCCTGATGCAGGGCGGGTTCGTCCATGCCGGATCGCGCACCCAGCTGCTCGGCGCCGATCCGTCCGCGCCGCAAAGGCGCGCGCACTCGCTGGAACAGGATGTCAGCCCGCGCACCCCGCCGGTCTTCCTCGCCCATGCGCTCGACGACAAGGCGGTGCCGCCCGAAAACAGCCTCGCCATGCTCGCCGCGCTGCGCGCCAAGGGCGTCGCCGCCGAATGTCATCTGTTCGAAAGCGGCGGCCATGGCTTCGGCCTCGTGCCCCCGCCCGCAGCGCCCGCCCACTGGCCCGACCTCTTCCTTTCCTTCGCCCGGCGGCACGGCCTGTGACGCAGTCGGTCGCCCTGTTCGTCACCTGCCTGGTCGACATGATGCGCCCGCGCATCGGCTTCGCCGCGATCCGCGCGCTCGAAGCGGCCGGCTGCGACGTCGTCGTGCCGCAGGGTCAGACCTGCTGCGGCCAGCCCGCGCTCAACAGCGGCGACCGCGCCCATGCCATCGCGCTGGCGAAGCAGACGATCGCGGCGCTCGAACCCTGTCCGGCTATCGTCGTCCCCTCGGGCTCCTGCGCCGGCACCATCCGCTGCCATTATCCCGAACTGTTCGAAGGCGATGCGGACTGGCTCCCCCGGGCGCAGGCGGTGGCCGCGAAAACCTACGAGATCATGGCCTATCTGGACGAGGTGCTGGGCTGGAAACCCGATGGCGTTCGCCTCGACGCGACCGCCACCTATCATGACAGCTGCTCGGGCCTGCGCGAACTGGGGGTGAAGGCGCAGCCGCGCCGCCTGCTCGCCCAGGTCCAGGGCCTATCCCTGACCCCGCTCGCCGGCGAGGAGACATGCTGCGGCTTTGGCGGCACCTTCTGCGTCAAATATCCCGCCATCTCGAACGCCATCGTCGGCGAAAAGGCCGACGCCATCGCCGCCACCGGCGCCGACCTGCTGCTGGCGGGCGACCTTGGCTGCCTCATGAACATGGCGGGCAAGCTGCATCGCGACGGCAGCCCGGTGCGCGCCTATCACGCCATCGAACTGATCGCGGGCATGGGCGATGGCCCCGCCATCGGGGAGGAGCCATGAGCGCCTTCGACACCCGCGCCGCCGCCGCGCTCGCCGATCCGATCCTCAAGACCGCGGTCGAGCGCACCGCCGGCACGGCCGAGGCGAAGCGCACGCTCGCCGTGTCCGCCTTCCCGGACTTCGGCGCCGCCCGGACCCGCGCCGCCGCGATCAAGGATCATGTCATCGCCCATCTGGGCGCCTATCTCGAACAGTTCGAGGCCAACGCCGTCGCCGCGGGCGCGCAGGTCCACTGGGCCGCCACCGCCGACGAAGCCTGCCGCATCGTCATCGACATCTGCAAGGCGTCGGGCGCTAGGACCGTCGCTCGCTCCAAGTCCATGCTGGGCGAAGAGATCGGCCTGCCCCACGCGCTCGCGCAGGCCGGCATCGACCGGATCGAAACCGACCTTGCCGAACATATCATCCAGCTCGCCGACGAACGCCCCTCGCACATCATCTGGCCCGCCATGCACAAGACGCGCGAGCAGGTGTCGGCGCTCTTCAAGGCCAAGCATCGCACCCCGCATGAGGAAGAGACGATCGCCGCCATGGCCGAAAGCGCCCGGCGCGAACTGCGCACGCGCATGCTGGGCGCGGACGTCGGCATTTCGGGCGCCAACTTCCTGATCGCCGATACCGGCGCGGTCTGCACCGTCACCAATGAAGGCAATGCCGAACTGTCGCTCGTGCCGCCGCGCGTCCACATCGTGACGGCGGGGATCGAAAAGATTGTGCCGTCCATGGGCCATGCGGTCCACATGCTGCGGATGCTGGCGCGCTCGGCCACCGGCGCGGCGCTCACGCAATATACGACCTTCTACGCCGGCCCCCGCCGCGCAGGCGACCGAGACGGGCCGGAGCAGATGCACATCGTCCTGGTCGACAATGGCCGCACGAAAATGCGGGAAGAGGGGCTGGCCGACATGCTGCGCTGCATCCGCTGCGGGGCGTGCATGAACCATTGCGTCGTGTTCCGCCAGATTGGCGGCCATGCCTATGGCGGCACCTATCCCGGCCCCATGGGCGCGGTGCTGACCCCCGCGCTCGACGGCCTGGCGCAGAGCCGCGACCTCGTCCATGCCTGCACGCTCAACGGCAAATGCCAGCAAGTCTGCCCGGTGCGCATCCCGCTCCCCACCCTGCTCAAGGGCTGGCGCGAAAAGAGCTGGCGCGAGGGGCTGGAGCCGACCTCGATGCGCTTTGGCCTCGGCCTCTGGGCCTGGGTGGCCCAGCGCCCCGCCCTTTACCGCTTCGGCGCCGGCCTGGCGGTGCGCGCGATGCGCCTGCTCGGGCGAGGGGGCTGGATCGAAAGGCTGCCGCTCGCCGGCGGCTGGACCCGGCATCGCGCCATGCCCAAGCCCGCCGCGCGCACCTTCATGGACCAATATCGCCAGGAACGCGGCCAGTGAGCGCGCGCGACGCCATCCTCGCCCGGCTGAAAGGCGCAGCTCCCGACCGGTCGCAGGCCGACGCGCTGCTGATCGCGCCCGAACGCCCCGCCGTCGATCCCGCCGCGCTGGAGGCGGAATTTCTCGCCCGCCTCGCCTTGCCCAGCGTCAGCGCCAGCCATGACGCCATCGCCACCCTGGCGGATCTGCCCGCCGCCATCGCCCGCTATCTCGACGCACAGGGCGAAGCGCGCACCCTCTGCCTGCCGCCCGATCCCCGCCTCGAACGCTGCGACTGGAGCGGCTTCATCCTGCATGACGTCGCCGCCCCGGCCGAAACCGCCGCGCTCGCCATTGCCCGGCGCGGCATCGCCGAAACCGGATCGCTGGTCTTCGAAACCGGCCCGGCCGCCCCCATGCTCCCCAATTTCCTCGCCCTGCACCATATCGTGCTGCTCGCCAGCCGCGACATCGCGCCCTATCTGGAGGATGCACCGCTCCCCGGCCCGCAGCCGCGCGCCCATTACTGGATCACCGGCGTCTCGGGCACGACGGATATCGAGGGCACCTATGTCCGGGGCGCCCATGGGCCGCGCTTCCTGCACGTCATCCTGCTGCGCGATTAGCCGCCGCATGGTAGGACTTCATTCCACATTACGGGAATATAGGTGACTTTCGCCCCGGCCGCGCTATAGCTTCGGCCCAGCATCCCGATCAGAAAGGCTCGTCCGGCATGACCACCCCCTTCGATCTTTCCGGCCAGACCGCCATCGTCACCGGCGCCAATACCGGCATCGGTCAGGCGATCGCCCTGTCTCTCGCCGCCGCCGGCGCCGACATCGCCGCCGTCGGCCGCACGCCCGCGCAGGAAACGGTGGAGAAAGTCCGCGCGCTCGGCCGCCAGGCGCAGATCGTCTCCGCCGACCTCTCCTCCATCGAACCGGTGCAGCGCGTGGTCGACGAAACGCTGGAGAAGCTCGGCCGCCTCGACATCCTCGTCAACAATGCCGGCATCATCCGCCGCGCCGACAGCGTCGACTTTACCGAGGAGGATTGGGACGCGGTGATCGACACCAATCTCAAGACGACCTTTTTCCTTTGCCAGGCGGCCGGTCGCCACATGCTGGCCCAAGGCGCGGGCAAGATCATCAACATCGCCTCGCTGCTGTCCTTCCAGGGCGGCATCCGCGTGCCAAGCTATACCGCGTCGAAGAGCGGCGTCGCCGGCCTCACCAAGCTGCTCGCAAACGAATGGGCGGCCAGGGGCGTCAATGTGAACGCCATCGCGCCGGGCTATATTGCCACCAACAACACCGCCGCGCTGCAAGCCGACGAAACGCGCAACCGCCAGATCCAGGAGCGCATCCCCGCCGGCCGCTGGGGCGACCCCGGCGACATCGGCGGCGCGGCCGTGTTCCTGGCGTCGAGTGCCGCCGCTTATATCCATGGCCATACGCTCGCCGTCGACGGCGGCTGGCTGGCGCGCTGACCGTCACGCACCATTCAACCTCCGTTCGGGCTGAGCCTGTCGAAGCCCCTGCCTTTCTTCAAAACAAGAACGGCACTTCGACAAGCTCAGTGCGAACGGTGCCAAGAAGAAGAAGAAGAAGAAGAAGAGGGACCAACCCTCCCACCCGATCAGGAGAGGAACGATGCCCGAAGTCGACAGGCGCAGCGCGCTCACCGCCACCGGCCTCGCTGCGCTGGGCGCAGCCTTTCCCGGCCACGCCGCCGCGCAGGCCCCGCTCACCCTCGACGCGCGCCAGCCCGGCCTGCCGCTCAAATCCGGCCATCTCCACATGGGCAGCGGCGCCGGCCCGCATGGCGCGCTCGGCCTCACCAACCGCTATCTCACTCGCGATGGCAGGCCCTGGCTGCCGGTCATGGGCGAATTCCACTTCACCCGCTTCCCCGCCCGCTATTGGGAGGAGGAATTGCTCAAGATGAAGGCGGCGGGCGTCACCATCGTCGCCAGCTATGTCCTGTGGAACCATGTGGAACGCGCGCCTGGCCAGATCGACTGGAGCGGCGACCGCGCCATTCGCCGGTTCGTCCAGCTCTGCGCCGATCATCGGCTGCTCTTCTTCCTGCGCCCCGGCCCCTGGGCCCATGCCGAAGCGCGCTTCGGCGGCATCCCCGACTGGATCGTCGCTGGCACGCGCCCGCGCAGCAACGATCCCGCCTATCTGGCGCAGGTCGATCGCTTCTGGCGCAGCCTGTATGGCGAGTTGCAGGGGCTGTTCTGGAAGGATGGCGGGCCGATCATCGGCATGCAGATCGAAAATGAATATAATCTCGACGGCCCCGGCCAGGGCCGCGCCCACATCGCCGCCCTGAAGCAGCTAGCGCAGAAGATCGGCTATGACGTGCCGCTCTATACCGTGACCGGCTGGGATCAGACGCTCTACCCGAAGGGCGAGGTCGTGCCCGTCCATGGCGGCTATCCCGACGAGCCCTGGTCGGCGAAGACGACGAAGCTGCCGCCCAAGGAAAATTATCTCTTCCGCTTCGACAGCCGGGTCAGCGGCGATCTGGGCGCGCAGACGCGCAACAATCGGCGCGGCGATGCCGATGACGACATGACGGACACGCCCTTCCTCGGCGCGGAATATGGCGGCGGCGTGCCGGTCATGTATCGCCGCCGCCCGCTGCTCGCACCCGCCGACGTCGCCGCCGCCGTCACCACCCAGGTCGGATCGGGCGTCAATCTGCTGGGCTATTACATGTTCCACGGCGGCGCCAACCCGCTGGCGCAGGGCCGCAGTCTCGAAGAAACGCAGCGCTCGGGCGGCTATAATGATTGCCCGATGATCGGCTACGACTTCCAGGCGCCGATCGGCCAATATGGGGAGGTCAACCCGGTCAACGCGGCGCTTCGCCCGCTCCATTATTTCCTCGACGCCTATGGCGACCGGCTCGCGCCGATGGCCGTCCACGCCCCCGCGATCCAGCCCGCCGACAAGGATGATCTCGCCACCCTGCGCTGGTCGGTCCGCGCGGTCGGGGACAGCGGCTTCCTCTTCGTCAACAATCATGTCCGCCAATATCCGACGCCCGCACATCCCGCCGCGCGCTTCACCGTGCGGCTGGCGCGCGGCGCGCTCACCGTCCCGGCGCGCCCGGTCACGCTGCCGCCGGGCGCCTATTTCTTCTGGCCGATCGGCATGGACCTGGACGGCGTGCCGCTCGCCTGGGCCACCGCTCAGCCGGTGACGCGCATCGCCGATGCGGACGGCCCCATCCATATCTTTGCCGCCACCCTGCCCGGCGCGGTCGAACTCGCCTTCCCCGCCGGCACCCGCCTGTCCGCCCCCAGCCGCAGCGAAGGCGGCCACATCATCGCCGACGTGCCGCCCGCGCCCGACCGGCTGCTGCGCGTCACCGCTCCGGATGGCGCAAGCGTGCGCCTCCTGCTGCTGGACCAGGCGTCGACACGGCAACTCTGGGTCGGCGATGTGGACGGCCAGCGCCGCGCCCTGCTCACCGCCGCCGACGCCATGTTCACGCCCCAGGGCCCGGTGCTGCGCCAGCGCGGCCAGCCCCGTTTCGACTGGCGCTTTCTTCCCGGCCCCGCCGCCAGCGCCAGCGTGAAGGGGCCCGCGCCCCGCGCCATCGCCTTCACCCAGAGCCGCGCCGCCGGCCAGGCCCCGCCCATCGTCATCGGCGGCCCAGCCAAAGCCGCGATGCAGCCGCTCCCCGAAGCGCACAAGGCCGCCGCCGCCTTCACCTTCACCCTGCCGGCCGATGCGGTGGTGCAGGGCGACGCCTTCCTCGAAATCGACTGGCGCGGCGACATCGGCCGCCTGTTCGACGGCCTCGCCCTTCTGGACGACGCCTATTGGGACGGCCGGGTCTGGCGCATCGGGCTCAAACGTTTCGCCGATCGCCTCGGCCGCCCCTGGACGCTCACCATCCTGCCGCTGCGCGCCGACGCGCCCATCTATCTGGATGACAGCGCGCGCGCCAGGCTGCCGCCGGGCGATCAGGTTGCCAGCCTTGTCTCGCTACGCCTCGTCCCCGAATATGAGCATCGCCCATGATCGCCGTCACCCGCCGCGCCGCGCTCGCCCTTGCGACCCTGCCCTTCCCCGCCTTCGCCGCCGCGCCACGAAAGACCGGCGCCAAAACCGGCGCGCGCCCCGGTCCCTATCTGATCGGCGCCGACATCAGCTGGGTGCCGGAGGATGAAGCCGCCGGCGCACGCTATTTCGCGAGCGGGGTTCAGCAGGACCCGGTGCGCATCCTGCGCCATGCCGGCTTCAACGCCATCCGCCTGCGCATCTTCGTCGATCCGGCCAAGGGCTATTCGAAGCGCGAGCCCGACAAGGCCTGGGCCGGCCTCGCCCAGACGGCCAGGCTCGGCCGCCGCATCCGCGACGCGGGCATGGGCCTCGTCCTCTCCTTCCACTACAGCGACACCTGGGCCGATCCGGAACATCAGGGCGTGCCCGCCGCCTGGGCCGGATACGATCTCCCCCAACTCGCGCGCGCTGTCGAGGCGCACACCCATGACACGCTGGTCGCGATGCGCGCGGGCGGCGCCCCGGTCGACATGGCGGTGATCGGCAACGAAACCACCTTCGGCATGCTCTGGCCCCATGGCCGGGTGAAACTCGCCACCCCGACCGGCAATCCCGTCACCGACGCCAATCATGCAAAGGTCGACCGCCAGGCGATCGGCGGCTTCGACGGATTCGCCGCGCTGCTGCGCGCGGGGATCGCAGGCGCCCGCCGCGCCGAACCCGCCATCGCCATCCAGCTGCACAATCATCTCGGCCGCCACTGGCCGATCCTGCGCGAATGGACCGACGCGCTGATCGCTCGCCATGTCGATTTCGACGTGATCGGCCTCTCCTGCTACCAGCAGCGCGAACAGGGCGACTGGGCCGACAGCTTCGCCCGGTTCGTGCGGCGCTATCCCGACAAGGGCCTGCTGGTCGCCGAATATTCCAGCCGCAAACGCTATCTCAACGATCTCGTCTATACCCTCCCCGGCAAGCATGGCTGGGGCAGCTTCATCTGGGAACCGATCCGGCATCAGGAGGCGCTGTTCGACCGCGACGGCCGCAACGCCGGCGGCGGCCCCAAGCCCGACCTGCTGCGGCAGGGCATCAACAGCGCCGAAGCGCCCGGCGGCCTCGCCACCGCCCGGCCCCCCGCGCCCAAGCCCGATCCGACCGGGCCCATGGGCAAGGGCGGGGACTATGTCGCCAATGATCTGCTCGACCTCTACCGCCAGATGGCCAGGGACTATACATGAAGCGCCGCGACTTCACCCTGGCTCTCGCCGCCCTGCCGCTCGCCGCCTGCGCCACCGGCCGCGCGCCGCGCGACGATGATCCGCTTGTCTTCGCCTATTTCACCACGGGAAAGGCGCGGGAAGCGGCGGGCCTCAAGCTCGCCGTCAGCGACGACGGTTTCGCCTTCCGCACGCTCGCGGGCGGCCGCAGCCTGCTCCTGCCCCAGGTCGGCGAGAAGAAGCTGCTGCGCGACCCCTTCCTCTTCCGCGATGGCGACATCTTCCACCTGCTCTGGACCACCGCCTGGGAAGGGGTGACGATCGGCCATGCGACCAGCCGCGACCTTCTCCACTGGTCGGACCAGCAGGCGATCCCGGTGATGGGCGCGGTGCCGGGCACGCGCAATTGCTGGGCGCCCGAAGCGATCCGCGATCCCGCCACCGGCCGCTACCTGCTCTTCTGGTCCAGCACCGTCGCCGGCCGCTTTTCCGAAACCGCCGGCACGTCGGAGTCGGACTATAATCACCGCCTCTGGCAGTGCAGCACCGCCGATTTCCGCAGCTTTTCGCAGCCCCGGCCGCTCTATGATCCCGGCTTCAGCGTGATCGACGGCACCTTCGCGCACGCGCCGGACGGCAGCCTGCACCTCATCGTCAAGGACGAGACGGTCACGCCGCCGCGCAAATGGCTGCGCGCGGCCCGCGCCGACAGCCCGACCGGCCCGTTCGGCCCGCTCTCGCCGCCCTTCTCCCCCGCCTGGGTCGAAGGGCCGATGACCGCGCGCATCGGCGACGCGCTGATCTGCTATTATGACGTCTACAAGGACGGCCGCTGGGGCGCGAAGATGACGCGCGACATGGCGCAATGGGACGATGTCAGCGCGCGCCTCGCCCTGCCGCCCGGCGCGCGCCACGGGTCGCTATTGCGCGTCCCCCGCGCCCTCGTCGACGCCATCGCTTGAGCCCCATCCCCCGCCCAGCGCCAGGAACAGCGCGATCTGGTCCTGCACCAGCTGCGCCCGCGCCGACGCCGCCGTCACTTCCGCGCTCGCCAGGCTGCGCTGCGCATCCAGCAGCGACAGGAAGTCGCCCCGGCCGAAGCGGAACAGCTTGGCCGCCTGGCTCGCCGAAACGCCGGCGCTCTCGCGCGCCCGGTCCAGCGCCGCCGCCCGCTCGGCGTCGCGGCGATAGCTTTCCAGCGCGCTTTCGGTCTGGCGCAGCGCCTCCAGCACGCTCGCGTCGAACCCGGCCAGGTCGCTGCGCACCTGCGCATCGGCCTGCGCGATCCGCGCGCGGATCACCGGCCGGTTGGGGAAGGTCCAGCTGATCAGCGGCCCCAGGCTGAAGCCAAAGGCCGATCCCGATCCGAAATCCTCCAGCGGCCCCGACAGCCCCACCGACCCGCCGATGCTGACCTGCGGATAAAGCTGCGCCATCGCGACGCCCAGCCGCGCCGTGTCGCCTGCAATCGCCCGCTCGGCCTCCCTGATATCGGGCCGCCGCCGGATCAGCGCCGCGCCATCCCCCACCGGGATCGGCCGGCGCAGCGTCGGCAGCGCGGCGCACGCCTCCACCGCGCGGGGATAGTCGGCCGGCGGCCGCCCCAGCAGCGTCGCCAGCAGATAGAGGCCGTTCTGCCGCTGCGCTTCGAAGGCGGGCAGCGCCGCCTCGCTCGTCTCCACCGCCGCCTGCGCCCGGCTGACGTCGAAGGCGGTGCCGCGTCCGCCCTTGGCCAGCCGCCGCGTCGCGTCCAGCGTCTGGCGCTGCAACGCCACGACCTTGCGATTGACGGTCAGGTTGTAATTGGCCGCGCACACCTGCGCATAGGCCTGCGCCGTCGCCGCCGCCACGCTCACCCGCACATAGTCGCGCGCCGCAGTCACCGCCTCGACATCGGCCGCGCTTGCCTCGATCGCGCGGCGGATCCGGCCGTTGAGGTCCAGCGGATAGGCGGCGCTCAGGCCCAGATCATAGCTGACCGATCCGGGCAGATGCTGCGTCACGCCCGATGGCCGCGACAGCGTCTCGCCGCCGCTGATTGCGGTCGTGATCTCGCGCCCCGCCTCCGCCTCGCGCAGCACCGCCTGCGCGCGCTCGACATTGGCCTGCGCCTGCCGGAGGTCGGCATTGGCGGCCAGCGCCTCGCCGATCAGCGCATCCAGCTGCGGATCGGCATAGAGCCGCCACCACTGGTCGGGCAGCGGCGCGTTGCTGAACTGCGCGCCCTGCGCCGAATGGAAGCCGCCGGTCGCCGCGGGCGCGGTCGCGACGGATGTGTCGGGATAATGATAATCCGGCCCCACGGTCGCGCAGGCGGCCAGGCTCAGCGCCAGCATGAGCGATCCGACCTTGCCGCCCATGCTGCGTGCTCCTGCGACAGCAGAAGCCCCCTTCAACCGGCCGGGCCGGCTTCCCGCTTTCGCAGGAACAAGGCCTTGCGCCAAACAAGCCTCACCCATGGCGGCAATCCCCCGGCCGCGCATCCTTCGCCGCCGGCTGCACCGTCACCGTCGCGGTGCGCCCGGAAATCAGCCGCAGCCCCGCCGGCACCTTTTCCAGCCGGACCCGCACGGGAATGCGCTGCGCCAGCCGCACCCAGGAAAAGGTCGGCTCGACCGACGGCAGCAGATTGCCCGCATTGGACCGGCTGTCGTCATTGATGCCATAGGCGATGCTGTCCACGCGCCCATGGATCTCCCGCTCCTCGCCCATCAGCCGCACCGTCACTGGTGCGCCGATGCAGATCAGCGGCAGCTTGGTCTCCTCGAAATAGCCCTCCACCCGCAGCGAATCCTGGTCGATCAGCGCCATCGCCTGGGCGCCCGCGCCGACATAGTCGCCCGGATGCAGGTCCAGGTTGGTGACGACGCCATTGACCGACGCCCGCACCTGCGTGCGCTTCAAGTTCAGCGCCGCCGCGTCGCGCCCGCTATGGGCTTCCGCCAGCGCCGCCTGCGCCGTCTCCACGCGCGCCAGATTCTGCTCATGGGTTTCCGCCGCCACCAGGTCGCCCAGCGCCGTGTCGCGCCGCGCCTCGCGCCGCGCCTGCGCCAGCGTCGCCTTGGCGCTGGCGATCTGCGCTTCGGCTTCCTCCAGCGCCAGCCGGTATCGGGGCGTGTCGATGACGAACAGCAGGTCGCCCGCCTTCACCCGCTGGTTGTCGCGCACCGCCACCGACGTCACCAGCCCGCTGATGTCGGGGGTCACGCGCACCACGTCGGCGCGCACGCGCCCGTCGCGCGTCCAGGGGCTGCGCTCATAATGGTTCCACATCCAGATCGCGGCCAAAGCGGCGGCGATGACCAGGATGATGGTGACGGCGCTGCGGATCAGCGTTTGCGAAAGGCGGTTCATAAGCGGATTCCAAGGGTGGGGACGAGAAGGGCGAGTCCGCCGAGGATCAATATGAAGATACTGAGGTCCACGGCCGCCCGATAGGCGAGGAAGCGATAGAGGCCGAGCGCGCCGATCAGCCGGGTCACGACCCAGGCCAGCAGCAGCGCGACCAGCGCCAGCAGCAGGAGCGTCGGCACATAGATGCCGCCCAGCGCGATTTCTCCGGTCATGCGGCGGCCCTCCGATGATGGCTTGGTGCGTCGGGGAACAGGTTGCGGCGCAGGCTGACCAGCGCCAGCACGGATTCGCGCCGCACCGCCGGCCTTGTATGCGCGCCCAGATCGTCGATCGCGGCGTCGATCGCGGACAGCAGCGCCGGGTCGGCGGGCGCTGGCGCGTCCGGGTCCATCGCGCGATAATGGTCGCCCACGCCGCCCAGCACCTGCGTCAGCGGCGCCGCCTCCGCGCGCGGCAGGTCCAGCCGCAACTGGCGCAGCTCGCCGATCGCGACGCCGGTGCGCAAGTCGCGCAGCGCGTCATAGAGCGGCGCGCCGCTGTCCCGCCGGGTCGCCGCCAGCCGGGGCGCCAGCAGCGCGATGCGATCGAGCATCCGGTTGATCCAGCCGCGCACGTCGGGCGCGCTCATGGCATTGGCGCGGTTGGCAATGTCGATCCACCCGGCGCGGATGGTGCGGCGCGTGGCGCGCTCGACCCCGGCCGAATGAATGAGGCCCGCCATGATGATCGCGAACCATATGCCCACGATCTGCGCCACCGCGCCGTTCACATAGGACGAAAAAGCATTCACATAGCGGTCGGACAGCAGCACCGGGCTGCCCAGCCCCAGCAGCGTCGGCAGCGCGATCCCCATCCAGCGGGGCGACGCCATCATCGCTCCCAGGATCAGCAGCGGCGGCGCATAGGCCAGGGCCAGCATCACGAAGCCGTCGAGCCGCGGCATGATGACATAGCCATAGACCGCGCCCAGCCCCGACGCGATGATGGTGCCGATCATGAAGCCCTTGAGCGGCGCCAGCATATTGTCCTGCGCGGAAAACAGCGCCAGGAACACGCCCGCCAGCATCACCGCCGTGCCGCCGTCGTTCCAGCCGCTGCCGATCCACAGCGCGCAGCCGATGACCACGGTCAGGAACGCGCCCAGCGCCGCGCGCAGCGCGCCGGCATAGTCGCGGTGCAGCTCGCGGTTGCGCCGCCCCTCCAGCAATTCGGCGACGCGCGGCGTCACCGCGCTGCGGCGGTGCGTCGCCATCTGGTCCAGCAGGTCGCGGCAGTCGCGATGCACCGCCACCAGCGTCGCCAGCCGGGCATAGAGGCTGAGGCGCATCATGTCGGCCCACCCCATGTCGGCGCGCGCCTCCGGCTCCATCGCATGGCATCGGTCGATCAGCGCCTGGGTCAGCCGCGCGCGCGTCGCATTGTCGGGCGCGGGCGTCTCCAGCCAGTTCCGTATGTCCGCGATCAGCGCCTCGACCGGCGCCGGCACGACGCCGCCATTGGCGGCCTTGAGCTGCGCCAGCCGGTCCTCCACCGCCGCGCCCAGCGGCAGCAGCAGCGACAGCTGGTCCTGCAGCGCTCGCACCGTCCGCACACGCGGCGCAAGGCGGCTGATGTCGAAGGGCAGATGGACCGACATCTGGTGCAGTTCGGTCACATCCTGCGCCAGCCGCCGGCGCTCCGCGTCCAGCCCGGCGACGGGTTCGGTCGCGATCGCGTCGCGCGACCAGCGCTCGGCATCGCGCAGGATCGTCTCCACCCGCCCCAGCAGCACGCCGGTGATCGATCCGGGCAGCACCACGCCATGGATCAGCGCGCCGCTCAGGATGCCGAGCGTGATTTCCTGCACGCGCAGCGCGGCGACGGTGAAGATGGTCTGGGGCGAATCGACGTCGGGAAAGACGATCAGGCAGGCGGTGTAGCCCGCCAGCACGAACATATAGGATCGCGGCGTGCGATCGAGCAGCGACACAAAGACGCACAGCGCCAGCCAGGATGCCATCGCCAGCGACAGAAGCTCGGGCGCGTTGACCAGCGGCGGCACGATCGCGACGGCAAAGGTCGCCCCGACCAGCGTGCCGACGACGCGGAACAGCGCCTTGGAAATCACCGCGCCCGCCAGCGGCTGGGCGACGATATAGCTGGTCAGGAACGCCCAATAGGGCCGCTCCAGCCCGATACTGTAGGCCAGGAACAGCGCCAGCATCGCGGCTGCCAGGCATTTGACGGAAAAAAGCGCGGCCGGCAGGCCGATCGCTTCCCCCAGCGGACGGCGGCTCATGACTGGCTGCGTCGCTCGGCGATACGCTGGCCGATCAGGTCGAGCAGCTCGACCATGATCTCGATCGCCTCGTCGGGAATGTCGCGCAGCAATTCAGCCCGCATCGCCCCCAGCTTCTCCTCGATCCGCCCGACCAGCTCGCGCCCGGCGGGGGTCAGGCTCAATATGTTGGATCGCTTGTCCTCGGGATGGGTCGCCCGCGCCACCAGCCCGTTCGCCTGCAGCAGGTCCAGCGTGCGCACCAGCGAGGGCTGGCGGATGTCGAGCGATTCGGCGAGGTCGGCCTGCCGCACGTCCGCGCCCAGCCGGTCGAGATGGATGAGGCACCAGCCCGCGCTGTTGGACACGCCGAACTCGGCCAGCGCGCCGTCCGCCAACTGGCGCCAGTTGCGCGCCAGTAGGGCCATCTTGTGCGCCAGTGCGCGGCGGGGATCGTCGAGGGGCATATTCATTAGCTAGCTAACTAATGATTTTGGTGAAAATTTGCACCTGTCTATTTCGCTGTCGCGAATGCACGCGACGCAATCGACCGCCGGGCCGCGGAAAAGCCCGCGTCCCGGCGGCGAAACCGGTCAGGCCCGGCGTGTGCCGTTGAACGCCGATGCGCCGAACGCGCCCAGCTGCATCGTGCCGGTGATGGCGTCGCCCGCCACCTCCGCCTCGCATTCCAGCGTCATCGGCATCGGCATGGTCATTTCCATCTTCCAGGTCAGCTTGTCGCCCTCGACCTTGCCGTCGATCACGTCCAGCGACCCCATCATGCCGGCGAAAGTGCCGTTGAAGCGGTCGCCGCTGCTGACCACCGTGAAGACGCCCTTCTGGTCGCCCATCGGCGTCTTGGCCACGCAATCATAAGCGCCATCCACTGCCATATCCATTCTCCTTTACGTGCCCGTTAATCTGCGAGAGTGCCCATTTCCACCGGCAGGCCCACCGCGTCAAGCTGCGGCCGCACCAGCTTGGCGTCGCCCACCACGACCCAGATCAGATTGCCGGGGTTGATCGCTTCGCGCGCCGCCTTGTCCATGTCCGCCGCGGTCATGGCGCGATAGGTTTTGGGCAGCGTCTCGTAATAATCGTCCGGCCGCCCGATCAGCTGGTTGCGCATCATCGCCGCCAGCAGGTCGGCCGAGGTTTCGAAGCTGCCGGGCAGCGAGAGGATCTGGCTGTTGATCGTCTGGTCCCGCTCCGCCTGGGTCGTGCCCTTGGTGGTGAGATACTCCTTCACATCCTGCCGCGCGGCGATGATCGATTCGCCGGTCTTGTCGGTCTGCACCGGCGCATAGACCAGCAGCGGGATCGTCTCCTTGACGCCGGGCAGCGCCGTGCCCGCGCCATAGGCCCATCCCTTGGTCTCGCGCAGGTCCATGGTCAGGCGCGACGTGGTGCTGCCGCCCAGCACTTCGTTCGCGGTCAGCAGCGTCACGGGATTGTCGGTCCCCGCCTTGTTGGTCAGCACGCCCGCCAGGATCAGCGACTGCGGGCTCTGCGGCTTATCGACCAGCACGATACGCGGCACCCGCCGCATCCGGTCCATCCGGAACAGCTTGGTTCCCTTCGCGCTCGCCGGCGCCTTCCAGTCGCCGAAACGCTTTTCCAGCAGCGGCATCATCTCGGCCAGCGTGCTGTTGCCCGCAACGAAGATGGTGGCATTGTCGGGCCGCATCCAGCTGTCATGGAAGGCGGTGAGGTCCGCGCGCGTCACCGCCTTGACCCCGCTCTCGGTGCCCGATCCGGTGAAGGGAATGCCATAGGGATGGGCCGTGCCATAGAGCATCGGCGGCAGCATCCGCTGCGCGATCGCCATGGGCTGCGTCTTTTCCGCCGCGATCCGCGTCAGCACCTGGCCGCGCAGCCGCTCCACCTCCTCGGGGCGGAAGGCCGGGTTGCGGATCACGTCCGCCAGCAGGCCGAGCGACGCGTCGAGATTGGGCTTGAGCGCGAACAGCCCAACGCTGGTGCGGTCCATGCTGTTGCCCGCGCTGATCGCCGCGCCCAGCCGTTCCTGCTCCTCGGCGATCTGCACCGACGACCGCGTCGTCGTGCCTTCGTCCAGCAGCGCCACGGTCAGCCCCGCCGTGCCCAGCTTCGCCTTGTCGTCGGCCGCGTTGCCGGCGTCGAACGCCACCGACACCTGCACCGTGGGCACCGCGTCGCGGCGCGCGAAGATGACCGGGATGCCGTTCTTCAGCGTCGCATGCTCGACCGCGGGAAAGTCCAGGTCCTTGACCGGCTCGATCGGCGGCTCGGCGACCTTCGTGGGCTCAGGCGGCGTCGCGCCCGCCCCGGCCGGCGCATCGGGATCGCGGAAGAAGGCCGGCTGGTGCGTCGCGCCTTCGCCTTTCGCATTGCCCGCTAGCGCATTGTCCGCCGCGCTGCGCTCGCCCGGCGCCACGGTCAGGCGCAGCACCGGCCGCCCCAGCCATTTGCGCGCGGCCTGCGCCACCGACTGCGGCGTCGCGGCGGCATAGATGGCCAGGTCCTTCTTATATTTGCCCGGATCGTCGGAATAGACCGCGCCTTCGGCCAGCGTCACCGCCTTGCCGGAAAAGCCGCCGACCTTCTCCAGCCCGCCGATCGTGCCCGACAATTGCCGCGTCGCGGCGCGCTGCACCTCGTCGGCGCTCGGCCCCTTGGCAAGATAATCGGCCAGCAGCTGGTCCAGCCGCTTGCCCACCGCCACCGGGTCGGCGCCGGGCTTCACGTCGACGGTGATCTCGGCCAGGCTCAGCTTCTCGAACGGCTGGACGCTGGCCTTGACGCTCACCGCCACCTTCTCGTCGCGCACCAGCGCATTGTCGAGCCGCGAGGAACCCAGCCCGCCAAACACCGCCATGGCCAGGTCCAGCTGCGGCAGGTCGGCCGAATTGACGCCGGGCACCACCCAGTTGCGATAGAGGCGGGTGGCCGCGACATGGTCGTGCATCAGCTTCTCGACATCCTTGTCGAGCGTCGGCACGCTAGCGTCCACATCCTGCGGCGCGGGGCCGGCCGGGATGTTGCCGAACCATTTCTCCACCTTCGCCTTGGCGGTCGCCGCGTCGATGTCGCCGGCCAGCACCAGCACGGCATTGTTCGGGCCATAATGCGTCTTGAACCAGCTCTGCACGTCGGCCAGGCTCGCCGCGTTCAGGTCCGCCATCGATCCGATGGTCGAATGGCGATAGGGATGCCCCTCGGGCATCAGCGCGGCGAGCTGCGCATATTCGACCAGCCCATAGGGCTCGTTCTCGCCCATGCGCTTTTCATTCTGCACGACCCCGCGCTGCGTATCGAGCTTCACCTGGGTGACCGCGCCCAGCAAATGGCCCATGCGATCGCTTTCCAGGAACAGCGCCCGGTCCAGCGCGCCGGTCGGCACCGTCTCGAAATAATTGGTGCGGTCGAACCAGGTCGTGCCGTTCCAGTCGGTCGCGCCGATATCCTCCAGCCGGCCGAAGAAGGGGCCGTCGGCATTTTCCGATCCATAGAACATCAGATGTTCGAACAGATGGGCAAAGCCCGTCTTGCCCGCCGGCTCGAAGCGCGATCCGACATGGTACCAGACCGACACCGCCACGATCGGCGCCTTGCGATCGGTATGGACGATGACGCGCAGCCCGTTCTTCAGCGTGAATTCCTCATAGGGAATATCGACCTTGGCGACCAGACTGGACAGCGGCGCGGGCGCGGCGCTCGCCGTAGCGGGTTGGGCCGCAGGAGACTGGGCGGCGGCGGGCAGCGCCGGCATCAACGCGATCGCGGACAGGCCGGTCAGCAGGGGCAGACGGCGCGACAGGAAGGAAAGGGTCATGAAAGGCCTCGGGCAGGAGCTTGTGGACCAGGGGCGCGGACGCGCCGGAACGGCATGCACCATAGCGGGGCGTGATAGGCGCGCAATACGCAAAGGGTGGACAGGGCGCATCCGCGGCGGCAATCCTTCCGATCCTGCCCGTCCTTCCGATCAAGCCCATCCTTCCGATCCAGCCCATCCTTCCCATCCAGAAAGTCCCCTCCCTTGATGAAATGCCTGGCCCTCTCGGCTGCCGCCCTCGCCCTCGTCCTGCCCGCCGCCCTGCCGGCCCAGGGGCCCGCCGATCCCGTCTTCACCCCCGCGGCGATGCGCGCCCATGTCGAATTTCTCGCCGACGACCTGCTCCAGGGCCGCGACACCGGCAGCGAGGGGCATGAGATCGCGGCGCGTTATGTCGCCAGCCAGTTCGACGGCCTCGGCCTCACGCCGGCGGGCGATGCCGATGGTCCGGGCGGCGGCTGGCTTCAACGGATCAGCTTTCAGAAGACCGAGCGCGCGCAGACGCCCGCGACGCTGACCGTCACCGGTCCTGCCGGGGCGAAGCGCTTCACGCATGGCGGCGACGTGCTGATCGGCATGAACGCCGCCGAACCCCATCTCGACGTCACCGCCCCGCTCGTCTTCGTGGGCTATGGCCTTGAAAATCAGCGGCTGGGCCTCGACGACTATGCCGGGCTGGACGTGCGCGGCAAGATCGTCGTCACCCTGCGCGGTTATCCCAAGGGGCTGCCGAGCGAGGAAGGCGCGCATCTGTCCGCCACCAAGGCGATGATCGCGGAAAAACATGGCGCGATCGGCATGCTTGCGATCGGCACGCTCCAGTCGATGAAGGCGCGGCCCTGGGCGCGCATGGTCCAGTTCGCCGACGAACCCGACTTCACCTGGGTTTCGCCCGAGGGCAAGCCGTTCGACCAGGCGCCGGGCATCCGCGCCGGCGCGTCGCTCGACGATCCGGCGGCGCAGGCGATCTTCGCCGGCGCGCCGCACAGCATCGCCGCCATTCGCAAGCAGGCGGATCGCAAGGGCGGCAAGCCTCGGGGCTTCGCGCTCAAGGCCAGCGTGCGCATCCAGTCCGACAGCGTCAGCCAGCGAGTCACCAGCCCCAATGTCGTCGCCATCCTGCCGGGCAGCGATCCCGTGCTGAAGGACCAATATGTCGTCCTGTCCGCGCATCTCGACCATATCGGCGTCAGCCCGGTCAAACCGGGCGAGCCGGCCGACAAGGACCGGATCAACAATGGCGCGCTCGACAATGGCGCGGGCATCGCCACCATGCTGGAGGTCGCGCGGGCCATGGCGCAATCGCCCAGCAAGCCGCGCCGGTCGATCATCTTCCTGGCCTCCACCGGAGAAGAGAAGGGTCTGCTGGGCGCGGACTATTTCGCCCGGCATCCCACGGTGCCGATCGACCGGATCGTCGGCAATGTCGATCTCGACATGCCGCTGCTGCTCTATCCCTTCACCGACGTCGTCGCCTTCGGCGCGAATCATTCGACGCTCGGCCCGATCGTCGCGCAGGCGGTCGCGCCCATGGGCGTCACGCTGTCGCCCGACCCCATGCCGCAGGAAACCATCTTCGTCCGCTCGGATCATTATATGTTCGTGAAGCAAGGCGTTCCCGCCGTCTTCCTCGCGACCGGTTTCGCCAATGGCGGCGAAAAGGCGTGGGGCGACTTCCTCTCGGGCAAATATCACCATCCCGGCGACGACATGCGCCAGCCGATCGACTGGCAGGCCGGCGCGCGCTTTGCCGAGGCCAATTACCGCATCACCCGCGCCATGGCCGACGCCGATGCGCCGCCGCGCTGGTTCGCGGGGGATTTCTTCGGCGACCTGTTCGCGCCTCAGGCGGAAAAGGCGGCGAAATAAGGATTATCCCGCATCGCCCCTTGTGTGGTTTTTGGGCAACACTACATCCGCCTCATCCAAATCCATGGGGATGTCATGAACCTCGAAAAATTCACCGACCGCGCCAAGGGCTTCCTCCAGTCGGCGCAAACCGTGGCGATCCGCATGAGCCATCAGCGGATCGGCCCGGAACATCTGCTGAAGGCCCTGCTGGAGGATGAGCAGGGCATGGCATCCGGCCTCATCCAGGCGGCGGGCGGCTCGGCGCAAGTCGCGCTGCGCGACACCGATGCCGCGCTCGCCAAGGTGCCGTCCGTATCGGGCAGCGGCGCGCAGCAGACCCCGGGCCTCGACAATGACGCGGTGCGCGTGCTCGATTCCGCCGAACAGGTGGCGCACAAGACGGGCGACAGCTTCGTCACCGTGGAACGGCTGCTGCTCGCCCTCACCCTCGCCACCACCACCGCCGCGGGCAAGGCGCTCGCCGCGGCCGGCGTGAAGCCTGAAGCGCTCAACGCCGCGATCAACCAGCTGCGCGGCGGCCGCACCGCCGACACTGCCAGCGCGGAAGATCGCTATGACGCGCTCAAGAAGTTCGCGCGCGACCTCACCGAAGCCGCGCGCGACGGCAAGCTGGATCCCGTGATCGGCCGCGACGAGGAAATCCGCCGCACCGTCCAGATCCTCGCGCGCCGCACCAAGAACAATCCGGTGCTGATCGGCGAGCCGGGTGTGGGCAAGACCGCGATCGCCGAGGGGCTCGCGCTGCGCATCGCCAATGGCGACGTGCCCGATACGCTCAAGGACCGTTCGCTGATGGCGCTCGACATGGGATCGCTCATCGCCGGCGCCAAATATCGCGGCGAGTTCGAGGAGCGGCTGAAGGGCGTGCTGGACGAGGTGAAGGGCGCCGAAGGCCAGATCATCCTCTTCATCGACGAGATGCACACGCTGATCGGCGCGGGCAAGTCCGAAGGCGCGATGGACGCGGGCAATCTCCTCAAGCCCGCGCTGGCGCGCGGCGAGCTGCACTGCATCGGCGCGACCACGCTCGATGAATATCGCAAATATGTGGAGAAGGACCCGGCGCTGCAGCGGCGGTTCCAGCCGGTGTTCGTCGGCGAGCCGACGGTGGAGGACACCATCTCCATCCTGCGCGGCATCAAGGACAAATATGAAACGCATCATGGCGTGCGCATCGCCGATGGGGCGATCGTGTCCGCCGCGACGCTGTCCAACCGCTATATCACCGACCGCTTCCTGCCGGACAAGGCGATCGACCTGATGGACGAGGCGGCGAGCCGCATCCGCATGGAGGTGGAAAGCAAGCCCGAGGAAATCGAGACTCTCGACCGCCGCATCATGCAGCTGCAGATCGAGCGCGAGGCGCTGAAGAAGGAAAGCGATCAGGCGTCGAAGGACCGTCTGGCGGCTCTGGAGGCCGACCTTGCCAATCTGGAGCAGCAGTCAGCCGAACTCACGACGCGCTGGCAGGCGGAAAAGGACAAGATCGCCGGCGAAGCCAGGCTCAAGGAACAGCTGGACGCCGCGCGCATTCAGCTGGAGCAGGCGCAGCGCAGCGGCGAATATGCCAAGGCGGGCGAGCTGCAATATGGCACCATCCCCGATCTCGAAAAGCGACTTGTCGAGGCGCAATCCGCCTCGGCAGGCGCGATGCTGCGCGAGGAAGTGACGGCCGAGGACATTGCCGCCGTCGTCTCCCGCTGGACCGGCATCCCGGTCGACCGCATGCTGGAGGGCGAGCGGGAGAAGCTGCTCCACATGGAGCAGGAACTGGGCAAGCGCGTCATCGGCCAGGCCGATGCGGTCAAGGCCGTATCGACCGCCGTGCGCCGCAGCCGCGCCGGCCTGCAGGACCCGAACCGGCCGCTCGGCTCCTTCCTGTTCCTGGGCCCCACGGGCGTCGGCAAGACCGAACTGACCAAGGCGCTCGCCGGCTTCCTGTTCGACGACGACAGCGCGATGGTGCGCATCGACATGAGCGAATTCATGGAGAAGCACAGCGTCGCCCGCCTCATCGGCGCGCCTCCGGGCTATGTCGGGTATGAGGAAGGCGGCGTGCTGACCGAAGCCGTCCGCCGGCGCCCCTATCAGGTCGTGCTCTTCGACGAGGTGGAAAAAGCGCATGGCGACGTGTTCAACATCCTGCTTCAGGTGCTGGACGATGGCCGCCTGACCGACGGGCAGGGACGCACGGTCGACTTCACCAACACGATCATCGTGCTGACCTCCAATCTGGGCAGCCAATATATCGCTAGCCTCGGCGACGATGATCCGGTGGAGAAGGTGGAGGATCAGGTGATGGACGTGGTGCGCGCCCATTTTCGCCCCGAATTCCTCAACCGGCTGGACGAGATCATTCTCTTCCACCGCCTGGGCGCGAGCCATATGGCGCCGATCGTCGACATTCAGGTCGCGCGCATCGGCAAGCTGCTCAAGGACCGCAAGATCAGCCTGGACCTGACCGACGGCGCGCGCGCCTGGCTCGGCCGCGTCGGCTATGACCCGGTCTATGGCGCCCGCCCCCTGAAGCGCGCCGTCCAGCGCCACCTTCAGGACCCGCTCGCCGACCTGATCCTGCGCGGCGAGGTGCCCGACGGCTCCACCGTCCGCGTGGACGAAGGCGACGGGGCGCTCAAGCTGAGCGTGGCGTGACCAAAAAAGGGCTCGCTGATCCGTCAGCGAGCCCTTTTCGATGGAATCGTGGGAAACGCCCTCAGCCGTTGGGATTCATCCCCGCACGGCTGCGCGTGATCAGGTCGTCGGCATCGCGATTCTGCTGCTCGCTGATCGCCCGCCATTCCGCGTTGGTCTTGCAGATACGCTCCTTGCGCACGAGTGATCCAGTGACCGCCAGTCGCTTGCAGCGTACGGCGCTGGGATCGTTGCGATCCAGTTTGGGCTTGTCCTCCGCCAAAGCCGGCATGGCTGTCAGAAGCAGCGCCGGCATCATCATTGTCTTTAGAATATGCATCTGAACGTCTCCCCGATGCGCGATCCGGCTTGACGGCATGTCGCTCGTCGCAGCCTGCGCTGATTAGACGCCCGAAAGACCATCGGCCTTGCTGGCGTCAGCCGTGGCATAAAACTGCTTCAAGAGCTGCTGTTCTTCAAGTGACAAATGCGGGTTCCACACATCGAAGATCAGGACCACGCGTAAATCATCGCTTCCATTCCAGGCTTCATGATCGATCGTATCATCGAAGGCGAAGGCGACGCCCTCGCGCCACTCTCTCGTTTCGCCACCGACGCGGAAGCTGCACGCAGGCGGCACGATCAGCGGCAGATGGATGATCGCACGCGTATTGGTGACGCCGGTATGCGCGGGTATATGGCTGTGCGGCTTCAGCAAGGAAAAGAAGGCGGAGGGCGCGCGCCCGGGAATGTCTGCGCATGGCAAGGCTTCCAGCGCCGCGACGGTTTGCGGACAGGCCGCGCATACCGCCTCGTTGCGCACGCCATATTCCCACAGGAACATCGCGCCCCAATCGAGCGAGCCGTCCAATGCCGTCCATTTATTCTCGGGCGTCCCTGCATCCTGCCGCACATAGGGCCGCACCGCGCCGCCATCACGTGCGACCAGCGCCAGGAATTCCGCCCGGATCGCGTCGGTCTGTGCCTCCAGCTGATCCATCCAGGGAAAATGATCCCGGTCGAAAAACTCGTCGGCCGGCAGGAACGGATAATGGAGCCCCGAACATTGATTGGGATAAATGGAGCGACGGCCGAATTCATGGTCGAGGCAGGCCTGAAACCGCCGACGCGACAGGATGGACGCTGCGTCCAGCGCCGGAGCGACTTCCGATTCGATGCGCGCTGCAAAGCGCGCCTGGTGATCACGCACGAACAGCCGCGCATCCTCCAGCGTCGCAGCAAGAGCGGGGGGCATGTCGCTGATCGCGGCGCTCAGCGCGAGCGCCTTGCTCCAGCTATCGGCGGCGCCATGCCTCTCATCGAGACGCTGTTGAAGTTGCGCCATCCGGATTTGCGCCATCAGATTACGCTGGTCGATGTCGATCGCGCGCTGCAACGCAGCCCGCTCGCCCTCCGCGGCACCCAGTCCCCGCTCGGCGGACGCGAGGTTCATCCACAGCGCCGCTTCCTGCGGATCGGCCTGCGCCGCTGCAGCGAAACGCAAGCGGGCATCGGCGAAATCCTGTCGGTCGAGCGCGATCAGTCCCAACAGGTTCAGCGCCTGCGGTTCACCGGGGTGACGCGCCAGCGCCTGCGACAGCAACCGCTCGGCCTCTTCCCCCTGTCCGCGCCGCCGCACCTCGACAGCCTGTTGCAACAAACGCCCAACCGTCACGTCCATATATCCCCGACCCTCCAGCCTCATCGCTAACAGAAGCGAAGCCGTGGGCAAACAGGGGAAAGCCCCACGCCGCTTGTGCGGTACTGGCAGCCATGCAAAGGCTTGCAGTCATGATGTCGCCCTCGATCCGTGACCGGCTTTCCGACGCCCAATGGTTGGCGCATCGCTATGATCCCGGGCATGACGCATTTCATTTTCGCCAGGTTCCGCGCTCGCGCCATGCGGCCATCCCGTTTCTGACGGACGAGTATCTGGGGGAAGACGCACCGCTCGTGCTCCGGCGTACTGATGCCATCGGACAGGCGCCGCCCGCAGCACCAATCCATTTTGTCTTCCACTCGGCCTATTGTTGCTCGACCCTGCTGGCCGCCGCATTCGATATTCCCGGCGTCGCCATGGGCCTCAAGGAACCGGTGCTGCTCAACGATCTCGTCGGCTGGCGCCATCGCGGCGGCGGCGGGGCACAGGTTGCGCGAGTCCTGGACGAAAGTCTGCGCCTGCTCGCCCGTCCCTTCACTGCCGGCGAGGCGACGATCGTCAAGCCTTCGAACATCGTCAATCCGCTCATCCCCGCCATCATGGCGATGCGACCGGAGGCGCGCGCGCTGCTGCTTCATGCGCCCCTCGACGCCTATCTCGCTTCGATCGCGCGCAAGGGTATGTGGGGCCGGCTATGGGTGCGCGATCTGTTCGGCAAATTGCTGCGGGAGGGCATGCTGGCGTCGCTCGGCATCGCGCCCGACGACTATCTCGGCCTCACGGACATTCAGGTCGCCGCCGCTGGCTGGCTCGCGCAGCAGCAGCAGTTCCAGCTCCTGACGGAGCGGCTTGGCTCGCGGGTCGCCACGCTGGACAGTGAAATGCTGGTGCACCGACCAGCCGCAACGATGGCCGCGCTCGCCACGCTTTTTGGCCTGCGGCTGGATGACGATGCCATCGCGGCGATCGTCGCCGGTCCGATCTTCATGCGCGATGCAAAAAGCGGCCAGGCCTTTGCACCTGGTCAGCGCGCCGCCGAAGCCCGTTCCGGCCTGAAAATTCATAGCGAGGAAGTGGCGAAGGTTGCGCAATGGGCGTCCGTCATCGCCGCCAATGCCGGCATCGCGTTCTCGCTCCCCCGACCATTGCTCGCCTGACGGCCGCCTGGCTGCCGCCCGACGCGACGCACATTGCACGTTGACGAAAAAAGGGCCGGCGTTTCCGCCGGCCCCCTTTTTCTTGCCTGATATGTCAGATCAGAAGCGGAACTTCGCCGACACGGCGTAGCGACGGCCCAGCGCGTCGTAGGTCGACGGATAGACGTTGCCGCTGTTGTAGCTGGTCGAACCAATCGAGTTGCCGACAACCTTGGGCTGGTTATCGAACAGGTTCTGGACAGTCAGCGTGAGGGTGATTTCGTCCGACGCGTGGAAACGGGTCGTCAGATCGAAATAATGCTCGGCCGGGATCGAGTTGAAGTCGACCTGCTTGCCGTTCAATTCGCCCACGAACGCATCGCCGTCCTCGTAGCGGACACCATCGATGTAGCGCCACAGCAGCGAGACATCGGCCATCCCGAAGGACAGGGTGTTCCGCACCGACCACTGGAATTCCGGCTGGATCGACCCGCTGAGACCGCAGTTCACCGAATAGAGGCCAACGCATTCACGGTTGATCGAGGTGGGCGTCGCCTGGAACTTGTTGGAGTTAGTCCAGTTGCCGTTCGCGATCAGCGACCAGTTGGCGAACCCGACGTCCTTCGAATAATTGATCGAAACGTCGATGCCATCTGTCTTGATGCGGCCCAGATTCGACAGCGGCTGGAACAGACCCGGTGCATTCGCCGCCAGACCGTAGAGGCCGCCCGTCGACGGATCGCGGCGGATCACCGTACAAGCCGGATCCGTAGCGCTGGCCGCCGTCAGATTATCGAAGCAGGCACCGATGACGTCATCGGGCGTCGGCGTGGTGATGGCGTCGGTGATCTTGATGTTATAGTAATCGACGGTCAGCGCCAGGCCGGGGACGAAGGACGGCTGGAACACCACGCCCAAGGTCCAGCTGTTCGACTTCTCCGGACCAAGGTCGAGGCTGCCACCGGTCGTCGTATTCACCTGCCCGGCCGGATCATTGATGATCGAACCAAGCTGCGCAAGCGTCGCACCCTGAGCCAAGCACACTGCCGCCAGATTGGCGTCCTGGCTCGGCGCAGCGCCGGCGCAAGGATCGTCAGCCAAGTTGGTGAGGACAGTATTCAGCGGCGAGAAGAGTTCCGAAATATTCGGTGCGCGCACGGCACGGGCGTAATTGCCGCGAACCTTAAAGCCATCGAACGGCGTCCAGCTGCCGCCAGCCTTCCAGGTGGTCGTGTTGTAGCCCGAGCCACCCTGAACGGTGTAGTCGGAATAACGAATGCCGGCTTCCAGCGTCAGATCCTGGAAGAAGGGCTTGTCCTGCACGATCGGCAGCACGAGTTCCCCATAGGCTTCGTACACATCATAACCGCCATCGACGTTGGGCGCGGCGCCACCGGCGCCACCCAAGTCACCGGACTGCGACAGCAGATCCGATTCCTGCGAAGCGGTGTACTTGCGATACTCGCCACCGATCGCGAAGGCGACCGCGTCGCTCGCCCAGGGAACCGACCAGCCGAAATCGCCGCTTACCGTGCCGCGCACCTGCGCGAGCGAGGTCTTGGTGGTGACTTGGCTGTTGGCGTTGAGGAAGCTGTTCATTTCCGGCGTGATCGAACCATCCGGGCCAAACAGATTCAGCGGCACGCAGCCGTTCGACGTATCGAGGCATTCGGTAGTGCTCGTCGCCAGCAACGCCTGCTGAACGCGCGAATTCAGCCAGTAGCCCTTCTGGGTCTGGATCTGCTCGCTTTCGCCATAGGATCCGAAGACATCCCAGTCGATCGTGTCGGTGATGCCGCCCCGGGCGCCGATCTTATAGTCAAAGAACGTCGTCGTGAATTCCGAGATACGGGGCCCAAGTTCCGTTGCACGGCGGTTCACAGCCACCGCCGGGTTGGAATTGAAGCCTTCGCCTTCGGAAACTACGCCATCCCCATTCATGTCTGCTTCGACGAATTCGCTAGCCAGAGCCGTGCCGACGGTACCGGTACGTGCGTCGCACTCGGCCTGCGTGAAACGAGCGCGATAGCCAGCCCGGGGATCGACGTCGAATGCGCAGAATGCGTTACGCTGCGCATCCGTCAAGAACGGATTGTCCAGCCCGAACGTCACCGGAATGCCGAAGGCGCCCGAAGGAGCGATGATCGTGCTGACGGTGTTCTTCGAGAAGACGCCGCGGCTATAGACTTCGACAGCGTCGCTCACTTCATAACGGCCCGCACCGTACATGTTGAAGCGCTCGAAAGGCGTCTGGAAGATGTTGAACGGGTTGAAGTTATAGGCGTCGAACGCCGAAGTCGGACGGAAGCCGGTGCCATCCGTGGTGATCTGACGCGTGCCCTGGACCGCGGTACAGGCAACCTGGCCTTCGCCGCCGCAGCCTGTGGTGATCGAATCCAAACCACCAACATTGACACCGCCGAAGCGCGACGGGGTGGACGTACCGGAACCGCCACCAGCACCGGTGAAGGAATCGATCGCCACATTCGAGAAGCTACGCGCACCCTGATAGACCGGATCCGCCTGCTGGTAGCCGACCGAGAACACCACATTGCCGCGGCCGTCGTCGAAGTTCGCGCCCAGCGTCAGGTCGGCACGGAAGTAATTGCCATCGCCCTGCTCGGTGATCTGGTTGGAAACATTGCCTTCCAACCCGGCGAAGTCCGACTTGGTGATGAAGTTCACCACACCCGAGATGGCGTCCGCACCATAGGTGGTGGAGGCGCCGCCGGTCAGGACGTCAACGCGTTCGATCAGCGCGAGCGGAATATTGTTGAGGTCGAACTGACCGCCAAGACCCGAAGGAGCAAGACGCGTGCCGTCGATCATGACGATGTTGCGGTTGGTGCCCAGACCACGAAGATCGACGAGCGAAGCACCGCCATTGCCGTTGTTGACGGCCGAACCGATGCTCGGAACAACACCCGGAATTTCGCGCAGAATTTCTTCTGCGGTGTTGTTCTGCTTCAGTTCGATCTGGTCGGATGTCGTCGCAGTGACCGGGGTCGAACGTTCCAGGTTCGGATTGCGGATCAGCGAGCCGGTGACGACGATGGTGTCGCCCATGTCGGCTTCCGCCGCCTGCGGCGCGTCCTGCGCCATTGCGGCGCTTGCGATCAGCGACGCGCCCAGGATCGCCGGAGCGGCGCTGGCACGCAGCAGTGCCCTTTTCGAAAATGTCTTCACGGTCCAGTCCCTTGCTCTGGAGTCGGCAGATGATCTGCCACTTAGTGGCCCGTATGAAGGGATATGGTGCCCGACAGCGATCCCCCCATATGGATCGGCTGAAACTGCGCGGCGTTCATGGCGCTGTAAAGGATGGGAAAAGGCGGATCACCGCTTTTAACTGCAGCTGTATCATAATTGCAACAAGGCGGCGGCCCCGCGGTTTTACGGTTCTGTTGCAATTTAATTTCGCTGGGTAGCAAAGCAGTGAAGCTTTCATGCATCACTTATAAAAATCGCGTTCAAAAATGCCTCGCCCACAAGCTCGGTGTCGCTGGCTCACCATATTGACGGTCATTTTCTCGAACAGGCATGATAGGGCTCGTTCCCCAACAGCAATGAGGATGGGCTGACATGAAATGCGGATATCGCGGGCTATGGATCACGGCCCTTCCCTTGCTTGCCGGTCCCGTTCAGGCTGCGCCTAAAGCAAAACCGCCGCAGGCGGAGCTCTTCACCAATTTGCTGCAATGCCGCTCGATCACCGCCGATGCCGATCGCCTCGCCTGTTTCGACCAGCAGGTGGGTGCGATGGAGGCGGCCTCGCAACGCGACGAGGTCGTCGTGCTCGACAAGGGCGAACTCAACAAGACGCGCAAGACGCTGTTCGGCTTCTCCTTCCCGAAACTGCCCTTCCTTGCCGGCGGCGATGATGCGGACGAGACGAAGGAGGTCGAAGGCGTCAGCCACATCCAGGCGAAGATCGCCAGCCTGCGCAGCCTTGGCTATGGCAAGTGGCAGATCGAGCTGGAAGACGGCGCGCAGTGGATGACGACGGAGGCTGTTACCGGCCGTAGTCCCAAGGTCGGCCAGTCGATCGAGATCAAGCGCGCCGCCATGGGCAGCTTCATGGGCAAGATCGAGGGCGGCCGCACCATCAGGATGAAGCGAGTGAGCTGACTCGCCTCACCGCTCCTGCGGCATCGGCCCTGCGATCAGCAGCGGGTCGATGCGCGCATCGTGCCATTTCATGCCCCAGTGCAGATGCGGGCCGGTGGCGCGGCCGGTCGATCCGATCGCGCCGATCCGCTGCCCCTGCGCGACATGCTCGCCCAGCGCAACGTCGATTCGCGACAGGTGCAGGAAGGCGCTGTTGAGACCATGGCCATGGTCGATCATCAGCAAATGCCCCTCCAACGTGAAGGGCTTGTCGATCGCCGCCAGGATCACCACGCCATCGGCGGGCGCGCGCACCGGCTCGCCTGTGGCGCCGGCGATGTCGACGCCGCTATGATAGGATCCGGGCTGGCCCTGATAGATGCGCTGCGCCCCGAACAGACCGGATATGCGGCCGACGCGCGGCCAGATGAAGGATTGCCGCCACCCCTGCGCATCGGTCACCTTCGCGCGCGCGGCGGCGATCGCTTCCAGTTCCGGCTTGCGCAGCGCCAGGAAGGCCGCGCTGCTCTTGCCCACGCGCAGCGGCGCATTGATGCGCTCCAGCCGCCAGGCGCGCGGCGCGACCGCCAGCGATTGCGAGACGACGCGCCCGTCCGCCAGCCGCGCGGTCAGCGACGCACTGGGCGCGGCATCCCGGTCGAAGGCGATCAGGAAGCGGCCATCGGCGTCCACCGCGACCAGTTGGTCTCCAAAATGGAGCGCCACCGTTCCCGCCGGCGCCGTGCCGATCATCCGGCCGCCCTGCACCGCTTCGCCGTTCAGCTGGAACGCGGCCGCCTCCACGGGCCGCGAGACTGGCTGCGCCGTCGCCGCCCCGGCGAGGCTCAGGATCGCCGCCAGAGCCAGCCGCTTCATCCCGCCTTTGCCGCCTTCCGCTCCGCCTCGACCGATGCCTGCGCGCTGGCATAGGGCTCCTGCCGCGCGATGCTCCAGTAGCGCAGATCCTGCAGCGGAATGCGCGCGCCCGTGACGGCGCACAGCACATGGTCGCCCGCTTTGAGGACGCGGAAACTATAAGGCAGATAATGGAGCCGGGCGATCCGGTCGCGGCTGGACATCAACATGGGGCCAGTCCTTCTTTCAAAGCTCAGGAAAACAGGTCTTGCTGCACATCGCCCGGCGCACGCGGCTTGCGCGCCGGCCGGGGCGACGAGGATAGGGGGGCGGGCCCGGGCGGCTCAAGCGCCTGGCCTGGCTGCCCGACCGCCGCTTCGACCGTTCCGTCCTGGAAATGCAGCACCACCTGGCCAGCGGCGCGCGCCGCCTCGACCGAACGGACCAGCCGGTCGCCCGCCATCACCCGGGCATAGCCGCGCTGCAGCGGCAGGTCGGGATCGAGCGACGCCAGATGCCGCGACACGCGGTCGAAGGCGGTGGCGCAGTCGCGATGCGCGCGCACCAGATTTTCGGGCCGCAGCCGGCAGCGGTCGAGCCGCTCCCCGGCGCGCGCCAGTTGCTGGCGCAGCAGCGCGGGCCGCAGCGCCCCGCTCGCCTGGCCCAGATGGGCGCGCGCATCGGCCAACCGATGGCGCAGACCGCCGACCAGCCCATCGGACAATTGGTCCAGCCGCTGCCGCTGCGGGCTGAGCAGCGTGTCGGGCGTGGGCATCAGTCGCGCCTGCATGTCCAGCCGCTCGCGCGCCTGCGCCGCGCCGCGCCGCACGGCGCGCCCCGCGCGCAGCCCCATGTCCGCCAGTCCCGCCAGCAGCTCGGCGCGCACCGGCACCGCCATTTCGGCCGCGGCCGTCGGCGTGGGCGCGCGGCGATCGGCGGCATAGTCGCACAGGGTCGTATCGGTCTCATGCCCGACCGCGGAGATGATCGGGATGCTGCAATCGGCGACCGCGCGCACGACGATTTCCTCGTTGAAGCTCCACAGATCCTCGATCGATCCGCCGCCGCGGGCGACGATCACCAGATCGGGCCGGGGCAGCGCACCGCTGCCGTCCATGGCCGAAAAGCCGCGCACCGCGCGCGCCACCTGCTCGGCCGCGCCCTGCCCCTGCACCAGCACCGGCCAGACCAGCACCTGCGTCGGGCATCGATCCGCCAGCCGGTGCAGGATGTCGCGGATGACCGCGCCGGTGGGGGATGTAACGACGCCGATCGTGCGCGGCAGGAAGGGCAGCGGCTTCTTGCGCTCGGGCGCGAACAATCCTTCGCTCGCCAGCGTCGCCTTGAGCTTTTCCAGCAGCGCCATCAGCGCGCCCTCGCCGGCCAGTTCCATCCGGTCGATCACGATCTGATATTTGGATCGCCCGGGATAGGTGGTGAGCTTGCCCGTGGCGATCACCTCCACCCCGTCCTGCGGCGCGAAGGCCAGGCGCTGTGCCCCGCCTTTCCACATGACGCCGTCGATGACGGCATTATCGTCCTTCAGGCAGAGATAGAGATGCCCCGACGCCGCCCGCTTGAAACCGGAAATCTCGCCGCGCAACCGCACATGGCCGAACCGGTCCTCCACAGTGCGCTTGAGCATTCCCGACAATTCGCTGACGCTGAGCGGCGGCGCGTTGTCGCCTGCGCGTTCCTCGGCTAACAGGCGGCCCGAACTGTCATAGGCATCAAATTCCGGGGACATGGGCGAGATGAACATCCTTCTGCTTGGCGGCGGCGGCCGCGAACATGCGCTGGCGTGGAAGCTGGCGCAATCGCCCAGCCTCAAGACGCTCTACGCGGCGCCAGGCAATCCGGGCATAGCGCAGCATGCCACGCTGGTCGACCTCGATGCGGCGGACCATCGCGCCGTGGTGGATTTCTGCATCCGCCATTCGATCGGCCTGGTGGTGATCGGTCCCGAAGCGCCGCTGGTGGACGGCCTTGCCGACAATCTGCGCATCATGGGCGTGCCGGTCTTTGGCCCCAACAAGAAACCCGCGCAGCTCGAAGGGTCGAAGGGCTTCACCAAGGATTTGTGCAAGCGCGCGAACATCCCCACCGCCGCCTATGTTCGCGTGACCAGCAAGGACGGCGCGATCGCCGCGCTCGACGATTTCGCGCTGCCCGTCGTCATCAAGGCCGACGGCCTGGCTGCGGGCAAGGGCGTGATCATCGCCGAAACGCGCGACGAGGCGCTGGCGGCGCTCGACTCCATGTTCTCCGGCGCGTTCGGTGCGGCGGGCGAGGAAGTGGTGCTGGAGGAGTTCATGACCGGCGAGGAAGCAAGCTTCTTCGCCCTGACCGATGGCAGCGCGATCCTTCCCTTCGGATCGGCGCAGGATCACAAGCGCGTCGGCGATGGCGACACCGGTCCCAACACCGGCGGCATGGGCGCCTACAGCCCCGCCCGCGTGCTGACGCCCGCGCTGGAACAGCAAGCGATCGACACGATCATCCGCCCTACCGTCGATACGCTGGCGGCCGAAGGCATGCCCTATTCCGGGGTCCTCTATGCCGGCCTGATGCTGACGGACGCGGGGCCCAGGCTGATCGAATATAATGCCCGCTTCGGCGACCCGGAATGCCAGGTGCTGATGACGCGCTTCGATGGTGATCTGGTCGCACTGCTGCTGGCGGTGGCGCAGGGCAAACTGGCCGATCAGGGCCCGGTGACGCTGGCCGATCGAACCGCGCTCACGGTGGTGATGGCGGCCAGCGGCTATCCCGGCACGCCGGAAAAGGGCGGCAGCATCGCCGGGATCGAGGCAGCCGAACAGACCGGCGCCAAGGTGTTTCATGCCGGCACCGCGGACAAGGGCGGGACCCTGGTCGCCAATGGCGGCCGCGTGCTCAACGTCACCGCAACGGGCGACAGCGTCGGCGCGGCGCAGGCGGCGGCCTATGCCGCGGTCGACGCCATCGATTTTCCCACCGGCTTCTGCCGCCGCGACATTGGCTGGCGAGAGGTGGAGCGCGAGGCGCGCTGACCATCGGCAGCGGGGCAAAAGGTCACAGGATGACGCGACACTCTTGCCCCGCTGCGCCAAGCATCCTTACATAAGGGCGAAGACGCGAACAGGGAGGCGATGTGCGATGCAGGAATTCTTCATGGACTATGGCCTGTGGCTGCTGATCGCGCTGCTGGTCATCATCGGCCTCGTGTTCCTGCTGTCGGGCAAGCGCAAGCCTGATCTGGACGCACCGGCCGAGCAGCCCCTCGCCACCGCGCCGCCGCCGCTTGCCGATCCGGTTGCCGTGCCGCCCAGCCCAGCGCCGGCCGCGCCATCGCCCGACATCCAACCCGCCGCCCAGGCCGAACCGATCGCCGACCGGACGCCGGTCGCCGATCCCACGCCGCCCCCTGCGGCCGAACCCATCCCCGCCTCGCCCGCCATCGCAGCGCCCGCTGACGATGCCGCGCCGGACGATCTGCTGCGGCTGAAGGGCGTGGGCCCCAAGCTCAAGGCGCTGCTGATCGACCTGGGCGTCACGCGCTATGCCCAGATCGCCGCCTGGTCGGATGCCGACATCGCGGCGATCGACGCCCGCCTGGGCAACTTCAAGGGCCGCCCGGTGCGCGACCAGTGGGTGGATCAGGCCAGATATCTCGCCGCCGGCGACACCGCCGGTTTCGAGGCGAAATACGGCAAGCTCTAACCCCGACCCAGTATCTCCTGCGCGCGGGGCGCCAGTCGCTCCGCGGCCGCGCCATGGATGCCAGGCGCGGCGCAGAGCAGGCCGAAGGCGGTGGGCTGCGGCCGGTTAAAGCGCAGCGGATCGCCCAGCGCGTCGGTCACCGTCGCGCCCGCTTCCTGGCAGATCAGCGCCGCCGCCGCGACGTCCCATTCATTGCCCCAGCGCACCGTCGCGACCAGATCAGCCTCGTCGGCGGCGACCAGCGCCATGCGCAGCGCGATGCTATTGGGCTTTTCCACGGCGACCAGATCGCGATCGGTGCGGGGCAACTGGTCCGCCGGCACGCGCGCGCCCGGCAACTGCGTGCGGCTGCCCGCCTGCAGCGCCTTGCCGTTGCGGGTCGCGCCTTGGCCCGCCTGGGCCACCCACAGCTCGTTGCGCGCGGGCGCGGCCAATATGCCGATCCGCACCGCGCCATCCTCGACCAGCGCCACCGACACCGCCCAGCCGCGCCGGCCGCGCAGATAGTCGCGCGTGCCGTCGATCGGATCGACCACCCACACCCGCGACAGGCCCAGCCGATGCACGGTGTCCGCCGTCTCCTCCGACAGCCAGCCGGCGGTCGGGTCGATGGCGGTCAGGCTGGCGCGCAACATCGCGTCCAGCTCCAGGTCCGCCTCGCACACCGGATGGCCGGGCACCTTCTCCCACTGGCGCACGCGCGTCTCGCCATTGGCCCACAAGGTCAGCCCATGGTCTGCCGCGTCCGCCACGGCGGACACGATCGCGCGCAGGGGGAGCTCAGCCTCCGGCAACGGTCATCCCGTCGATGCGAATGGTCGGCACATTCATCGCGTAACGGAAATGCAGGTCGCTCGCCGGCGTCAGATTGCGGAACATGTCCCTGAGATTGCCGGCGATGGTGATTTCCGACACGGCGTTCATCACCGCGCCATTTTCGATCAGGAAGCCCGACGCGCCGCGGCTATAGTCGCCGGTGACGCCATTGACGCCCATGCCGATCAGTTCGGTGACATAGATGCCGCGCTCCACGTCGAAACGCAGGTCGCCCGGCGATGTGGTGCCGGCTTCCATATGGACGTTGGTGACGCTGGCGCCCGGCGCGCCGCTGCCGCCCCTGCTCGCATGGCCGGTCGGCTCCAGCCCCAGCTGCCGCGCCGACGCGCTGTCCAGCAGCCATCCGGTCAGCACGCCTGCGTCGATCAGCGCACGCCGCTCGACCGGCAGGCCCTCGCCATCGAACGGGCGGGACCGCAGGCCCCGCGGGCGCAGCGGATCGTCGATGATGGTCACCGCCGAATCGAAGATCGCCTCGCCCAGCTGGTCCAGCAAGAAGCTCGAGCGGCGGGCGATCGCCGGTCCGACGATGCCGCTCACCAGATGGCCGATCAGGCTCGACCCGATGCGCGGATCGAAGATCACGGGCATGACCCCGCTGCCCACCTTCACCGGATTGAGCCGGGCGACCGCGCGCTGCCCGGCGCGCACACCGACGGCATCGGCATGGTCCAGGTCGCGCAGATGGCGCGCCGAATGGCTGGCATGATCGCGCTGCATGTCGGACCCGGCGCCCGCCAGCACGCTGGCCCAGGTTGCATGGCTCGTGCCCGCATAGGCGCCGGCAAAGCCATGGCTGGTCGCCAGCGCCACCTGACTGCGCCCGCTGGACGCGCCGCCGCCTTCGCTGTTGGTGATGCCCGGCACGCTGCGCGCCGCATCCTCCGCCATCAGCGCGCGTTCGCGCAGCGCGGCGGGCTCGGGCTCCTCCTCGTCGGTCAGGTCCAGCGAATGCGGCCGCTTTTTCAGCAGCCGGTCCTCGGGCGCCAGCCCGGCATAGGGATCCTCCGGCGCCTCCCGCGCCATGGCGATGCACCGCTCCACCAGCGTTTCGAGCGTCGCGGGGTTCATGTCCGACGCGGAAATGCTCGCCGACCGCTGGCCGATGAAGACGCGCAGGCCGATCTCCTCGCCCTCGGACCGCTCGACATCCTCCAGCGCGCCAAGGCGCACCGACACATTGGTCGACGCATTGCAGGCATAGATGGCGTCGGCTGCATCCGCTCCGGCCTTGCGCGCTGCGTTCACCAGGTCCTGCGCGCGCGACTGGGCTTCGTCTAGGCTGAGCATGGAGGAGAGATAGTCCTTGATTGGGCGAAAGGAAGGCCCGGCCTTACGCGCTTGCGCCGGCGGTAACAACCTCGCCCAGCCAATGGTCGAGCAGATGCCAGGCGACCGCCATCGGCGGCGGCGCCAGGAACGGCGCGTCGGGATCGCCCGCCAGCGCCGCGCGCACGCCGTCCGCATCGCACCAGAAAGCCGCTTCTATCTCGGTCGGGTCCAGCCGCAGCGCATCATCCTCCGCCTCGGCGAGGCAGGCGATCATCAGGGACGAAGGGAAGGGCCAGGGCTGGCTCATCACATAGCGGACCGCACGGACGCGCACGCCCGCTTCCTCGAACGTCTCTCGCGCGACCGCCTCCTCAATCGTCTCGCCCGGTTCGACGAAACCGGCGAGCGCCGAATAGCGCCCTTGCGGCCAGCCATGCTGCCGCCCCAGCAGCACTCGGCCGCGATGCTGCGCCAGCATGATGACGACAGGATCGGTGCGGGGAAAATGCTCCGCCGCGCATGCGTCGCACCGGCGCGACCAACCGGCCTTCACCGGCTGGGTCGGTGCCCCGCAGACGGCGCAGAAGCGGTGCCGCGCATGCCAATGAACCAGGCTGCGCGCTGCTCCATAGAGCGCGACCTCCTCGGCGGGGATCAGCCCGGCGATCCCCCGGCTGCGCGGCGTCGGGCCCAGGTTCGCGCCCAGGTTGCCGGCCAGCCGCACGAAGATCGGTCGCTGCTCCGGATCGACGCCCAGCAGCACATGGTCCGCCAGCAGCGCCTGGCGATCGATCGGCTCCAGCAGCAGATGGCCGTCCGCCTCCACCGGGTCCAGCCCGTCCAGCACCAGCCGCCGCGCGCTCGGGTCGGCGAACGCCTCGGCCAGCAAGGCGGGGTTGGTGCGGACATGATCGACCCGATCCAGCGTGCCGCCGACAAAGCCCGGCGGCGTGCGATCAGCCCTTGGCGTTCCGTGCATCCTGATCCTTTCTCACCGCTTCGGCCGCGCGCACGAACAGCGTCGGCAGCCCCGCCTCGCCAAGGGAGTCGACCGGCCACCATTCGCCCTCGCCGTGCGGCGTCGCATGCGCCTCCACATGGGCATGGTGCATGCTGAGCGCCAGCGAGAAATGGGTGAAGACGTGCCCGACCGGCTGCGCCACCCGTGTCCAGTCCGCCGCGACGGGCGGCGTCGGGTCGGGCGCAGTGCTCCAGTCGGAACTGGGCAGCGCGCGCATCCCTCCCAACAGGCCCTTGTCCGGCCGCCGCACCAGCCAGACATGGCCGTCGCGCTCGATCCACCAGCCATGGCCCAGCCGGTGCGGCTTCGCCTTCTTCGCCGCCTTGACCGGGAAGGCGGCGGGATCGGCCGTGGCAAAGGCGGCGCAATCCTGCCGCAGCGGGCAAATGGCGCAGGCGGGGCTGCGCGGCGTGCAGATGGTCGCGCCCAGATCCATCATCGCCTGAGCGAAATCGCCGGCGCGCGCGTCGGGCGTGATGCGGTCAGCCGCGGCGCGGATCGCGGGCCGTGCAGCCGGCAGGGGCGTGTCGATCGCGAACAGCCGCGCCACCACCCGCTCGACATTGGCGTCCACCACCACCGCGCGCCGGCCAAAGGCGATGGCGGCGACTGCGGCGGCGGTATAGGCGCCGACGCCCGGCAGCGCCCGCAGCCCTTCCTCCGTATCGGGGAAGCGCCCGCCATGATCGCGCACCACCGCGCGCGCGCAGGCCAGCAGATTGCGCGCCCGCGCATAATAGCCAAGCCCCGCCCAGGCGGCCATCAAGTCGGCATCGGGCGCCGCCGCCAAGTCCGCGACCGCGGGCCAGCGCCTGGTGAATTTGTCGAAATAGGGGCCGACGGCAGCCACCGTCGTCTGCTGCAGCATCACTTCGGACAGCCACACCCGATAGGGGTCGGCGGCATTGGCGCCGGGCGGCGCGCGCCAGGGCAATCGCCGCGCATGGACATCATAATGCGCCAGCAGGTCGCTTGCGATTTTTGTCTCTCTACCCTCGACGCGCATGGCGGCCCTATGCCATTAAGCAGGCCATGACGGAACGCCCGGCCAGCCCGAAAGTGAAAATGCGCAAGGCCCCGGCCGAAGAACGGCCGCGCGTCGGCGCGCCGCGCCAGATCGCCGACCTGATGCCAGACATCGGCCGCGCCGCGTTTCGCAAGTTCGGCTTTGTCCAGTCCAGCATCGTCACGCGCTGGACCGAAATCGTCGGCCCCCATTATGCGGCGGTGTCGGCCCCCGAATCGATCCGCTTCCCGGTCGGCAAGAAAGCCGGCGGCACGCTGCAATTGACGGTGATGAGCGGCCATGCGCCGATGATCCAGCATGTGCTGCCCGACATCGTCGAACGGGTGAACCGCTTCTTCGGCTATGCCGCCGTCGCCAAGGTCGCGATGCGGCAGGGCAATCTGGCGCCGATCACCGCCGAGCGCCGCCCGCCGCCGCGCAACCTCAAGCCGATCCCGGTGGAACTGGGCGATTCGCTACGCGACATCGGCGATCCCGAATTGCGCGCCGTGCTCGAATCGCTGGCGCAGGGCCTCGCCAATGGCAGCGGCCTGCCCAAGGTCAGTTGATTTAGCTTCGGTTCAGCCGGGCTCCCTTATGCCTGCCCTTTTATGGACATGACCCCATGAAGAAGATCCTCCCGCTCGCCCTGCTCGCCCTTCCCGCCGCTCTGGTCGCCGCGCCCGCGGTGAACTGGGTCAGCCGCGTCACGATGACGCCGATCGGCGGCCATTATATGGGCAATCCGGCCGCGCCCACGAAGCTGATCGAATATGTCAGCTACACCTGTTCGCACTGCGCCCATTTTGTTGGCGAAGCGAGCGCTCCGCTCCGGACCGACTATGTGAAGGGCGGCAAGGTCGGGGTGGAGGTGCGCAACGCGGTGCGCGACAAATATGACCTCACCGCCGCGCTGCTGGCCCGCTGCGGCGGCCCGGCAAAGTTCATGGGCAATCACGAAGCGCTCTTCGCCAACCAGAGCGCCTGGATCGTCCAGGTCGAAGCCTATGACGGCAACGGCGCGGCAAAGCCGACCGACCAGATTCCCGCGCTCAAGGACATCGGTCAGAAGACCGGCCTCTATGCGCTGATGAACAAGCGCGGCTTCACCAATGCCCAGCTCGACGCCTGCATCGCCAATCCGCAATCGATGAAGCAGGTGCTGGCGATGACGGACGAGGCCTGGACCAAGGTGAAGATCACCGGGACTCCCGGCTTCACCATCAACGGCACGAAGGTCGACGGATCGACCTGGGCGATCGTCAAGGCCGCATTGCCCCCCGTCGCGCGCTGATCTACACCCGCAACGAACCGCCAATCATCGGAGCCCTGCCCGTCGTGAAAGCCCTTACCGGTCTGACCCTCGTCGCCCTCAGCCTCGGCCTTGCCGCCTGCAACAGCAGCGAGGACGCCGCCAAGCCGAGCGGCGAACCCATCGCCGCCGTTCCCGCGCCAGCGGGAACCAGCTGGTCCGCGACCGTCAACGAAACGCCCGAGGGCAATTTCGTGATGGGCAATCCCGACGCCAAGCTCAAGCTCGTCGAATATGGGTCCTTCACCTGCAGCCATTGCGCCGATTTCGCCGAGACCGCCTCGCCGGAAATCCGCGAGCGCGTCGACACCGGCAAGATGAGCTACGAATTCCGCACCTATGTGCGCGACCCCATCGACCTCACCACCGCGTTGCTGGCCCGCTGCGGCGGCAAGGACGTCTTCTACCCGCTGTCCGAACAGTTTTTCGCCAATCAGAAGGCGATGTTCGACAAGGTTCAGGGTCAGGAAGGCGCTTTCAAGGGCGTGGAACAACTCCCCCCCGCTCAGCGTCCCGTCGCCATCGCCCAGATCGCCGGCCTGATCGACTTCGCCAAGCAGCGCGGCATTTCGGAGGACCAGGCCAAGCAGTGCCTGGCCGACACCGCCACCGCCGAAAAGCTGGCCAAGGGCGTCGAGGCAGCGAACAACCAATATCAGATTCAGGGCACGCCCAGCTTCCTGATCAACGGCGTGCTGGTCGACAATGTCGCCAATTGGGCCTCGCTTGAACCCAAGCTCAAGGAAGCGGGTCTCTGATTGCGCGGCGGGGGGCTGACATCGCCACCTGACCATCAGGGAGCCGGGGCGGCGCGCTGCCCCGGATCGCCGCCGTGCAGATAAAGCGCCTCAAGCTATCCGGCTTCAAGAGCTTCGTCGACGCCACCGAATTGCGGATCGAGCCGGGACTGACCGGCATCGTCGGCCCCAATGGCTGCGGCAAGTCCAACCTGCTGGAAGCGATCCGCTGGGTCATGGGCGAATCCAGCGCCAAATCGATGCGCGGCGCGGGCATGGAGGATGTCATCTTCGCCGGCACCGCCAGCCGGCCGCAGCGCGACTTTGCCGAAGTGTCGCTGCTGACCGTGCAGGAACAGGGCGAACTGTTCAACGCGGTAGAGGTCGGCGCCGACGGCGAACTGGAAGTCACTCGCCGGATCGAGCGCGGCGCGGGCAGCGCCTATCGCGCCAATGGCAAGGATGTCCGGGCCAAGGATGTCGCGCTGATCTTCGCCGACGCCGCGACCGGTCCGCACAGTCCGGCGCTGGTCAGCCAAGGGCGGATCGCCGCCGTCATCGCCGCGCGCCCGCAGGAGCGCCGCGCCATGCTGGAGGAAGCGGCGGGCATCGCCGGCCTTCATGTCCGGCGCAAGGATGCCGAACAGAAATTGCGCGCGGCCGAAACCAATCTTGCTCGGCTCGACGAAATCCTGCTCGACATGGATGCGCGTGCCAATGCCCTGCGGCGGCAGGCCAAGGCGGCCGAACGCTATATTCGCCTGTCCGACCAGATCCGCATTGCCGAAGGCCGCACTCTGTTTGCCCGCTGGCGCGAAGCGAACGCCAGCGCCGAAGCGGCCCGCGCCGAAGCTCGCCAGGCCGACGCCGCCGTCGCCGCCGCGCAGGAAGGGCAGGCGGCCGCCGCCGCCCACGCCCAGGCCGCCGTCGCCGCGCTTGCCGATCGCCGCGCCGCCGCCCAAGTGGCCCGCGATGCCGCCAATGAAGCGGGCCATCGGCTGGCCGCCCTGCGCACCGAACGCGACTCGGTCGTTCGGCGCTTGGCCGACCTCGGCCAGCAAGCCAGCCGGCTGGAGGAGGATCGCGCGCGGGAAGGCACGCTCGCCAATGACGCGGCCGACGCCATTGCGCGGCTGACCGCCGAAATTGCGACGCTCAAGGCGCGAATCGCCGAGACGGAGAAACTGCGCCCCGACTTTGCCGGTCGTATCGCAGCGGCGGAGGGCGAGGCGCGCGACGCCGAGCTGGAGCTGGCGCGAGCCATGGCCAGGCAGGCGGCCGAGCAGGCGGAGCTGCGCGTCGCCGAAGCCGCGCTCGCCGCCGCGCGCAACCAGCGCGATCGCGCCGAGCGCGAAGCTTCGCGGCTTCAAAGCGATGCTGCCGCCTTGCCCGACGCTGCTCCGCTCGAAGCGCAGCGCGCTGCGGCGCAAGCGGACCAGGTCCAGGCGCAGGCAGACCGCGATGCCGCAGAAGCCGCGATCCAGTCTGCCGAGCAGGAACGTCAGACCGCCGCCGATGCGCGCGCCGCCGCCGAAGCCGCCCTCGCCTCCGCGCGCGCCGCCCTCGCCGCGCTGGACAGCGAAGCCGCCGCGCTCAAGCGCGCGGTCGATAGCGGCACCGGCAACAAGGCGCGCGCGCTCGACCAGTTGAAGGCCGCGCCCGGTTACGAACGCGCGCTCGCGGCCGCGCTGGGCGACGATCTCGAAGCGCCTGTCGGGGTCGAGGGCAAGCGCCGCTGGTCGGGCGCCGATCCACTGGCGCAGGACCCGACGCTGCCCGCCGGCACGACCCCGCTTGCCGACCACGTCACCGCGCCCGCCGCTCTCGCCCGCCGCCTGGCGCAGATCGCGGTGGCGGACCGCGACGAGAACCAGCCGCTCGCGGTGGGCCAGCGGCTCGTCACCCGCGATGGCCAGCTGCGCCGCTGGGACGGTTATGTCGCACTGGAGGGCGGAGCGGCCGCGGCCGAGCGGCTGATCCGACTCAACCGGCTGGAAGCGATCGCCGCCGCTCGCCCTGCCGCCCAGGCGGATGTGGACGCCGCCGCCAGCGCGCAGGATGAGGCCAAGGGGCGCGAACAGGGCGCAGTCACCGCCCTTGGCGCCGGCCGCAACGCCTTGTCGCAGGCCGACCAGCGGCTGCGCGCCGCGCTGCGCGCCGCTGACGAAGCAACCACTGCGCTCGAGCGACTCGCCGGTCGCCGCGAAGCCGTCGAGGAACGGCTGACCGCCGCGCGCAGCGATCTCGCTCGGGCGGAGGGTGAGCATGAGAAGGCACAGGCGGCCCGCGCCGCCATGCCCGATGGCGCTGAGACTGGTCATCTGGTCGCGACGCTCGGCCAGGCCAGCGAGAAGGCGCGTGCCGCCGTCAGCCAGTTGCAGGCCGACCAGGCGCTAGCCGATCGCGCGCTTGGCAGCGATCGCGAGCGTCAGGCCGCCGCCGAAGCCGAGGTGAAGGGCTGGCGCGCCCGCGCGGGCGAAGCCGCCAAGCGCATCGCCGCCATGGTCGCCCGCGGCGAGGAGATCGGCAAGGAACGCGCGGCGATTGCGGCCGAACCCGATCGATTGTCCCGCGCCATCGCCGATCTTGAAGCCCACGGATCGACCCTCAGCGCGACGGCCGAAAGCGCGCGCAGCGCCGAACATGCGGCCGAAGCCATGCTGCGCAGCGCCGAAGCGCAGGCAGCGCAGGCGGGCGAAACGCTGGCCGCCGCGCGCGAAGCCCGCGCCACCGCTGCGGCCCGCGCCGAAGCGGCCGACGAACGGCGGATCGAAACCAACCGCCTGTCGGGCGAACGCTTCGAATGCCCGCCGCCGGTGCTGCCGGAAAAGCTCGGCTTCATGAGCGCCGACATCCGCATCGCCCAGACAGAACAGGCCGACCATGACCGTTTCGTCGCCGAACGCGAACGGATCGGTCCCGTCAACCTCGTCGCCGCACAGGAACTGGAGGAACTGGAAGCCAGCCAGGCGACCAGCCGAGCCGAGAGCGCCGAACTCACCACGGCCATCAACCAGCTGCGCGGATCGATCGGCAGCCTCAACCGCGAAGGCCGCCAGCGCCTGCTCGCCGCGTTCGAGGCGGTGGACGGTCATTTCCGTCGGCTCTTCACCACCCTCTTCAATGGCGGCCAGGCGCATCTGGAGCTGATCGACAGCGACGATCCGCTCGAAGCGGGTCTGGAGATCATGGCCCAGCCGCCCGGCAAGAAGCTGGCCGCGCTCACATTGCTGTCGGGCGGCGAGCAGGCGCTTACGGCCGTCGCGCTCATCTTCGGCCTGTTCCTCACCAATCCCGCGCCGATCTGCGTGCTGGACGAAGTCGATGCGCCGCTTGACGACGCCAATGTCGAGCGGTTCTGCGACCTGCTCGACGCCATGGTGGCGCAGACCAACACCCGCTACCTCATCGTCACTCATAACGCCGTCAGCATGGCGCGGATGCACCGGCTGTTCGGCGTCACCATGGTCGAACGCGGCGTCAGCCGCCTCGTGTCGGTCAATCTGCACGGCGCCGAAGCGCTGCTGGCGGCGGAATAGGGCCAGCCCGCCCGCTTCGGACCTTGCCGCTGCATTGCGGCTGCGCCACCCTGGCCGCCTGTCGGATAGGAGCTTTCATGGTGCAGCTGCCCCCCTTCGCGCTCGATCACTGGCTTTCCGCCCATGATTTCGTGTCCCCGCCGATCGCCTATAATCTCGCGTCCAGCACTGGGCCGCGCTGGAGCGTGGCGGATCTCTGCGCGCTCAGCGATCCTTCGTTGACGCTCGACGATGTGGTGCTCAGCTACGCGCCGCCAGCGGGCGCTCCCGCGTTGCGCAGCGCCATCGCCGCCTTTCACGGCGTCGATCCCGACATGGTGGTCGCCACCACTGGCGCGTCGGAAGCGCTCTCCATCCTCTTCTGCCTTGCCGCCCGGCCGGACGCACATATTCTGCTGCCCGATCCCGGCTATCCCGCCTATGAAGCCGTCGCGGGGGCCTGGGGCCTTGCGGCGCGTTCCTATCGGCTGGAGCGCGACCGGGGCTTCGCCCAGGATCCCGACGCCATCCTCGCGCATGTCGATGCGAACACCGCGATGGTGATCGTCAACACGCCGCACAATCCCAGCGGCAGCGTCATGCCGCGCGACACCATCGCCCGCCTGGCGACCGCGCTGGCGGAAAGGGGCGTGCCGCTGCTGGTGGACGAGGTCTACCACCCTCTCTATTTCGGTCCGCCGCAGCGGTCGGCCGCGGGCCTCGCCAATGTCATCGTCACCAGCGACCTGTCCAAGGCGCTGTCGCTTCCGGGCCTGCGCACCGGCTGGTTGATCGACGCCGACGCGCAGCGACGCGCGCGCATCATCGACGCGCGCAGCTATTTCACGATCAGCGCGTCGCCTCTGCTCGAACGGCTCGCCACCCATGCGCTGCGCCACAGCGACGCGATCCTCGATCGGCTGGCGAGTGTCGCCACCGCCAATATCGCGCGATTGGATGCGCTGGTGAAAGACTCGGGCGGGGCGCTCGCCTGGGTCCGGCCGAGCGGCGGCACCACTGCTTTCCCATGGCTGGCGGATGATCGCGACAGCCGCCCCCTGTGCGAAGCGCTGGCGGCGCAAGGCGTGCTGCTCGCGCCGGGCGATTGTTTCGGTCATCCCGGCCATATGCGGATCGGCTTCGCCCAGCAGGCCGAGGACTTCGACATCGCCCTCGCCCGCATCGCTGCGGCGCTCGACCGGCTCTAGCCGCGCTCGGGTCGCCCGAACCAGCCCTTCATCCGGCGGAACAGGCCGCGCTCGCTGATCGGCTCGAACATCTCCTCCGGCCCCTCGGGGTCCAGAACTTCATTGTCGGCCAGCCATTCCTGCACGGCATTGAGGTCGGGCGTGCGATAGGGGCGCAGGGTGCGCCCCGGCTTCTGCCGCAGCTCCTCGATCCCCGCGATCAGCCCGCGCTGCGCGATCACCGCGGCTACCCGTTCGAGCGGCAGGTCGAGATGCTCGGCGATCAGGTCGTCGCGGATGCGCAGGATCGTCGCCTGCCGCCCCGCATTGGCCGGCAGCGCCGTGTCGATGCATATGTCGCATTCGGTGTCCAGTCGCATCGACCGGTTGTTCATGTTGGACGATCCGACCCGGATCAGCCGGTCGTCGACGATCAATATCTTGGCATGGACATAAATGGGTGCGCCGCGCTGGGTGAACGGGTGATAGAGGCGGAAGCGGCCATGCGGATCCCGCGCCTTCAGCGCCTCGAACAACCGGGCGCGCGCCGAATCCATCGCCTGGCTTTCCAGCCAGCCATCGGCCTGCTGCGGATTGATGACGATGATTTCGGGGCCATCGGGCTCGGCCAGCCGCTTGGCGATCGCCTCGGCGATCCGGCGCGAGGCGAAATATTGGCTCTCGGCATAGATATGCCGCTTCGCCGCCGCGATCTGGTTGAGGTAGAGCTGCTCGATCTCGATCAGCCCGTCCTGGTCGTCCATTTCGGGCGCCGTGCGGGCGATGGCGATCTCGACATTCTCGAACTGCACCGGCAGGGCGTCGGGCCAGCATTCATATTCGCCTAGCACCGGCTCCAATTCGTCCCCGCCCGCGCCCTTCCAGCGCGCCCGGGCATGATCGCCCAGAGCCGCCGCCACCGGCCCCTTGAGCGCCGTGGTGGCATCATGCCAGGGGCCATAGGGCGATCCGTCGGGATGATGCCGGCCCAGTTCCTCGTCGCGATGATGGCGCGTGTCCCACCGGTCGCCGGTCATGTCGATGCCGCCGCAAAAAGCGAAGCAATCATCGATCACGACGATCTTCTGATGATGCGAGGCCGCGGGCGGATGGTGGCTGTCCAACTTCACGGTGACGCGCGGATGCGCCATCCATTTGAGCGTGGTGAAGAAGTTCGTGGGCCGCGCCATCGCCTTCATCGCGCCGACATCCCAGCGCAGCAGATAGATGTCCAGCTCCTGCGTCTGTTCCACCAGCCAGCTGATGAACTCGCCGATGGTGGTCGGCGCGCCGTCATGCGCCTCCTCCTCGCGCACCAGGCTGATCGCCGCGTCGAAATCCCATCCGATCAGCATGATGCGGCGCTTGGCCTTCATCATCGCTGCGCGGGCGTGGCGGAAATAGGCGTCGGCGTCGACCACCACGCTCGCCTTGTCCGCCCGCTCGATGCGCCAGCAGTCGGCGCCCGGTTGCGGCGTCATGCAGCGCTCCCCACGGTAAGGCATCCCAGAAACATCAGCAGCCCGGCAAAGCGGTTCGATCGAAACTTGCGCAGCGGGTCGACCCCATCCTCCTTGAGGGTCGCAACCTGCCACAGCAGATGCGCCGCCATCGGCAGCAACGCCGCCAGCGCCAGCCCCTGCCCGCGCACCTGCCAGATGGCCGCCGCCCACAGCGTCAGCGCCAGCGCATAGCAAAGCGTGACTCCCAACCGGACATGCCGCCCCATCGACAAGGCGCTCGATCCTATTCCGATCAGCGCGTCATCCTCCCGGTCCTGCAGCGCGTAGATGGTGTCATAGCCAACGATCCACGGGATGGTTCCCGCATAGAGCAGTAATCCCGGCAGCGTCAGCGCGCCCGCCACTTCGCTCCATCCCACCAGGGCGGCCCAGGCAAAGACCAGTCCCAGCCAAATTTGCGGCCAACCGGTGATCCGCTTCATGAAGGGATAGGCGGCGACCAGCGCCAGACTGCCCAATGCGACGATCTGCGCCATGGGACGCAGCTGCAACAGCACGATCAATCCGACCAGGCACAGCGCCAGCAGCCAAGCCCAGGCGGTCTTCAGCGCCATCGTCCCGCTCGCCAGCGGTCGCGCGGCGGTCCGCGCCACCTTCCGGTCGAGGTCGCGATCTACGATATCGTTGAACACGCATCCCGCGCCGCGCATCGCGATGCTGCCCAGCAGCAGCCAGGCGATCAGCGGCCAGCGGGCAAAGCCGCCGCCGGCCAAAGCCACCGCCCAGGCGCCGGGCCAGAAGAGCAGCCACCAGCCGATCGGCCGGTCCAGTCGCGCCAGTTGCGCCAGCACGCGCGGCGTCTCCGGCAGGCGGGCAAGGAGGCCCCGCGCCTCGCTGTCGGGAACGATGGTGTCGGTCATGCGCCCCGATTATCGCCTGCGCCCCGATCAGGAAAGCCACTTCATCCTGTCCGCGCCGCATTCGGCGGCGGCGTGGATGGGACAGCGCGCAAGTCACGTCCACCTGACGCGCTCGACAGGATGGGCGGCGCAGGGCATGAGGGGCGGCGATGACCGCTACTCCTGCCTGGCCTCCGCAGAGCGCGCCGCGCCTTCATGTCGAAACCCAGCTGGGCGAAGGGATCGCCGTGCCGGTGGACGGCAACCCCGCCCATTATCTGATCAGTGTCATGCGGGTGAAGCCCGACGACATCGTCCTGCTGTTCGACGGCCGATCCGGCGAATGGGCGGCGCGGGCCCGCGACATCCGCAAGCGTGATCTGGTGCTGGAATGCGTGGCCCAGACCAAGCCGCCCGAACAGGTGCCCGATTTCTGGCTCTGCTGCGCCCCCATTCGCAAGGGCCGCATCGACCTGATCGCCGAAAAGGCGTGCGAACTGGGCGTCGCGAAGCTGCAGCCCGTGCTCACTCGCCGCGCCGTGGTGGACAAGCTCAATCTCGACCGGCTGCACGCCCATCTGGTGGAGGCGGCCGAACAATGCGGCCGCACCGCCCTGCCCGACCTGGGCGGCATGATGAAGCTGGACGCCCTGCTCAAGGACTGGCCTGCCGGCCGCCATCTCTTCTTCGCCGACGAAAGCGGCGGCGCGGCGCTGGACTCAACGCTGCGCGCCCATCCCGGACCCGCCGCCTTCCTCGTCGGGCCCGAAGGCGGCTTCGACCCGCAGGAACGCGATGCGATCCGAGCGACGCCCGGCGCCGTGCCGGTCTCGCTCGGCCCCCGCATCCTGCGCGCGGAAACCGCCGCCATCGCCGCCACATCGGCATGGATGACGATCAACGGCGATTGGAAATAGTTTCAATCCGCTATCTTCTTGAACCGGTCATAGGTGCAACTTATCTGTGCGCGACGCGTCTGATTTGACGCGCAAAGGGGAAGCACTAAGGGCGGGGCATGAGCACCAGAACCGACTCAGCGGGTCATGATCCCGTCATCGAAAGCCGCGAGCAGCTGATCGCGGCCTTTGCCAAGGGCGAAAAGCCCAAGGACCGCTGGCGCATCGGCACCGAGCATGAAAAGTTCGTCTATGATCGCGGCGATCATCACGCTCCTTCCTATGAGGAAAAGGGCGGCATCCACGCGCTGCTGATCGGCCTGACCCGCTATGGCTGGACCCCGGTCTATGAAGGCGGCAACATCATTGCCCTGTCGGGCAGCGACGGGACCATCAGCCTGGAGCCGGCGGGCCAGCTGGAATTGTCGGGCGCGCCGCTCGAAAATCTGCATCAGACCTGCGCGGAGACCGGCCGGCACCTGGAACAGGTCAAGCATGTCGGCGACCAGCTCGGGCTCGGCTTCCTTGGCCTTGGCATGTGGCCGGACAAGAGCCGCGCCGACCTGCCGATCATGCCCAAGGGGCGCTACGAGATCATGCTGCGCCACATGCCCCGCGTGGGCTCGCTCGGTCTCGACATGATGCTGCGCACCTGCACGATCCAGACCAATCTCGACTATGGCAGCGAAGCCGACATGGCGCAGAAATTCCGCGTCTCGCTGGCGCTTCAGCCGCTCGCCACTGCGCTCTTCGCCAATTCGCCCTTCACCGCTGGCAAGCCCAATGGCTTCCTGTCCTATCGCAGCCATATCTGGTCGGATACCGACCCCGCGCGCACGGGCATGCTGCCCTTCGTGTTCGAGGACGGCTTCGGCTATGAACGCTATGCCGACTATGCGCTCGATGTGCCGATGTATTTCGTCTATCGCGACGGCAGATATATCGATGCGGCCGGCCACAGCTTCCGCGACTTTCTCGACGGCAATCTGTCCGTCCTGCCCGGCGAAAAGCCGACCGAGAAGGATTGGGAGGATCATCTGTCCACCGCCTTCCCGGAAGTGCGGATGAAGAGCTTCCTTGAAATGCGCGGCGCGGACGGCGGCCCATGGAACCGCATCTGCGCATTGCCCGCCCTGTGGGTCGGCCTGCTCTACGATCAGGGCGCGCTCGACGCCGCCTGGGATCTGGTCAAGGACTGGAGCATGGAGGAGCGGCAGTTGCTGCGCGACTCCGTGCCGCGCCTGGGCCTGGACGCGCCGATCGGCGGTGGCCGGACCTTGCGCGACATTGCGCGCCCGGTGCTCGACATCGCCCGTTTGGGGCTTGCCGCGCGCGGGCGGCTCAACGCGTCGGGCGACAATGAAACCGGCTATCTTTCCACGCTCGACGATGTGGTCGCATCCGGCAAGACGCATGCGGAGCGACTGCTCGACCGCTATCATGGCGAATGGCAGGGCGACCTTGGCCGCATCTACGCCGAAGAAAGCTTCTGACCTAGCCCGCCGTGCGCTTACCTATTCGGCGGGCTGCTCACGCAAGTGCGCGTCCTGATTGCGCCCCGTCGCCCAGGCGAAGAAGCGCGGCACCGGCGCGTGCCGCTCCATCCACGCGCTATAGGCCCGATAGGCGGGATCGGCCGACAAATGCTTCTCCTCGGTTTTCGCCCGCCAATAATAGACGGCGTTGGTCAGCCCCAGCATCGCGCAATTGCGCACCATGTCTGTGATGGAGCCGCTCACCGTCAGGAAAGGCAAGGACGCGAACCACCAGAAGAGATTCTTCGATAGATAGGCGGGATGACGCGTCCAGCGATAGGGCCCATGCGTCAAAATGCCGCGATGTGTCAGGTTGGAAAAGCGGATGCCGAACGCCACCGTTGCCCAGGCATAGACGGCGGTCAGCAGCACCAGCCAGCCGCCCAGCAGCCATTGCAGGACGGTCGATCCCTGCGTCCACACGTCCCACTCCGCGCCCCCCGCATGATAGTCGAGCGGCCCGCCCTTGCCCATCAGGACGAAGGGGGGATAGCAGATCAGCGCCGCGAGCCAGCCGCCCAGATAGGGATTGGCCGTGCGGATATGCGAATCGAGCGGCTTGAAGGTCAGGATATAGCCGACCGTCGCCATGCAGACGTCGACCATGAACATGACGGCGATCAGGAAGCCGGCAAGCGCCACCGGATGCGCGACCGCATCGCTGATCCGCCATTCGACGACGCTCGCGAAATTGCCCGGCACGATAGAGATCATGAAGGCGAGGAAGAAGCCCTTCACCGCCCAGGCCCGCGCATGATTGGCAACCTCGCTCATGTCCGGCGCGCCGGCCGCGCCGCCGATCACCCATTGGCCAAAGCTGTAGGTCGCGTCGCGCGGCTCGATCAGTCTCCGGTCGATCCAGAGGATATAGGGCACGGACGCCGCCAGCAGCCAGGGCGCAGCGTTCAGGAACAGGTCCATCGAGAAGCGATAATTGCCGCTCCAGTACCAGCGCGCGATGCAGTAGAAGATGGCGATGGCGAGCCAGGTCGCCCACAGGCCGGCGATCTTGACGATGCTGGTGTCCAGCACCGCGCGCAGCGGGCGGGGCGGGGCCGCCCAGTCGATGCCGGTCGATGCGTGGCGATGCACCTTGTCGACGATCAACGACCACAACACCATCGGCACGCCACAGGCCACCACCGCCGCCAGCCCCGCATTGGGGCCGTTCATCCCATAATGGCGCGCCACCAGCGTCCAGACGGCCAGCCCCACAAGGCCGGCGACGCCCACCCCATGGCTGACGGCGGATTTGGGACAGGGATCGGCCTTGGACATGGCCGCGATCCTTAGCAGAAAAGCGTAAGCAAGCGATGAAGGGAGTCGCGCCTACTGCATCAGCCACGCCTCGGCCGCACCGGCATCGTCGAAGAAGCGCACTTCTTCCCGGTCGGTCAGCCGCTGCGCCTGCAACCGCGCGAGGTTGGAGGCGCAGACGAAAGCGAGCTTGCGCGACCGGATATCCGGCGATGCCATGAACTGGCTGAAGGCGGCGACGATATCCTGCGCCTGGATCTTCATGGCGCGTATGTCCGCCAATGTCAGATGACCCGTACCCGGCACGCGCGCCAGTTCCTCGCGATAGCGCAGCGCAAAGGATCGCACATCCTCGGCCTCGAAGAAGCCGGCGAGGCGAACGCGGATCATTCCGCGCGGTGGATCGGCGTCGATCTCATAATGTGCGTCCACATCTCTCTCCCGCCCGGGAGAACGCACGGGTCGCCAGACGGTTCAGCTGGGGGTTAGAGGACCGCCGCCACCAGCCCCAGCGCCTGCGCTTCATTGGCTTCCAGATACCAGTTTTCCGGCGCCTTCTGCAGCAGCTCGTCCATCGTCACCTGCGATCCCAGGATCAGATTCTGGAAACCTTCATTCTGAATGGCGATCGACGTCTCTATCTCGTTGAGATTTGCCTTCAGCGTTGCGATGCAGGTGGAAAGCGGTCCGGCCAGCTGCACCGTCTTGGTGATGAGGCGCTCATGGATCATCAGCCGCGTGCCGCGCGTGAGATAGCGATTTTCCGTTGCAAAGAAGCTCATGAAAGTCGCGCCGGCCGAATAGACCGCGGTCTTGCCCAGGAACACCAGCCGCCGCTGCGGATACAGATCGGAGTGAAAGCGAATATCCTCACCCATCAGGCGCGCGATTTCCGGATCGCCGCCCAGCGTCGATATTTCGACGACCACCAGCCCCTGCTGCGGCGCGCTGCCCAGGCAGTTCTTGAAATGCAGATACATGCCATGATCGACGATGCCCGACAGGGCGATGGCGGGGAATTCGAAATCCTTGGGCGAAAGCAGCGGTGCGGTCATGGACGGCCTTCCTCAGGTCAGGGTCGCGCTGCAATACGCGTGGGCCCGCAAAAGGTGCCGCGCTTTCTCACTGGCGCGCAGCGTCACAGGCTGTAAAGAACAGATCATGACCATGGGGCAGCGGGCATGATTGCGAAACTCAAGGGCCGTCTCGACAGCACGGGCATCGACCATGCCGTGATCGATGTCGGCGGCGTCGGCTATCTGGTCGGGGCGTCCTCGCGCACGCTCGCCGCGCTGGGTCCGGTGGGCGAAGCGGTGACGATCCACACCGAAATGCTGGTGGCGGAGGATTCGATCCGCCTTGTCGGCTTCGCCCGCGCGGAAGAGCGGGACTGGTATCGGCTGCTCACCCATGTCCAGGGCGTCGGGTCGCGGGTCGCCCTGGCCATCCTTTCCGCGCTGGAGCCCGCCGAGCTGCACCGCGCCGTCGCCACCGGCGACAAGGCGATGGTGGCGCGCGCCAATGGCGTCGGCCCGAAACTCGCCCAGCGCATCGTCAATGAACTCAAGGACAAGATCGGCGCGGCGCCATCGGGCGGCCCGATCGGCCTGGCGGGCGCGGTTGCCCTCCCCGCTGGCAGCATGAGCGCCGACGCCCTGTCCGCCCTGCAGAATCTGGGCTTCAAGCCCACCGAAGCCAGCAGCGCCGTCGCCGCCGCCGAGGAGGAACTGGGCGAAGCTGCCAGCCTCGACGCGCTGGTCCGCCTGGCGCTGCGAAAGGCGGCAAAGTGACCGACGACCGCCTTCTCACTCCCGCGCGGCGTCCCGAGGATGTCGATGCGGCCTTGCGTCCCAAATCGCTCGACGAATTTGTCGGCCAGCAGGCGGCGCGTGAAAATCTGCGGATCTTCATCCAGGCGGCAAAGGCGCGCGGCGATGCGCTCGACCATGTGCTCTTCTTCGGCCCGCCGGGCCTGGGCAAGACGACGCTGGCGCAGATCGTGGCCAAGGAAATGGGTGTGGGATTTCGCGCCACGTCTGGCCCGGTCATCGCCAAATCGGGCGATCTTGCCGCGCTCCTGACCAATCTCGATGAAGGCGACGTGCTGTTCGTCGACGAAATTCATCGCCTCAATCCGGCCGTCGAGGAAGTCCTCTATCCCGCCATGGAGGATCGCGCGCTCGACCTGATGATCGGGGAAGGCCCTTCGGCGCGCTCCGTCCGCATCGACCTGCCGCGCTTCACCCTGGTGGGCGCGACGACGCGGCAGGGGCTGCTGACGACGCCGCTGCGGGACCGGTTCGGCATTCCCGTGCGCCTGCAATTCTACACCGTCGAGGAGCTGGAGCTGGTCGTCCGCCGCGCCGCTCGTTTGCTGGACCTCGCCATCACCTCCGACGGCGCGATCGAGATTGCGCGCCGTTCGCGCGGCACTCCCCGCATTGCGGGACGGCTGCTGCGCCGGGTGCGCGACTTCGCCAATGTCGCGGGTGCGGCGGCAGTCGACCGACAGGTCGCCGACGCCGCGCTGCAACGGCTGGAGGTCGATCAGCTTGGACTCGACCTCATGGACCGGCGCTATCTGATGATGATTGCGGACATTTATCGCGGCGGTCCGGTCGGCGTCGAGACGCTGGCCGCCGGCCTTTCCGAGGCGCGCGATACAATCGAGGAAGTGATCGAGCCCTATCTGATCCAGCTTGGCCTCATCGCCCGCACCGCGCGCGGACGCTGCCTCAACGGGCCAGGCTGGAAGCATCTTGGCCTTCATCCGCCGCAGGACGTGCAGAACGGCCTGTTCGACTGAGGCAACCATCCGAAAAGCATAGCCGTTACGGCATGGCGCAGTTATAGCCTTGCCAGATGCACAGGCGCGCGCCAGACGCGCCGAAAACCGCAGGAGTCGAGCCTTGAGGGCGATCGAGAAATTTCCCAATCTTGTCACCATGTTCTTCACCCGCGCCAAGGAAAAGGGCGACAAGCCCTTCCTTTGGCGCAAGACCGAGGGCGAATGGCAGCCGCTCAGCTGGGCGGAGGTCGCCCGTCAGGTCGCCGCCCTGTCCGCCGCGCTCAAGGCGCAGGGGCTGAAACCCGGCGATCCGGTGATGCTGGTCAGCGAAAACCGGCCCGAATTCTGCATCGCCGATCTGGCGATCATGGCGGCAGGCTGCGTCACCGTCCCCACCTACACCACCAACACCACGCGCGATCACCAGCATATCCTGACCGATAGCGGCGCCCGCGCCGTGATCGTGTCCACCGCCAAACTCGCGCAGGCGCTGATGCCGGCCGTCATCCGATCGCAAGCCGCCTTCGTCATCGGCATGGAGCCGCTGCGCGGCGCGCAGGGCAGCTGCGCCTGCCACCTGTGGCGCGACCTGATCGCCGCCCACGCCCATGATCCCGCGGCCGACGTCGATATCGTCGCCGCCGCGCAGACCGCGACCCGCGACGATCAGGCCTGCATCATCTACACCAGCGGCACCGGCGGTGCGCCGCGCGGGGTGATGCAGCATCATGGCGCGATCCTGCTGAACTGCGAGGGCGCCGGCGCGATCGTGACCGAGGATTTCGGCTGGGATGAGGAGGTTTTTCTCTCCTTCCTGCCGCTCAGCCACGCCTATGAACATAGTGGCGGCCAGTTTCTGCCGATGCTGCTGGGCGGGCAGATCTATTATGCCGAGGGTTTGGAAAAGCTCGCCAGCAATATCGAGGAAGCGCGCCCCACCATCATGGTGGTCGTGCCCCGCCTGTTCGAAGTGCTGCGCGCCCGCATCATCAAGTCGATCGAGAAGCAGGGGAAATTCCCTACCTATCTGCTGAACCAGGCGCTGCGCATCGCGGCGAAGGAACAGGCGGGCAAGGGCTCCATCCTGGACGCGCCGATGAAGGCGCTGCTCGCTCGCACGCTCATTCCCAAGGTGCGCGCGCGCTTCGGTGGCCGGATGAAAGCACTGGTCTCGGGTGGCGCACCCCTCAATCCTGACGTCGGCCTCTTCTTCCACGCCATGGGCCTCACCCTGCTGCAGGGCTATGGCCAGACCGAAGCGGGTCCTGTGGTCAGTTGCAACCGGCCACGCGCTGGCATCGCGATGGACACGGTCGGCCCCCCGCTCGATGGCGTCGAGGTGCGGATCGCCGACGATGGCGAGATATTGGTGCGCGGCGAACTGGTCATGCACGGCTATTGGCGCAATCCCGCCGAAACCGAAAAAGTGCTCAAGGATGGCTGGCTTCACACCGGTGACATTGGCGAGATCGACGGGCGCGGGCGCATCCGCATCACCGATCGCAAGAAGGACCTGATCGTCAACGACAAGGGCGACAATGTCTCTCCGCAAAAAGTGGAAGGCATGCTGACGCTCCAGCCGGAAATCGGCCAGGCGATGGTCCATGGCGACCGCCGCCCCTATCTGGTCGGGTTGATCGTGCCTGACGTCGAATGGACGCGCGAATGGGCGGAGGCTCAGGGCGTCGGGCCTGAAGTCGCCACGGCTCTTCCCGCCTATCAGGCGGCGCTGCGCGCGGCGGTCGACCGGGTCAATGACGACCTGTCGGTGATCGAGCGGGTGCGCCGCTTCGTACTCGCCGACGAAGCCTTCGGGATCGAGAATGAGGAGCTTACCCCCTCGATGAAGATCCGCCGCCACGTCATCCGCAAACGCTATGCCGACCGGCTGGACGCGCTCTACAAGGCCTGACCAGCCGGGATGCGGGCGATGACCTTGATCTCGAAGTCGAACCCCGCGAGCCAGTTGACGCCGACCGCGGTCCAGTTGGGATAGGGCGGTTCCGGGAAGATCTCGGCCTTCACCGCCATGATCGTGTCGAACTGCTGCTCGGGATCGGTATGGAACGTGGTCACGTCGACAATGTCGTCAAACCCGCATCCGCCCGCCTGCAACGTCGCCTGAAGGTTGGCGAAGGCGAGCCGGACCTGCGCTTCGAAATCCGGCTCGGGCGATCCGTCGCTACGGCTTCCCACCTGGCCGGAAACGAACAACAGGTCTCCCGACCGGATGGCAGCCGAATAGGTCTGCGCAGTGTAGAGGTCCTGCTGGCCGGCGGGGAAAATGGCGTCGCGTTTGGCCATGGAATCATCTCCTGCTGTCGGAAGCTTCGGCGACAAGGCGTCACCCTCTGCAGCTGCGCAACAGCGACGCGGCAGCAGGGATGAAGGGCAGGACGGGCATCACGAAGCCGGGCACGCCCCCTCGCTCCTCGCCCCCTCGCTTATGGCTGCTTGGGCGTGCGATAGGGAATGAAATCGCCCAGCGCGCACGCGCCCGACGTGATGCCGGACACCGGGCTCGCCGTCGTGGTGAAATCGCCCCGGCACATTTGCGATCCGAAGCTGCGGACGATCATGATGTCGCCGCGCGTCAGGCCGTTGCAGCTGCCGATCAGTTCATTCTTGTAGACCAGCTTGCTGCTCACCCGATACAGCAGCACATTGTTGCTGATGACCCGCAAATTGGTCTGCGGCACGCGGCTGATGCAAGTCTGCTTCTCACCGGCGACCTTGCCGGCCAGCGCCTCGTCCAGTTCCGCCATCTGCTTGGGCGTCAACGGCTTGGGCTCGTAGCTGCCGGTGCATCCCGCCAGCAGCAGCGGCGTCATCCACATCCATGCGCGCATCATCGTCTCTCCATCTTGGCCGTATCTTGGACGGCGACGTGCGCCGCCAACCGTCAGGCGGCATCCTTGGCGGCGCGCCGCTCCGCCAACTCCTCGGCATCGCGCGCGCGCATGAAGATGTTCGTCGCGCGTTCCTCGCCGATGCTGGTCGGCACCGTCGCTTCGCCGCGCGCCCGCGCTGCCTCCACCGCCGCAACCCGCGCAGCCAACGCCGCATTGTCCGGCTCCACCGTCAGCGCGAAGCGACCGTTGGAGAGCGTATATTCATGCGCGCAATAGACGCACGTATCTTCCGGCAGAGCGGCCAGCCTCTGCAGATTGGCGAACATCTGCGCCGCCGTCCCTTCGAACAACCGGCCGCAACCCATGGCGAACAACGTGTCGCCGACAAAAGCGATCCGCTCATCGGACAGGTGATAGGCGATATGCCCCGCCGTATGCGCGGGCACCGCCATCACCTGCGCGACATGGTCGCCGATGCGAACGCTGTCGCCTTCGCCGACCATCCGGTCGAGCGTGCCGATCCGCTCCGCTTCCGCGGCCGGACCGGTAATGATGCAGCCGGTGGCCGCCTTGATCGCCGCATTGCCGCCGGTATGGTCGCCATGCCAATGCGTGTTCCAGATCTGGTCGATCCGCCACCCGCGCGCCGCCGCCGCTTCCAGCACCGGGTCGGCCACCGCCGGGTCGACCGCCACCGTCTCGCCACTGGCGGCGTCATGCACCAGCCAGACATAGTTGTCGGATAGCACCGGGATGCGGACGACCTCCAGCATGGCTTACCAGACGCCGGTATTAGGCATGGACGCCCATGGCTCGGCGGGGGGCAGATGCCCGTCCTGCAGCAGCTCGACGGAAATGTTGTCGGGTGAGCGGACGAACGCCATATGCCCGTCGCGCGGCGGGCGGTTGATCGTCACGCCCGCGTCCATCAGCCGCTGGCAGGTGTCGTAGATATTCTCGACCCGATAGGCGAGATGGCCGAAATTGCGGCCGCCATCATAGACTTCCGCCGGGCTGCCATCCTCCGCCGGCCAGTTGTAGGTGAGCTCCACCTGCGCATCCTCATCGCCTGGCGCCGCCAGGAAGACCAGCGTGAACCGGCCTTTCTCATTGTCGAACCGCCGCACCTCCCGAAGCCCGATCAGTTCGAAAAAGGCCTTCGTCTTCTCGACGTCGGCGACGCGGATCATGCTATGCAGATATTTGGGCAATTCGATCTCCATTCGTCGCTATCAAGCAACGGTTCATCTCTAGGGTGACAATCTCCCGCTCAAGATAAGGTGGGGTGGCACCGGACGAAAGAGGGCAGCATCATGGATATGCGGGACAAGGTCTTTCTGGGCAGTGCGGCGCTGCTCGCCTTCGGCGCGATCGCCGGCGGCTATCTGCTGGGCGACGGACTGAAGCGCGCCAAGGTCGCCGATCGATCGGTGACCGTGCGGGGACTGGCTGAAAAGGATGTCACTGCCGATCTCGCCACCTGGTCGATCAGCTATTCGGCGACCGGTTTCGACCTGCCCACCGTGCGCAGCGAGATCGACGCCAACACGCGCGAACTGCGCGCCTATTTCACTGGCCTGGGGTTCAAGCCCGAAGACCTCACGCCCACCGGCGCCGGCGTCAACCAATGGCTCAACAACGGGGTCAACACCATCACCATCACGCAACGCATGCTGTTGCGCACCACCGACATCGCCCGCGCGCAAAGGGCCGTGGCGCAGCAGTTCGATCTGGTCCGCCGCGGCGTGACGCTGCAGGAAGGGTCGGGCATGCGCTACAGCTTCACCAAGCTCAACGACATCAAGCCGCAGATGGTTGCCGCCGCCACGAAGGATGCCCGCGCCGCCGCCGAACAATTCGCCAAGGATTCGGGCGCTGACGTCGGCGGCATCAAGAGCGCGACTCAGGGCTATTTCTCGATCGACGCACGCGACGGCGAAGGCGGCGAGGGCGGCAGCGACACGCCCTACAAGAAGGTGCGCGTCGTCACCACCGTCGACTTCTACTTGCGATAAGGCCGCGCTGCCCCGTCGGGGCTCGGCCATTCAGCCGGCCCGCATTGCGTCCGTAAGACGCTGGTCGGCGACATTCCGCCTCACAGGAAGAGCGAGACCGGAGCGCCACTCGGAAGTAGCGCCCCAGCCCCCGCCTCACCCTGCCGTCAATATTTGTAGCGCAACTCTATGCCAAAGGTGCGCGGGTTGATGACGGCGCGCTTATAATAGCGCAGCAGGACGCCGTCATTGAGGCCGACCCGCGAGCGGTCATTGGCGACCGACACCACCGCATATTTGTCGAAGATATTGTTCGCGAACAGCCCGATGCTGTAGGCGTCGGCTTCATAGGTCAGCGATGCGCGATGCAGCACATAGCTGGGCAGCTTGTCGCCATAGGCGCGATCCCAGCCTAGCCGCGTGACGACGCTGCCACGATAAGTCGCGGTCCAATCGGCGACGATCGCGCCTTCCTGCACGGGATAGCTGTAGGTCGCGCCTAGGCTGCCACTATTCTTAGCAGAACCCGGCAGCCGATCGCCCGCCAGCGCGTCCAGCTTGTCGGGCGCGCTGGGGTAGCTTCCCGCCGGGTCGTTGACGGCGATCACGCCCGGCACATCCTGCGTCAGCTTGGCGTCGACATAGGAATAGGTGCCGTGGATGGACAGCCCGTCGATCGGCGACGCCTGGAACGATGTTTCGAAGCCTTCCGACTTCGCCTTGCCGCCGTTGACGGTGATGCCGACGATGCCGTTCAGCGTTGCCGAATCCGTCTGGATGCCGTCCCATTTGATCTGGAACACGTTGAAGTTGAACGTCAGCCTGCGATCGAAAAACTGGGTGCGGATGCCGATTTCGGCATTCTTGGTCGTGTCGGGACCATATTGGACTTCGTTCGGCAGGCCGCAGGGCAGCTGCGTATTGTTGATATGGTCACCGTCCGGATCGTTCGGCAGCGGGTCCGGGCAAGGCGCCACGCTGTTGGGACCGCCGATGCGATAGCCCTTGCTGTAGGTGGCGTAGAGCATCAGGTCCGGCGTGAAATTATAGGAGCTGTTGAATTTCCACACCCAGCCGCTCTTCTTCGCGGTGCCGCCGGCCGCCGGCAGATCATAGGGGCTGACCGGGTTATCATAAAAAGGCGTCTCTGGGTCGTCTATCAGCGGCACCGTCAAAGCGCCCGCGATCCGGGACTTGTAACCGAAATAGCGGGCACCCGCCGTGACCTGCCATTCCGGCGTCACCCGAAACGTGCCTTCGCCAAAGATCGCCCGCTCGGTGACTTTGGACCGGGTGTAGGACGCATATTCGACTTCGTCGGGATTGGGCTGGGTGCCGAATTCGACCCAAGGATGGTTGGGCACATGTTCGATATAGTCGCGATGGCGCTTCAGTTGATTGTAGAAGCCGCCGATCACCCAGCTGAACGGCCCGCCATGGGTCGAGACGAACCGCACTTCCTGATTGAACTGCTTGCGGCGGTCGTTGGACTCGTTCCAGCTGGAAAAGGCCGGAAACTCTTCATAGCCATAATCGAGATCGAGCAGCAGATCGGTGTTGTCGGACTGGCTGACGCTCTTGACATCGGTATAGGCTGTGGTGGCGACCAGCTCGGCGAAATCGGCGAGGTTGGCGTTGATTTCCATGCTGCCCAGATGCGCGCGACGATTCACCGGTTCGATGTAGCGCGCAGCGCTTTCATAACGGCCCGTGCCCAGCACGCCATTGCTGTTATATTGGCCGCCCTCGGTTTTCGTCCGCTGGAAGGCATAGGTGAAATTGACCTTCAGATCCTCACTGAACTGGACCAGCAACTGGTTGCGGGTCGTGATCGTCTTCTCGAAGTTCAGGTCCTTGCTCTCTTTGAGGTTCGCGGCATAGTCCGACGGCGTCACGCCGTCGGGGCCGCTCGGCTGCGGCAGCGAGACACCCGGCGTCTGGAGCAGCAGCGTATAATCGATGAAGCCGGGATCATAATAATAGCCCGTCGCCGACCGGAAGGCGACATGGTCCTGCAAAATCGGGATGTTGATGACACCGTCAATCTGGTATCCCGCCTTTTCGCTGTGCGTCTTGGCATAGAGGCGGCTGTGCACTTCGCCGCCGAAATTGTTGGTGTCGGGACGATTGGGAATGTTGCGAATGGCGCCGGCCAGAGTGCCCAGGCCATACAGCGTTCCCTGCGGCCCCAGCAGCGTTTCCACCCGCGCGATGTCGAGCAGCTTGAAATCATAGTAAAGCGGCACTTCGCCCAGATACATGCCGAGCGCATCGTCATAGGAAGCGCCCGACGTGCTGGAGTCCGAGGCGTTGAGGCCCCGCAGCACGATCGTGCCGGTGGAACCCGGCCCGGTATCCGAAATGGTCATGCCGGGCGTGAAATCGGCCAGATCGCGCACATCGTCGATCCGCTGGCGAGCAATCTGTTCCTGCCCCAAGGCAGTGATGTTGATCGGCACATCCTGAAGGGACGTCGCGCGGCGAGTCGCCGTGACCACGATTTCGGTACCGCCGCCGGCAGCGCCGTCGGCCGCAGCCTGCGCCCAGGCCGAGTTGGTTCCCGCGCCCATAAGCATGGTCGCGCCAAGCAAGGTATTGCGAAACAATTTCATAGCCACTTTGACCCCTTTTGCTGAGCCTTTAAGTGACATCCTTCCCCTTGGCGCTCTGGCGGAGCCGGCGCCTTGTCGGCCATGTCAGGCCGTTGCGATCATGTCCCTGACCCTGACGAATGCCCGGATAGTCACTGCTGCGGCTGACATCCCTGTCTTGCGGGATGCCTGTTCCGCCGATCGCGCGATCGCCCCAGGCTACTGTGTCGTCGGTCGCGCGGGCCGGCATCGGCCAGCCTTTAAGACCCACACTGCAGACCTGCTGTCGATCCACGATCCCTCACATATTGGCCTGTGCTGTCGGCCGTTGCCTGTCCCTGTCTGTCGCCGCTTCAAAGGGCGGCAAGCGATACGGTATGGATATTACGGAATGCGTCAAGCGTAATAATTTTGCAGTTGCTCAGTATTAAGGCCGATCATGATGCGCCGCACAAGTCGCGCCTTTTCGTGGATTAGGACGCGCGCCTGATTTCAATCTAATCCCACGGCACGCTTACACATCTTCTTCGGCGGATCGCGCAAACTGGCTCGCCCCGAATCGTGCCATCATCTTCAAAGACGGGCTAAAATGAGCAGGATTAGCGTGCACGCCCCCACGCAAATACTGACGTGGAGGAGATATAACGAACAACCGCGCCATATCCGCCACGGAAAACTGTTATTATCTTTTTTCAATTACGTAATATTTTGCGGTAGACATGGACAGCATCTGCGGTGATGCTGCGATGCGAAAGGGGATCGAATCATGATCGGGTTGATGGGCAGGTCCAGCAAGGTCGCACTGATCGCCGGCGCACTATTTCTGACATCATGCGCGCCATCGTCGCAGGCGCCTTCGACGCCCCGCACGGAATTCAACATCGGCTGGTCGATCTATGCCGGCTGGATGCCTTGGCCCTATGCGCAGCAAGCCGGCATCGTGAAGAAATGGGCCGACAAATACGGGATCAAGATCAATATCGTGCAGGTCAACGACTATGTGGAGTCGGTGAACCAGTACACGGCCGGCAAGTTCGACGGCGTCACCGTGACCAACATGGATGCGCTCACCATCCCCGCGGCCGGCGGCAAGGACAGCAGCGCGATCATCGTCGGCGACTATTCCAATGGCAATGACGGCATCCTGTTGAAGGGAGCGGACCAATTCCCCGCCATCAAGGGGCGGCAAGTCTATCTGGTGGAATTGTCGGTGTCGCATTATCTGCTCGCGCGCGCCCTAGAAAAGGCCGGCATGAAGCCGACCGACATCCGGACGGTGAATACGTCCGACGCCGATATCGTCGGCGCCTTCAGCAGTCCGGACGCGACCGCCGCCGTCGCCTGGAACCCGCAGCTTGCCGTGATGAAGAAGGAAGCGGGCGCCAAGGAGGTTTTCAGCTCGGCGCAGATCCCCGGCGAAATCCTGGACCTGATGGTCGTCGATACCGCAACGCTCAAGGCCAACCCCAATCTGGGCAAGGCGCTGGCCGGCATCTGGTATGAGACGATGGCTCTGCTCCAACGACAGGACGCCAAGGGCAAGGAAGCGCGCGCCGCCATGGCGAAGCTGGCCGGCGCCACTCCGGAACTGTTCGACAGCCAGTTGGCGACCACGCACCTCTATGCTGATCCCAAGGCGGCGGTTACCGCCACGTCGGCGCCGGCCCTGATCCAGACGATGACCCATGTGCGCGATTTCAGCTTTTCCCATGGGCTGTTCAAGGGCGCCGCGTCTGCCGACGCGGTCGGCATGAGCTTCCCGGGCGGCAAGACGCTGGGCGACCCGCAGCATGTGACGCTGCGGTTCGACGAAAGCTTCATGAAGATGGCGGCGTCCGGCCAGCTGTGATCGGCTCTAGCAAAGGAGTCTGACGAGATGCGGTGGGTGAACCGACATGTCCGCCGAGGGGACGCCGTCATGCTGGGATCGGTGCCGATCCTGCTGCTGGTGCTGCTATATCTCTTCGTCGCGGCCGGCCGCCACGCCGCCAATCCCATGGACAAGGTCCTGCCGCTGCCCGGCGGCATGGCGCAGGCGATGTCGGACCTGCTGTTCCAGCCCGACCAGCTGACCGGGCAGCTGCTGTTCTGGGCGGACACGTTTGCCAGCCTGCAGCGCCTGGGCATTGGCCTGGGCATCGCAACGGCCGCCGCTCTGGTCATCGGGCTGGTGCTGGGCGTGTTGCCGCCGGTGCGCGCCACCTTGGGCCCGCTGGTGACCGGCATCGCCGTGATCCCGCCGATCGCCCTGCTGCCCATCCTGTTCATCACGCTGGGCTTGGGAGAGATCGCCAAGATCGCCCTGATCGTCATCGGCATCGCGCCGGTCATGGTCCGCGACATCACCGCTCATGTCGCCGCGATCCCGCGCGAGCAGATCATCAAGGCGCAGACGCTGGGCGCCAGTTCCTGGCAGATCATGATCCGCGTCGCGCTGCCGCAGGCGATGCCGCGCCTGTTCCATGCGGTGCGCCTGGCGCTCGGCCCGGCCTGGGTGTTCCTGATCTCGGCCGAAGCGATCGCTTCGGACGTGGGCCTTGGCTACCGCATCTTCCTGGTCCGCCGCTATCTCTCGATGGACATCATCATCCCCTATGTCATCTGGATAGCGCTGCTCGCGATCCTGATGGACGGGGCGCTCACCCTGCTTGGCCGTCGCATCTTTCCCTGGGCGCAGGGAGCAAGCCATTGAGCCCGCTCCTCAGCCTCCGCAACGTCTGGGTCGAATATGGCGACAAGATCGTGCTGGAGAAGGTCAGCATCGATATCGAAGCCGGCTCCTTCGTGTCGATCGTGGGCCCATCGGGCGCGGGCAAGAGCAGTCTGCTGCGCCTGATCCTGGGGCAGGAGGCGCCGACGCAGGGCGTCATCCTGCTCGACGGGACGCCCCTGACGCCCGAATGCGGGCCGGACCGCGGGGTGGTGTTTCAGCGCTATTCCGTCTTTCCGCACCTGTCGGTGCTGCGCAACACGATGTTCGGCATCGAATGCGAGAAGGCGCCCTTGTCCGCGCGCCTGTTCGGCAAGGCGCGCCGCGCCGCGGAGGCGGAGGCCGCCGAGATGCTCGACGCGGTCGGCCTTGGCGACGCGCTGCATATCCATCCCGCGCAGATGTCGGGCGGCATGCAGCAGCGGCTGGCGATCGCCCAGGCGCTGGTCAAGCGCCCGCGCATCCTGCTGCTGGACGAACCGTTCGGCGCGCTAGATCCCGGCATTCGCGCGGACATGCATGCGCTGATCACCCGGCTGTGGCGCGACTATGCGCTGACCATCATCATGGTGACTCACGACATAAGGGAAGCCTTCACGCTCGGGACGCGCGTGCTGTCGATCGACAAGCGCCGACAGGACCCGCATGCGCCGCATCGCTTCGGCGCGACGGCGGTCTACGACCTCGCCCTGCGCAAGAAGGTGCCCGATCCGCCAACCGAGCAACCCGACGCCGCCCCGTTACAGACAGTCTCCAGCGACTGAAGAGAGATCCAGATGAGCAACGAAACCCCAGGCCTGGCGCGGCTCAGCATGAGCCTTCCGGCGGATCTGTTCCGGCAGCTGGACATGATGGTGGAGGAACGCGGCCTGCCATCGCGATCGCAGCTGATCGCCGAGCTGATCCGCCACTCCCTGGCCGAGCATGAGGCCTATACCCGCCCCGATGAGATGCTCGCGGGCACGATCACGCTTGTCTATCGCGGCGACAGAGGCCGAGTTAGGCATCAGCTCGCCCAGACCCAGGCCGAATATCTGAAGGAGGTGATCTCCTCCCAGCATGTCTTCCTGGAGGATGATCAATCGCTGGAGGTGCTGCTGGTGCAGGGCCCGGCCGTGCTGCTCAAGGAATTGTGCGACGCCCTGCGCCGGGTGCGCGGGGTCCACCAGCTGCAGCTGGTGACGACGACATCCCTGCTGCCGCCGCTTTACGAACAGGACGCAGGAGACGTCGCATGACCGCATCGCTGACCAACCCCGCCGCCAACCCGCTGGCCAACCCGCTGGCCGCGCGCGATCATGCGCGCGCCATGGCGGGCACGCGAGTCGAAGCCATGCCGATGCTGCCGCCCGCGGCGGACGACCTGCCCGCCGACGTGGCGGCCGATGACCTGCTGTGGGAGGAAACGATCGCGCCGGGCGGCTATGCCACGCGACGGATCGCCCGCGGCGCGCGGCTGCGGCTGATCGACCTTCAGGGCGACGCCTGCGCCTCCATGCTGCTGTTCAACGCCGAAATGCCGAGCGAGCGGCTCAATGTCGCCGACACCGTCAAGGTGCAGTGGAACGCCTATCTGGGCGCCGGCAAGCTGCTCTTGTCGGACATGGGCCGCGTGCTCGCCAGCATCGTCGAGGATGAAGCGGGCACGCATGACGCATTTTGCGGGACATCGAACGCCGCGACCAACGCGGCCAAATATGGCGAAGGCGGCAATAGCGGCCCCCATCCCAACGGGCGCGACCGCTTCCTGCTGGGCGCCGCCAAGCATGGCCTTGGCCGGCGCGACGTCCATCCCTGCGTCAACCTGTTCAAGGGCGCGACCATCGCCGCCGACGGCGCCATCATCCCGCAGATCGGCCCCTTTGCAGCCGGACGGCGCGTGATGCTGCGCATGGAGATGGACGTCATCGTCATCCTCGCGAACTGCCCGCATGTGCTGGACCCGCGGACGGACTGGACCATCACTCCGCTGCGCGCGACCGCCTGGCGCGGCGCCGTCACGCCCGAGGGCGACCCCATCCGCAACGCGACGCCGGAGGGCCAGCGCGCCTTCCAGAATGTCGAAGATTATTTCCGCCGCTGAGAAGGAAACAACGCAGCATGAGCGACGACCCTCATTTGACCGGCCTGCCCGGCATGATCGTGCACGACGTCATCGTCCCCGCCCGCGCGCCATGGCTGCACCATGTCGCGGCCGGCCAGACGCTGCGCATCGTCGACCTGGAAGGCAATCAGGCGGTCGACTTCCTGCTCTATGCGACGCAGGACGATGCCGAACGCTACAGCGCGCAGGACACGGTCGCAGCGCAGGGCAATCTGTTCCTGCGCGAAGGGACGGTGCTGCGATCGAACGAGGGGCGGCCGATGATGACCATCACCGCAACGTCGGTCGACTATCATGACACGATCGGCGGCGCCTGCTCGTGCGAATCCAATACATTGCGCTACGGCCATCACACCAAGGCGGAGCATGCCTGCGTCGAGAATTTCCTGGAGGCCAATCTGCAGGAAGGCCGCGGCAAGCGGGACATCGTGTCCAACATCAACTTCTTCATGAACGTGCCGGTGGAGCAAGATGGCGCGCTGGGCATCGTCGACGGCATTTCCGCGCCCGGCCTGTCCGTCGATCTGCGCGCCGAAATGGACGTGACGGTCGTCGTGTCCAACTGCCCGCAGATCAACAATCCCTGCAACGGCTTCAACCCCACGCCTGTCCGGATGATCGTTTCCGCATGAGCTTCGACACCGTCCTCATCGCCAATCGCGGCGCCATCGCCACGCGCATCATCCGCACGCTGCGCCGGATGGGCCTGCGCTCCGTCGCCGTCTATTCGGAAGCGGACGAAGGGTCGCGCCATGTCTCGGAAGCGGACGAGGCCGTCTGCATCGGCCCGGCGCGCGCGTCGGACAGCTATCTGAACATCCCCGCCATTATCGAGGCGGCGCGCGCCACGGGTGCGGGCGCCATCCATCCGGGCTATGGGTTCCTTGCGGAAAATGTCGAGTTCGCCGACGCGTGCGCACAAGCCGGAATCCTGTTCATCGGCCCGACGGCCGACAATATCCGCACCTTCGGGCTCAAGCACAGTGCCCGGGCGCTGGCCGCGGCGCATGATGTGCCGCTCGCGCCCGGCACCGACCTTCTGACCGACGAGGAGGAAGCCGTCACGGCCGCAAACGCGATCGATTTCCCCGTGATCCTCAAGGCCACGGCCGGGGGCGGCGGCATCGGCATGCGCGTGTGCGAAGACGAGGCGGCAGTGCGCGAAGGCTTCGCCGCCGTTGCGCGCCAGGGGCAAAGCAATTTCGGCGACGCGGGGATCTTCCTCGAACGCTATATTCGCCGCGCCCGCCATATCGAGGTGCAGATTTTCGGCGACGGGCGGGGCCGGATCGTGGCGCTGGGCGAGCGCGACTGTTCGCTCCAGCGCCGCAACCAGAAGGTGGTCGAAGAAGCGCCCGCCCCCCTGTTGCCGCAGGCCGTGCGCGAGGAACTGGTCGCCGCCGCCATCCGGCTCGGCCAAGCGGCGCGCTACCGCTCTGCCGGCACGGTCGAATTTCTCTACGATGCCGAGCGCGAGGAATTCTTCTTCCTTGAAATGAACACTCGCCTTCAGGTCGAACATGGCGTCACCGAAGAAGTGATGGGCATCGACCTTGTCGAATGGATGATCCGGGGCGCCGCGGGCGACTTCGGCTTCCTCGATGCCGAACCGCCGCGGCCCAGCGGCCATTCCGTGCAGGTGCGCCTCTATGCCGAGGACCCGGCGCTCGACTATCGCCCTACGTCCGGCACATTGACCGCTGTCGAATTCCCCGACGACATCCGGGCCGAAACCTGGGTCATGGCGGGGTCCACCATCTCCACCTGGTATGACCCCATGCTGGCGAAGCTGATCGTGCATGCCCCGACCCGCGCCAAGGCGGTCGCGGCGATGCAGGCGGCGCTCGACAACAGCCGGGTGGACGGGGTCGAAACCAATTTGCGCTGGCTGCGCGACGTGGTCCGTTCTGACGCCTTCGTCAGCGGCGAAGTCTCGACCAGTGCGCTGAACGACATCGCCTTTCACCCCCACGCCGTGCGAGTGATCAGCGGCGGGACTGCCACGACCGTGCAGGATTGGCCTGGCCGGCAGAAATATTGGGCGGTGGGCGTGCCCCCGTCGGGACCGATGGACGACCAGTCGTTCCGCCTCGGCAACCGCCTGCTCGGCAATCCGGAAGGAACGGCGGGTCTGGAAATGACCATGACCGGCCCGACGCTCAGCTTCACCGCGGCGGCGCGCATCTGCCTGACGGGCGCCGATTTCGGCGCGACGCTGGATGGACGCCCGGTGCCGCGCGGGCAGGCGATCGACGTGACGCCCGGGCAGACCCTGACCCTGGGCCGCGCGTCGGGGGGTGGCATGCGCGGCTATATCCTCTTTGCCGGCGGTCTCGACATCGCGCCTTATCTCGATAGCCGCAGCACGTTCGAACTGGGGCAGTTCGGCGGCCATGCGGCGCGCCGCCTGCTGGCGGGCGACACGCTGCATCTGGCGCGCGATGCGACGGTCCCGCCGCTAGCCTCGGTCGCGCTGCCGGAGCTTTCGACCCAGTGGACGCTGCGAGTGCTCTACGGCCCGCACGGCGCGCCCGACTTCTTCACCGACGCGGACATAGACACGATCGTCGCGGCCGAATGGCAGGTCCATTATAACAGCAACCGCACCGGCGTCCGACTGGTCGGGCCCAAGCCGCAATGGGCGCGCGCGGACGGCGGGGAAGCGGGGCTGCACCCGTCCAACATCCACGACAATCCCTATGCGATCGGCGCCGTCGATTTCACCGGTGACATGCCCATCATCCTGGGCCCCGACGGACCGTCGCTCGGCGGCTTTGTCTGTCCCTTCGTGGTGATCGCCACGGACCGGTGGAAGATCGGCCAACTGTCGCCCGGCGATACGCTGCGCTTCGCACCGGTCGATATCGCCGACGCCGCGACCGCCGATTCGCTCCAGCATCAATTTATCGCCACCGGGGCCACGCTTGATCCCGGTCCCGCCCGGCCCGTGGCGTCGCTATCGCCCATCCTTGCCGTGATCGATGCGGATGCCGGCCGGCCGCGCACCGTCTATCGGCAACAGGGCGACCGCAACATCCTGGTCGAATATGGTCCGATCGTCCTCGACATCGAATTGCGCATCCGCGTGCATGCGCTGATGTGCGAGTTGGAGCGGCTGGCGATACCGGGCGTCATCGACATCGTGCCGGGCATCCGCTCGCTCCAGCTTCATTTCGACGGCATGCTGCTCGATCAGCGCACGGCGCTGGCGGCGCTGATGTCGGCCGAAGAGCGGCTGGGAGACCTGCAGGATTTCACCATCCCCTCGCGCATCGTCCACTTGCCGCTGAGCTGGCGCGATCCGGCGACGATCGAGACGATCGAGAAATATATGGGCGCCGTCCGCGACGATGCGCCCTGGTGCCCCGACAACATCGAATTCATTCGCCGCGTCAACGGATTGCCGGACGCTGCGGCGGTGGAAAATCTGATCTTCGAGGCGAACTATCTCGTCATGGGATTGGGCGACGTCTATCTGGGCGCGCCGGTGGCAACGCCCGTCGATCCCCGGCATCGGCTCGTCACCACCAAATATAACCCTGCGCGCACTTGGACGCCGCCTAATGTCGTGGGCATTGGCGGCGCTTATATGTGCATCTACGGCATGGAGGGACCCGGCGGCTATCAGCTGTTCGGCCGGACCATCCAGGTGTGGAACACCCACCGCCAGACCGACGCCTTCATCGACGGCAAGCCCTGGCTGCTCCGCTTCTTCGACCAGATCCGCTTCTATCCGGTAAGCGCTGACGAACTGGTCGAATGGCGGCGGGATTTCCCCAGCGGACGGCGATCGATCCGGATCGAGGAAACGGAATTCCGCCTTGCCGACTATCGCGCCTTCCTGGCCGACAATGAAGACGACATCAGGGCGTTCGAGACCCGCCGCCATGCCGCCTTCGACGCCGAACGCGCCGAATGGCGGCGCAATGGGGAGTTCGACCGCGTCACCGACCCGGTCGAAACCGATCCGCCGGCGGCAGCCGCGATCGACGTGCCCGACGGCGCCAAGCTGGTCGAAGTCCCCTTTGGCGGCAGCGTCTGGAAGCTGCTGGTCGCCGCCGGCGACGCGGTCAAGGCGGGTGACACCATCGCCATCATCGAAGCTATGAAAATGGAGTCGGCAGTGCAAAGTCCGGAAACAGGCACGATTGCGGCGGTCTATGTGCAGGAACGCCAGTCCTTGCAGGCCGGCGCGCCGCTGCTGGCGCTGAGGACGGACGCATGAGCGGGGCCGAGCGCCGCCGCGCATCGGCCATCGCGCAGGCCGTCAATCAAGGGCGAATGACGGCACTGGCGGTCATGAAGGACACGCTGGAGCGCATCGCCGCCTATGACGCGATCCAGCCGCAAATCTGGATCAGCCGTTTCGCGCCCGACGATCTGCTGGCCGCTGCCCGATCGATCGACGCGCGGGTAGCGGCGGGGGAATCGCTGCCGCTCGCCGGCGTACCCTTCGCGGCCAAGGATAATATCGATGTCGCGGGGCTGGACACTACGGCGGCCTGTCCCGCCTTCGCCTACAGCCCTGCTCGATCGGCGACGGTGATCGAGCGCCTTACCGCCGCCGGGGCGATCTGTATCGGCAAGACCAATCTCGACCAGTTCGCCACCGGCCTCAACGGCACGCGCAGTCCCTACGGCGCGCCACGCAACGCCTTCAACCGCGCCTATGTCAGCGGCGGCTCCAGTTCCGGCTCTTCGGTGGCGGTCGCGGCCGGACTGGTGCCCTTTGCGCTGGGTACCGACACGGCGGGGTCGGGCCGTGTTCCTGCGGCTTTCCAGCACCTCATCGGCTTCAAGCCGAGCAAGGGACGCTGGAGCAACCGCGGTCTGGTGCCGGCCTGCCGGACGCTCGACTGCATCACCGCCTTCACGGAGACCACCGACGACGCGCGGCTGGTCGACAGCGTCATCGCCGGCTTCGACGCCGCCGATCCCTATTCCCGGCCCCTGATCGACCAGCCGTTAGCGCGGCGGACGATCGGCGTGCCCCGACGCGACCAGCGGGTCTGGTTCGGCGATGGCGAGTCGGAATGTCTGTACGACCGCGCGCTGCAGGCGCTCGCCGGGCTGGCCGACATCGTGGAAATCGACATCGCGCCTTTTCAGGAGGCGGCGCAACTCCTCTATGGCGGCCCTTGGGTGGCCGAACGCACCGCCGCCATGGCCGCGATCCTGGCCGACGATCCCGACGCCATCGACCCGACCGTCCGCGAAGTGGTGGAGCCGGGCAAGGCCATGAGCGCCGTCGAACTGTTCAACGGCATGTATCGCATGGCCGAACTCAAGCGCCAGGCGGACCTGCTGTGGGACAGCATCGACATGCTCGCCTTTCCCACGACGGGCACAACCTACCGCGTCGCGGAGCTTCTGGCGGCGCCGGTCGCGCTCAACAGCGCGCTCGGCTTCTACACCAATTTCGTCAATCTGCTCGATATGGCCGCGCTCGCGGTGCCGGCGGGCATCCGCCACAACGCCACCGGCTTTGGCGTGACCCTGATCGGCCCGGCGGGCACGGACCTCGCCTTGCTCGATGCAGCCGACGCCTATCTGGCTATCGCCGATCTCCCATCTACTCCACCGCTCGATCTGGAGGGCAAAATGCAGACTGTGAAACTCGCCGTAGTCGGCGCTCATCTCAAGGACATGCCGCTGCACTGGCAGCTCACATCGCGCGATGCGACCTTTGTCGGCGCTTTCGAAACCGCGCCCACCTACCGGCTCTACGCAATGGCGGACAGCGTTCCGCCCAAGCCCGCGCTGGTCCACAGCACCGATGGCGCAGCCATCGCGGTCGAAGTCTATGAGCTTGGCGTAGCCGAATTCGGCAGCTTCGTGGTCGAAGTGCCCGCCCCGCTGGCGATCGGCACCGTCACGCTCTCCGACGGCAGCAGCGTCAAGGGCTTCGTCGCCGAACCGCGTGCGCTGACGGGCGCGGAGGACATTACCGCGCTGGGCGGCTGGCGCGCGTTCATCGCGCGCAAGGGCTGACCGTGCGCATCCGGGCCCTGACTGGCGCATTGACCATGGCGATGGCCGCCCTCTCCATTCCCGCACTGGCCGCGCCACCACGCGAGCAGGTCTTCGACGTTCCGGGCTTCGCCGACTTTCTGGCGGTCGATGGCGACAGCGTCTGGGTCACCAATGCCGGGCGCGTGGAACGCTGGTCGCGCAAGGGCAGGCTAGCGCAGGTCGCCATGTCCAAGCCGTGCGGCGCGATGGCGATCCTGGACGGCTCGCTATGGGTGGCCGACTGCAAGGAAAATGCGCTCGTCCGCATCGATACGGACAAGGCGGTGAAGACCGCGACGATCGCCACCGGCCTCGCCAGCACCGGCGAACTCAATGTCGTCGCCGGCGCCGGTTCGGTCTGGGTGGCCAGCGACAATGTGGCCGGCGCGATCGCGCGCGTCGATCCCGCCACCAATGCCGTGATCGCGACCATCACGGTCGATCCGGGCACCTGGTATCTCGCCTTTGGCCATGGCTATCTCTGGGCAGTCAGCAGCGACGCCCGATCGATCCAGCGCATCGATCCCGCCACGAACGCGGTGACCAAGCGCACCGCGCTCGGCAAGCAGCCCGGCTTCCTCGCCGCGGGCGAAGGCGCCATTTGGGTTCAGGAACAGGGTGACGGCACGGTCGCCCGCATCGATCCGGCGAGCGGCGAGGTGACCGGACGGGTCAAGATCAGCGCGGAGCTGAAATATGGCGATATCGACACCGGCGGCGGCAAAGTGTGGCTGCGGACGACCGAAGACCAGACCTTCGTCGTGATCGACCCCGACTCGCTCGCCATCCGGGCGCGTGTGGGCAAGGCCGATGGCAGCGGCGCGCTGCGGTACACGGCCAAGGGCATCTGGACCTCGGCCCATGACGTGCATACGCTCACCTGGTGGCCGAAGCCAGCCAGGATCGGGCAATAACCACTGCGCAAGTTGCCGCGCCTGAACGGTCCGAGGCAGGCGCGGCGAAGCGCTTCGAAGCAGCGGGGTCTTAGCGCAGAGCCTTAACGCAGAGCCAATCGAGTCGGCGTCCCCGCCATCGCCGATCGCGTCTCGATCTGGGTGCGGATGTCCGCGACGACCGCAGTCCGGCATGCCTGCGCTTTGGCCTCCATCGCCAGGTGAACCGCGGCGACCCGGTCTCCGCAGACGGCGCGCGCGGCCTGATCCATGCGGATGGCGAGCCGCTGCTGCCCTTGAGCGGTGGCAAGGTCGAGCCCCCTGAGGTCCAGAACGACCTCATCCTTGGCGAAGGGATTTTCGGCGGGATTGGCATGGGCCGAAGTCGCGAAAGCGACAATGGCGAGCGCCGCCAGACCGATCTTCATCATCATCTCCTGTGCGTCGAACAAATGCCGCTCTACGGCGGCTGGCGCCTAGATAGAGGATGAAGATGAAAGTTTCAATGCAGATGCAATATCGGCAACTTTATTACTAACCGCCTTACTTGGTGTTACTTGGCGGAGACCGTCAGGATGGCCAGACTCTTTGCGTGACCCAGCAGCCCGATCGGCAGGGCCGCCTGCACCTGATTGTCGCCCACCGAAACGCTGATTGTTCGCGCCAGAGGGGCCGACCACTGCCGCACGGTGTCGATGGGCAGGCTGACACGCCATTTGCGCGCTCCCTGCACGGCAACCGCATGCCCATTTATGGCCACGCCGGTTGCCGCGCTGGCGCGACGCCCCGTGACCAGCAGGCATGAACGGTTTTCGCATTCCACCAGCCGCGTGCGCGTTCCCGCAGTCGCGGGCGCGGCCAGTCCGCCGACGATGACGGCGCCAAGGACAGGCAAAGCCCGGACTCTTCTGCGGATGATCGACATGGCGGGGACCTCCTTGCGTTCAATCGATGGCGATGCCGCTGCGCTCGAAAAAGCGTTGCACGGGCTCCAGCACGGCCGCGTGCCGCTTCCAGCGGTCAACCGAACTTGCATAGATGGGCTGGCGCACCTGCGCGGCGCTCGGGGTGGAGACCGGGGCGCTGTTGGCGTGGAAGGACAGGCACTCGTCCGCCCATGGCAGGCCGCAATGATCGAGAATTCTGCGGGTCTGCCCTTCCTGGTCGGCGACCAAATCTTCGTAGCGCACTTCGAGCAGCCGATCGCCCAACGCGCCCCGCCACATAGTCATCAGCCGGTCGAAACGGACATAATAGGCCGCGATGTCGAGCAGATCATAGCTATAGTCATAATAGCGCGAATTCACCGCGAAGAGATTGCGGAAGTTGCTGAGCACCGTGTCCATGGGATGACGGCGCAGGCAGACGATCCGGGCGGCGGGCAGAGCGCGCGCGATGAAGCCCAGATACTGGAAATTGCCAGGGAATTTGTCAGTGAACCGCAGGCCGGGTTGGCGCCGATGATGGCCGGCCCTGTGCAGGAAATCACTGCCGATCTGCGCCATGTCCGTGCTAGCGGCCGTGGCGATCGTTTCCACGTCGAGCACGGTGGCGCTGCGCGTTCCCGCCGCCTTCTTCACGGCGAGCGGCATGGCCTGCAACTCGCCCGCGCTTTCCACGCCGGGATGGGAAGAAAGGATGCGGTCGACCAGCGTCGTGCCCGTCCGCGGCATGCCGATGACGAAGATCGGCGCCTCGGCGGGCGCCTCGCCCATCGCCAAAGGCAGCGGCCAGGCAGCCTCGATCGCGTCGAAGTTGGCGGCGTCGCGCGCGAAGGCGTAAGGCAGGGCGCGGCGATGTTCGCCATTGACCGCGCACAGCATGGCAAGCGCGTCGTCGGGCCGCCCCACATCCTCCAGTTCCTTGGCGAGCGAGTAGCCGAGCAGCAAACGGTCGCGCCGCGCTCGCGCCGCGACATAGCTGTCGTGCAGACGGTCGATATGATTGCGCTGCGCCGATTGTTTGCGCAGGCCCGCCAGCAGGTGGTGCGCGCGCGCATCGTGCGGCGCCATGGCGATCAAGGCTTCCAGAGCGGCCTCCGCCTCTTCGGTCCGCCCCAGGAAGTTGAGCGTCACCGCCTGGTTGTAGCGATAAGCGCCATTGTCCGGCGCGATCCGCACCGCTTCGGCGAAATGAGGGAGGGCGGCTTCATGGTCGCCCAGCCGGGCATAGACGCAGCCCATCGTGTCGCGGCTGAGCGCATCGGCTGGCAGCTCCTTCTCCGCGTCGCGCAGCACCGCGGCGGCGTCACCATCTTGGCGGACGAGCGCGAAGAATTTCGCCAGATGCGCGCGATATTCACCCCGCGCGTCCAGCGCCACCGCCTGCTGGAGATGATCGATCGCGGCGCGGATGCGCTGGGCGCCCGCTTCGACGATCCCGAGCAGGAAATGACCTTCGGCCTCCTTCGGATTATCCGCCAGCAACAGGGTGGCGAAGCGCCGCGTCGCACCCAGGTCGCCACGGGAAAGCGCACTGCGCGCTGCCGCGATCCGGGCGGGCGCCATATCGGTCATGCGGTCGCTGCGGGCTCTTTCTGATCGCTGGCGGCCAAGTCGTTGCCGGCCTGCGCAGCCTTGTGCGCCTGATAGCGTTCGATCAGCGGCTGGAAAGGAAAGAGCGTCTGTTCGCGGATCGACAGGCGCTTGCGTTCATCCTGGCCCACCAGCACGGCTTCCCCCTCGCGATAGGTGCCGAAGATCCGGTCGAGCAGGATCAGCGAATTGCCATAATTGCAGCGCGTGCTGTCATAATCGGTGGAATGATGCAGGCTGTGATGCCGGATGGTGGTGAAGAAGAAGGAATACCAGATCGGCGGGTCGGCGCGGACATTGGCGTGGGCGAAGGATGAGATCACGCCCATCGTGTTGATCGCGGCGAACAGGGCCGTCTTGTCGAAATCGAACAGGGCAAGCACGCTCAGGCTTATCAGGAACAGCTCGATCGGATTGCCCACCGCGCCCTTGGCCGCATTCAGCTGCGTGATGTGGTGATGGGGTGCATGAGTCAGCCAGAAGGGCATCCAGTTGTGCATCAACCGGTGCATCCAATATTGGCCGAACTCCAGGATGAAGATCGCCAGCGCCACCTGCGCCAGCCAGGGCAGCTGCGTCACCCAATGGGTGGTGATGCCGAGCGACGCCTTGAGCGCCGTCAACGGATCGTCCGCCAGCCTCTGCGTGAGCCAGGAGATGATGGTCGCGCTCAGCACCGCATAATAAAGGTCGGTGAGGAACTCCGTCTTGTTCATGCGCCAGCCGGCGTGCCGCTCATGGACCCATTCCAGCGCCAGAACGGCAAGGACGATGAGAGGCGACGTGATCGTCAGGGCCCAGGGATGATCCACCAGCGTCCGCGGCCCGAACGCCCAGAAACACAGCACCAGCGCGATCATCGCGGGCGGGAGATGGTCGAAAATCCGGTTCTTCAGACTGGTCTGCACGCCACAGCTCCTTGGATGCGGAAAGACTGCGCTGCGCCGGCGCATCAAGGGAGGGGCAATTTACCGATGAAAGGCATAGATCGGCGCTATGACCTGCGCTGCGCCCTGATCCGTCGCATGACCTCGTCCCAGAATAACTGGGTGGCGGTGTCGCGCGCGGGCTCCGATCGCGCGAGCAGAAAAATGTCGTAGGATGGCTCGAAATCGGCATGCAGCATCGGCCAGAGCTGCCCCTTGGCCACTTCGGTTTCGGCGGCCATGACGGGCAGGAACCCGATGCCGATGCCTTGCACGATCAGGCGGCGCGCTTCGTTGATGTCCTCCGCCACGCCATTGACCCGGGTTCCCAGGCGATAGCGCCGGCGCAGATGCGTGATCTGCTCGATCTCATCGTCGCCGGTCAGCACGAAGCCCTGATCCTTGAGCTCGCCCAGCCGGCTGACGCGATAGCCGAAATAGGGATTGGAGCGCGAACAGTAGATTTGCTGCCGCTCCACCAGCAACGGCTCATAGATCAGCGATCCGCGCACGCTGCTGTCATAGCCGACGCCGATCTCCACCTCGCCTTGTTCCAGCGCGTCGAGCACCTGCCGCCAGGGGGAAACCCGAATCTCGATATGGATGGCGGGATTGCGCCGGTGAAAGCTCGCGATCGCCTCGTCAAATTCGGTCGACACCAGCCCCGACACGATCTGGATGCGGACGAGCCCCTCCACCTGCTTGGTCGCCTGCGCGATCTGATGCGGGACCATGCGCGCGGATTCGAGCATATCCTCGCACAGCGCCATCATCGCCCTGCCCGCCGCCGTCATTTCGACGCCGCTGGCCGTGCGATGCAGCAAGGTCGCGCCGACATGATCCTCCAGCCGCTTGAGCGCCGCGCTGATGCTGGGCTGCTGGCGGTTGAGCTGACGCGCCGCCGCGCCGATGCCGCCGGCGCGGACGATATCGACGAAGGTCCGCATCAGGTTCCAGTCGACGCGGCTCGCGAATTTCCGGTCGGTCACGGGCGCCCGATCACTCATCGTCATCCTCTTTTCACAGGGCGATCCCAACATGCCGCTGGCATAGATTAAATCAATGGCAAACATCGCATCGACGCATCTAGCGCTATGCCCTTGGCCCCATAGGCTGCCCGGCGATGACCCAGCCCCTCCCCCTTCCCATCGTTGACATCAGCGGGCTCGAAAGCGACCGGCTGGCGGACCGGCTGCGCGTGGCGCGCGCGCTCGACCGCGCCTGCGCCGACACGGGCTTCCTCTATATCAAGGGCGATCAGCTCGACCCCGCGCTGTTCCAGCGGCTGCTCGCCCGCGCCAAGGCCTATTTTGCGCAGGATCAGGCGACCAAGATGCGCCGCTATATCGGCCTCTCCCTCAATCACAGCGGCTATGTCCCGGTGGGCGAGGAGCAATTTGGCGGCGCCACCAGCGACCTCAAGGAAGCCTATGACATCGGGTGCGACTATCTGCCGGCCGAAGGTCGCCGGCCCCTGCTCGGCCCCAATAGCTGGCCCGACATGCCCGGCTTTCGGGAGGATGTGGAGGCCTATTACGCCCATGTCACGCGCATCGGCCGGCGGCTGTTCCAGGGATTCGCTCTCGCGCTGGGTCTGGAGGAACGCCATTTCGACGCACATCTGCGCCATCCGCCCAGCCAGCTGCGCCTGATCCATTATCCGTTCGACGCAACCGCGCAGGATCGTCCGGGTATCGGCGCGCATACCGATTATGAATGTTTCACCCTGCTCTTCGCCACCGCCGCGGGGCTGCAGATCCTCGACCGCCAGCGTAGATGGGTCGACGTGCCGCTGGTCGAAGGCGCCATGATCATGAACATCGGCGACATGATGGAGATCCTGTCCAACGGCCGCTACATGGCGACGCGCCATCGAGTGAAGAGGGTCGAGCAGGAACGCTATTCCTTCGCGCTCTTCCATGCCTGCGACTATGACTATGTCATCGCCCCGGTGGTGCGCGATAAGGCGCCGCGCTATGCCCCGCTCAGAAGCGGCGAGCACCTCTTCAACCAGACCGCGCAGACCTTCGCCTATCTTAAACGTCGGATCGCAAGCGGGGAGTTGGTGCTGACGGACGCGGTGCCACTCGATTCCTTCGGCCCGCGCGACGCGGCCGCCCGCGCATGATCCTGAGAGATTTGCTCGACCGACTGCCGCCGAGGGGGCTCGACGGCCTCGCCTTCCCTCGCGGCCTGCTCGGCGCGTTCCGGCGCAAAAGCATCAGCTTCAGCAACGGGCTGACCGACGAGACCAGCATCGTCTTCTGGTTCCAGTCGAAAAGCTTCACCATCGACCTGCGCCTGCCCGATGGCGCGGCAACGCCGCTGGTCGACCGTCAGGGCTGGGTCGGCGACACGCTGTGGGATGAGGGTCGCCAGCATATGTCGTGGCGAATCGCCCGCAGCTACCAGCCGCGCGATCAATGGCCCGAACCCGCCAGCCTCCGCTTCATCGGCAACAGCGTGATCGAATTTGCGCCATCGGGCGCCTATGTCGAAGATTGGCGGCAACAATGCGTCCGCGGCCCGCTCCTGGGCCTGCGCCTCATCAGCCTGCGCGACGGCGATGACAGCCCGGCGCAGCCGATGGCAGGCGGACTCATCCTGGCAGGCGAACATGCCGCCTATGCCCAGTCCCGGCGCCCCGGACTGGACGAGGCACTGCGAAGCGCCGCCAGCCTGGAGCAAGCGCTGTCGAACGGGATCGCGACCGAGCAGCAGATTGAAAGCTATGACGTCTCGGTGGCGCTGCAAGGCGGACAGATCAACCACAGCACCCAGCCGCAAAGGCTGGGCCAGGACATTTTCTCGGGCGACTGGGCGGTGCAGCCGGATGGGGTCATCGCGCTGACCCGGACCGTGGATGGCCGGACATGCCATCTGCGCTTCGTCCTCGATCTCCATGAGCCCGATTTCCAATTCATCCGCGAGACGCCGGTTACCCCGGCCGCGAGCCAATGGATGGAGGATCAGAAGCAGCATCTGTTTCGCCATGCCAGCGTGGCGCGCTGACGCATGCCCGGTCCGAAGACATAGATTGAATCTATGCGATCTATAGCAGAATGATATCTGGCGTGATGGGCGCGGTTTGACGAAGCTTGACCGGACATCACCTCCGGGAAGCGGCGACATCATCGCGCTTCCTCGTGCCAAGGATATGGACATGGAAGGCGTTCGCGTAGGCAACAGAATGATCGGCACTCAATCGCCGGTGACCGTCGGGTGGGAAAATCTGCCCAGGGTCGAAGGCGGCCCGATCAAGCGGCATTTCTTCACCTGGTTTCAGCCGGCAGCGCTCTTCGCTCTCATTGCCTTCTGGTATTATGCGCCCAATTCGATCGCGACGGCATCGACCGCGATCGGCATCGGCATTGGCTTCAAGGCGCTGCTGCTGGCGCTGGAATGGGTCAATCCGCGCCATGACAGCTGGCGCCTGACCTGGAAGGAACTGGTCATCGACCTGTTCTATGTCGGGCTCGGCTTCACCATCCTGCGCATGATCGACGGCTATATCGGCGACGGCGTCATGATCGAAGCGATCCAGGGCGTGTTCCACTGGGAAAAATTCGCCTGGTTCATGGGCCTGCCGCTGCTGATGCAGGCCTTCCTGATCTCCTTCATCTTCGACTTCGGCCAATATTGGATGCATCGCGGCATGCATAATTGGTATCCGCTGTGGCTGACCCACGCGCCGCACCATTATATCACGCAGCTCAACATCAATAAGGGCGCGGTCGGCAATCCGGTCGAACTCTTCCTGATCGGGCTGGGGGTCGGCGGCTTTTTCGACTTCCTGCCGCGCGCCGCCCTGATCGCCGGCACCCTGGGACTGGCGGTCAGCACCTACCAGCATATCAATGTCCGCTTCAATACGCCGCGCTGGTGGCGCTTCCTCTTCAACACCACCGAACATCACAGCGTGCATCATTCGCAGGATTATGAAGCCAGCCGCAGCAACTATTCCGGCACCTGGATCATCATCGACCGGATGTTCGGCACCTGCGTCGATGGCGAGGCGGAACTGCTGGGGATGGAAGGTGGACGCAAGATGTCGATCCGCGAAACGATGACCTATCCCTTCACCGAAGGCTGGAAGAGCGTGAACGCACGGCTGGGCCGGCGCCCGATCGATCCGATCGCGGTGCCCGCCGAATAGCGCGACCGCTGCCGGCATCGACCACTCTCTTGATAGGGGATTTTGTGACCCTGCGCTTCATCGACTGGATCTGGCACGTCAAAGGCAGGCTCGCGCTCGCCCCGGGACAAACGAGCGATGACGCGTTCACCAGGCTCGCGCCCCTCTTCCGCCAGACCGGCACCAGCTATGAAAGGCTGAAGGACAGGCTCACCTTCCAGAAGAAGGATCAGGCGGCGCAAGACCGGATGTCGATCTTCGACAGCGGCACGCTGCGCATCGAAAATGGTCCGCACGGCTCGGAACTCCATTATCGCCTGGTCAGCCGGGCCCTGCTCTTCTGTTTCCTGGCGGCGCCTCTGTTCCTCAGCTTCGCAGGCGCCACGATCGTTATCGGACAGCTGCAACGCCCATCGGTCGAGGCCGAGAAGAAGCCCGAGAAAAAGGACGTCGTCCTGCCGCAGAACCCGATCGACAAGGCCTTGGGCGCGCCGGCTCCGGAAAAACCGAAAAAGGATGACAAGAAGAAGGATGAGGGCCCTTCTCCCACCCCCGCCTATGTCTTCGCCGGCATTTTCGCCGTCTTGTACGTCGTCGGCCGCATCCTCGAAGCCAGGCTGGTGAAACGCCTGTTCCAGAACAGCCTGCGCGCGACCTAGGCCGCCATCCTCGCCCCGGATCGCCGTGGGCGCGGCTGCGCTATTCATCAGCGGACTGGGCAATCTCCTGCCGCAACTGGTCGATCTTCGCGTCAGCCCATTGCCGGGCGTCGTCGCCAAAGACGAGCCGCGCGGGCGGCGGGTCCTGCGCCGCGAGCGCCACGATCCGCTCCGCGAGCCGCGCAGGGTCGCCCGGCTGGTTGCCGTTGGCGTCGTCGACAAAGGCGCGATATTGCGCCACCGCCTCGGCATAGTCGGGTATGTCGATGCTGCCGAACCGCGCGGACGCGCCGTCCATGAAATCGGTACGCAGCATCCCCGGCTCCACCAGCAGCGATCGGACGCCCAGGGGCGCCAGCTCCTGCGCGAAGCCCTCCATCCATCCTTCCACCGCGAATTTCGATGCCGAGTAGATCGCTCCGCCCGCATTGGAGACCAGCCCGCTCACTGACGAGATGGTGACGATGAGGCCTGATCGCCGCGCGCGCATATGCGGAGCGACCGCGCGCGCCACGTTCATCGTGCCGAACAGATTGACGTCGAACTGCCGCCGCACCGCGGCATCGGTGAAAGTCTCGAAGAAACCCAGCTCGGCATAGCCGGCATTGTTCACCAACACGTCGATTGCGCCGAACCGCTTGACCGTCTCCGCGGCGACGGCGTTCGCGGCTTGGGCGTCGGTGATGTCGAGGGCGAAGGCGTGGAGGCGATCCTGTTCTCCCCCGAAAGCCTCGCGCACCGCGGCGGGGGACCGCGCGGTCGCCACGACCGTCGCACCTGCATCGCGCGCGGCGCGCGCGATTTCGCGCCCCAATCCACGGCTTGCGCCCGTTATCAGCCAGATCTTGCTCATCGCGTCCTCCTTGTTGCTACCCGAACCGGTCATTGACCGTCCGGCGACACCGGGCCGAGCAGCAAGCCGCCATCGATCACATAGTCGGACCCGGTGATGAATGCGGACTCGTCGGCGCAGAGAAACAGCACGAGGCGTGTAATCTCGTCCGGTTCGGCCAGGCGCTGCACGGCGAACGGTTCCGGCGAGAAGTGATCGCTGACCGGCGCTTCGCCCGGCCGCAGCGGCGCGGTGATCAGCTTCGTGTTCACGACGCCCGGACTGATCGAATTGACGCGGATCCCCTTGCGCGCCAGCTCGACGGCGGCGCTCTGGGTCAGGCCGCGAATGCCCCATTTGCTGGCGACATAGGGCGCGATCAATGGCGTACCGATATGGCTGGAGGCCGAGGCGATGTTGACGATCGATCCACCGCCCGCCCGCATGATGGAAGGCGCGACCGCCCTGATCCCCAGATAGGTCCCGGTCAGGTTGGTCGCGATCAGCTGATCCCAGTCGGCAGGATCGCTGTCGACAATCGTCGCGGACGGCGCGGGCACGCCCGCATTGTTGACCAGGATCGAGATCGGGCCGAAGCGGCGCTCCGCCTCGTCCACCGCTGCCGCCCAGTCCGCGACCCGCGCGACGTCCAGCGCCACGAAATGGGCGGCCGCGCCTAGTTCGTCGGCGAGTGTTCTTCCCAGCGCCTCGCGGATGTCGCCCAGCACCACCCGGGCGCCTTCGCTCACAAACGCGCGCGCATGCGACGCGCCCTGGCCACGCGCTGCGCCGGTGATCAATATGGTCCGACCTTCGAAACGTCTCATGCTCGCGCTCCTGTCATCCCAGGCGTCCTCTGTCGCGGAATAGGTAGTCATGCTAATGGACCGACATAACCGCCTAATCAGTACTGAGGCCCAGTAGCAGGGATCATCAATGCGTCCGGATCAACTTGGCGACCTCGCCATCTTTGCCGCGATCGCCGCCGAGCGCAGCTTCACGCGCGCCGCGAGGCGGCTGGGGGTGACCCAGTCGGCCTTGAGCCAGACGATGAAGCGGCTGGAAGGCCAACTCGGCTTTCGCCTGCTCGCCCGCACGACCCGCAGCGTCGCCCCGACTGCTGCCGGCGAGCGCCTGCTCGCCACATTGGCACCTGCCCTCGCCGGGTTGGACGGAGACATTGCGGCCCTGTCCCACGCCCAGGGGGCAGCGATCGGGACCGTGCGGATCACGACCGGCAAGCACGCCGCCGACACGCTGTTGTGGCCGATGCTCCCCGCCTTCATGCGCCGCCATCCGGGGATCGAAATAGAGGTGTGCGTGGACAATCAGATGACCGACGTCGTGGTGGGTCGCTACGACGCGGGCATCCGGCTGGGCGAGCGACTGGAAAAGGACATGATCGCCTTGGCGGTGGGTCCGCCGCTCCGCGTCGCGGTGGTGGCCGCGCCTCGTTATCTGAGCGATCATCCCGCGCCGATGAAGCCCGCCGACCTCACACGCCACCGCTGCATCGCCTATGCCGACGCGCAGGGCGACCTGTCCCCCTGGTCGTTCGAACGCAACGGACATGCAGTGACGGTCACGCCGGGTCACGGACCGGTCTTCAACGATGGCGACCTGCTCGTCGCCGCGGCGATCGAGGGTTTCGGCATCCTCTACATATTGGAGGATCTGGTGGCAGCCCCGATAGCCGACGGCCGCCTCATCCGCCTGCTCGAGCCCTGGTGCGAGCCGTTCGCCGGCTACCATCTCTATTATCCCGATCGCAAAGGCACGACTGCCTTCGAACTGTTCAAGGACGCGCTACGCGCAAGCAGGACGGAGTGAATATGGGAAGGTGTCGGCGCAGGCTCGGCTCTTTAGCAAGCCGGATGAATCGCGATGAACAAAGGCGACACAGATGTTGGCGCCGAACACGGCCTGAACGGACATCTCCGGACGATGTCCCGGCCAAACTTTTCGAAAACCGCCAGGAAAGCAGCTCTGTGCTGGACGCACTTAGCGCCAGAAAGTGGTGCCAGAAGAGGCATCACATTCGAACTGATTTTATATGTCTTATCAGCTAGTTAGGAATTCGGCCTTCTCCAAAAAGCCCTCAAAAGGCCCTCAAAAGCCGTCTAATGCATTGGTTCGATGCCTTTTTGAGGACTCAGAATACGCAATTATCCAGCTTTGGCATCGTCGACGCAAGTCCACAAAAACGGTCAGCGAACCATCTCCGCAAAGCCATCCGATCACGTTTTTATCCCGCAAATTCACATTTTCGTGAATTGCGGGATAAATCTGGCCGGAGCATCTATTCGCGCGTCGTAACCTCGTCGCGCACCTCCGGGCTGATAGGACGCTCGACCGCCTGTTCGGCTTCCTGCAATAGCTCTGGTGTGAGATCGGTCGTCCGCGCGGGGAGTGGCGTGCCGTCGCCCATCTCACCGTTCCTTTCGATGTCTTCGATCAGCAACTTCATCTCTGCAATTTCTTTGACCTGAGCCTCAATGATCGAGTCCGCCAACTTGCGAACACGCGGATCGGTGATCTCAGCCCGCGCACTCGTCATGATTGCGATCGAATGGTGAGGGATCATAGCCGACATGTACTCTTCGTCGTTGACGGTCGCCTGGCTGCGGACCAGCCACAGCGCCACCGCAAAGACCAGCGCGCCTACGCCCAGGATGATGAAGTTCTTGGTCTTGTCCTTGTACATGCCCCACATGAAGAGGAGCATGACGATCATCATCATGCCGCCCATGACGAACGTCATCCAGAAGCGCGTCTCGCTCCAGAACACGTGATCAAGCTCGTATGTGTTTAGATACATCAGGCCGAACATGATCGCGGTCGACGTCGCCACCATCGCCATGAAGCGCCAGTAGTTGCCTCCACCACCGTTCTGCTGGTGATCCGCGCTGTGGTTGTCGGCCATTCAATCCTCCTGTTGGCTCATCGTCTTGTATACGTACTGGGCTGTGCAGCTGATCAGGATGAAACCTGTCAGCGACGCGATGCCCGCGATCACCCTGAGGTGATCGGTTGGATAGATGTCGCCCAAGCCCACTGTCGTCACGGTGATCAGGGCGAAGTAATAGTAATCCATAGCCGACATGGCCGGTTCCTTGGCGAACCCGCCAAGACCGAGCGAGGCGGCCCATGCAAAACCGGCCGCGAAAACAACGGCTACCATCATGTGGCTGATGAGAACGAGCAGCGATCCGCCCGTCAGCCGCAAACCGGTCGGCGCAAGCCCCGGCGGTGAAAGCTTCTTCTCAAGTCTCAGCATGGCCAAGTGCAAGATCAGTGACGCAATAAAGAGTGAAATCCCGATTGCCGTTGCCGCGATCATGGCCGACCTTCGCTCAAGGTTGGAAGTTTGAGCCCACGAAGACGCAGGGCATTGGCGATGACCGACACCGACGAGAGGCTCATGGCCGCGGCAGCGATCATCGGATTGAGAAGAAGGCCAAAGGCGGGAAACAGCACGCCCGCCGCTACCGGTATGCCGAGCGCATTGTAACCGAACGCGAATACGAGATTTTGGCGAATATTGCGCATGGTGGCGCGCGACAGGACAATCGCCTGGAGCACACCGGTCAGGTCGCCGCGTACCAGCGTCACACCGGCGCTTTCGATCGCCACGTCGGTGCCGGTTCCCATTGCAATGCCAACATCCGCAGCCGCCAGCGCTGGCGCGTCGTTGATGCCGTCCCCTGCCATTGCGACGCGCTTACCGGAGGCCTTGAGCGCCTCGATTTTGCGATGCTTGTCCTCGGGCGAGACGTTTGCCTCGACCTCGTCGATACCGAGCTGGCGGGCCACGGCTTCGGCGGTGGCGCGGCTATCGCCGGTTAGCATGACCACTTCGATCCCGCGCTCGTGCAGCGCCCTAATGGCCGCAGGGCTGGTCGGCTTGATCGGATCAGCGACCGCGATCAGCCCTGCCGGTGCGCCATTGATGGCCACGAACATCACGGTTTGGCCTTGGGAACGTCCGGCTTCCGCGGACGCGAGCCATTCCGCATCATCGATACCGAGCCGCCGCATCAGTTTCTCGTTGCCAATGGCGACCTTCCGAGATCCCACGCGCGCCTCAACACCCTCGCCGGTAATCGACGACAAATCATACGCTGCCTCGAACGCCACGCCTCGCGCCTTGGTGCCTTCAACTATTGCATGGGCGAGCGGATGCTCGCTCCCGGCTTCGACCGCGGCGACGGCGGAAAGGAACTCGGCCTCGTCCAGTGCCACTCGGGGAGTGACCGAGACGAGATCAGGCTTGCCCATGGTGAGAGTGCCCGTTTTGTCGACCACCAGCGTGTCGATCTTTTCGAGAGTCTCCAGCGCCTCGGCGTTGCGAATGAGGATGCCGTGCTGGGCCCCCTTGCCGGTGCCGGTCATGATCGACATCGGGGTTGCGAGGCCGAGCGCGCAGGGACATGCAATGATGAGAACGGCGATCGCGTTGACCAGTGCATAGGCAAGCGCGGGGAATGGCCCCCAGATGGCCCAGACGATAAAGGTAACGACCGCGATGACGACGACCGAAGGCACGAACCAGGCCGCGACCTGATCGGCCAGGCGCTGGATCGGTGCCCGGCTGCGCTGTGCCTCGGCGACCATCTGGACGATCTTGGACAGCATCGTGTTCTTGCCGACCGCGCCTGCACGCATAACGAAGCCGCCGGTCTGGTTGACCGTTCCGCCGATAACCTGGTCGCCGGCCTTCTTGGACACGGGCAATGGCTCACCGCTGATCATGGACTCGTCGATCGCGCTCGAACCCTCGGTCACCTCGCCATCGACCGGCACCTTATCGCCAGGGCGGACGCGGAGCAGGTCACCGCTCGCCAATTGGTCGAGAGAGACTTCGCGCTCGTCGCCACTGCCGAAGATCTTGAGTGCGGTCGGAGGCGCGAGTTCGAGCAACGCACGCAGCGCGCTCGAGGTCGAACCCCGCGCCCTGAGTTCAAGCACCTGGCCAAGTAGGACGAGCGTGGTGATGACCGCCGCCGCCTCGTAGTAGACGCCGACGCGGCCCGAGTGATCGCGGAAGGCGGGCGGGAAGATGCCGGGCAGGAGAGTCGCGACGAGGCTGAACAGGAACGCGATCGCTACGCCGAAGCCGATCAGCGTAAACATGTTGAGGTTGCGGGTCCTGAGCGACTGCCACGCCCGTACGAAGAACGGCCACCCGCCCCAAAGTACGACCGGTGTGGCGAGGGCCAGCTGCGCCCATTGCGCACGTGCCGGTTCGATCAGCCGGTCGAAGCTGATCCCGGGCACCATGTCGCTCATCGCGTAGACGAACAACGGCAGGGTGAAGAGCGCGCTGACCCAGAAGCGGCGCGTCATGTCGACGAGTTCGGGATCGGGTCCATCCTCGAGGCTGACCGTCTCAGGCTCCAGAGCCATTCCGCAGATGGGGCAGCTTCCCGGTCCTACCTGCCGGATTTCGGGATGCATGGGACAGGTGTAAATCGTCCCCTCGGGAACGTCCTCGACCTGCACAAGATGCGCGCCCGACAGATAGTGCTCCGGGTCGCTGACGAACTTGTCCTTGCACCGCGCCGAACAGAAGTGATGGGTTGCGCCGTCGTGCTCGGCGATATGCGTAGCACCCTCGATCGCCACGCTCATGCCGCAGACAGGGTCGATGGCGGTAGCTTCACCTTGGGCGTGGCCTGCCTGATGGGTGTCGCAACAGCTCATGGATTGCCTCCTCTGCTTCGCAGGTGCGTATGACTGAAATCAGGGATAGGACGCGAAAACCTCGCGGCGCCCGTTGCCGAACGCTATGACCTGGTAGGGTTGCACTTTGCCCCCCGCCTCCATGCCGGGCGATCCGAGCGGCATACCGGCCACCGCCAGACCTTCCACCCAGTCGGGCCTTTCTGCGAGCAAGCGCTCGACGTCGGCGGCGGGCACGTGGCCCTCGATGACGTACCCATCCGCGATCATGGTATGACACGAACGAAGGTCATCGGGGACACCGTGCTGCGTCTTTACCGACGCCATGTCGGGGTGATCGACCGTTGCGACTTCATGCCGGTCGCCCTGCTGCATGTGCGCCGCCCAGGCTTCGCAACATCCGCAACTGGGATCGCGATACATGGTGAAGCTGGCTGCCTGCGCCGCGCCCGTACAGGCTGCGAGCAATATCGTGCCAAGTATGGGGAGAAGTGGGCGATGGTTCGGATGTCTGCGTTTGCTCATCAGTTGTGTCCCATTGCTTTCATGTCTTCATCCGACATGGTCGACATGTCGTGGCCGGCATGCGGATCGTTAACAGGCGTCCCGGTGGGGGCGGGCGCTGGTACAGGCGCTGCATGGGAGCCTTCCCGAACAGGTGTCTTCGCCTCAGCGGGCGCCGGATTTGACTGCGACGCTGCCGGCGCCACCGGTGCCCGGACCGCAGTGGCTGTGCGGGATTCTATCGAGCTGCTGGTCGGGGACGGGGTAGCACTCGCAGAGGTGAGCGGTGCAGAAGGTTCCGCATTGCTGTCACTCTTTTGATCGTTTCGAGCGTCTGACGAAGCTCCACAAGCAGCCAGCGACAAAAACAAGAACGGCAGAACGCCGATTAATCGCACGTGTTTCGAAGTCTTTCGCTCCATGCTCTTACTCCAGACCAAGGTGATTGGGGCCGAAAACCATCTCGCCGCCGAGATAGCCTTGCAGTACGAGTGCTACCGCCAGCACCGCCAGCACGATACGAAGAGGGGTGCGGTTCCTCGCGCGAAATGCCAGCCAGGTCGCAACAAGGGCAACGGCTGCAATCGCCGTTCCATTCCATCGGTGCAGTCCCAACGTCTCGGAGCGGTCCTCGAGGCGCCATCCCGCAGCAAACCAACCGAGGAGTGCAGCGGTAAGCGCGCCAGCGGCCCCCCCGCTGATAAGAAAGCGCACCGTGGTTTCGAGGCCGAGAGCAGGCCGGATCGTCAGCAATAGTTCCCCCAAGGCAGCAAGCAAAAGGAGGGCAATCGGAAAATGCGCGGCGACAGGGTGGAGGCGACCGAGGAAGTCGCTGATCGAGGTAACCCGGTTCTCGGCAATTTTGGCTGCGAGCGCCTGGTCGGCTGTCCGCGGCATGGCGTTTGCCGAAGCTTGACGGGCACCTGCTGGGCCGATCATGGCGTCGGGCATCATCTCCGCCCCATCATGATGCGCAGCGGGATGATCCTGCATTTCCATCTGCGCCATCTCGGCCTCGCTCAGGTCCTTCTTATGACCCTCGTGAGCACTGCCAGGGGCCGAAAGAAGGAGGAGCGCCACAGCGATCGGTGTGAGGAGCGAGAGGAGCGAACGGGATAGCTTCATGCTTCTCTTACGTCCGACCCGTTCGCATCCCTCAAAAATTTTCAAGGGATATGAGAGGACGAAGCGTATAGTTGGCTGTAAGACAGGATAAAATACGCATGGCTGACAACGAAAGACTAAATCGTGCCTTGCGGTCGCTGGGAGCTGCACCCGATCCTTCGCTGCCCGAAGACTTCATGGGTGGCGTGTGGATGCGGGCGGGTAAGCTTGAACAGGTCGATGCGACGCGAACGCGTGTCGCCTTATTCACGGCGATGGCATTTATTGGGCTTGGTGCGGGCTTTGGCACGTCGCAATCGCCTGCCCGTGAAAGCCAAACAAATTACCAGCTAATCGAAGGCGCCGACCTCTCACCTGCTTCACTGCTGCATGTTCAACCATGAAGGTCAGCATTCTCCAGATAGTGCTTGCTGCCCTTCTGGCCGTGGCTGCGGGATGCATCGGCGCATACGCTGCCGGGCAATGGCGCGAGGCATCGCATGCGATCACTTTGCATGATTTCGTCCACGAGGAACTCGATCTTGATGCATCGCAGGACAGGAAACTCGATCAGCTCGAGGCGCGGTTCGCTGTTCAACGCCAGGAGCTCGACCTGTCGCTCAGAGCCGCAAACGCGAGGCTCGCCTCCGCGATGGACGATGAACATGAATACGGTCCCAAGGTGGCCGCGGCTATTGACGAGGTGCACGCACGCATGGGCGATCTGCAGAAGGCAACAGTCGAGCATGTATTTGCAATGCGCGCCTTGCTCGATCAGGAGCAGCGCGCGCGCTTCGATCGCCAGGTCGCGGCTTCGCTAACACGCGAACCTGGCGAATGACAGGTCGTGGAGGGGCGGAACGACACACCTGACGAGGAACTGGTCGAAAAGATAATTGCAGGGGACAAAGCAGCATTCGGCAGACTCGTCGAGCCTCATCTGCCCCGCCTGCTCGGTCTGGCCCGCCGGATGCTCTCGTCTGCCGACGAAGCCGAAGATGCGCTGCAGAACGCACTGGCATCGGTTTGGATGGCGCGAGCCAAGCTCGATCCTCGCAAGCCTGTAGCAGCCTATCTGACAACCGTGACGCTCAACAAATGCCGCGACCGGCTCAGGCGCCAAAAGGTTGTGCGGCTGCTGAGTTTGAGGGCCCTAGGTCCCGACGTTGCCGTTGCGGCAGACGAACCCGGTCCTGATGTTGAGATCGCCGACCGGCAATTGCTCGCTCAGGTCACCAACGCGATAGATCGCTTGCCGCTCCGCCTTCGCGAGGCTCTTGTTTTGGTCGCCATCGAGGGGCGAAGCCATGGCGAGGTTGCTGAATTGTTGGGAGTAACGGAAAAATCGGTCGAAACACGTGTGTATCGGGCCCGTCAGCGCCTGCGCAATAAGATCGATTTTCTTTGAGGGGTGATGGCGGTCGCGGCGTAAACAGAGGCATGAGCATACTTCCTCTAATCGACGACGTCGCAATCAACCGCAGAAAGTTCCTCACCGCCAGCGCCGGCGCGGCAAGCTTGCTCGCCCTCGGTCAGACAGCGCCGGCATGGGCCCGCGGCGCCGACCTGCACGGCGGCGGCCCCATCCGCCCCGGCTTCGACGAAGTGTCGGGCCGCGGCATCGCACTGACGATCGGCGAAGGTCCGCGCGTTGTGCAGGGGCGTCGCGGCCACGCCATCGCTGTAAATGGGAGCGTACCGGGTCCGCTGATCCGTCTCAAGGAAGGTCAGCCGGTCCGGCTGGCAGTGACGAATACACTCCATGAAGACAGCTCCATTCACTGGCACGGGCTGCTTCTGCCATTCCAGTACGACGGCGTACCGGGTGTCAGCTTTCCCGGCATCAAACCTGGAGAGACTTTCGTCTATGACATCCCCGCGCTGCGACAGAGCGGCACCTACTGGTGGCATAGTCACTCGGGGCTGCAGGAGCAGGCCGGGCACTACGGCCCGATCGTGGTTGAACCCGCCGGGACGGTCCCCGTGCAAGCGGACCGCGACTATGTTCTACTCCTGAGCGACTTCACGCCTCTTCACCCCCATACGATCATGGACAAGCTGAAGAAGGGCGAAGGCTACTTCAATTACCAGCAGAACACCTGGACCGACGACTATCCGCTGTCGGGCGAGGACCGCCGGATGTGGGCGCGTATGCGCATGATGGCGACCGACATCCTCGACGTGACCGGCTCGACCTACACCTACCTCGCCAACGGGCGCGGACCGGAAGAGGGTCTCGAGTTCCTGTTCAACCCTGGCGAGCGAGTACGGCTGCGCGTCATCAACGGCAGCGCCATGACATTTTTCAATGTCCGCATTCCCGGAGTGAAGTTCTGGGTGGTCGGTGCCGATGGCCAGAACGTGCGCCCGGTCGAAGTTGAAGAATTCCAGATAGGCACGGCAGAGACTTACGACATCGTTGTCGAGCCGACTGGCGAAGCCCGGACGATCGTCGCCGAGAGCATGGACCGGTCAGGCATGGCTGTGGCCACTTTGGCATCCCGCCCCGGTGCGCGCGCAAGCGTACCGCCCCTGCGCGACCCGCCGCTGCTGACGATGGCGGACATGGGCATGAACCACGGCAGCGGCGGCATGGACCACGGTGGTGACATGGCAGGCATGGATCATTCATCCATGGGCCACGACATGTCATCGCAAGGCGCTGCTGCCGAACCGATGGCGGGCATGGACATGAGCGGCATGAATATGCGTGATACGTCCAAGCTGCCTCCCAACGTAAAGGTCGGGCCCGGTATCGATATGGTGTCGATGAACCCGATCGATCGCATGGGTGATCCAGGCCTTGGTCTCGACAAGGTTCCCCACAAGGTCCTGACCTATAAGGATCTGGTTGCGCTCGAACCGAATGACGATTTGCGTCGTCCATCAAGTCAGATGGAAATCCATCTGACGGGCAACATGGAACGCTACATGTGGTCGTTCGATGGCAAGAAGTTCACCGCCGTGAGCGACGATCCCATCCGCTTCGCCTACAATGAGCGTGTCCGGGTGAAGCTGGTCAATGACACGATGATGGCGCACCCGATCCATTTGCACGGGCACTTCTTCGAACTGGTCAACGGTGCACCTGCCGATCGCCAGCCGCAGAAGCATACCGTTATCGTGCAGCCCGGTGGCAGCGCTACCTTCGACCTTACCGCCGACGAAGAGGGCGACTGGGCCTTCCACTGCCACCTGCTCTATCACATGCACTCTGGCATGTTTCAGATCGTGACCGTCGCGCCGCGGGGCAATCAGTCCGAAATGAAGCGGGTGGGAGAAGACTGATGCGCCTGATCGTCGCCATGTTTCTGGCGGGCACCGCCACCCCGGCCTTCGCGCAGGACCATTCGGGCCACGCGATGCCCGCGCCCCAGGCTCCTGCCCAGACCGAATGCGAAAAGGAGGCCGCACGTCATCGCGCCATGGGCCACCCGGTGCCCGAGGGAGCGTGTGCGCCCACTGCGCAACCGGGCGAAATAGCCTCCGCCGATCCGCACCAAGGCCACTCTGGCATGGATCATTCGCAGATGAACCATAGCCAGATGGAGGGGATGGACCATTCCACCATGGACCATTCGGGGATGGATCATAGCCAGATGCCGGCGATGGACGATTCTACCATGGAAAACATGGACCACGAGGCGATGGGCCATGAAGGGATGCAGTGGTCCGGCCAACCACCGATGAACCATCAGTCGATGGACCACGGGATGATGGACCATGGCACTATGGACCATGGCACTATGGACCATGGCACTATGGACCATGGCGCCATGGACATGACCCCCATCCCGCAAGGACCGCCTCCGGCTGCGGCGGGATCGGGACCGCCCCGTGCCGCCGATGCGATCTGGGGGGCGGACGCGATGCGCGCCTCCCGCGATGCTCTGCGCGCCGAGAACGGCGGGATGAACGTTTTCTGGTTCCAGGGCGACCGCGCCGAATATCGCGCACGGGAAGGCGGGGATGGTTACCTGTGGGACGTGCAGGGCTACTACGGCGGTGACCTCGACAAGTTCTGGTTCAAGAGCGAGGGCGAAGGCACATTCGGCGAAAAGCCCGAGTCCGCTGAAATCCAAGGCTTGTGGAGCCACGCGATCGGCCCATGGTGGGACCTGCAAGCCGGCGTACGGCAGGACCTGACGGGCCCCGAACGGACCCACGCCGTCCTCGGCGTGCAGGGTCTGGCGCCCTATATGTTCGAGGTCGATGCGGCCGCTTTCCTGTCGACCAAGGGCGATCTGACGGCACGTGTCGAAGCCGAACTGGACCAGCGCATAACGCAGCGCCTTACCCTGCAACCGCGCGCTGAGGTGAACCTGTCCGCGCAGGACATTCCCGAACTGGGTGTCGGAGCCGGTCTCGATTCGGTCGAATTGGGGCTGCGGCTGCGTTACGAATTCGTCCGTGAATTCGCGCCCTATGTCGGCATCGAGCAGGAATGGAAGGTTGGCCAGAGCGCCGACTATGCCCACCTTGCGGGCGAGGATCCAAGCGTGACCAACTATGTCGTGGGCGTTCGGTTCTGGTTCTGAGGGGATAAGCGATGAGGGTTACAGGTTTCGCGGCTGCGGCTGCGGCGGCACTCGCTGCGATGGCCACTGCGGCGCACGCTCAGCATGCCGGTCATGGCGATCATTCCGCCCATAGCGCACAAATTGCGGCGCCGGACGCGCTCACGCAACAGGCGCAGGCCGTGCTCGTTGCCTACCGTGAGGCACTGGTTGCCCGTGACGAGGCGGCCATGCGGACGCTGTTTGCCGCGGACTCGCTGGTTTTCGAGAATGGCAAGGCCGAGGGCACGTTCGCGCAGTACATGGAACACCACCTCGGCCCAGAGCTCGGCGAGATCACCGAGTTCGCATTCACCAATCCGACGGTGAACGCCAAGATAGTCGGGCATGTGGCGTATGGCCATGAAACTTACCGCTACCGGATCGCCCTCACGGATGGCCGTGTAATCGAGCGCGACGGGGTTGCGACGTCCGTACTGACGCACGAGGATGGCAACTGGAAAATCGTCCAGTACCACTCCTCGTCACGCGCGCCGCGCCAGAACTGATCAACCGGCCGCGATGACAGGCCAGCGTTCGCGCAAGCTGCGACTGCACATCTTTGGCAGCAAGGTCCACAAGTGGCTCGCAGTCTTCGTCGGCGTGCAAGCCCTCCTGTGGATGGCAACCGGGACGATCATGTCGTTCCTGAAAATCGAACACGTCCGTTCCGAGCACGTGATCTCGCGCGAACCATTACCCCTGGGCGTTGACGCTCCGCTACCTGCATGGGCGGCTAACGAGGGCGACCTGGTCTCGGCAACGACGAAGACCGTCAACGGCGATCCGGTGGTTGAATTGAAGCGCGTCGATGGCAGCGCAACATTGCACGAAGCAGTGACCGGACGGAAATTGTCGCCGCTCTCGCGCGACGCCGCCGAGCAAATCGCCTCGGCTGCCTGGACGGGACCCAGCACCGCGATCAAATCCTCAATGTCGATCGAAGCGCCGGTCGGCACCGAATTCGGCGGACCGTTTCCGGCGTGGCAGGTGCAATTTGCCGATCCGGATGGCACGCGCCTCTACATCGACGCTTCAACCGGCGCGGTGCTCGCGGCGCGCAGCGATACCTGGCGCCTATTCGACCTCGTCTGGGGACTCCACATCATGGACTGGACCCAGCGTGACCGGATCAACAGCTGGTGGCTGCTCCTGTTCGGCATCGGCGGGACCGTCATTGCAATTTCCGGCTTCGTGCTTCTTGCCAATCGCTTTCCCAAGCTCCGGCGCAATCGCGCGAAGGGGCCGTAGTTCGCGGTGCGCGATCTCCTGTCTGCAATCGGCCCGCGATCGGTCTGCGGACAGATGCCACGGGAGTATATGCTGCCCATGGTGCAGGCCTCGCCCCCGGATGCGATGAGGCCCGAAAGAAACTCCAATCCGTGAGACTGCGATTTCGAGCTCAAAATTGAATTGTGGCGCCGAGAGAATAGATCACCGAATATTCTCTCACCGCCTCAGGCTCACTTGTTCAGGCAGGATGTCGAAGGCTCTAGACGTCTCACGATGACGATAAGGCGATAGACGAGATATCGGCCTTGGGATCGATATCGCGTTTGGCTTCCTTGCGCTCCGAATAGCGGTCGACCAGCTGGTCGGCATGCCGGCGCAGCAGGACGGTGAACCGCACCAGTTCCTCCATGACATCGACGATGCGGTCATAGAGCGAGGACGGTTTCATGCGGCCCGCCTCGTCGAACTCCTCGTATGCCTTCGGCACGCTTGACTGGTTCGGGATGGTGAACATCCGCATCCAGCGCCCAAGCAGTCGCAGTGTATTGACGGTATTAAACGACTGCGAGCCGGCAGATACCTGCATGACCGCCAGCGTCCGCCCCTGGGTCGGCCGCATTCCCCCGATGCTGAGCGGGAGGTGATCGATCTGGGTCTTCATGATGCCGGTGATCTGGCCGTGCCACTCCGGGCTGCACCACACCATTCCCTCGGACCAGAACGCGTGCTCGCGAAGCTCGTGAACGGCAGGATGGTCGTCACCGCCAATTTGATCGGGCAGCGGCAGGTCGGAGGGATCGAAGATACGCGTCTCCGCGCCGAACAGCTGGAGCAATCGAGCAGCTTCCTCGACCGCGAGGCGCGAATACGAGCGCTCCCGCAGAGAGCCGTAGAGCAACAGGATGCGCGGCGGTGGCTGGTCGGCGCCGAGACCTTCCGCCGGGCGGGCATGGACGAAGGCGGGGTCGAGCGCCGGAAAGCTGTCGGGATCGGGCAAGGGTCGCAGACGGGACAAGGAAATTCTCCAAATTTGGGTCGTCAGCCGCGGGGGCCGAACAGGATGATGGCAGCGCCGGCGAGCACGACCGCGCCGCCGACGAAGTCCCACCGGTCGGGGGTGGTGCCTTCGACAGTCCACAGCCACAGGAGCGACGCGGCAACATAGACCCCGCCATAGGCTGCGAAGGCGCGACCGGCAGCGTCGGTCGGCACGAGAGTCAGCAGCCAGGCGAACAGGGCCAGCGACACCATTCCGGGCAGCAGCCACAAGGGGCTCTTCTCCAGCCGCCACCATGCCCAGAATGCGAAGCAACCGGCGATTTCGAACAGCGCCGCGAGCGGATAGACGAGGAACAGCTTCATGCGAGGCTCAATCGCAGTGCGAGGGCGGCCAGGGTTACCAGCAGGATCGGCGTGGTCAGTGTGATGCCGACGCGGAAGTAATAGCCCCAGCCGATCTTCACGTCCTTCTGTCCCAGCACATGCAGCCACAGCAGGGTCGCGAGCGAACCGATCGGCGTGATCTTTGGCCCGAGGTCGCAGCCGATGACGTTGGCGTAGATCATGGCGTCACGAACCGGGCCGGTGGCACTCGTGGCATCGATCGACAGCGCGCCGACGAGGACGGTCGGCATGTTGTTCATGCCCGAGGATAGCACCGCGGACAGAATGCCCGTTCCGAAGGCCGCACCCCATATGCCGCCCTCGGCCGAGCGCTCCAGCACCCCGGCGATCGCAGTGGCAAGCCCCGCATTGCTCATGCCGTAGACGACCAGATACATGCCGAGCGAGAAGATCACGACCTGCCAGGGCGCTTCGCGGATCACCTGGCCCGTAGGGATGACGTGGCCGCGCGCAGCTATCGCGATGAGCGCCAGCGCGCCGACGGCAGCGACCGCGCTGATCGGCACGCCAAGAGGATCGAGAACGAAAAAACCGATCAGCAGCAGGGCCAGCACCACCCAGCCGGCGCGGAAGGTCGCTCGGTCATGGATCGCTTCTGCCGGAGCGCGGAGCTGTGCGACGTCGTAGCTGGTCGGAATGTCCTTGCGGAAGAACAGCAGCAGCGCTGCCAGCGTAGCCACGATAGCCGCCAGGTCGACTGGCACCATGACCAGCGCATACTCGCCGAACCCGATATCGAAGAAGTCCGCCGAGACGATATTGACGAGGTTCGACACGACCAGCGGCAGGCTCGACGTATCGGCAATGAACCCTGCCGCCATGACGAAAGCCAGCGTCGCTTTGGCGTTGTATCCCAGCGCCCGGAGCATCGCGATCACGATCGGGGTCAGGATCAGCGCCGCGCCATCATTGGCGAAGATCGCGGCAACACCTGCACCCAGCAATACCACGAGCACGAATAGCCAGCGACCGTCGCCGCGCCCCCACCGCGCCACATGGAGCGCAGCCCATTCGAAGAACCCGGCACGATCGAGGATCAAGCTGATCAGGATCACCGCGACGAAGGCGCCGGTGGCGTTCCAGATGATGTTCCACACCACCGGGATGTCGGCGAGCGAGATGACGCCGGTGGCAAGGGCGAGCAGCGCTCCGCCGATCGCGCTCCACCCGATGCCGAGCCCGCGCGGCTGCCAGATCACCATCGTGATGGTGACCACGAAAATTGCAACCGCAAGCAGCATCAGGCGATACGTTCGCCCGCCGCGTCCACGACCTGCTCGCCGTCTTCCTTGGTGAAGGCGCCCAGCTGGGGGCTTGGCAGAATGTCGAGCACCGCCTCTGACGGACGGCACAGGCGGACGCCGAGCGGGGAGACGACAACTGGACGGTTGATCAGGACCGGGTGCTCCATCATCGCGTCCACCAGCGCTGTATCGCTCAGGCTCTCATCGCCGAGGCCCAGTTCGGCATATGGCGTGCCCTTTTCACGCAACAGCGCACGGGGGGTGGGCCCAGCGCGCTCGATCAGGCTTTCGAGCATGGCGCGCGAAGGCGGCGTCTTCAGATACTCAATAACATGCGGCTCGAACCCGGCGTTGCGGATCATCGCCAGCGTGTTGCGCGAGGTGCCGCATTCGGGGTTGTGGTAGATCACGATGTCGGTGGTCATTCAGGATTCCTTGGCCTTGGCGCTGGCGCCTTCTTCGCGGCCGATGGCGGCCAGCTTGCTGCGCACAGACATTTCGTCGATGCTCTGGAGCGGGAGCATCAGGAACAGCTCGATCCGGCGTTTAAGATAGCTGAGCGAATCGACGAAAGCCTGCCGCTGGCCATCCCCTTCGACTGCGGCGGGATCCTCTACGCCCCAATGCGCGGTGAGCGGCTTGCCTGGCCATACCGGACAGCTCTCGCCCGCAGCGTTGTCGCAGACAGTAAAGATGAAATCGAACTCCTGTGCGCCGGGCTTGGTGAACTCGCTCCAGTTCTTCGAGCGCAAGCCATCGGTCGGATAGCCGAAGCTATCGAGCACCTCGAGCGACATCGGATGCACGTCGCCCTTGGGCTGGCTGCCTGCGCTGTAGGCACGGAAGCGACCTCCGCCCATCTTGTTCATCAGCGCTTCGCCCAAAATCGAGCGAGCCGAGTTGCCCGTGCACAGGAACAGGACATTGTAGGGTTGGTCAGCCATTGCCTGCTCCTTCAGCAACAATGGGAAAGTTCGGCGACAAGCGGCTCGCAAAGCTCTGCGCGACCTTCACAGCAATCCTTGGCGAGAAACAGCATCAGGTCGCGCAGGACTTTGATGTTTGCCCGTTGGATCATCTGTCGCCCCCGCTTCTCAGGTATGACGAGATCAGCGCCGACGAGGATCGCGAGGTGACTCGAAAAAGTGCTCTGCGTGAGGCCCGAGGCTTCCACTAGCTGGCCGGTAGAGAGCCCGTGGGGCTCGCTGCGCACCAGACGACGGAACGCATCAAGCCGCGTCGGGTGCGCGAGCGCAGAGAGTGCCTCTAGTCCTGTGGTCGACTTCATCCATCGGCAATTATCGATGGATTGCAAGGCCGTCAATTCTTATCGATATTTTTCGATGAATTGCGGAGGCGTTCCGCGCAACTGTTCATTGACGCCAGAAGGGAGAATGTGCGGATGCACCGCTCTGAATCCCTAATCCGACTGTCGGTTGACGCCCCCTCTGGTGACACGCCTCGAAGAGGAGACCCGGATCGGCAAAGGCGGGACCCTGGCGGCGCAGCTGTCGCGGCTCGACC
>NZ_JAJGNO010000012.1 GCF_020782235.1 Sphingobium naphthae
ACACCCGAAACATAATCCGCAGACGGGTCACTTCTCGATGGAAAACCCGGGTCACTTCTCAGTGGAAATCAACAGCGGTGGGCTTCGTCGAAGATCACCAAATCCCACTTTGGTCTGCGGATATCGTCCGCCTTCCGGGCCGCGAACTCATAGGAGCAAATCACGACGCCGCCGCCCACTTCGAAAGGCCGGTGCTGACCGGCCTTCTTCATGTCGTTGTAGGTTTTGGCTTCGAGGATGTGGCTCTTGATCGAGAACTTCTCGAACAGCTCCTGTTGCCACTGTTTGCGGAGCGATGCCGGGACCACGAGCAGGATGCGCTGTTTGTGCTCGGCCCATTTCTGCGAGATCACCAAGCCCGCTTCGATCGTTTTGCCGAGGCCCACTTCGTCAGCCAGCAATACGCCTTTGGCATAGGGCGACTTCAACGCGAAAAGCGCGGCGTCCACCTGATGCGGGTTCATCTCCACGCGGGCTGAGGTCAGCGACCGGGTGAAGGCATCTTCGGCAGTTCCGGCGACGGTCAACCGGTGCGCGTGATAATGCGCCTGGATTGGCAGGTATTCAGTCATGTTCCCCCGTTTGACCTTCGCCACTCAGCCTAAATGATGCCCAGCGGCAGTAACCCCCGATTTCTAACGATAGGTAAGGGACGTAGCCGAATTCAACTACTTGAGGAACAGAAAAGGAACCGATTTGATTGGAGCTGTGGATATCCGCCCCTCTGAGGGCCAGTTCGGGAAGAGGGGCGCTTGGGGTAGCGGGCGCGCGTGCAGGCCCTGTGTGACCCGCCTAGGGGCTAAGCGGCCCGGTTGCGCTTGCCCCGGCGGAGCGCGGTATCCAGACGCGCGGCGGCTTCACGTCGAGCAACATCGGCCTCCGCAATCTCGTCCTCGGTTGCCGTCGCGATAACGGGGCGATTGAGAAGCGCGTCGCGCAACGCTTCGGCGTTCGTGGTGACAACCGTCCCGTCCCGAAGCGTGTAAGATTGACCGCCAGCGGCCAACTCGGGGAGGAAATTGAACGTCCCGACCGTGTTGCCCTCGTTATCGAACCTGATGCCCGCCGCTCCCCCGGCGAGGAGAATGGTGAGCGTCCGCATTTCGCGGTCGCCAACCTTGTCCGCCGGATCGCACCAGACTGCATCAACGACATTGCGGATCGCCTCGCGCACCTTGAGGCGGGCATCGCGCATCGCTTCTATGTCGCCATCGTCTGCGAGTGCGTCCCGCACCTCCCATACTCGTTGAAGGTGGACGTTCGGCGCCAGCCGGCCTCGCGCTGCTTCCAGATCGCGTTCCACACGCACACGCTCGGCCTCCAGCTCGCGTTGTTCCCGCTTTATCGCCCGAAGCTCCTCGTCGAATTCGTCCTGATCCTCGTCATCGAATCTCGCCATTTTCCTGACCAGCCGTTTAGCTTCGGCCTTCTTGTTCTCGATGGCGCGGTTCAGCTCCGCCAGTCGGATCGCGAGCGGGCCGGACAGGTCTTCACGTTGGAAGAACCTCTCGTCCAACGCGAGGTGAAGCATGGCATCGAGCGCAGCCCGCTCGAAAATGCGGTAGTTGAAGAACTGGCTGTATTCGCAGCCGGTGTGACGGGCGGCGCTGTCGCATTGGAGATAGGAGTATCCGCCATCCTTCTTCGCGCGTCCCCGCATGGCCATCAGCCCGCCGCAATGCTTGCAGCGGACGAGTGTGGAGAACAGGTTGCGGGCATAGGGCGCATATCGCCCCGAACGGGTCTGCCATCGTTTCGACGCGCTCGCACGAGCGCGGGCAACGAGGTCGGCATCGACGGCGCGAGGGAAGACGTTTTCGATCCGCTCGCCGGTCTTTCTGCGCTTGCCGCTCTCGGTCACATGGGCCGGGTGATATTCGCCTTCGACGGCGGGATGCTTGAGCAGGATGCCAATGTAGCTCCATCCCCAGCCCTTGCGGGTCGTGGTCGCGCGGCCTTTGCCCCAACTCGGCACGCCGTTGTCGTTCAGGCGCTTGGCGATGCCCCAATAGCCGATCCCATCTGCCGCCCATTCATATATCTGCTTCAGGACGGCCACGCGCTCGGGGATCAACTCGTAGCGGCGATTGTCGTGATCCTTGTCGATCCGTTCGCCGACGACCTTGATCCAAGCTGGCGGCTTGGCCGAAAGCACCTTGCCCTGACGCGTGAGCTGCTGCTTCCGCCGCCAAGCATCTGAGATAAGCTGGCTCTTCTTCTCGCTCTCGGTGTGATTGACGGTGGCGTGCATCACGATTTCCATGATGCCCATCAGGGCCATCGGGCCTTTGAGATAGGCGTCATCGAAAATGCGCTCGCCATCGACCGTCGCGATTTTGATGCCCCGGTCGCAGAGGTCTTCCATCCACCGCTGCGTGACGCGCGGTTCGAGGCGGCTGAGCCGATCGAGCTTGTGAACGACGAGGATGGTGCCCGCCGGCACGTCGCCGGCATCGACACTCCGACGCCACTTGCCGAGATTGCCGACGCTGAGGTGATGGCCCTTCCATGCGGACTGCCCCAAATCTTCAACGATTTGGATTACGTCCCAACCCTTGCGCTTGCAGAAGGCTTGGCATTCCTCAAGCTGCCGCTCCTTGGAGAAGCCTTTCTCCTGCCGCTTGGTCGAGAAGCGAATATAGATAACGGCATCGGTCACGCACAAACCCCCGGGATACCTCCCCAGCTTCTGCGTTGTGCGTTACTTTTCCGTTAGACAGTCATTTCGTGCAGGAAATGGCCCTGGAGATGGAGCGACTGGTCGCTAAAGTCGGCGCAGAAGAGGCCACCCTGCGGATGGAACCACAGGTCGCCGTCGGGCGCCATGGTGACGCGGCGGGGCTGGAGCGGCCACCAGGGGCGGTTGTGCACCCGCACCCGCGCATAGTCGATCGCATCGCCGAACAGGGAGCGGGCGAGCGCCACTTCGCCTGGCGTGAGCGAGCGGCTGGTCAATGGGCGCTATTGTCGGCCGGCTGCGGGGCGGGGGCGGGAGTGGGGGCAGCGCCGCCTTCGGGCTTGCGGATGACCGCGTCGACCAGCAGCCGGTCGCCATTGGCGAGCAGGAAGGTGAGCTGCATCTTGCCGCGGCTGATGGCGGTGTCGTTGACGCCCCACAGCATCAGATGCTTGCCGCCCGGCGCGAAGGCGACCGTGCCCTTGGCCGGGATGTCGACGCTGCTGACCGGCTTCATCGTCATGACGCCGCCTTCGTCCACCGTTTCGTGCATTTCGACCTTGAGCGCATAGTCGGTCAGCACGCCGCGCAGCTGCGTGCCGGCGTCGCCCCCATGCGCGACGAAATAGCCGGCGGCCGGGCGGTCCTTGTTGGGCGAAAGCCGCACCCAAGCCTGATCGATATAGGTGGGCGCCGGGTCCCCGCAGGCGCTCAGCGCCAGCGGCGCTGCAAGGGCGATGAGGGCAAGGCGACCGCGCATCCTTCACTCCATGTCTGTCTCGTTTCAGATCGGTTGCATAGGTAATCGCCCCAGCGCCTTGTGCCAAGGAAAAGCACGCCTATATCCCCCATGCAAACCGGCCTTGCCTTGGCGCTTTCGTGAGGTATGGGGCCTTCAACCGCTGAATTTGGATTTGGGGTTAAAAGAGGAAACAATGGCAAAAGTTATCGGGATCGACCTTGGCACCACCAACAGCTGCGTGGCTGTGATGGACGGCGGCAAGCCCAAGGTCATCGAAAATGCGGAAGGGGCGCGGACCACGCCCTCGATCGTCGCCTTCGCCAAGGATGGCGAGCGCCTGATCGGTCAGCCGGCCAAGCGCCAGGCGGTCACCAACCCGGACAACACGATCTTCGCGGTGAAGCGCCTCATCGGCCGCCGCTTCGATGACCCCATGACCAAGAAGGACATGGAACTCGTCCCCTATTCCATCGCCAAGGGCCCCAATGGCGACGCCTGGGTCAAGGCCGGCGGCCAGGATTACAGCCCTTCGCAGATCAGCGCCTTCACGCTGCAGAAGATGAAGGAAACCGCCGAATCCTATCTGGGCGAGACGGTCACGCAGGCGGTCATCACCGTCCCTGCCTACTTCAACGACGCCCAGCGTCAGGCGACCAAGGACGCCGGCCAGATCGCGGGCCTGGAAGTGCTGCGCATCATCAACGAGCCGACCGCCGCGGCGCTGGCCTATGGCCTCGACAAGCAGGACGGCAAGACGATCGCGGTCTATGACCTTGGCGGCGGCACGTTCGACATTTCGATCCTGGAGATCGGCGACGGCGTGTTCGAAGTGAAGTCGACCAATGGCGACACCTTCCTGGGTGGCGAGGATTTCGACGCCAAGCTGGTGGAATATCTGGCGGCCGACTTCCAGAAGGCCGAAGGCATCGACCTCACCAAGGACAAGCTGGCGCTGCAGCGCCTCAAGGAAGCGGCCGAGAAGGCGAAGATCGAGCTGTCGAGCGCGCAGACGACCGAAGTCAACCTGCCCTTCATCACCGCCGACCAGAATGGTCCCAAGCATCTGGTGAAGACCGTGACCCGCGCCGACCTGGAGCGTCTGGTCGCCGACCTCATCAAGCGGACGATGGAGCCGTGCAAGAAGGCGCTGGCCGACGCAGGCGTGTCGGCGAGCGAGATCAGCGAAGTGGTGCTGGTGGGCGGCATGACCCGCATGCCTAAGGTGCGCGAAGCCGTGAAGGACTTCTTCGGCAAGGAACCGCATACCGGCGTCAACCCGGACGAAGTCGTCGCCATGGGCGCGGCGATCCAGGCGGGCGTGCTGCAGGGCGACGTCAAGGACGTGCTGCTGCTGGACGTCACGCCGCTGAGCCTGGGCATCGAGACGCTGGGCGGCGTGTTCACCCGCATGATCGACCGCAACACGACCATCCCCGCCAAGAAGTCGCAGACCTATTCGACCGCTGACGACAATCAGCAGGCGGTGACGATCCGCGTGTTCCAGGGCGAGCGCGAAATGGCGGCGGACAACAAGCTGCTGGGCCAGTTCGATCTGGTCGGCATCCCGCCCGCGCCGCGCGGCGTGCCGCAGATCGAGGTGACGTTCGACATCGATGCCAACGGCCTGGTCAACGTGTCCGCCAAGGACAAGGGCACCGGCAAGGAACAGCAGATCCGCATCCAGGCGTCGGGCGGCCTGTCGGACGCCGACATCGACCAGATGGTCAAGGACGCCGAGCGCTTCGCTGAAGAGGACAAGAAGCGTCGCGAGGCGGCCGAAGCCAAGAACAACGCCGAAAGCCTGGTCCACACGACTGAGGCGCAGCTGGCCGAGCATGGCGACAAGGTCGATGCGAGCCTGAAGGGCGAGATCGAGACCGCCATCGCCGCGACCAAGTCGGCGATCGAGAGCGGCGATGCCGAGGCCATGAAGACCAAGGCGCAGGAACTCGCCACGGTCGCCATGAAGCTGGGCCAGGCCATTTACGAGAAGGAACAGGCCGCGGCCGCATCGCCCGAGGCTGACGCGCCCAAGGCCGATGACGACGTCGTCGACGCCGAATTCTCCGAAGTGGACGACAACAAGGCGTAAGCCGATGCCTAACCCCCGTCATTCCGGCGAAGGCTGGAATCTCTCCTCCCCCGATCGCGCACGATCGGACGGCAGGAGAGACCCCGGCTGTCGCCGGGGTGACGGACTGGGCGGGCGGGGATCCCAATGACTACCGAAGTTGACTATTATTCGCTGCTCGAGGTCGAGCGCACGGCGGACGGCGCGGCTATCAAGAGCGCCTATCGCAAGCTCGCGATGAAATATCACCCGGATCGCACCGGGGGATGCACCGACAGCGAGGCCAAGTTCAAGGCCGTGTCGGAAGCCTATGAGTGCCTGAAAGACCCCCAGAAGCGCGCGGCCTATGACCGCTATGGCCATGCCGCCTATACCAATGCGCAGAACGGCGGAGGCGGCGGCGGGTTCCGTGGCCAGGCCGGCGGTTTTTCGGACCTGGGCGACATTTTCGAGACGATCTTTGGCCAGGCGGGCTTTGGCGGCGCGGGCGGACGGCAGCAGCAGCGGCGCGGCGCCGACCTGCGCTATGACCTGGAGATCAGCCTCGACGAAGCCTATCATGGCAAGCAGACGCAGATCGAGATCGAGGTGTCGGCCGCCTGCGACAGCTGCGACGGGTCCGGCGCGCAGCCGGGCACCGGCGTCAAGACCTGCTCCACCTGCGGCGGCCACGGCCAGGTGCGAGCGCAGCAAGGCTTTTTCGTGGTCGAGCGGACCTGCCCGTCCTGCCATGGCGCGGGCCAGGTGATCGAAAGCCCCTGCCGCGCCTGCCGCGGCGAGGGACGGGTGGACAAGCCCAAGTCGCTGTCCGTCACCATTCCCGCGGGCGTTGACGAAGGCACGCGCATCCGCTTGACCGGCGAGGGCGAAGCGGGCGCGCGGGGCGCGCCGGCGGGCGACCTGTATATCTTCCTGCATGTGAAGCGGCATCCGATCTTCGAACGGGACGGCACGACGCTCTTCTGCCGCGCGCCGGTCAGCTTCACCACCGCGGCGCTGGGCGGCGTGATCGAAGTGCCGGGGCTCGACGGCAGCCGGCACGAGATCAAGATCCCCGTCGGCATCCAGTCGGGCAAGCAGATCCGCCAGCGCGGCGCGGGCATGCCGGTGCTGAACGGCCGGGGCCAGGGCGACCTCGTCATCCAGGTCGATGTGGAGACGCCGACGCGCCTGAGCGCACGGCAGAAGGAATTGCTCGAAGCCTTCCGCGAGACCGAGACGGGCGAGGAATGCCCGCAATCGACCGGCTTCTTCGCCAAGCTCAAGGAAATGTGGGGGGACTGATTCCCCCCGATTGGGATGACGTGCTCCTGCGAAAGCAGGAGCCCAGTTCCGCGTGTTGAACTGGGTTCCTGCCTTCGCAGGAACACGCTGTCCTTCATGCCTTTGAGTGCCGCTCGCGCCGCGCCCATGCGTAGAAGGGCAGGCCCGCGAGCATCAGCAGCAGGCTCGATCCGCTGGCGACCAGGCCCGCGCCCCACAAGGTCCAGAGCGCATAGCCCAGGCCGATGACCGCGGCCGGCACCACCAGCCGGAAGCGCAGGCTCGCCAGCGCGCAGCCGACATAGAGCCACAGCGTGGCGGATGTCGCCAGCAGCGCCATCGCCGTGAACAGCGCCACCAGCCCCTGCAGGCTGTTGGCGACCAGCATCAGGCTGGCGAGGATGGTCGAGAGGATGAGGGCGCGGCGCGGCGTGCCCTTCGCATCCGTCGCCGCCAGCCAGCGCGGCAATTCGCCGCCGCGCGCCATCGCCAGCGGCACTTCGCCCTGCAGCAGCGTCCAGCCATTGAGCGCCCCCAGGCAGCTGACCACGACGAAGATCGCCACCAGCCCGGCGGGTCCGGGCGACCAATAATGGCTGACGAACGCGCCGAAGGGCGAGCCGGTCTGCGTTTCCGCCGCCGGCAGGGTCAGGGCGATGCCTGAACAGACGAACAGATAGATGAGCCCGGTCACCGCCGTGCCGATCAGCGTCGCGCGCGGTATGGTGCGCGCGGGATCGCGCACCTTGTCGGCCGCGACGCTCGCCGATTCAAAGCCCAGCAACGCCCAGAGCGTCAGCGCGGCCGAAGCGGTGATGCCGGCGCCGGTCAGGCCCTGCGCGGGGAAGGGCGCGATGTCCGCCCGGCCGCTGCCCAGGATCAGCAGCAGCAGGACCAGGACGACGACGATCGGGACCAGCTTGATCGCCGTGGTGCCGATCTGCGTCAGGCCAGCCGCCCGCGCGCCCGCCAGGTTGATGCCGGTCATCAGCCAGAGGAAGCCGATCGAACAGAGCGCCCCCATGCCCGGCCGGGCGAGCGCGGGCACAAGGCTGCTGAGATTGGCGGTCGCCGCGACCGCGATGGTGACATTGGTGATGATGAGCGAGATCCAGTAGATCCAGCCGATCGCAAAGCCGGCGAGCGGCCCATAGGCGCGCGCGATCATCTGCGACGCGCTGACATCGGGCATGGCGACGGTCAGCCGCGCGATGACGAAGGCCAGCACCAGCGACCCGGCGATGGTGAACACCCATCCCGCCACCGCGTCCCAGCCGAAGGGGGCCAAGCTGGCCGGCAGCAGGAACACGCCCGATCCGATCATATTGCCCATGACCAGCGCGATGCAGGCGGCAAGGCCCAGCGTGCGGGAGGAGGGCGAGGCGGCGGGGGGCTGTGGCTGATGGCGCATGGCGCGTGCCTAATCGCGCCGCGGCCGGAATGCCAGAGGCTGGTGGGGCAGGAGGCGGGACGCGATCGCCCCGCCTGCGCGCGTTCAGCTCAGGACCGGCACGCCTTCGCCCTGATAGGCGGTTTCGTCCAGCAGTCCTTCGCGCTTGGCGACCAGCGTGGCGACCAGCACCTGGCCCGCGACATTGACGGCGGTGCGGCCCATGTCGAGGATCGGGTCGATGGCGAGCAGCAGGCCGGCGCCCTCCAGCGGCAGGCCGAGCGTCGAGAGGGTGAGCGTCAGCATCACGATCGCGCCGGTGAGGCCCGCCGTCGCCGCCGATCCCAGCACCGACACGAAGACGATCAGCACATAATCGATGAAATGCAGCGGGATGCCGTAGAAACCCGCGACGAAGATGGCGGCGAGCGCGGGGTAGATGGATGCGCAGCCGTCCATCTTGGTGGTGGAGGCGAGCGGGATGGCGAAGGCGGCATAGCCCTTGTCCACGCCCATGCGTTCGGTGACGGTTTCAGTGACGGGCAGGGTGCCGACCGAGGAGCGCGACACGAAGCCCAGCTGGATCGCGGGCCATGCCTTGGCGAAAAAGGGTCCGGGCCGCAGCCCGTTGGCGAGCAGCAGCGTCGGATAGACGACCAGCAGCACCAGCGCGAGGCCGAGATAGATGGCGGCGGTGAAGACGCCAAGTTGCGCCAGGGCGCTCCAGCCATAGGTGGCGATGGCGGTGCCGATGAGCGCGGCCGAGCCGATCGGCGTCAGGCGGATGATCCAGCCCAGGATCGCGCGGACCACCGCCAGCAGCGATCGGACGAAGGCGAGAAACGGTTCGGCCTTGTCCCCGACCTTCAGCGTCGCGAGCCCGACCACGATCGAGATCACCAGCAATTGCAGGATGTTGAAGGACAGGCTGGTGGTCGCGGCGCCATTTTCCAGTTTCGTGCTGCCCGACAGGGCCAGGCTGTTGCCGGGAACCAGCCCCTTGAGGAAGTCGAGCCAGCCGCCATAGCTGTCGGGCTTGCCGACGGCGAGCGCGGTGCCGCGCAGGCCTGCGCCCGGTTCCAGCAGCAGGCCGATGGCGATGCCGATGCTGACTGCGATCAGGCTGGTGATGGCGAACCAGAGGAGGGTCTGGCCGGCAAGGCGTGCGGCATTGTCGAGCGCGCGCAGATTGGCGATCGACGCGACGATGGCGGCGAAGACCAGCGGCGGCACCACGGCCTTGAGCAACGACACGAAGATCGCGCCCAGCGTCTTGAGCGCGGTGGCGAGCCAGTTGAGGTCGCCGTCCGGCCCCGCGCCCATCTGTCGCGCGACAAGGCCCAGCAGCAGGCCAGCGACCATGCCGACCAGAACCTGGAACCCGAAACTGCGATAATTCAACGCCATGACGCTTTTCCCCTGGGGCGGACGGGCGCCTATATCGGATGACAGCAGCCTGAATGCGCGCAAGCAATTCTTTCAAGGGGGTGCAGCGCGGATAAGGGCGCGCCAAAGCGATTGGCCGCGCCCGGCGGCTGTGCCACAGAAAGGCGAATCCATCATCGGGGGAGCAGAATATATGCAATTGCGGGGCGCATGTCTGGGACTGGCGCTGCTGGCGGCGCCGCAGGGCGCGCAGGCGGCGGCGGACGCCGGGACGGCCAAGGCCATATTGATGCGGTCGGTGGCGTTCCGCACCGTGCAGGGCGCGGGACAAGTGCCCAAGCTGGCGGCCTATTATGCCGATGTGCTGCGCCAGGCGGGCTTTGCCGAGGAGGACATCGTGATCACGCCGATGGGCGAGACCGCGACCTTCGCCGCGACCATCAAGGGGCGTGACGCGGCGCTCAAGCCGCTGCTGATGATCGGCCATATGGACGTGGTGGAGGCCGATCCCAAGGACTGGACTCGCGACCCGTTCGTGCCGGTCGAGGAAAATGGCTATATCTTCGGGCGCGGGGCGGAGGACAATAAATATGACGTCGCGATGATGGTCGCGACGCTGGCGCAGCTGAAGAAGGAAGGCTGGACGCCGCGCCGCACGGTCACGCTCTTATTGTCGGGCGACGAGGAAACCGACATGGCGACCACCCGCGCGCTGGCCGCCCGGTACAAGGATGCCGAAATGCTGCTGAACGGCGATGGCGGCGGCGGGTTGCTGAACGAGGCGGGCGAGCCTGTCCTCTACCAGTTGCAGGCGGGCGAGAAGACCTATGCCGATTTCGAGATCGGCTTCACCGACGCGGGCGGCCATTCGAGCGCGCCGACGCCGGGCAATCCCATCTACAAGCTGGCGAAGGCGATCGACCGGATCGCGGCCTATGAATTTCCCGCGATGCGCAACGAACTGACCCAGGCGTCGCTGGCGCTGTCGGCCGACCGGATCGGCGGTGAGGTGGGGCAGGCGATGCGGCGCTTCGCAGAAACCGGCGATCCGGCGGCGGCGAAGATCCTGTCGAGCCGGCCGGAATTTGTGGGGCAGGTGCGCACCACCTGCGTCGCGACCATGGCGCAGGCGGGCCATGCGCTCAACGCCCTGCCGCAAAGCGCCAAGGTCAGCGTCAATTGCCGCATCTTCCCCGGCGTGCCGATCGAGGATGTGAAGGCGCAGCTGGTGAAGGTCGTCAATGACCCGAGCGCCACCGTGACGACGCTGAACGATCCCACCGGCAGCGACGCATCCCCGTTGCGCGCGGATGTGATGGACGCGGTGCGCGACGCCGTGTCGGCCCGCGCGCCCGGCATCGCGATCATGCCCGGCATGTCCGCCGGCGCGACCGACAGCGTCCATTTCCGCGCGCTCGGCGTGCCGAGCTATGGCGTCTCCAGCCTGTTCATGCGGGCCGAGGACGGCTTTGCCCACGGGCTGAACGAACGCGTGCCGGTGGCGGGCATCCGCGAATCGCTGGAGCAGTGGGACCGGGTGCTGCGCGCTCTGGCGCGATGAGGGCGCGCGCTCAGGACAGGCGGTGAGACTGGCGAAGTCAGCAGGTGGACCATCGTCCGGATGGTACACCTGCTCGACCTGTCGAAGGATGCTTCGATACGGGACTGCGACAAGCCCGGTCCCACTCGGCACGAACGAATGAGGCTGCGGGGGGGCGCTTACCCCCGCACCGCAATCCCGTTGGCGGCCGACAGCACGGCCTTGACCGACGCGGTCGCCACGTCGCTGTCGGTGCCGATGCCGAAGACGGTGCGGCCGTCGGGCGTGCGGCATTCGACATAGGCGGCGGCGTTGACGTCGCTGCCCGCGCCGATCGCATGTTCGCTATAGTCGGCGATCTCCAGCTGGACGCCGAATTCGTCGCGCAGCGCGGCGAGCACCGAGGAGAGCAGGCCGTTGCCGCGGCCGGAAATCGACCGTTCGCTGCCCTGATGCGCGATCTTGCCGGCGAAGATGCGGTCGCCCGCCTGGCCGCCTTCCTGATAGTCGATCAGCGCATAGGGCTGTTCGCCCGTCAGGCAATAATGGGCGTCGAACGCTTCGCTGATGTCGGCGGCGTTGAGTTCGCGGCTGGAGCTGTCGGCCAGCGCCTGCACCACCTTCGAGAAGTCCGCCTGCATCCGCTTGGGCAGCTTGTAGCCCTTGTCCTGTTGCAGCACCCAGGCGACGCCGCCCTTGCCCGACTGCGAATTGACGCGGATCACCGCTTCATAGTCGCGGCCCAGATCCTTGGGGTCGATCGGCAGATAGGGCACGTTCCAGATGAGGTCGTTGCGCGCTTCCTGCGCCGCGAAGCCCTTCTTGATCGCGTCCTGATGGCTGCCGGAAAAGGCGGTGAAGACCAGTTCGCCGGCATAGGGGTGGCGCGGGTGGACCGGCAGCTGGTTGCAATATTCGACCGTCTGGATGACGTCGTCGATGTCGCTGAAGTCGAGGCCGGGATTGATCCCCTGGGTGTACATGTTGAGCGCGACCGTCACCAGGTCGCAATTGCCGGTGCGCTCGCCATTGCCGAACAGGCAGCCTTCGACCCGGTCGGCGCCGGCCATGATACCCAGTTCCGCCGCGGCGACGCCGGTGCCGCGGTCATTATGGGTGTGCAGCGAAATGACGACGCTGTCGCGGCGCGAGATATTGCGGCAGATCCATTCGATTTGGTCGGCATAGATGTTGGGCGTGGCGCATTCGACCGTGGCGGGCAGGTTCAGGATCAGCGGCCGTTCAGGCGTGGGGCGCAGGATGTCCATGACCGCCTCGCAGCATTCCAGGCTGAAATCCAGTTCCGCCGTGGAAAAGGTTTCGGGCGAATATTCGAAATGCCAGTCGGTGTCGGGCTGGGCGGCGGCATGGTCGCGCAGCAGCTTGGCGGCGTTGACGGCGATCTCGCGCACCTGGCTGCGTTCCATCTGGAAGACGATGTCGCGCCAGGCGGGCGAGATGGCGTTGTAGACATGGACGATCGCCTGTTTCGCGCCGCGCAGGGACTCGAACGTGGTCGCGATCAGGTCGGCGCGGGCCTGGGTCAGCACCTGCGGCATGACATCGTCGGGGATGGCGCCGCTCTGCACCAGGCCGGAAATGAAATCGAATTCGGTGGCGCCCGCAGACGGGAAGCCGATCTCGATCTCCTTGACGCCCACCTTGACCAGCAGGTCGAAGAAGCGGCGCTTCTTTTCCGCGTTCATCGGGTCGATCAGCGACTGGTTGCCGTCGCGCATGTCGGTCGATAGCCAGCGCGGCGGCGCGGTGATGACGCGGCTGGGCCACTGACGGTCGGGCAGGTCGACCTGCGGGAAGGAACGATATTTCTGGGAAGGGTCGGTCAGCATCATGGGATCGGATATTTCCTGCGACAGGCGCGGCGGCGCGCCCGTGGAGCGACTTGACTGTGATGGATGCCCTTAGGCGGATCGACGCTGCCCTTAGCCGGAAGGCAGCACAAAAGCCACGCCTAAGGGCGCGTAAGTCGTAGCAGGGGAAGAAGCGCGACGCTCTGCATGATGCGCGCCTCATACGCAAAACGGGGCCGACGCGCAAGCCGGCCCCGTCCGTCGGGCAATATAATGTCCTGGCAGGCCGCCGGGCTTATTGTTTTTCGAAGCCGGCGATGATCTTCAGTTCGATCGCGTCGCTGACCATCGGCACGGCATAGCCCATGCCGAATTCGCTGCGCTTGATCGTCGTCGTCGCGATGAAGCCGACATTTTCCTTCTTGCTCATCGGCTGGACGCCCGCGCCGTATAATTCGGCGTCCAGCGTCACCGGCTTGGTCACGCCCTTGATGGTCAGATTGCCGGTGATGTCGGCGCCGGTCGCGCCGTCAGGCTTGACGCTGGTCGACACGAAGGTCGCGGTCGGGAATTTGGCGGCGTCGAAGAAATCCGCCTTCATCAGATGCTCGTCCAGCTTGGCGACGCCGGTGCGGATGTTGGAGACGGGGAATTCGACCGACACCTTGGACGCGGCCGGATTGGCCTTGTCCAGCGTCAGCGTGCCGGTGGGCTCGGCGATCGTGCCCATATTGTTGGTGAAGCCCATGTGATCCCAGGCGAACACGACCTGGGTATGGCCGCCATCGACCTTGTAGGTGCCGCCGGTCACCTTGGCGGCGTCCTTCGTGCCGGGGGCGGCGGTCGGCATCTGCGCGACCAGCGCGGTGCCGCCGGCGACAAGCATGAGGGCGGCGGCGGGGATCAGGATTTTCTTCATGAGAGGTCTCTCCGAAATGCTCAAGGGCGCGACAATAGTATGCCGCGCCCTTGCCAAGTTCCAGAGGCATGAAGCGGAACGGATCGTTTCGCTTATGACCGCATCCCATTCTCCTCCCTGCCGGGGCGGGGGAGGATGGCCGGATCAGTTCTTGTCCTGATCGACCAGCTTGTTGGCGCTGATCCAGGGCATCATCGCGCGCAGCTTGGCGCCGGTCTCCTCGATCGGGTGACGCTGGGCAGCGATGCGGCTGGCCTTCAGTTCCGGCTGGCCGGCGCGGTTGTCGAGGACGAAGTCCTTGACGAAGCGGCCGGACTGGATGTCGGCCAGAACGCGCTTCATTTCCTTCTTGGTTTCTTCGGTGATGATCCGCGGGCCGGTCTTGATGTCGCCATATTCGGCGGTGTTGCTGATCGAATAGCGCATCGTCGCGATGCCGCCTTCATACATCAGGTCGACGATCAGCTTCAGCTCGTGCAGGCATTCGAAATAGGCCATTTCGGGCGAATAGCCAGCTTCCACCAGCGTTTCGAAGCCCGCCTGCACCAGCGCCGTGGTGCCGCCGCACAGCACCGCCTGCTCGCCGAACAGGTCGGTTTCGCATTCCTCGCGGAAATTGGTTTCGATGATGCCGCTGCGGCCGCCGCCCACGCCGCTGGCGTAGGACAGGGCGATGTCATGGGCGTTGCCGGTCGCATCCTGGTGCACCGCGATCAGGCAGGGGACGCCGCCGCCGCGGACATATTCGCCGCGCACGGTGTGGCCCGGCCCCTTGGGCGCGATCATGATGACGTCGACATCCTTGCGCGGCTCGATCAGGCCGAAATGGACGTTGAGGCCGTGCGCGAAGGCGAGCGCCGCGCCGGGGCGCAGATTGTCGTGCACGTCGGCGGCATAGATCGCGGCCTGATGCTCGTCGGGCGCGAGGATCATGAACACGTCGGCCCAGGCAGCGGCTTCCGCATTGGGCATCACCTTGAAGCCGGCGCCTTCCGCCTTCTTGGCGCTGGGCGAGCCGGCGCGCAGGGCGATGGCGACTTCGGCGACGCCGGAATCGCGCAGATTCTGCGCATGGGCGTGGCCCTGCGAACCATAACCCAGAATGGCGACCTTCTTGCCCTTGATCAGGCCGATGTCGGCGTCGCGATCGTAATAAACCTTCATTGTCCGTCTTCCCTTTTCATATCCTGGCCCTCTCCCTTGAGGGAGAGGATACGAAGACCTGGGCCGACAGGCCCCGGTCGAAGTTGGTGAGGGGGAACCACCGGGATCGGACGCGCTCATCGCCCTCACCGTCCCTCCGCTGCGCGGCGGGCCCCTCCCTCTCCCTGTGGGAGAGGGGTCAAATCCTTCAGTTGGCCTCTTTCCCGCGCATCAGGCCGACCACGCCGGTGCGGCCGACCTCGACCAGGCCGATCTGGCGCATGAGCGCCACGAAATTGTCGACCTTCTCGGTCGTGCCGGTCAGTTCGAAGATGAAGCTGCCGATGGTGGTGTCGACCACCTTGGCGCGGAACACGTCGGCTAGGCGCAGCGCCTCGATCCGGTCCTCGCCCACGCCCGCGACCTTGACCAGCGCCAGTTCGCGCTCGACGAAGGGGCCCGCTTCGGTCAGGTCGGTCACCTTGTGCACCGGCACCAGCCGGTCGAGCTGGGCGATGATCTGGTCGATCACCTTGGGCGGGCCGCTGGTGACGATGGTGATGCGGCTGATCGCATGATCGTCGGTGATGTCGGCCACGGTCAGGCTGTCGATATTATAGCCGCGCGCGGTGAACAGGCCCGCGATGCGCGCCAATATGCCCGCCTCGTTGGAAACGGTCAGCGACAGGACGTGCCGCTGGCTGAGTTCTTCCTGGATATGCATCAGATGGTTCCGTGATCCTGATGGTCTGCGACGGGCTTGTCGTGCCGCTGCGAAATCATGGCGACGAAGGCATAGTGCCATTCGCCCTCCTGCCGGTGGGCAAGCCGCACCGGGAAGCCCGATACCGCATCGAACATCCGGTCCAGCCGTTCGCCGACATAGCGGGGCCCGGCCAGCAGGGTGCCGATATGCCGCTTGTTGAAATCGAACCCGTGATCGAGATGCACTTCCCATTCCTCATTGTCGGGATCGGCATGATCGATGGTCCAGCCGGTCAGTTCGGCCGATCCGGTCAGCCGCTCGAAATCCCAGGGCTCCGTCACATGGATGCGGAGCTTCAGATGCTGCGTCACATGCCTGTCCTTACACCAGCGCCTTGGCTTCGTCGGACATGATGCCCGCGATCTGGTTGGGATCAAGCAACATGTCGGTATGCGCCGCGCCCGACGGGATCATGGGGAAACAGTTGGACAGCTTGGCCACGCGGCAATCGACGATCACCGGCCCCGGCGTGTCCAGCATCTGGCGGATGCCCGATTCCAGATCCTGAGGTCCTTCGATGCGGATGCCGGTCCAGCCATAGGCTTCGCCCAGCTTCACGAAGTCGGGCAGGCTGTCGGAATAGCTGTTGGAATAGCGGCTTTCATAGGTCAGTTCCTGCCATTGGCGGACCATGCCCATATATTCATTGTTGAGGATGAAGATTTTGACCGGCAGGCGATATTGAGTCGCCGTGCCCAGTTCCTGGATGTTCATCTGAATGGATGCGTCGCCCGCGATGCAGATGGTGATGCTGTCGGGATTGCCCATCTGCGCGCCGATCGCCGCCGGAAAGCCATAGCCCATCGTGCCCAGGCCCCCGGACGTCAGCCATTTGTTGGGCGCTTCGAACCCGAAATGCTGGGCCGCCCACATCTGGTGCTGGCCGACTTCGGTGGTGATGATGACATCCTTGCCGGTCGCGACGCAGGCCTGATACAGATCGGCGATCGCGCGCTGCGGCATGATCTCCTCGCCCGTTTCGGGATAGGAAAGGCTGCGCTTGGCGCGCCAGTCGGCAATCCGCGCCCACCAGCCGGACAGGTCCTGCCGCTGATGCCCGCGCTGCTTCCACAGGGCGATCATGTCGTCCAGCGCGCTGGCGACATCGGCGACCACGGGCAGGTCGACATCGACGGTCTTGTTGATCGAGCTGCGGTCGATGTCGATGTGGATCTTGCGGCTGTTGGGGGCGAAGGCGTCGAGCCGGCCGGTCACCCGGTCGTCGAAGCGCGCGCCGACGCACAGGATGAGGTCGGCCTGGTTCATCGCCCAATTGGCTTCATAGGTGCCGTGCATCCCCAGCATCCCCAGCCACTGGTCGGACGAAGCGGGAAAGGCGCCCAGGCCCATCAGCGTCGACGTGACGGGCGCGCCGGTCAGCGCCGCCAGTTCGCGCAGCAGGGCGCTCGCCTGCGCGCCTGAGTTGATGACGCCGCCGCCGGTGTAGAGGATCGGCCGCTCGGCCGCGGCCAGCATCTCGACCGCCGCATCGATCGCGGCGGCGTCCGCCTTGGTCTGGGGGCGATAGCTGGCGTGCACCTTCAGTTCCGGCCGGGCATAGGGCGCGGTCGCGATCTGCACATTCTTGGGAATGTCGACGACGACGGGGCCGGGGCGCCCGGTGGTGGCGATGTGGAAGGCTTCGTGCACGACCTCGGCCAGGCGGCCGGGCGTCTTCACCAGATAATTATGCTTGCTGCAGTGGCGGGTGATGCCGACCGTGTCCGCTTCCTGGAAGGCGTCGGTGCCGATCAGTTGCGTCGGAACCTGCCCGGTGATGACGACCATCGGGATGGAATCGAGCAGCGCGTCGGTGATGCCGGTGACCGCGTTGGTCGCGCCGGGCCCCGACGTGACGAGCACGACGCCCGGCTTGCCGGTGGAGCGGGCATAGCCCTCCGCCATGTGCGTCGCGCCCTGTTCGTGGCGGACGAGCACGTGGCGGATCGTGGGATGATTATAGAGCGCGTCATAGATGGGCAGCACCGCGCCGCCCGGATAACCGAACACGACTTCGACGCCCAGATCGACCAGGCATTCGACCAAAATGTCCGCGCCGCTCTTTTCGGCCACGATGAAACTCCTCTTGTTGGTGCAAGCCGCGTGTTTGCGCCGGGGCACCCGCGATGGCAAGGCGCCTGCCTCTAGTGGACATAAAATGGCCGGTCAAGCACTATTGCTGTAATATAATTGCTAATTCGTTAGCGATCTTGTCATCTATGTGCCGGCTTTCGCGCGGCCAGTCGGCCGGCGGCTGGTGCGCGAACCAGGTATATTGGCGTTTGGCATATTGGCGCGTGGCGCGTTGGCCGCGTTCGATCATGCTGTCGCGTTCGCTGTCGCCATTCAGCCAGGCAGCGATGTCCGGCACTCCGATGGCGCGCATCACCGGCAGGTCGGGATCGAGCCCGCGGGCGAGCAGCGCCTCGACCTCCGCCACCGCGCCCTGGTCCAGCATCTGGACGAACCGCCGGTCGCAGCGCTCCACCAGCCACGGGCGGGGCGGCAGCAGGATGAGCGGGGACAGGGCGATGCGATCGGCAATGCCCCCGCTCTTGTGCGCCTGCCATTCGCCGATCGTCCGCCCGGTCGATCGGATCACCTCCAGCGCGCGCGCGACGCGGGTGGTGTCGGCCGGCGCCAGCCGAGCAGCCGCCTGCGGATCCTCCTGCCGCAAGGCCGCATGCGCCTGCGCCACGGGCAGCGCGCGGACGGCGACGCGGATCGCGGGGTCGATCTGCGGCACCGGGGCGATGCCGTCGAGCAGGGTGCGGATATAGAGGCCGGTGCCGCCGACCAGCACGGGCAGCTTGCCCGCGGCGTGGGCAGCGTCGATCTCCGTCCGCGCCTCGGCCGCCCAGCGCGCGGCGGTGCAGGCCTGCGCCCCGTCGATATGGCCGAACAGCCGATGGGGCACGTCGCCCATTTCCTCCGCCGACGGGCGGGCGGACAGGATCGACAGGTCGGCGTAGACCTGGCTGGCGTCGGCGTTGATGACGACGCCATCGGCCATGCGGGCGAGGCGGATGGCGAGCGCGCTCTTGCCGCTGGCGGTCGGCCCGGCAATAAGCGCGACCCGTGGGCGGGATTCGCCGCTGCCTGTTTCTGGTTCGGGAGTAAGCATGTTCGTCGCGACCTTAGTGGCTAGTGGCTCGATGGGGCAGGGGGATATTGCCGAAGCGGCCGACCGGCTGCGCGATGCGGGCTGCGCGCCCAGCGACTGCTGCTGGCTGGATGCGGACAAGGCGGCCGACCTGTTCTTCGGGGCCGATCCGGCGGCCGCGCGTGCGGCTCTGGCGGGTGTGGGCGCGGGCATCGACATCATCGTGCAGGCGACAGAGACGCGCGAGAAGAAACTGCTGATCGCCGACATGGATTCGACCATGATCACCGTCGAGTGCATCGACGAGCTGGCCGACTATGCGGGGATCAAACCGCAGATAGCGGAAATCACCGAACGGGCGATGCGCGGCGAGCTGGACTTCGCCGGTGCGCTGCATGAACGCGTGGCGCTGCTCAAGGGGCTGGAGGATGCCGCGATCGACCTCTGCCGGGCGGAGCGAGTCGTCATCATGGGCGGGGCCAGGGCGCTGGTGCGGACGATGAAGGCGCGGGGCGCGCGGACCTTGCTGGTGTCGGGCGGCTTCACCCGCTTCACCGGCCCCGTCGCCGAAGAGATCGGCTTCGACACGGCGGTCGCCAATGTGCTGGAAATTGCCGACGGCGCGTTGCTGGGCACGGTGACCACGCCGATCGTCGATGCGGCGCGCAAGCGGGCGGAACTGGACGCGGCGATCGCCGGCGGCATCGACCGCGCGCTGACGCTGGCGGTCGGCGACGGCGCCAATGACATACCGATGATCCAGGGCGCGGGCCTGGGCGTCGCCTATCACGCCAAGCCCAAAACGCGTGAAGCCGCCGCGGCGGAAATCATCCATGGCGACCTGTCGGTGCTGCTCTACGCCCAGGGCATCGCGTCGGCGCAGTGGGTGCTGGGGTAAATTGCGTGACGTGTTCCTGCGAAAGCAGGAGCCCAGATTTCCGGGCGCACCGCCTGCTGCCCTAGGCTCCTGCTTTCGCGGGGGCACTGCGGGGTGCTTTGTCGCTGATATGCCACCGTTCACCGTCATTGCGATCGGGTAATGGATTATTTCTCCCGCTTGGGCGTTGGGATCGAGCCGCACGGGTCGCGGCAAGAGGTCTAACGGCGCATGCGGCTTGGCCGCGCCGCGTCCAGGGAGATGATATGCAACTCAAATATGTGGCTTTGGCCGCTGGTGGGCTGATGGCGCTGAGCGCCTGTTCCAAGAATGAAGCCCCGGTGACCACCGCGCCGCCGGTCGGCCCTGGCGCGATCGCCGGCACCGTGGCCGCCGATCGCGACGGCGACGGCTATGTCGACGGCTATTACACGGCCGATGGCATCTATCACGCGGTCCAGGGCCCGCCCTGTCCGCCGCCGCCGCCCCCGCCGCCCCCGCGCGCGGGAGAACGCGGCTGATCCACTCGTCTGTTCGGGCGCGGCGATCTCGCCGCGCCCCTTCGCTTCGCGCTTCCCTGATCCCCTGCCTGCTGATCGCTGCAGCGCTGCCGTCCATCGCGGCCGCGCAGCCCGATGCCGCGCAGGCCGCCAAGTCGAGCGTCGCGGCCGAAATCCGCGCACAGGTCGGGGGCAAGTACAAGAATTTCTACGGCCGGCGCGGCTATTGGCCGATCTGGGTCGATCAGGACCGGATCGGGCCACAGGCCGATGCGCTGCTGGCGCTGATTGCGGATAGCGGCGCCGATGGCCTTGATCCCGACGATTATGATCCGCAGGAGCTGAAGCAGCGGATCGCGGCCGCCGACAATGGCGATCCCAAGGCGCTGGCCCGCGCGGAGCTGGCGCTGTCGCGCGCCTTCACCGACATCGTCGCCGACATGCGCCGCCCCGCGCGCGACGTGCGGATGCGCTATCTCGACAAGGAGGTGGAGCCGCAGGAGGCCGAGCCGTCCGAGATATTGCGAGTCGCCGCGCTCGCCCCCTCGCTGAGCGACTATGTGCGCGATGCCGGCTGGATGAGCCCGCTCTACATGCGGCTGCGCAACGCCCGCGCGCGCTATGACGCGCAATGGGCGCAGCTGCCCGACCTGCCCGTGCCCGAAGGCGTGCGGATGCGGCCCGGTGGCCGCAGCGACGCCATCGCCATGCTGCGCGAGCGGCTGGGGATGGCGGGCGGCGACGCTTATGACAAGGCGCTGGTCGCCCGCGTGAAGGCGTTTCAGGGCGATCATGGGCTGAAGCCCGATGGCGTGGCGGGCGCGATGACGATCGCTGCGCTCAACAAGGGGCCGGGCCATTATCGCCGGGCGCTGGCGCTCAATCTGGAGCGGGCGCGACTGCTGCCGGGGCCCTGGACGCGGCATGTGGTGGTCGACGCCGCCTCGGCGCAGCTCTGGTATTACAGCAAGGGCGCGCTCGACGGGTCGATGAAGGTGGTCGCCGGCACGAAGGAGACGCAGACTCCCTTCATGGCGGGGATGATCCGCTACGCGACGCTGAACCCCTATTGGAACATCCCGCCCGATCTGGTCGCGAACAAGGTCGCGCCCAGGATATTGGACGGCGGCTCGCTCAAGGCGATGCGCTATGAGGCGCTGGCCGACTGGAGCGCGAATCCCGCCCCGCTGGCGCAAAGCGCGATCGACTGGGACGCGGTGGCGGCGGGGCGGCAGGAAGTGCGCGTGCGCCAGCTGCCGGGCGGCAGCAACGCCATGGGGAAGGTCAAGTTCATGTTCCCCAACGACCTTGGCATTTATCTGCACGACACGCCGCAGCGCAACCTGCTGGCCAAGGACGACCGTCATTTCAGCAATGGCTGCGTGCGGCTGGAGGATGCGCAGCGGCTCGGGCGCTGGTTTTTCGGCGAAACGCCCAAGGCCAAGAGCGACGCGCCCGAACAGCATGTGCCGCTGCCCCAGCCGGTGCCGGTTTATCTCACCTATCTGACCGCGGTGCCGACCAAGGATGGCGTGACCTTCCTGCCCGACGTCTACGGGCGCGACGGGGACTAGGGCTTCGACCGGCGCGCGCCGGTCGATCTTAGTGGATGCCGGCCAGCATCCATAGGGCCATGGCGATCATCATCAGATTTTCGGTGAGCGAGACAAAGCCCAGCGGCACGTTGCTGCCGCCCCCGACGCAGGCGCATTTGAGTTCGCGCTTGTCGAGATAGACCGCCTTGAACACGGATACGGCGCCGACGCCGCCGATGAACAGCGCGACCGGAACGGACAGCCAGTCGAACGACCGCGTCAGCATCAGCACGCCCGCGCCCAGCTCCAGAAAGGGATAGGCCAGGCCATAGGGCGGCAGGCGGCGGGCGAGCAGGTCATAGTTCAGGAACATGGTGGCGAAGCGATCGACATCCTGCAGCTTCAGCATGGCGAGCAGCATCATGGCGATGGCGACGAAGCGCTCGATCGTCACCAGCGACAGCAGCGGCAGGAAGGTCAGCCAGTTGATCGCCAGCGCCAGCAGCGCGGCGACCGCGAAGACTGCGAGCACGGGCACATAGCTGGTGGCGTTCGGGTCCCGCACCTTGAGGCCCAGATAACGGCGCAGATCGTCATGGCCGCCGATCCGTTGCCCGTTGATGAAGGTCTGCGGCGTGGTCTTCACGTCATGCTGCGCCTTGAAGGCGTCCGTTTCCGCGCGGCTCTTGAGCCAATGATCGTCCACCCTGTAGCCATGGCGGCGGAGCAGCCAGCGCGACTTGATGCCATAGGGGCAGATGTGGCTGGGCATCACCATCCGGTACAGGCTGGCGGTCTTGCGGGGCGTGTCGGCCATGGGCGCATCCTTGGGGCTTGAGGGGCGGGGATGCAGGCCCATATAGGGTCCGTACCATGGTACGGAGTCAAGGCATGGGCATGACGATTTCCGGCCTCGCGCGGTCGGCCGGCGTGAATGTGGAAACGGTGCGCTATTATCAGCGGCGCGGGTTGATCGAGACGCCGCCGCGGGGCGCGGGCGTGCGCCGCTATGGCGCGCAGGATGTGCGGCGGCTGGGCTTCATCCGCTCGGCGCAGGCGGCCGGCTTCACGCTGGATCAGATCGGCGAGCTGCTGGCGCTCGACGCCGGGCAGGACCGGGCGCGGGCGCGCGAACTGGCGGCGGAGCGGATCGCCGCGCTGGACGGCAAGATCGCGGAACTGCAGGGCGCGCGCCGCGCGCTGGAGCGGCTGGCGCGGCAATGCCATGCCAGCGAGGAAGGACCATGTCCGATCATCACGGCGTTCGACCGGGAGGGGCTTGCGGCGGCAGGTGACGCGGGGCAGCCGCTCGGCTAGTCTGGCAGAGGCCCGAGGGAGATGCAGCCATGCCCCATTTTCTCGCCGTCTACACGATGACGCCCGAAAGCCTCGCCCGCTTCCGCGCGCTGCCCCAGGATGAACAGGATGCGGTGGACGCCGCCGGCCTGCCCGCATGGCAGGCGTGGGAAGCCGCGCATGCGCGGGCCTTGCCCGACCGCGGCGGCATGGTGGGCAAGACGATGCGCGTCACGCGCGACGGCGTGGCGCCGGCATCGAATGACTGTTGCGGCTATGTCGTGGTCGAGGCGGACAGCATCGAAGCGGCGGCGCGCCTGTTCGAAGGCCATCCGCACTTCACCATCTTTCCGGGCGATGGCGTCGACATCATGCCTTTTCTGACCGGACCCGCATCCTGCTCCCCGGCGGGCTGAGCGGCTATTCCAGCCCCGCCACCAGCCCGTCGATCGCGCCCTGCAGGATATAGCTGGCGGCGAGCTTGTCGACCAGTTCGTCGCGGCGCGCGCGGCTGGCGTCGGCCTCCAGCAGGGTGCGCGTGACCGCCTGCGTCGACCAGCGCTCGTCCCACAACAGGATCGGCAGGTTCAGGTCCGCGATATTATGCGCGAAGGCGCGGCTGGCCTGCGCGCGGGGCGATGAACTGCCGTCGAGGTTCAGCGGCAGGCCGATGACCACGCCCTTCACCTGCTGCTGCGCGATGAAGGCGGCCAGGCCGATCTTGTCCTTGTTGAACTTGCCGCGCGTCACGGTGTAGGCGGGGCTGGCGATCGTCCAGCCGGCGTCGCACAGCGCCAGGCCGATCGTCTTCGTCCCCACATCCATGCCGATCAGCCGCCCGCCAGCGGGCAGCGCCTGGCGGAAGGCCGCCCGATCCGTCGTCACCAAGGTCATAGAGCGATCCCCTGTCACGACTGGCCGGCGAAGTCACGGCTTTAGGAAGGCCGCCAGCCTTTTCTGCGCATCCTCGCGCACATTGCCCCAGAAGAGGTTATAGTCATAGACGTGGTAGTTGTTGCCGGGGAGGGTGAAGGGCCCCATGTCCACCGGCTCCCCGATCATCAGCACGCCGCTGGTGTCGCAGCGCGCCGGGACGATGCCGGGAACGAGCTTGGGCGGCTGCCCCTGTTCGCGCGCGTCGAGCGTGCCCTTGTTGGCGCTGGCGGGCGCCTTGCCGTTGAATGCGCCGGTGATGGGGTTGGTGCAGAGCATATGCGTGCCCTTGCGCGGGCGTCCGGTATAGCCGGTCTTGCGCTCGAAACTTTCGACCACGGCGGACGGATCGGCGGGTTCGGCATAGCTTTGCCAGCTGACGATGCAATGCGCCTGGTCGCGGCGGGCGCAGGCGGGCAGGCCGAGCGCGGGCAGGTCAGCCTCCACCGACACCGGCCAGCCCACGACATAGGCGGCGACGATGCGGTCGGCGATCGGCTTGCCCGCAATTTCCTGTCGCAGCAATTCCAGCAGATGGCGCGACCCCTGGCTGTGCGCGGCGAGGATCAGCGGCGCTTCGGGATTGGCCCGCAGGAAGGCGGCGAAGGCCTGCCGCACATCGCCATAGGCGGCCGCCAGCGCCTTGTCGGCTTCGGGCTTCTGCGTCAGGAATGCGCCATAATTGGCCTGGCGATAGCGGGGCGCCCACACCGCGCCCGCGCCGTTGAAGGCGCTGGCCTGGCTGGCGACGAAGCGGCGGGCGGTCGCGGCGGTTTCGCTGTCGTCCAGCCGCGCATTCCAGTGCGCCCCGCCAAAGGTGGTGATGTAGCTGGTGGGGTGGATGAAGAAGACCGCCGCCTGCGGTCTGGCCTGCGGATTGGCGACGCCCGCGGGCGTCCAGAGCGCCGGATTGTCCTTCACGATGTCCGGCCGGGCGATCCACATCTTCGCGTCGGCATAGGCCCCAGGGGGCAGGGGCTTCAGCGGCTCGAACGGTTCGCGCGGCACCATCACCGCGCGGATCAGCGCATTGCCCCACAGGGCGTAGACCGCGCTCGCGCCGATCGCCAGCACGACCAGCGCCGCGATGACATAGAGGAATTTGCGCGCCACCCTTGTCTCTCCGCCCCGCGGGGCATGTCGCCCCTCTTCACCATCCTGTCTGGCGCAAGGACCGCGCCCGCGCAAGAGGCGCGAAAGCCGCTTGAAGCAGGGCGGTGCGGATGGTAGCGGCAGCCCATGTCGATAGACCTTCAGACCGTGAAAAAGATCGCCAGCCTGTCGCGCATTTCGGTGACGGATGCCGAGGCGGAGGCGATGGTGCCCGAACTCAACAACATCCTGGGCTGGGTGGAGCAACTGGGCGAGGTGGATGTGACCGGCGTGCAGCCGATGACCGCCGTCATCCCCAACCAGCAACGGCTGCGCGACGATGTCGTCACCGACGGCAATGTGCGCGACAAGGTGCTGGCCAATGCGCCGCAGGCCGAACATGGCTTCTTCGCGGTGCCCAAGGTGATCGAGTGACATTTCCTGTCGCCGTTCGCCCTGCGCTGGACGAAGGGCTGCACTTCTCTTCAAGAAGGACTGGGCTTCAATCGGCTCAGCCCGAACGGGGTTAGAGTTTTGACTGATCTGACTGATCTCACCGTAGCCGACATCCGCGACGGCTTCCGTGGCGGCGACTTTTCGGCGCGCGAGGTGGCGGAGGCGTTCAACGCCAATGTCGCCGCGGCCAAGGCGCTCAACGCCTTCATCGTCGAGACGCCGGAAAAGGCGCTGGGCGCGGCCGATGCCGCCGACAAGGCGAGGGCTGCGGGCGAAACGCTGGGGCCGCTTGCGGGCGTGCCCATCGGCATGAAGGACCTGTTCTGCACCCAGGGCGTGCAGACGACCGCAGCCAGCCACATGCTGGAAGGCTTCACGCCCACCTATGAATCGACCGTGTCGGGCAAGCTGTGGGCGGCGGGCGCGGGCATGCTGGGCAAGCTCAACCTCGACCAGTTCGCCATGGGATCGTCGAACGAGACCAGCTATTATGGCAATGTGATTTCGCCCTGGCGGCGCAAGGATGGCGGCAACGCCGCGCTGGCGCCGGGTGGCTCCTCGGGCGGGTCGTCCTCGGCCATTGCCGCCCGGCTCTGTCCGGCGGCGACCGGCACCGATACCGGCGGGTCGATCCGCCAGCCCGCCGCCTTCACCGGCATTTCGGGCATCAAGCCGACCTATGGCCGCTGCTCGCGCTGGGGCATCGTCGCCTTCGCCTCGTCGCTCGACCAGGCCGGGCCGATGGCGCGGACGGTGCGCGACAATGCGATCCTGCTGGAAGTCATGTCGGGCTTCGATCCCAAGGATTCGACATCGCTCGACCTGGCCGTGCCGCAGTGGGAAGCCCATCTGTCGAGCGACCTCAAGGGCAAGACCGTCGGCATTCCCAGGGAATATCGCCCCGATGGCCTGAATGCCGAAATCTCCGCCATGTGGGATCGCGGCATCGAATGGCTGAAGGACGCCGGCGCCGAAGTGGTGGAGGTGTCGCTGCCGCATACCAAATATGCGCTGCCGACCTATTATATCATTGCGCCTGCCGAAGCATCGTCGAACCTCGCTCGCTATGACGGGGTGCGCTATGGCCAGCGCGACCTGCCCGATGGCGCAGGTTTGCAGGACATGTATGCCGCGACCCGCGCCGCCGGCTTCGGCCCGGAAGTGAAGCGCCGCATCATGATCGGCACCTATGTGCTGTCGGCGGGCTTCTACGACGCTTATTATACCCAGGCGCAGAAGGTGCGGGCGCTGATCGCGCGCGACTTCGAACTGGCATTCGAAAAGTGCGACCTGCTGCTGACGCCGACCGCGCCGAGCGCCTCCTTCGCGCTGGGCGAGAAGCAGGCCGATCCGCTGGCCATGTATCTGAACGACGTCTTCACCGTGCCGGCCTCGCTGGCCGGGCTGCCGGCGATGGCGGTGCCGGGTGGGCTGGACGCGGCGGGCCTGCCGATCGGCCTGCAGGTGATCGGCAAGGCGCTGGACGAGCAGACCGTGCTGAACGCCAGCCTCGCCATCGAGGAGCGGGCTGGCTTCACCGCGCGGCCGGACAAGTGGTGGTGAAGGCACGTCATGCCAGCGAAGGCTGGCATCTCACTGCCTTTGTCGTGACATTAGAAAGAGAGATCCCGGCCTTCGCCGGGATGACGGTGTAAGACTATGACCGAGACTTCATATCGCATCCAGGGCGCAACCGGCGAGTGGGAGGTCGTGATCGGCCTGGAAGTCCATGCGCAGGTGACGTCGAACGCCAAGCTCTTCTCCGGCGCCGCCACCGCCTTCGGCGCGGAGCCCAATACGCAGGTCTCGCTTGTAGACGCGGCGATGCCCGGCATGCTGCCCGTGCCCAATCGCGAGTGCATCCGCCAGGCGGTGCGCACCGGCATGGCGATCGACGCGCAGATCAACAAATGGTCGCGCTTCGACCGCAAAAATTATTTCTACGCCGATCTGCCGCAGGGCTATCAGATCAGCCAGCTCTACCACCCGATCGTGGGCGAGGGGCAGATCGAGATCGTCCTCGATGAGAAGAACCCCGAGGCGAGCACCAAGGTGATCGGCGTCGAGCGCATCCATGTCGAGCAGGATGCCGGCAAGCTGATGCACGACCAGCATCCGACCAGCTCCTATGTCGATCTCAACCGGTCGGGCGTGGCGCTGATGGAAATCGTGTCGAAGCCGGACATGCGTTCGCCCGCCGAGGCCGGCGCCTATCTGTCGAAGCTGCGGACTATCCTGCGCTATGTGGGATCGTGCGACGGCAATATGGATCAGGGCTCGATGCGCGCCGACGTGAATGTGTCGGTCCGCCGGCCCGGCGAGCCGTTCGGCACGCGCACCGAGACCAAGAACGTCAATTCGGTCCGCTTCGTCATGGCCGTGGTCGAGCATGAGGCGAGCCGTCAGGTCGACGTGCTGGAATCCGGCGGCACGGTGGTGCAGGAAACGCGCCTCTATGACCCCGATCGCAACGAGACGCGCTCGATGCGGTCGAAGGAAGATGCGCATGACTATCGCTACTTCCCCGATCCCGATCTGCTGCCGCTGGAACTGGATGACGCCTTCCTGGAGGAATGCCGCCAGTCGCTGCCCGAACTGCCCGACGTCAAGCGCAAGCGCTACGAGCAGGGGCTGGGCCTGTCCGCCTATAATGCCGCGACGCTGACCGCCGACGCCGACACGGCGCGCTGGTTCGAGGCGCTACTGGCCGAAGGCGCGCGCATCCAGAAGAAGAGCGAGGGCGAAGTCGCCAAGGCGTCGGCCAACTGGCTGCTGTCGGAACTCTATGGCGCGCTCAACCGGCTCGGCAAGAGCCTGGAGGAAAGCCCCGTCAGCCCCGAGGAAGGCGCGGAGCTGCTGGCGCTGGTGGCCGATGGCACGATCAGCGGCACGATCGCCAAGCAGGTGTTCGAGATCATGCTCGAAACCGGCGAGCGGCCCGCGGCCATCGTCGAGGAAAAGGGCCTGAAGCAGACGTCCGACACCGGCGCGATCGAGGCGGCGGTGGCCGATGTGCTGGCCCGCAACGCCGACAAGGTCGCGCAATATAAGGGCGGCAAGGAAGCCTTGTTCGGCTTCTTCGTCGGCCAGACGATGAAGGCGATGCAGGGCAAGGCCAATCCCCAGGTCGTCAACGAACTGGTGAAGAAGGGGTTGGCCTGAGCCGGCCCCGCATCGTCCCACTATACGCCTGTAAAAACGAGCGATAATCCTGGTCATGGGCACGCGAGTCGGGGGACTTGCGGTCCATGACTAGGGGCATTTCATGCGTATTCTATTATGTGTCGGCGCCGCACTGGCTGTGTCGGGCTGTGCGTCCACGCAGACGGTGCTGGACAAGGCGCCCACCGAGGTGTTCCATTCGCAGAAGTCCGTGAACGAAGTGGCGTTTTGCCTGTCGAACAAGAATAACACGCCCGCGATGGACCGGGACGACGGGTCCAAGGTCGTGCTGATCAAAAATGGCTATGGCGGCGTGTCGCTGGCCTTTTCCATCTACCCCGAAGGCACCGGGAGCCGCGTCGAATATCGGCGGCAGTTCGGCACGATCGGCGGCATCTGGAAACAGTGCATCGGCCTGAGCGACGAGACATAACCGGCCTCCGGCCACAGGCAGGCTGCAAAAAGAAGGGGCGCCGCCGGGGGGACCGGCGACGCCCCTCTTTATGTTCGGCGCCCTTGGGGAGGGATTTGTGCCGAAGCGGAAGCGACGGACCGGGAGGGTCTGTGGGGTGTGGCCCGCCGCTTCACCTGTCAGACGTCACAGCACGAAGTTAACCGTCGCGCGAAATGAGATGGCGACGTGATTTTGTTGTTCCTCCGCGCCGAACTCCCCGCCGATGCGGAAGGTGTCGGTGCCGCCATAGAGGCGAGCGCGGCCGGTCCAGCCATTGGTGCGGTCTTCCGCCACCAGCGTGAACTGATCGCCATCCTTGAAATAGGCGGTGGTGTTGCCGAGCGACCCGCCGATGATCTGGCGCCGGCCGCCTTCCAGTTCCAGGCGGACCCACCCATCGGCCCGGTTCAGGCTGCCAAAGTCATAGCCGGCCGTGATCGTGCCATTGGCCGTGGTCTCGTCGCTGGTGCGGCCGAGCACGGTCAGGTCGAACGCGTCGCCGCCGCCCGTTTCGGCATAGCCATCCTCCTTCAGACGATAATAGTCGATGCCGACCGCCGGACGCAGGCTGAAGCGATCAAATTGCAGCTGGTAGGACAAGCCTGCCGTCGCTGAATAGAGATCGCCGTCCCATTCGCCATTGGCGGTGCGCACGACATCGCCATTTTCGAAGTGGCGCGTGCCCGAAAAATTGACCTTGGCCGCCGATACGCGCGCGAAGGCGAGCAGCGGTCCCCATTGGCCGCGCCAGTGCGCCGCCAGTTCATACTGGTCGGAATCCACGGCGTTGTTGGAGCTGCCGCTGGAATCGCTGCCATGGATATAGGCGAAGGACCCGCCGAACGCCCCAAGATCGGTCAGATATTCGACGCCGCCGCCCGCGCCCCAGCCGTTGATGTCGTAGGAGGCGGTGCTGCCCACGCTCTTGGCGCTGCCGAAGGCGACCTGTTGCAGCCAGAAGCCCAGCCGCCCGTCCTTGGTGCGGTAGATGCCGTTGGGATCGGACAGGATGCGGGCGGTCGCGCGCGAACCCGACGTCACCGCTTCGAACGTGCCGCCGGCATGGTCGGGCAGCATCTGGCGCAGATTGGCGGTCAGCGTGCTGCCGTCGGTGATGCCCAGATAGGCGTTGGCGACGTCGCTGTCATTGTCCAGCGCGTTGAAGATCGCCGAATAGGCGCGCGCCAGCGATCCGCTGAGGCCCAGTTCCGACACCGTCTTGGCCGCGATCGACAGGGTGACCGTGCCGGCCGTGCTGTCGCCCGTCACGCTGCCCTTGAACATGTAGGGCAGCAGGGTTTCGGTATCGAGCGTGGGCGATCCGCTGAGCGAACCGGCCTGGACGATCACATAGTCGCCTTCCGATCCGCTGACCTGCGCCAGATTGACCTTCACCTGCGATCCGCTGGCGAAGCTGGCGGCGCCCGCGACGTCATAGAGGGTGCTCGTCTCATTCTCCGCGTCGATCGTGACGCCGATGGTCGACGTGCCGCTGGCGGTGAGCGAGTTCAGTGCGATGGTCCCGGTGTTGGTCGCGTTGAGCGTGCCGCCGTCCAGCACTACGTCGATGCCGCCGGCATTGCTGATCGCGCCCGACAGGCTGGACGTGCCGCCCAGCGTCAGCGTGCCGCCGCCATTGCCGAAGTCGACCGCGCCCACGATGGCCGCGGTGTCGGCCAGGGTCAGGCTGGCCGATCCGCCGCCGAAGCTGGTGTCGCCCGTCAGCGTCGAACTGCCCGAGAGCGAGACGCTGTCGTCGCCCGCACCCAGCGCCAGGTCGCCGGTGATGGTGCCGGCCGACACGGTGACGCTGTCATTGCCCGAACCCAAAGCGATGTCGCCGATGATCTGCGGCGCGCTGGCGTCCTCGTCGGCGAGTTCCTGCGTCAGCGTGACGCCGCTGCTGTTGGCGCTGAGATCGATGGCGGTGTTGGACAGGCCGCCGCTGGCGGAAATGGCGCCCGTGTTGCTGAGGCTGGAGACGGTGCCGGAAGAATCGAGAATGGCGATTGCGGTGCCATCCTCATCGTCCAGCGCCGATGCTGCGACGGTGCCGCTGACCACCAGGCTGTCGACGCTCGCGCCTGAATCGATCACGATGCCGCGCGCGGCGGTGCCTTCCTCGGCCGATCCGGTCGCGCCGATCGTGCCGCTGACCTCGATCGTGCCGGCGCTCGCGCCCGAACCCAGGCGCAGGGCGGTCGCATTGCTATCATAGGAGACCGCAGCGATGGTGCCATCGACCAGCACGCCCTTGGCGATGTCGACATTGCCGCCAAGGCCGCCGATGACCAGGCCGTTGGCATCGACGCCGTCATAGATGCCATAGCCCGCGATCGTGCCGTTGACGATCAGGCCATAGCCCGACGAGTCGGCGGCGACGGCGCCGATCACCGTGTCGGTGTCGGCCGCGCCGACCTGAACCGCGGCCGCCGATCCGTAGGTCACGACCGATGCCGTGCCTTCGCTGCTGTCGGTCAGGCCGTCATCGTCGATGTCGGTATCGTCTTCGTCGTCATCGTCGCTGGCGACGGGCGGCACGTCGAAGATCACGCCCCCGCTGACATTGCCGGCGATCACCACGGCCGATCCGCCCTGGAGCAGGTCGTCCTCATCCAGAATGTCGGTGTCGGTGGGGCGGGTGGTATAGCGGTAGCCGGTGCTGATGATCGTGCCCTGGATCTTCAGCGCGCCATCGACGTCGCCGAGCAGGGCCGCGCCGACGCTGTTCTCGCCGGTTGCGCTGATCGCGCCGCGCAGCGTCACGTCGCCGGTCACGTCATTGGCGACCACGCCATAGCTGTTGTCGCCCACGACCGTGATCGTGCCGCTGGTCGCGAGGTCGCCGGTCAGCGCGCCGTCCAGGCGGATCGCGGCGGACTCATTGCCTTCGATGCTGATCGTGCCGCTATGGGTGATGTCGCCGCTATGGCCCGCGCCGGACTGCACCCAGATGCCGTTCTTGTTGCTGCCTTCGGCGAAGGCGCCGTCGGTGTCGCCGTCGTCATCCTCATCCTCGGCGGTATAATCCTCGGTCAGGGTGATGGTGCCGCTGTTGGTGATGTCGCCGCTGGTCCCCGGCGCGATCAGGATGCCGGTGACATTATCGGCGTCGTTGATCGTGATGGTGCCGGCGTTGGAGACGTCGTTATTGCTGTCGACCGTCACCGCCGCGCCGCTGGTCAGCGTGATCGATCCCGCCGAACTGATGGTGATGTCGTCGGCCGATCCGCTCGCCACGGTCGATGTCTTGACCGGCGCGGTGGTTGCGGTGCTGATCGTGGTTTCCGCCGACGCGTCCGCGCTGGCAAGGGCCGCCAGAACCGGAGCGATGGCCGTGCAGGCCAATAGATGTCGCATGATGTCTCCTCTGCGTGCCGCGCTGCAATTTGGTTGAGGCGCGCGTGCGCATGGGACGTCGCCGGGCCGTGCTTCCCGTCGGGCGATGCGATGAATGGATGTTCAGATTGTCGTCAGAAGGCGAAGTCGATGCCGATGCGCAGCGTGCGCGGACGCAGCGGGGTATAATAATCGGATCGCAGGTCGAACGGCGTGCCGAGCGAGAAGCGGTTGCCGTTGCTGTCGAGCAGGTTGGTCAGCGACAGCGAATATTGCACCGGTGCGCGCGTGATGCTGGCGGTGAGGCTGGTGTCGACATAATCGCCCTGGGTCTGGCCCAGGATCGGGCCGACGCCCAGCCGCGACTTGCCGACATAGCGCGCCGCGCCGTTCAGATGCAGGCTCATGTCCTGCGCCAGCGCCATTCGGTAATCCAGCGCCAGGCGTCCGCCCAGATTGGCGACATTGGGCAGCGACAGGGATTCGCCTTCGTAGGACAGGGCGCGCAAGAACTGGGCGGGACGGCTGAGCTTGCTGTCATTATAGATGAAGCTGCCGTCGAGCGTGAGCGCGGAGAGGGGCCGCAGCACGATGCGACCTTCGACCGTATAGATGCGCCCGTCGCCGATATTGGCGGTCGTGGGGAGGCCGATCCGGTCGGTCACGTCGGCCTGGATGTCGCGCCAGTCGGTATAGGCGACATTGGCGCTGAGCGCGAGCGGATCACGCCCCGGCACGCCCTTGCGAAAGCCGAGTTCGAAGGTCGAGATCCGGTCATTCTGGTAGCGGCGCACGCGCTGGTCATCGACGGCGAGGCCGCCGGGGCGGAAACCCTGCTGGAACCGGGCATATAGCGTCATGTCGGGAATGGCATCGGTCAGCAGCGATGCGGACGGCAGGAAGATCGTCTCGTTGCGGTCGGCCTGCGCCTCGGCTCGCGCGATGTCGACGGACGAAAGGGCGGCGACCGGTTCGAGCGCCTCGCCCGACAGGCGGCTGTTGGTCAGCCGCCCGCCGATCGTGGCGATCAGCCCCTTGACCGGCTCGAACGACGCCTCCCCGAACAGCGTCGCTTCCTTGACGCTGTTGCGCACGCCGGTCGCGGGCGCCGCCCGGCCGCTGCCGATCACCGGCACGTTGGGGATGATTTCCGGCAGCACGGCGGCGGTGCCATAGGATGTCAGCGACCGATGAATGTCGGACGTGCTTTGCAGATAGGCCGCGCCCAATATCCAGCCGAGGCCATTATCAAGGTCGCGCACCAGCCGATTTTCGGTCGAAAAGATGTCGACCTTGTTATCCTGGCGGAACAGCGCGGGCGCGCTGCCGGGCTGGGTGGCGTCATAGCTTTCGGCCAGTTCATGGCGGACATAGCCGGTGGAGGACACGAAGCGCAGGCTGTCCCACTGCCGCTCGATCCGCAGGTTGGCGAGCAGATAGTCGGAAAAATAGGGTTGCGACACGGCCGAGGCCCGTTGCAGCCGGCCGACGGACCGGGTCGCATATTGCGCATCGTCGCCGTCGATATGCTGGTAGACGCCGTTGAGGTCGATGGTCCAGTTCTCGTCCGGCGCGAAGCGCAGCGCGGCGCGGCCGCCCCAGGTGCGCACGCGGTTGACGTCATCCTCGCCGCGGTTGACGTCGTCGATATAGCCGCCCTCCTGCACGCCATAGCCGACCACGCGCAGCGCCAGCTTTTCCGCCACGATCGGCAGGTTGAGCGTCGCCGACAGGTCGCCGCCAGGGTCGCCATGCTGGGTCGCGGACAGGCCGGCCGACACCTGGCCGCCATAGTCGCCCAGATTGGGCGCGTTGGGCATGATACGGATGATGCCGCCCAGCGATCCCGCGCCATATAGCGTGCCCTGCGGCCCTTCCAGCACTTCGACCCGGCCGACATCGTAGAGTTTGAGGTCAGGGTCGGGCGCGGCATAGTTGAGGCGCATGTCGCCCAGATATTGGCCGGTGGTCGCCTGCGTCGGCCCGGCGACGCCCGAATCGGCGATGGCGCGGATGAACAGCTTGTTGCGGCCATTGCCGGCATGAGTCGAACTGAGGCTGGCGATCCGCGCCAGCAGCGTCGCGGTGCCGCTTGCCGCTTGCGCGCTGGTGAAGACGCCATCGTCCAGCGCCTCGACCATGCCGGCATAGCGGGGAAGGGGCGTGTCGCGCTTCGACGCGGTGACGATGATTTCAGCCGGCGGCGCGTCCGGCGCGGGTGCGGGCGCCGCGGGCGGCGGCGGGCTTGCGGCGGGCGCGGATGCGATGCGCATGCGCTCGATCCGCCAGGTGCGCGCGTCGATCCGCCGGGCGGTCGCGCGCGTGCCCTTGAGCAGCCGCTTGAGCGCGGCCTCGACCGTCAGCCTTCCTTCCACGCCCCGCGTCGCCAGGCCGGCGAGCGCCTGGTCGGACATGCCGATGCTGGCCCCCGTCTGACGGCCGAGCGCGATCGCCGCCTCGCCCAGCCGTCCGGGGGCGATGCTGATCGATTGTCTGTCCGCCGCTTGTGCGGGCGTTGCGCTCGCCAGAATGGCGGCGGCGACGAAAAGAAGGTCAGCTCTGCGGCGCATTCCCTTCCTTGGTTGACCCTTGCTTCAGCACCCAGGCGTCCCCCTGACGCACGGCCGAAAGCCCCATCAGCGGCGCGGCGCCCGCGAAGAAACGCGCGGGATCGCGGTCGAGCCGGATCGTGCCGGTGAAGCGCATCGCCTGCGCGCCCGGTGTCGCGGTGACGCGGATGCCCAGCGAGCGGCCAATATCCTGGCTGATGTCGCCGATCGCCGCATTGGCGTAGACCAGCCGGCCTTCGCGCCAGCTGGCGACCGCGGCGGGCGCCACATCCATGACGCGCAGCCCGTCGGCATCGTCGGCAAGCGCGCGGCCCGCGGGCAGGGCGATCGCCTCCGCCTCCGGATTGTAGATCACCTTGCCTTCCGACACGCCGATCCGCGTCGCCTTGTCGGTGTGGACGATGTTGAACACCGTGCCCGCATCCTCGAACACGGCGTCGCCCACGCTCACGCGGAAGGGATCGCCGGCGTCATGGCGCACGGTGAAGGCGGCTTCGCCCCGGTCGAGCGCCGCGAAGCGCAGGTCCTTCCGATCGAGCCGCAGGCGGGTGTCGCCATTGAGTTCGATCGTCGTGCCATCGTCCAGCGCGATCCGGCGGGTTTCGCCCGGCCGCGTGCTGACGCTGTAGATGTCCGCCCGGTTCATCATGCCGATCGACACGGTCGCGACCAGCGCCGCGGCAATCGCGCCGCCGGCCGCCCAGCGCCAGGCCTGGCGGCGCGTGGGCGCAACGTCGTTGGCGGCAACGGGCATCGCGACGGGATCAGGCGGGATGATCGCGTCCAGCTCCGCATCCTGCGCCATCAGCGCATCATAGGCCTGCGCGCGCGCGGGGTCGCCCTCCAGCCAGATGGTGAAGGCCTCCCAGTCATCAAATCGGGGATCCCGCGTGCGGATCACCCACGCGAGCGCCTCCTCGTTCACCATGGCTCCAGCCCTGTTCCTATTATGCCCCTTGCAAAGCCTGACGCCGCCGATCCGCTCATTCCGTATCCAGTTTCTGCTTGAGCGCGATCATCGCACGATAGGCCTTCTGCAGGTCCTTCTCCACCGTGGTCAGGCTGACCCCCAGTTCCTCGGCGATGACCTTCTGCCCGACCCCTTCGATGCGGAAGCGGCGGAACACCAGTTCGACGCGCGGCCCCAGCCTGCGCAGCACGCCGCGCGCTTCGTCCAATCGCTGGTTCAGGATGATGCGTTCATCGACGGCGATGTCTTCGGTCGGATCGGCCATGACCCCGCCGGCGCCTTCCGCCCAATCCTGTTCGCGCCGCTCGCGCCGGCTGGAGGAGCGATAGCGGTCCAGCATCAGGTTGTTGGCCATGCGATAAAGATAGGGCAGCGGATCGGACACGGGGCCCAGATCCTTTGCCTCCAGCTTCATCCACATGTCCTGCAGCAGGTCCTCGGCATCGTCGCCCGCCCCGCGCGCGCGCAGGAAGCGCAGCAGCGCGGCGCGGTTCGCCATGAATATCGCGGAAAGGCCGGTGGCCATGCCTGTTCTGGGTCCAATGCGAGCGATCAGGCCGGATGCCATAGAGGGCGGGACGGGGTCTTGGCAATCGCCAAGCTGTTTACGCGGCGCGCAGGCTGCTCTAGCGCTGGAAGGCGCGAAGATTTGGCGGAGCGGCGGTGCGGATGATGGACGGGCTGGACAGGGATGCGGCGGTCGCGGCGGGCATGGACCCCGACAGGCTTGATGCGCTCGCCGCCATGCTCGATCGGTCCTATGTCCAGAGCGGCAAGCTGGCGCATATCCAGTTGCTGCTGTCGCGCGACGAGCAGCCGCTGCTGTCGATCACGCGCGGCGCCGCGCGCGACGATGGCGCGCCGCTGCGCCCCGATGCGCTCTATCGCATCGCGTCGATGACCAAGCCGGTCACGTCGGTCGCCTTCATGATGCTGGTGGAGCAGGGGCTGGTCGCCCTCGACACGCCGGTGACGGACGTCATTCCCGAATTTGCGGATGTGCGCGTCGGGCGCGCGAACCGCAGCCGGCCGGCGCGGCCGATGCGGATGATCGACCTGCTGCGGCACACATCGGGCCTGACCTATGGTTTGCAGCGCCAGACGCCGATCGACGCGCGATACCGCAAGCTGGGGCTGGACGAGTTCCAGCAGAAGCGCACGTCCGACCAGTTCATCGCCGACCTCGCGACCCTGCCGCTCGAATTTTCGCCCGGAGAACGCTGGAATTATTCGGTCTCCACCGACGTGCTGGGCGTGGTGGTCGAGCGGATCACGGGCATGGACCTGGAAAGCCTGTTCCAGAGCCGCATCTTCGCGCCGCTCGGCATGACCGACACCAGCTTCATCCTGGCCGATGACAAGGCGGCGCGCATGACCGACGCCTGGCGGCTGGAGGAAAGCGGCGTGCGCGTGGTCGCGGACCGGGGCGCGCGCAGCGGCTGGCGGCGCACGGGGCGTTTCCATTCGGGCGGCGGCGGGCTGGTTTCCTCGGCCGCCGATTATCATCGCTTCGCCCGGATGCTGCTGCGCGGCGGCGAACTGGACGGGCATCGGCTCCTGTCGGCTGAGACCGTCGCGGCGATGCGGACGAACCAACTGCCCGGCGGCAGCGACCTCGCCGCCCTGTCGAGCGCCATGTTCAGCGAAGCGGACTATCAGGCCGTAGGCTTTGGCCTTGGCTTTGCCATGGGGCTGGAGGGCGGCGAATATTATTGGGGCGGCGTCTTTTCGACCTATTTCTGGATCGATCCGGTCGAGCGGCTGATTGGCATCTTCATGACGCAGCTGCTGCCCTCCAGCGCCTATCCGATCCGCGCGCAGCTGCGCGAAGGCGTGGCTCAGGCAATTATGCAATCAAGGCGCGGATAAGGGATCGAAAATCCCTGCCGCAAGTTCTTGCTGCACCGCCGAAATGCCGATGGCGCGGCCCGTGCGCCTATGCCATCATCATCGGTGATTTGAGCAGGGGGACTTCGCGCCATGAATCTTGAGGGCCAGACCAAGCTTCCCAGGCCCGCGCCGCGGCAGGTCGATCCCGAATTGCTGGCTCGCGAGATCGTCGAGCGGCTGACCTATCGCATCGGCAAGGATGCCGCCGCCGCCAAGCCGCATGACTGGCTGCACGCCGTCATCCTGGCGATCCGCGATCGGGTGATCGACGCCTGGATCGATTCCACGCACAAGACCTATGAGGCGCAGGGGCGGCGGGTCTATTATCTCAGCCTCGAATTCCTCATCGGGCGGCTGATGCGCGACGCGGCGTCCAACATGGAGATGCTGGATGATCTTCAGGCGGCGCTGGCGTCGCTGGGCGTCGATATCGACATCATCGCCGCGCTGGAGCCCGACGCGGCGCTGGGCAATGGCGGCCTGGGCCGGCTCGCCGCCTGCTTCATGGAAAGCATGGCGACGGTGGACGTGCCCGCTTACGGCTATGGCATCCGCTATGTGAACGGCATGTTCCGGCAGGAGATCAGCGACGGCTGGCAGGTGGAGCTGCCCGAAAACTGGCTGGCGCACGGCAATCCCTGGGAGTTCGAGCGGCGCGAGGCGAGCTACGAGGTGGGCTTTGGCGGGCGCGTCGACCCGGCCGAAGGCGAGGAGGCGGGGCCGCACCAGATGCACTGGAAGCCCGGCGAGCGCGTCATCGCCACGCCCTATGACACGCCGATCGCCGGCTGGCGCGGCAAGCGCGTCAACACGCTGCGGCTGTGGGAAGCGCAGCCGATCGACCCGATCCTGCTCGACAAGTTCAACGCCGGCGATCATCTGGGCGCCCTGTCCGAAAGCAACCGGGCCGAGGCGCTGACCCGTGTTCTCTATCCCGCCGATTCATCGCCCGCCGGCCAGGAATTGCGGCTGCGGCAGGAATATTTCTTCTCCTCCGCCTCGCTGCAGGACATTGTTCGCCGGCACATCCAATATTTCGAGGATATCCGCACGCTGCCCGACAAGGCGGCGATCCAGCTCAATGACACGCACCCGGCCGTCGCCGTCGCCGAACTGATGCGCATCCTGCTCGACGATCATGGGCTGGATTTCGACGAAGCCTGGGACATTACCCGCCGCACCTTCAGCTACACCAACCACACGCTGTTGCCGGAGGCGCTGGAAAGCTGGCCCGTGCCCCTGTTCGAGCGGCTGCTGCCGCGCCACATGCAGATCGTCTACGCGGTGAACAGCCGCCTGCTCGCCGAGGCGCGCCGGTTGGGGCAGTTCGACGACGGCGCGATCGGCGCCATCTCGCTGATCGACGAACATGGCGGCCGCCGCGTGCGGATGGGCAATCTGGCCTTTGCCGGGTCGCACAGCGTCAATGGCGTGTCGGCGCTGCACACCGACCTCATGAAGGAAACGGTCTTCGCCGATCTGCACCGCCTCTATCCCGCGCGGATCAACAACAAGACCAATGGCGTCACGTTCCGCCGCTGGCTGATGCAGTGCAATCCGGGCCTGACGACGCTGATCCGCGACGCGATCGGCGAGGGGTTCATGGACGATCCCGAAGCGCTGCGCGACCTGGATCGCTTCGCCGACGACGCCGCTTTCCAGGAGCGTTTCCTGGCGGTCAAGCGCGCCAACAAGGCGGCGCTGGCGGACCTGCTGCGCAAGCGGGTCAACGCCCGGATCGACCCTGCGGCGCTGTTCGACATCCAGATCAAGCGCATCCACGAATATAAGCGCCAGTTGCTCAACATCATCGAAGCGGTGTCGCTCTACGACCAGATCCGATCGCATCCCGAAAAGGACTGGACGCCGCGCGTGAAGCTGTTCGGCGGCAAGGCCGCACCCAGCTATCATAATGCCAAGCTGATCATCAAACTGGCCAATGACGTCGCGCGCGCAGTCAATCACGATCCGGCGGTGCAGGGGCTGCTCAAGCTGCAGTTCGTGCCCAATTACAATGTCTCCATGGCCGAAATGATGATCCCGGCCGCGGATCTGAGCGAACAGATTTCGACCGCGGGGATGGAGGCGTCGGGCACCGGCAACATGAAGTTCGCCGTCAATGGCGCGCTCACCATCGGCACGCTCGACGGCGCCAATGTCGAAATGCGCGATCATGTGGGCGAGGACAATATCATCATCTTCGGCCTGACCGCGCAGGAAGTGAACGATCGGCGAGCGAGCGGCTATAACCCGCGCGAGGTGATCGGCCAGAGCCGTGAACTCAGTCAGGCGCTCGACGCCATCGCCAGCGGCGTCTTCTCGCCCGACGATCCCGATCGGTACAAGGCGCTGATCCAGGGCATTCACGACCATGACTGGTTCATGGTGGCGGCCGATTTCGACAGCTATTCCGCCGCCCAGCGCAGCGTCGATGCGCTTTGGAAGGACGAGACGCTGTGGGCGAAGAAGGCGATCCACAATGTCGCGCGCATGGGCTGGTTCTCGTCCGACCGCACCATACGGGAATATGCGACCGACATCTGGAAGCTGCCGGCATGACCCGGGGGCACAGATAGGCGATGCTGACGCCGGAGCAGATCGACCGGGTGGTTGAGGGGCGCGAGGATGATCCCTTCGCCACCCTGGGCGTCCATCCGGCGGCGAAGGGCTTCACCGCCTGCGTGATGCTGCCCGAGGCGCTGAGCGTCAGCGCCCACACGCTGGCGGGCAAGCCGGTGGGCGAGTTGGACCGCATTCATTCCGATGGCCTGTTCTGCGGCAAGGTGACGGTGCGCAAGCGCCAGCCGCTGCGCTACATCGCGCGCTATCCCGATGGCAGCGACTATGCGCTGGTCGATCCCTATGGCTATGGCCCGGTGCTGGGCCCGATGGACGATCATTATTTCGCCGAAGGATCGCATGGCCGCCTGTTCGACAAGATGGGTGCGCATGTCATCGATCATGAAGGCATGACCGGCACGCATTTCGCGGTCTGGGCGCCCAATGCGCGGCGCGTGTCGGTGGTGGGCGACTTCAACCGTTGGGATGGGCGGCGCGGGCTGATGCGGCGTCGGGGCGATGCGGGCGTGTGGGAAATCTTTCTGCCCGAAGTCGGGGCGGGCAGCGCATACAAGTTCGAGATCATCGGCGCGCAGGGCGAGCCGCTGCCGCTCAAGTCCGATCCCTTCGCCTTCCAGTCCGAACTGCGCCCGTCGACCGCGTCGATCGTCGCGCCGCCGCCCGCCCATGTCTGGGGCGACGAGCGGCATCAGGCGCATTGGCGCGGGGTCGATCCCCGGCGCGAGCCGATCGCCATCTACGAAGTTCATGCCGGATCATGGCAACGCGACGAGGACGGGAATTTCCTTAGCTGGGACGAACTGGCCAATCGCCTCATCCCCTATGTCGTCGGCATGGGCTTCACCCATATCGAATTCCTGCCGATCAGCGAGCATCCCTATGATCCCAGCTGGGGCTATCAGACGCTCGGCCTGTACGCCCCCAGCGCGCGCTTCGGCGATGCGGAAGGCTTCGCCCGCTTCGTCGACGGCGCGCATCGCGCCGGCATCGGCGTCATCCTCGACTGGGTGCCGGCCCATTTCCCCACCGACGAACATGGCCTCGCGCAATTTGATGGTACCGCGCTCTACGAACATGCCGACCCGCGCAAGGGTTTCCATCCCGACTGGAACACCGCCATCTACAATTATGGTCGGCGCGAAGTGGCGCAGTTCCTCGCCAACAACGCGCTGTTCTGGGCGGAGCGCTACCATGTCGACGGGCTGCGGGTGGATGCGGTCGCCTCCATGCTCTATCTCGATTATTCCCGCCAGCCTGGGGAGTGGATCCCCAACGATCATGGCGGGCGCGAGAATGTGGAGGCCGTCAGTTTCCTCCAGCAGATGAACAAGGCGCTTTATGGCGCGCATCCCGGCATCATGACCATTGCGGAGGAATCGACCAGCTGGCCCGGCGTGTCGCAGCCGGTGGATGCGGGCGGGCTGGGCTTCGGCTTCAAATGGAATATGGGGTTCATGCACGACACGCTGCGCTATCTGCAGCGCGACCCGGTGCATCGCGCCCATCATCATGACGACATCACCTTCGGCCTGCTCTACGCCTTCACCGAAAATTTCGTCCTGCCGCTCAGCCATGACGAGGTGGTGCATGGCAAATCGTCGCTGCTGCACAAGATGGCGGGCGACGACTGGCAGAAATTCGCGACGCTGCGCGCTTATTATGGCCTGATGTGGGGCTATCCCGGCAAGAAGCTGCTGTTCATGGGGCAGGAATTCGCCCAGCGTGACGAATGGAGCGAGGCGCGGGCGCTCGACTGGCATCTGCTCGACCATCGGCCGCACCGGGGCATGCAGCGGCTGGTCGCGGACCTCAACCAGCTTTACCGCAGCCGCCCGGCGCTCCACGCCCGCGATTGCGAGGCGGAAGGCTTCGAATGGGTGCTGGTCGACGCCAGCGCGGATTCGCTCTTCGCCTGGGTGCGGCGCGCGCCCGGCGCGATGCCCATCGTCGTCATCAGCCACTTCACCCCCGTCCTGCGCCATGGCTATCGCATGCGCCTGCCTTCGGGCGGCCGCTGGCGCGAAGTCATGAACAGCGATGCGCAGGATTATGGCGGCAGCGGTGCTGGCAATATGGGCGCGGTCATGGCGGATGAGGAAGGATGGGCGAACATCACCATCCCGCCTTTCGCGACGCTGATGCTGGAGCTGGATTTTTGAGAACCGACGGGCGCGTTCAGGCGACTTGCGGGCGGAAGGATGGAGAGGCCCAATGCAGACCAAATATCAGCCCATAGCGCGCGATGCGATGGCCTATGTGCTCGCCGGCGGGCGCGGCAGCCGCCTGGCCGAACTGACCGACCGGCGCGCCAAGCCGGCCGTGCATTTTGGCGGCAAGGCGCGGATCATCGACTTCGCCTTGTCCAACGCGCTCAACAGCGGCATCCGCCGCATCGGCGTCGCCACACAGTACAAGGCTCATTCTCTGATCCGCCACCTGCAGCGCGGCTGGAACTTCCTGCGCCCCGAACGCAATGAAAGCTTCGACATCCTGCCCGCCAGCCAGCGCATATCGGAAAGCCAATGGTATGAAGGCACGGCCGACGCCGTGTTCCAGAATATCGACATCATCGAGGCCTATGCGCCCGAATATATGGTGATCCTGGCCGGCGATCATGTCTACAAGATGGACTATGAGCTGATGCTGCAGCAGCATGTCGACAGCGGCGCGGACGTGACCGTCGGCTGCCTGGAGGTGCCGCGGATGGAAGCGGTGGGCTTTGGCGTCATGCATGTGGATGAAGCGGACGTGATCACCGACTTCGTCGAAAAGCCCAAGGATCCGCCCGCCATTCCCGGCCAGCCGGACCTGGCGCTCGCGTCCATGGGCATCTATGTCTTTCGCACACGCTTTCTGATCGAGCAGCTGTGGCGCGACGCTGACGACAAGAGCAGCAAGCGCGATTTCGGCGGCGACATCATTCCCTATATCGTCAAGCATGGAAAGGCGGTGGCGCATCGCTTTTCCAGCAGCTGCGTACGCGCCGAAAGCGAGCTGGAACCCTATTGGCGCGACGTCGGCACGATCGACGCCTATTGGCAGGCCAATATCGACCTGACCGACGTCGTCCCTTCGCTCGACCTTTATGATCATAGCTGGCCGCTCTGGACCTACTCGGAAGTCACGCCGCCCGCCAAATTCGTGCATAATGAGGATGGCCGGCGCGGCTCCGCGACATCGTCGCTGGTCGCGGGCGGATGCATCGTCTCGGGCTCGTCGCTCCATCGCAGCCTGCTCTTCTCGGGCGTGCGCACGCACAGCTTCTCGTCCGTCACGGAAAGCATCATCATGCCCGATTGCCAGATCGGTCGCGGCGCGCGGCTGCACAAATGCGTGGTCGATTCCGGCATCCTGATCCCGCCCGGCCTTGTGATCGGCGAAGATCCGGTGCTGGACGCCCAGCGTTTCCGCCGCACCGACAGCGGCATCTGCCTGGTGACCCAGCCGATGATCGATCGCCTGGCGGCCTGACGGGGTCGATGACGATGAAGCTGCTGTCGGTCGCCTCGGAAATCTATCCGCTCATCAAGACGGGCGGGCTGGCGGACGTTGTCGGGGCCTTGCCGGCAGCGCTTGCGCCACAGGGCGTCGCCACCCGCACGCTGGTGCCCGGATACCCCTCCGTCCTGGCGCGGCTGGGCAAGGCGAAGACGCTGCGCCGTTATGACGCGCTGTTCGGGGAGGCCGCGGCGGTGCTGGCGGCCCAGGTCGAGGGGCTCGACCTGCTGGCGCTGGATGCGCCCGCCTTCTTCGCGCGCGAAGGCGGTCCCTATGGCGGACCGGGCGGCACGGACTGGAGCGACAACTGGCGCCGCTTCGCCGCTCTGTCGCGCGTCGCCGCCGACATCGCCGAAGGCGGGCTGAAGGGCTGGCGGCCCGACATCGTTCATGTCCATGATTGGCAGGCGGCGCTGACCGCCGCCTATATGCGCTTCGGCCCGGCCCATGCCGTGCCCCGGCTGGTGACGATCCACAATCTCGCCTTTCAGGGCCGCTTCGGCGCCGACATCTTTCCCGCGCTCGGCCTGCCGCCCGAGGCCTGGGGCGTCGATGGCGTCGAATATTATGGCGGCGTCGGCTATCTGAAGGCCGGGCTTGTCTCGGCCGACGCGATCACCACCGTCAGCCCGACCTATGCGCAGGAAATTCGCTCGCCGGTCCATGGCATGGGTCTGGACGGCCTCATCAACGGGCGGGTGGACCGGCTGCACGGCATTTTGAACGGGGTCGACACCGACATCTGGAACCCGGCAGAAGATCCGCTGATCGCGCGGCGGTTCAGCGGCCGCGCGCTGGGCGCGCGCGCCGCCAATCGCCGGGCGCTGGAAAAGGCGTTCGGCCTCGATCAGGATGACGCCCCGCTCTTCGTCATCGTCAGCCGCCTGACCTGGCAGAAGGGCATGGACCTGATGATTGAGGCGCTCGACCATCTGGTCGGCCTGGGCGGCAAGCTGGCGCTGCTGGGATCGGGCGATCATCCGCTGGAGGGCGCATTCCTGGCCGCGGCCGACCGGCATCGCGGACGGATCGCCGCGCGCATCGGCTATGACGAGCCGCTGTCCCACCTGATGCAGGCCGGCGGCGACGCCATCTTGATCCCGTCCCGCTTCGAACCCTGCGGCCTGACGCAGCTTTACGGGCTGCGCTATGGCTGCCTGCCGGTGGTGGCGCGGGTCGGCGGGCTGGCCGACACGGTGATCGACGCGAATGAGGCGGCGGTGAGCGCTGGCGCCGCCACCGGCATCGTCTTCGCGCCGTCCGATCCGCTGGCGCTGCACGGTGCGATCGGCCGCGCGGTGGCGCTTCATCGCGACCGAACGGCCTGGCAGGCGATGCAGCGCGCGGCGATGCGCGCCGACGTATCCTGGCGGCAGAGCGCGGCTCGTTACGCCGCCCTCTATCGCAGCCTGCTGGCGGAGGTGGCGTGAGCGACGGCGCGGGCGCGCCCCAGTTGACGGAGGACGGGGCGCGCTTCAGCGTCCATGCGCCCGACGCCAGCGCCTTGTGGCTATGCCTGTTCGACGCGCAGGATGGCGAAGCCCGCCTGCCGATGGAGCGCGGCGCCAATGGCGTCTGGCAGGTCGCGGCAGCGGGCGTCGGCGCGGGCGCGCGCTATGGCCTGCGCGCCGATGGACCCTATGATCCCCCCGCCGGCCTGTGGTTCGACCCCGACAAGCTGCTGCTCGATCCCTATGCGACCGCGATTGATCGGCCCTTTGTTTATGATCAAGCGCTTGCCGCGCCGCGCGGGCAGGGCGGCGACACCGCGCCGCTGATGCCCAAGGGCGTAGTGGAGGCGGGTCTGCCGCCCGTCGCGCACCGGCCGCCGCTCTTCACGCCCGGCGGGCTGATCTACGAACTCCATGTGCGCGGCTTCACCATGCGCCATCCCGATGTGCCGGCGGCGCAGCGCGGGACGATCGCGGCGCTCGGTCATCCGGCGGTGATCGCGCATCTCAAGGCGCTCCATGTCTCCGCCGTCGAGCTGATGCCGATCAACGCCTGGATCGACGAGCGGCATCTGGGGCCGCTCGGCCTCACCAACTATTGGGGCTATAATCCGGTCAGCTGGTTCGCGGTCGATCCGCGCCTGGCTCCCGGCGGCATGGCCGAATTGCGGCAGGCGGTGGCGGCGCTCCATGGCGCGGGCATCGGCGTCCTGCTCGACATGGTCTATAATCATGACGGCGAAAGCGACAGCCAGGGACCGACCCTGTCGCTGCGCGGCCTGGACGCGCGGGGCGCGTTCCGCCACGCCGCCGACGGGCGGCTGATCAACGACACCGGCACCGGCAACAGCATCGCCTGCAACGCGCCGGCGATGCGGCAAATCATCCTGGCGTCGCTCCGCCATTTCGTGCAGCAGGCCGGCGTCGATGGCTTCCGCTTCGATCTCGGCCCGGCGCTGGGGCGGATGGACCATGGCTTCGATCCCGACGCGCCGCTGTTGCAGGCGATGCGCGCCGACCCCGTGCTCGCCGACTGGGTGATGATCGCCGAACCCTGGGACATCGGCCCGGGCGGCTATCAGCTTGGCCGCTTCCCCGCCCAATGGCTGGAATGGAATGATCGCTATCGCGACGACATGCGGCGCTTCTGGCGCGGCGACGCGGGCATGGCGGGCGCCTTCGCCACCCGGATCGCCGGATCGAGCGACATCTTTCCCGGCGATCGAAGCCGCACCGTCAATTTCCTCGCCGCTCATGACGGCTTCACCCTGGCGGACCTCACCGCCCATGCGCAGCGGCACAATGACGCCAATGGCGAGCAGAATCGCGACGGGCATGGCGACAATTTCACCTGGAACAATGGCGTCGAGGGAGCAAGCGATGATCCCCCGATCCGCGCCGCGCGCCAGCGGGACGTGATGGCGCTGCTCGCCACGCTCTTCTGCTCCCGCGGCACCATCATGCTGAGCGCCGGGGACGAGTTCGGCCGGTCGCAACAGGGCAACAACAACGCTTACGCACAGGACAATGCGATCAGCTGGATCGACTGGGCCAATCGCGACACGATGCTGGAGGCGCATGCCTGCTCGCTCGCGGCGCTGCGGGCCGCCGAGCCCGACCTGCATGGCATAGCGGCGTTGACGGACGCCGATGTGGAATGGCTCGATGAAGCGGGCAATCCGCTGACGGTGGCGCAATGGGAAGACCCCGATCGCCGTCGCATCGTCCTGCGCTATCGGCAGAGCGGGCTTGCCATCTGCGTCAACGGATCGGCCGAACCCTGCCGCTTCCACTTGCCGCATGGCGCGGCGGAGGCGGCGGCGCGCAGCATCCTGGTCAGTCGACCGGAACGCTGAACAGTGCCGGCCGCCGCAGGCGCAGCGCCATCAGCAGGATGGCGAGTTTGCCGTCGGCAATCTCCTTGCGTGCCATCATCGTCCAGAGCGCGTCCAGCGGCAGCTCATGCACGCTGATATTCTCCTGCTCCTCGACCAAGCCGCCGCCCGCGCCGATGCGGTCCTGCGCGCCATAGGGCGCCAGATAATAGTCGATCTTTTCCGTGACGACGCTGGGGATGCTCCAGATCTGGCCCAGATGGACCATATCGCCCAGCCGCACGCCCGCTTCCTCCATCGCCTCGCGCCGCGTGCAGTCGGCCGGATCATCCTCCAATATGCCCGCGATCGCCTCCATCATGTCGGGCAGGCCGGCCAGCATCACCGGCGTGCGGGGCATCGACACCGTGATGGCGACCCGGCGCTCGGGATCGAAGGGCAGCACCGCCACCGCGCGTCGCATCTCCACCACGTGCCGGTCGACCTCCACCCCGTCAGCGGCGCGCAGCCGCACCATCAGCAGGTTGAGCCAGCCCTGGTAAAGGGGGCGGGACGAAAGGATCTGCATCGGGCGGCTTTCCTTTCCCGGACATGGCCGAAGACGGAAGGAAATAAACCGCTTGACGGGATAAATGGTGAGTCCAGCTGGGCTCGAACCAGCGACCTACTGATTAAAAGTCGGTAGAAAGCGGTTAATTTTCAACGTCCATTTCTACATGTTACACCTTCTGTTCACGGATGCTAGCCCTAAGGCTCCCTGAATTTGTCGAAATGACGCGAATGTCAGTGGGCGCGGCATTTCCGACCGCGTAAGCGCGGCTGCGCGGCGCGATCGGATAGATGCTGGCGAACTCATCGCGCATCGGCGCGGCCGGCGCCTGGGCGCGCCGCTCGGGCGCGCGGGGCGGGGCGGGCAGGATGGGCGTCGATCCGTCCACGGTGATATGGATGATGCAGCCGAAGGTGTCGGCGCTTCGGAAGATGGCCCGCGCCACGGCGACCAGGCCAGCGACCTCCTGCACCCGATCGGGCCAGATATAGCCCAGCTGCACGCCACGCTCCGAATATACACCGACCACCGGCCGGCCGCCGCGAGCGCGGCGCTCGCGGCGCAGCGTCAGCGGGTCGCCCGGGCTGGCGCGGCCGATCTCGGCGCGCCGCTCGGCGCTACGGGCCGTGACGCGATCTGCGCCCACGACGGGCAGGGAGAATGCGCTGTCGAACATAGCAGGAACATAGCTACCGGGCGGGCGGCGCGCAACGGCTTGACCGGATCGAGTGCGATTGCCGGCCTACCTTGCTGGCCACCTTCTCTCGTGACACAGTCCCGTCCGACTCCGGTCGGGCATCGTGTTATCAACCCCCCCGATGACCGCGAACGCCTGGCCGGGGTCACCATGGAACTTGGCACATCGTGACGCGTATTGCGAATGCCCCGCGTGGCTTTTAGCCCCTACACCAACGCGCGGGGCAACCAATCCCTCCTATTGTCCTTCGTCTCCGCCAGCACTATCGCGCGCCAGATCCTGCCGCTCATCATCGCGGCGTTCGGCAGGGTCACCCTTGATGGACCGAACCAGCGCTCGACCCGCTGCCACGATATAGCCGACGCCCTCGATCAGCAGCCCCACCTTGCCGAGGCCGCGCGCGATCTTGCCCAGCCCCATCAGTCTTCGCCCCAGCTGAATGGCGGCAGAGGGACGGTCTGACCGGCAAGCGCATGGGTGCAGTCGCTCAGGAACTGGATGCGCCCATCCGTGATGAAGGAATGGCAGACCTCCGGCGGATCGCCGGGCTCAGGCTTGAAATTCGGGTCCACCGCGCGGCCGGTGGTCACCAGGATGGACGGCGTGAATGTCGGCGCTTCGGGATTGCCGTTATAGCCCCAGCGCGGCCCAGGGCCGGTGCCCACCTTGATGCCATGCACGGCCTTGCAGCCCGGGCACATGAACAGGATGCCGCCGTCGGTTGCCCCGCGCAGCGTGGACGAAAGCGCGTTCACTTCGCCACCTCACCGGTCTTCACCCGCAGCCATTCGATGAAGTCGCCGACCGTCTTGCCCTTGAGGATCGACGGGTTGGCGGCGGTTGCCGCGGCGCCGGCGATCAGGTCTGCGCGCTCGCCCTTGCCGGCCGCCAGGATCGACCCGGCCGTGACAGGCCCAAGGAAGTGGGCGGCATAGAGGGTCGCCCGGTTGATTGGGACGTCGCGCGACCGCAGATAGGCGGCATTCTTCGCGGTAAAGGTCCGCGCGCGCGCCAGCTGCTCTTCCGGCGACGGCTTCAGCCCCCCGAACGCCGGCCGCAGCGTCGGCCCCCATGTGCCGCCCTCGCCGATCCAGGTGGAGCGGATGAACTGATACAGGCCGGACGCGCTGGACGACGGCGCCTGCACATAGGGCTGGTCGCCGCTCTCGATCTTCGACAGCATCGGCCAGTAGCTGTCGGGGATGCCGGAGGCGTCGACCGGATCGACCGTGGGCGGCTTCAGGCTGTCCAGCATGGCGATGGTGTCGGGCCCCGCCCATCCATCGACCGGCTCCAGGCCGAAGCGCTCTTGGAACAGGCGCACGAAAGCGTCATCGGAAATGATGGCCATATGATCCTCGCAATGTGAATGGAAATATGCGGCGTCAGCGTGGCGACGTCGGGCCGCCAAAGGCTTCCCAGAAAGCGCTGACGCCAGCGCGAACCTTTTCGCCCACCACGCCTTTGGCGATGCCGATGATGCCGGCGCCCAGGCTGCCGACGCCGATACCGGTGATACCGGCCGCCAGCAGTTCAAGCTGCTGGTCCTGCACCCACAGGATCGCGACCAGCAACGACAGAAGCGTGATGGAGATATCGAGCGCCACCTGCGCGCGGCCCTTGGCCTGAAGGCCGATGATGACGCGCGTGATGATGACGGCGCAGATGCAGACGATGGTGGGGCCAGCGTGAAACGGCTCGCCGAAGATCCACCAGATCACCGGCTCGCGAGATGCTACAGAGGTCATTGCGGCGGCCCCCAGCGCCGCGCCCAGTCTCACCGCAGACATACGGCGGCCAGCGCAGCCACGAAGCTCAGAAGGATGACAGCGGCCGCGCGAACCAAGACCGGCCAGCGCGACCACATGTCGACGGGGAGGGGGGCCTTGCGCAGCTGATGCTCGATGCCGGGCTCGCCCAGGATAACGATCGTCATCCACATGAGGCCGAAGCCGATGGCGATGGGGTCGATCCAGCGCTTGGCCATCGATACGCGCGCGGAGGTGATGACGTCCTCGGGGTTCCACCCCCACAGGAACATGGCTTCCGCGCCGCACCGGAGCGTAATGCCCACGCCGGCGCAGAAGGTGACCAGGCGGTAGAGCGTGACCGGATGCAGCGGATGATCCCAGAACCGCTGCGTCCAGATCCGGCTGCCCTGTTTCCCCACAAGCATGGCGCCCAGAAAGGTTGTCGCCGTCATCAGGAAGAGATTGAAGAGGTAGAGCGACGCGCCATTGTCGAAACTAGGCGGGGCAGCCGTCGGCGGGCTTTGCTCGATCATGTTGGCGATGGCGCTGCCCGCCGCGCCGAAGAAAGTCGTCAGCATGCAGGCCTCCTGCTCATGGACATGACGAACCGCGCCGGCTCAGGCCGGAATGCCGAGCGGCGCATAGATCAGGCAGTCATGATCGTCGCAGAACCGCCGGATCTGGCGGCAATTCATATAGGCCTCTTCATCGGTCAGATATTCGTCGGCCATATGCACGAAGGCGATATCGGCTTGGCCCGTGGATACGGCCGTATAGGTGCTGCCCAGAACCAGTTCACCGCCAAGGGCAGCCGGCAGCGGCGACGTGGCGGTGGCGGCAGGGACGACGCCCACGATTTCCGCAGAGATGGCGCCGGCCGCGTTCCTGCGTACCATGCAGATGACGAAGGGGTCGGCGGAAAAGTCGACGTCCAGAGTGCTGGCCACAGAGTTGGTGACCGTGGCCGGGTTGCCGCTATAGACCGTGCATTGACCGGTCAGGCGCCATTTGTTGTCATTGGCCGCGCCCACATTGTTCAGCAACATGGTCTGGCCGGTGATCGACGCGCCGATGGTCGGGTTGTCGATCCAGGACGACGCCAGGTTGCCGATCAGGGGGATGTTCGACACGTCCGGACGAACACCCCGACAGGCCACGAACCACGAAAACTCTGGCGTCGCCTCTACCCCGGTCCACAGCGATTTCGCCGTCGTCGGAAATCCGGAGGTCGTGCGGGCATAGTGTTCGAACAGCTCCGGCGCCTGACCCCGGATCCGCATCGGGTTGGTCGGATCAGCCATGTTCCGCGTGATCCGGGACATCGCCGACCCGAAGATGGCGGTGAGCCGCGCGCCGCGCGGGGCATCCATTTCGAAATTGCCCACGGCCCAATAGTCGCCGTCCGCAACGTTCAAGGTCATGCCTGCCATGTCAGATTTCCTCCGCAATGAGTGAGAAGGCCGCACACCAGGTGTGCAGCGGATAGGGCTTGTCGATCAGTTCGGGCACGGCCGCCGACGGATGCTGGCCGGCGTCAGGGATGACGGTATAGCGCTCCGCCGACACCGCGCGGGATCGCGACATGATCCCCAGATAGCCGTTCGATGCGAGCTTGGTGCCGCCCAGGATGACCGGCGCTTCGCGCGGCGTGCGCGACAGCGTGGCGGCGATGGTCATGGCGCCGACGAAGCGCACGTCGGTCAGATCGATCACACCGACACTATCACGAGCGGACAGGCCGAGGTTCGTGAGCGACACCGCAGAGAAGCCCTCATAGGGCGTGCCCGCCTCCAGCGGACCCGACCCGATGAGGTCCAGGATGACTTCGTTGCTGGTCGCGCTCCACGTCGCCGATCGCGCACGCACGATGGCGGGCCTGCGCCCGCGCAGCAGCACGTCGCCCCAGCAGATCGCATGATACTGGCCACGCCAGCGCTGCCCGTTATTGTCGGGGTGGCCTGAGGGGACATTGACCACCGGATAGTCGGGCTGGGCCCAGAAGAAGCCTGGAACGTCGGTGCACAGGCGCAGCTGCGCATTGGCTACATGAAGATCCGTCGCGTCCGTAACGAACGGCCCGGTTGCCTGGCAAATGAACCAAGCAGGAGGGAATTTCTGGTCCGGAATGCGCAGCGCAATATCGCCGTTGAGTTGGCCGCGCAGCTGCTGAACACCGCCCGCGTAAAGGGCGACACTGTTATGCGCGCCGCTGGCGCCAGCCGCATAATCGGCCTGCCCATGGCTGAAATCGACCAGCAGAACGCGGAACTTCTTACCCGCGAAATTGGGGTGCGCGATCACCTGATCCATGCCGCTCAGGATGCGGTTATAATATTCAGGATCGGCGCCCTTCAGCAGCGCGGCCAACGGCTGTCCGCCCACACCGCACTGCAGGACCACGAATGGCATGTCGGGCGCCTCGCTGACGCCGAAGTGGGCAAGGCACTGCTGCCGGAACCAATAGGCGGCCGAGATCATGTGACCTTCGGCCGGAACGCTGGTGTCCGGCCCGATGGCTTCCAGCTGTTCGTTCGTCTGCTTGACGCCGTTGATGTGCGCGACCGCGGCGAGAGGCTTGATGTCGCCGGACGTCAGCGGATCATAGGTTGTCGTCGTCTGCCCGGCCGGGCGATTGGCGTCGCCCAGCATGTAGACATACATGTCGGAATAGTCGGGCTTGCCCGTGGTGAGCGACGGATAGGCCGCGCTGCCCCGGTCGAAGCTCTGCCCATAGCCGATCAGCAGATAAACGGTGTCGCGTTCCAGCGGCTGCACCATCGGCAGTATCTCGTCGCGTCCCGCCATCGACCAGGCGACGTTGATCGCGTCGCGCGCCGCATAGTCGTTGAACGTGCCGCCACTGTTGCCGCTCTCGGGCAGCTGGTCGATGAATGCCAGTTCGCGCCAGGCGCCATAGGCATCCCGCACGATGAAGCGGTCGCCCGACGACTCTCCCATGTAGATGCCGTCGAACTGGAACCCGCCGGCCGTGCGCAGGGCGCGCCCCTGCGGCCCGCCATGCATGTCGATCAGGGTAGCGCCGTAATAGTCGCGCACCGAAAAGGGCGTCCTGCCCGTATCATAGACCGCGCCGCTCCCCATCTTGACGCCACGGGCCCGCACATAGGTGCCATCCAGGTCGGTATCGCCATCCTGCGATGTGATGAAGGCCCACCCGATCTGCATACCCGGCGCGCGGGGGTAACGGCGATCAGGGCCGCCGCTCATGTCGAACATGTTGGCGCCATAGGCATCGCCAAAGCCGGTCGGCCGCGTCGTCGATATGACGATATTCTCGACCAGCGGGCTGACCAGGTCGTCGCTGGTGAAGCCGTCGATATAGACCGCTTCGCCGGCCACCTTTCGGTAGATGGCGATCGCCTTGCCATTCACCTTCAGCACGCGGAACACCTGGTTCTCGCTCGACGCCGCCAGCCCTTCGGTGATCGTCGAATAGAGCGTTCCGTTGGATAGGGCGGCGTCACGAGCAACTTCAGCCGCCTGCTTGGCCGCCTCGGCGGCAGCGCGGGCGGCATTGGCGTTGCCCGCCTGCTCGGACGCCACACCAGCGAAGCCGACGGACATGTCGGCAAATTCGGTGGCCCGATCGGCCTGCGCTTGCGCCTCCTCTGCGAATGGTGCACCGCCTTCGCCGCCCCACTCCCGGATCTTGTCGCGCATCAGCGCCGGGTCGGCCTCTGGGATTTCGCCCAGGTCCTTCAGCCGCTGCTCGACACCCGGCCCAGCGGCTCCGCGCTCGCTGACGCGGACAGTTGCGCCTTCCGCCACCAGCTCAGCCACCGGAAGGTCGATCCAACGCGGCGGCGCATCGTGCGGCAGCGCTGTGCTGGGCTGGGTTGCGATCCGACCGGTCCATCGGGTGGTTGACCCGCCCGCCGTCGTCTCGATGACGTCGTAGACGATCGCATATTCCCGTCCTGCCTCAAAGATCGCGGTCGCCTGCTGCGCCGTGATCGGAGCTGTGACGTAGAATCCGTCCGCCGACAGTGTCATCGGGATCGGCTCGAAAATCGTCTGGGTCAGGATTTCCCGCCGGACAGCGAAGATGAAGCTTCGCCCTGACAGTGACTGCGGGTTGCCGGCGGCGTCGAAGAAGGGAAAGTGGACCGGGCGCGCATCACCGGCATAGATCATCAGCGCCCCGGATACGGTGCGGAACATCGTCATTGCTGCTGTTTTCCCTGAAGTGGAGGCGTCAGTCCCCGCGCCACCAGAGGTTGGTGGCTTCGTGATATTCCCATGCGGTATGGGCATTGGCCCCCGCGCTGCTGTAGCCGCCCAGGATGGCTCCCGACAGCGATGCGAGCGTGATTGCGCTCGCCGCATCCCGCCAACGAATGGCGAGCTTCTGTCCGTCCGTGGGAAGGGTCGGAAAATTGACGGTCAGGCCGCTGATCGAGCCGCTAAAGTTCAGATAGGCGATGATCGTCTTTGCATTGCTGTTCGCGATGTTGACCGTTCCTGAGGATGCGGGCGCGAAGGTCTGCCGGTCGACCGATTGATCATTAGCGAAGGCAGCGATCGCCGACAGCAGGAAGTGAACATCGTTGCTGCCCTGCGCCCCGATCATGCGGTCGGTGCCGCTCAATGTTCCTGCCGCCGGCGCGGTGGATGCCTTAAGGTCCGTCATGTCAGTTCTCCAGCAACCATTGCCCGCCGCTCTGCGTCAGCCACCTACCGCCGCTCTGCGTCGCCCATCGCCCTGCGCTGCCGCTCCCGGGCATCACGACGGGGCCCAGCACCAGGCGATCGCTGCGGACATTGCCAGCCAGGTAGGAAACACCGCCCCAATAGATGGTGCCCGCCGCCAGCCCCGTCACATCGTAGGATGTAGTCGATGGATAGCCGGAGCCTGCGCTGGTCCACGCTGCATCATCGTCCGCATCAGGCTCAGCGGAGCCTGCGGCGTAATCGAACATGATCGCGGATGCGCCATCGTCCTCGGTCGCCCCGGCAAATCGCAACGTGGGTATCTGCGTCCCGTCGCCGACCACCATCAGGGCCGAAAGGCTCCAGGCGTTGCTGTCGGGCGGGGCGGCGAAGTCGGGCGGAGGCGGCTGATTGGCGACCGACTGATCGGCCAGCAACCCCACCGTCCCATAGGCGCTAGCCGCGATTTCGCGCAGGATCCGCTTGCTCTTGCGCGTCTTGTCGAAGCTCCAGCTTTCGATGCGGAACACCTTGCGCCCGCCCCAGCGGCGCGGCGAGGTCCAGCCTATCCAGTCTCCTTCCTCCAGGCCGATGAAGCGGGGGCCCAAGGGGATCGTGCCGGTAGAAGTCAGACGGCCGAGCCGACGTTTATATTCGGCGGCATATTGCGCCTGGTTGACGCGGGTGCAGAATTGCAGGGAAAGCGTGACGTCCCGAGGCTCGCCATCGGCGCTAATGTCGGCCAAGTCGCGGCGAACCGGTGCGGCATGGTCGCCCCACTTCATGCTGGGTTCGATATACCGGCCGACGACGGTGTTGCACCATTCCTCGTCGCGCTCTCCACGCTCGCGCTCATATTCGACAGGCCCGTCAATCAGCAAATCAGCATCGGTAATCTCGGCAACGACGCTCTGTGCGTGACCGGGTATGACCTCGACGCCACCTTCGCGCTGGACGATGATGCCTGCGCAGGCAGCGGCAAAGGCCTCCTCAGTATCGATATATTGGTCGGTGGCGTAGATCACTGCGTCGCAGCGCCAGCGGCGCTGCCCGTCCTCCGCGATCTCGTCACATAGGTTCGCCGCGGCGAACACCCGCTCGGGCGGCGCTTCGATCGCGCTCAGGCCGCGCCCGACCAACAGCATGTCGGGATCGTCGACCCGATCACAGGCATAGAAGCCCCGCTGCCAATTATAGCGACCGATCGCCAGATTGTCGGACCACTCCCATGTCGACGGCACGTTTCGGCGATGCGAGCCCGATCCGCCGGGAACAGTGCTGTCCTTGCGCGGATCATACAGATAGGCTCCCTTCACCACCGGGAGGAAGTTTGGCCGCCCCGCCGTCCAGACGGGGTTCTTGGCGTCGCTCTTGTCCGCCTTGTACGCGGCGATGAACAGCGCGATGCCGGCGCAATTGTCCGCTGCGGTCCAGCTGCGCGTGACGCCATCGCTCAGCATGGGGCAATTGGACAGAAGCTCCGCCGGCAGGGACTGATCCTGAGTGCCCGGCAGGAACCACACCTTCAACTGACCATTATAGCCCGGCACCGACACGCCGTTTCCGGCATGACTCACATATTTGTCGTTGACGAAATAGCCCGACAGCGAGTGACAGCGGTGATCGGCCACCGCCACGATCCGCATCTCCCAGTCGGTGCCATATTTGCCGCCATAGTTGAACGCGTGCAGCAGTCCGCCGGCATGGGCACATTCGCCGATGATGGCATTACGAGGCTGCTCGCCGATCTGCAGCGTCTGGACCTGCGCCTGCCGGTTCGACTTGACCTTCGGCGACAGCAATTTGCTGACCGCCATCGAGATTGCCGTGTTGATGACGAAGGTCACGGCGATCGCTGCGAAGCTGGTGGCTGTGACGCCGAGCACGCCAGCAACCACCGCGACGGGAATGGCCTGCGCTTCGGTAGGGATGACGGCCGTGCTCATGAGCACACTTGTCGCCATCAGCATGGCAACATGGCGAGCGACGCCCTTCACTCTCACATGCGCCCCCGTGCCGTCCACGCCTTCAGCATGCGCCGGCGGGGCAGGCGCATTTGCCGGCGCGGACCGGGGCCGACCAGGCTGTCACCTTCGACGATCATCACCGCATGACCATCCGGCAACGCGACGAGCGCGGCATCGAACCGCTGCGCCATGGCGGGCTCGATCTCCGTCATGCGCGACGATATCGCGGCCTCCAACCCGCCCAGCGCGGCGATCAGCGCTTCGCCTTCGGCCTGATTGCTCCATTCCAGGCCCGCGATCGGATCATAGCCGCTATGCGCCCGCACCACGACCGCCATCGCGCTGATGCAGTCATTGGCATCGCTGCCCCAGATGAACGGCATGGCGAACCGGCCCTCGATCGCAGCGAGGGCGGCGCCGACATCATTCTGCATGATCTTATCCCCGTCCCGCCGAGAAGGCGCTGCCGGCCGTGCTCTTCTTTCCGCCCCAGTAAAGCGTGATCTCGCCGGCATAGCTCACATGTTTGCAGCCGCCGTCAGTCGGGCTGACCATGCGCTGGTCGGCGTCCGTGCGGTATCGCGACCCGCGACGGCCCAGCCCATTCGCCGCGGTCTCGATCATGACCTTGATCGATGCCTCGCCCCCTGGCTGCTCACTGCGCGGCAATCGGTCGGCCGTGCCTCGGGCGAACACATGCGCATCCAGCAAAGTCTGCCCGCTGCCGTCGAAGGTGAGTTCCCAGATGACCACCGGCTTGCCGCGAACAGCCGCTGTATCGATTGCGGCGATGATATCGGGATCAACGCCCGAAAGGGTGAGCGTGATATTCTGGGCCGCACCACCAAGCATGCCGCCGGCTGTCTCCACCAGTGCTTTCGCGCCGAGCCCGATAAAATCACGTTCGACGCCGTCCGATGCTACCATCGGCAACACGCCATCGCCGCCCCAATAGAAGACCGGATCATCGCCATGGATTTCGACTGCCCCGACCGACATCGCGGCCCCGTCTGCATAGGCATCCAAAGCCGCCTCGCTATAAGCCTTCATGGCACCATCACCTGCATGCCTGTGATTGTTCCACCCTGGATGCGACCCATCCGGTCCATCCCGCCCAGTTCCGTCTTGTCTGCCAGCAGCTTCATCAGGCACAGCGGATTATCGAAATGCGCGGTCGCGCCGCTCGGCACCACGCGAAGGTCTACTGCGGGCTCCACCGAAATGGTCAGGCTTCCCGCGCTGTTGCCCGTCGCATCCTCCATGGCACGTACGGTCGCGCGCCGGCTGCCCGACGACCAGCGGAACCCGACATAGTCGCCCCGCTTCACAGCGAAGCTTGCTGGCAGGCCACCCAGCGTCAGCACTGCAGTTCCCTCCGCGTCGATCTCCTGCGACCAGCTGCCGGCGGCGCCGTCGAACGCGCCGCCGCCCGCGCGGCTCAGGCCCGCAAAACCCGCCCCATAGGCGCGTGGGAAACGCCGCGCGACATCCGCGCCCAGGAACAGCTTCTGCTGGCCCCTCAGCGACGTGACCCATGCGCGCCACTCGTCGGACATCTCGACCGACATCGCCCGCGAAAGGGGCCAGGTGCCGATCCATTTCGCGGGCGACCCCGCGATGCCGCCGACCCGACCGCTATCCTCTGGCGCCGCATAGTCGAACCGCTGCAACTCGAATTGATGGCCTGCGCCGAAGCCGGTCAGGGGCATCTGTCGCGGAAAGAGGATCGCCATCAGTAATTGGCTCGCAGGATCAGCCGCTCCTGCGCCTCGTTGACGGTCGACACGATCGTTCCCGGCAGCTCGGATCGAAGCTGCTGCAATTGATCCTCAACCCGCCCCAAGGCGGCCGGATCGGCGCCGGTGGCGTCGATCGAGATATAGACCGGCGGCGCCGTGACCGATGTGCCGCCCATGGCGCGGCGCGTGTCACTTGCCGTCATCACTCTGGCGCCGCGCGGCATCTGAACGATCTCCGGCCCATTCTCGCCGACCAGCATCGCGCCGGCGGGTGTATATTCATGCCCGATCGCGCTGGCCCCCTTGAACAGCGATCCCAGCAGATCGCCGACGCCGCCGACAGTGGGCAGGTCGCTGCCGAACAGGGCATTTTTCAGCGGATTGATCGCCGCGAGCTTCCACATCTCCATCGCCAAGTCGCGAAGCACCGCCTTGCCCATGTCCCCGAAATCCTGCCAGCCGGTCGGATCGAGCACGGTATCGATGAAGTTTTCGCCGTAGCGCTGCAGTTCCTGCCAGTCGCGGCCATAATCCTCCAGCAGCCGGTTCATCTCGATCTGGGCGCCCTGCGCCTTGACCAGTTCATCCACCTGCTCGGCCGTCAAAGATGGGTAGCGGCTGATCAGGTCCAGCCGATATTTCTCCAGCTCCAGCGTGTCTGCTGTGACGTCGCGGCTCTGGCCGCGGATCTGCCATTCCAGGTTCAGCAGGGCCGTGCCGGCGGCTGTGTCGGTCCGGATCTGCGCAATCAGCTTCTGATTTTCCGCTAGCTGCGCGCCTTCCTTTTCCAGCGCATCGCGTGCCGCGCCGCCGATGTCCTGTTCATTGAGCCAGCGGTTATTTTCCGTGGTGACGCGGAGCGCGCGCTGCTCCTCTTCCCGCGCTATCCGTTCGGCATTTCTCTGCCGCTCCCTCTCGGCCTTGCGAGCGGCGCTTTCCGCCGATCGCGCCGCTGCAGCCGACGCTTTGTCCTGCCGCCCCAGGGTGTCCAGCTTGATCCGGTTGTCCCAGGCCATCTGCGCGCCAGCCACGGTCGCCTCGGCATTGCCAAGTTCGTTCGCCAGTCCCGCTCGTTGCTGTTCCAGCTGGCGGCGCCGCTGCATCGCGGCGCGCGTTCCGGTGCTGGCGGCAATCTCCTGGTCCAGCGTTCTCATCTGGCCGCGCAGCTGCTCGACCCGCACCTTGCCCAGCCCTAGCGTATCGGCGGTGACGGCACCCTGCGCCGCGCTCAGCCGCCGCAGGGCATCGGTGTAGCGATCGATCTTCGGAACCGCTTTGGCGGCATCATCGCCACTGTTGAGGAATTGAGCGCCAAGGATGGCGAGCACGCTGGTTGCGGCCATGACGCCGGCCCCCCAGGGGCCAGCCAGAAAGCCCAGAAAGCCGCCGGCACTGCCGCGCATGAGCGCGATGGCCGACACCACTTGTGGCCCCTGCATGGCAAGGCCGGTCAGCACGCCCTTCATCACATCGCCGCTGCCTGCGGCCATGGCCATCTGAACACCCAGATCCTGCACCTGAAACCCCAGCTGCTGCATGCCCGCGCGATACTGACCCGCGGAAACGTTACCGCCGCGATGAGCCTGCTCGACGATATCGAGCGCCGCCTTCAGTCTCAGCTCCTCCTGCGCCAGCAGGTCTGCCGACAAAGCGCCTGCCGCATGGGCCTGCCGCGCCTCGTTGACCGCGACGGTATAGCGCTGCTGGGCCGCCCAGAGCGGGTCGAGCTGCGCGCGAATACGCGCCGCTACCGCTTCATAGCGCTCCTGCTCCGCGATCAGTTCGCGAAAGGCGAGCGCGGAAGCTCGTGCCGATCCTTCGTCCAGGCTGGCCCCCGTGCCGACGGCCATGTTGATCCGCGCCTGCATGCCCGTTTGCGGCGAAATTGCTGCGATCTTGTCGGCTGCCGCCGCCTGCCGGCGCATCGCCGACTCGATATCCTGCGATGCGCGATCGAAGGCGCGAGCGGCGCGAGTGGCGGCAGCATCCCCGGCTTCACCGACGCGCTTGAAGTCGTTGACGACGGCTTCCTTGCCCTCCGTCCCAAGACGGATGGCCACCTTGACTTGTGTCATCGACCTACCTCAATGCAAAAGGGCCGCTGGTTTACTCCAGCGGCCTATGGGGAAACGAGAACAAGGGCCCCGTTTAGGTCAGGGTTAACTCATTCGCTCTGCAGCTTCACGCCGAAGGAAAGGCGGATGGCCCAAGTGGACGATCAGATAGCTATTTGCAGGAGGCGTGATAATGTATGTCGGCCAAGGTAGATATGCCGAGAGCAGTCTTGGGGCGCCTTATGACCTCGCGACGGTCAATATTGTAACCGCTCGGGCACACTGAATTCCGTCTCGCAAAATCGTCCATGATCTTGATCCGGTTTGCTTCCGCCCCGGAACTGTCTTCCTGCATGTCGGTGTAGGCCTTGGTCTTGAAGACGAATCCTTCGTCCGTAGGCTCAAATCCACTCTCCGCCGCCAGCATTGTGCGATCGTAACTGGCGCAGGCGACAAGCGCCGATAGCAGCGCAATCGCGCTCAGACGCTTGATCATTGCATGGCGACCAGTGTGCTGAGAAGCGCTTGATCGCTGAACATCGCTTCAATCTGTGAGTTGACCACGGCGTTCAGCTTTTCATTCAAGGCTTTGGCGCCGGAAACTGCCACAGTGCGATGGGAATCGCCTGCTCGATACATCTGCTCATAGTTGCGTCCACCGCTTACAGCTATGACTTTCATAGCTGCATCGATCTCGGTTCCCATCGTCCATAGCCCGGTGGTGCTGACCTGATTGAGACCCCGCAACTCCACCTTTATGTTCGCGCCGTCTGTGACGGCACCGCCCACCCCAGCAAATCCCTTGGCAGCCAAGCCCTGAAGTATCGCCTTCTGATAGATGACGGTAAGATCGTCATTCATGCGGATCGACCCGCCGATCGAAGATCGCTTGCCCAAATCCCTGGTCGGCCGCTCATCGACCACTACAACTCCGACTTTCCTGCCTTGACCAATATTCGACTGCTGGACCTGCGGTTGCGGATCAATTTTTGCTTCCATGGTGGTGATAGCACATCCCGACAATGCCAAGGCTGCAAGGATAATCGAACTCTTCATAATGCCCCCTGTTTATAACAGCGGGCTATTGTTCGTCATCTTCCCGCACGCGGTCCAGCAAAATCCGCTCCACCTGCGGCAGCACATCCGCCAGCAGGTCGATTTGCGCATGCTGCGCATGCCCCATCGCCAGCACCGCGCCGAAATCCAGGGCATAGGGGCCGCCCAGGCCGGCGCGCAACTGACGGATGCAACCGCTCAACACCTCCCAGACGCCTAGCCCGGCATCAGTTCGGGGTTCGTGCCGCAGATAGGGGCATCCTTCGCTGTCTCTGCCGGGCTTGCATCGCCCATGGCGCTGGGCATTGCAGATGGTTCGGCAGTAACCGGCACCGGCATCGCCCCCGCTGACATGCCATTCGGCGAGGGCGACAATCCGTTTTTTTCCAGTTCCCTCAACACGAAGGGGCGAACATAGGCTTCGTCCAGCCGCTCGAAGCGCAGCGGGTCGGCCAGGAACAGGCGGAGATTGTCGGCGGTGACGGGCACCGGATTGCCTTCGCCGTCGCCTACGCCTTCCCAATCGATGATGCCCGACAGCAGCAGCGACTCGGACAGGGCATCCCCGGCCGCCTCGATCAGCTCCGGCGGCAAAGGCGCGGTCTCGTCGTCAGGAACGTTCCCGTCCGTGTAGACCTCGCCCGCCGCACGACGCGCGCCCCGCAGGGCGATGCGCCCGATCGGCGCGAACAATACGCGCACCGCCGGAATTCCGTCCTGCGCCTCGCGCAAGGTGAACCACCATGGCTGCTGGTCGGCGCGCTCCTTGTCCAGGTCGAGCATCAGAAGCTGTTCTTTCGCTTCGTGCCGAGCCATTCGATCGCGATGGCACGGCTCTCTTCGATCACCTTGAAGCGGTCGTTCTCCAGCACCAGTGCGCCATTCTCGACGGCATAACGCGTGACGGTGCCGGCCTCCGCGTCGGCGGCAATCACCTTGTCGATCCGCTCGCCTGTTTCCACGTCCACCACCCGAATGCGGGCGAGGATATCCGTCGGGGTCTCGCCCATCCGCACCGAGCGCGGCAGCGCGCCATCGTCGGACATCGCTTCCGCATGATCGCCGGTGTCGTTCGTCACGTCCTCTGCCATGGTGATCTCCCTCAGTAGCTGGCGACGCTGTTGACCAGCGTCGCGGCGATCTTGTGGCCACCGACCAATGCAGCGGCCTGGCAGTTGAATTCCGCCATGATGCCGCCAGGCCCGTTGATCGGGCGCTTTACGCGCGGCAGGAACACGCGCGGCAGCGCGAATTTCAGGCTGTTCGCGCCATTGGTCCAGCCGATCTCGCTCAGATTGACGGGCGTGCCGTCCGTAGCCGCAGTCAGCAGGTCCAGGCTGTTGAAACGGGCGGTGATACGCAGCGCCGCCTGGACGACGCCGGGCACGACGCCGCCGATGCGTCCGTCGGATCGGATGATTTCGACCTTGTCCAGGCTGTTCGACAGCGACAGATCCGCCGAAACGATATTCGCGAGCGCGGTGCCGTCGCGCTTGATCGTGCCCGTGGCCTGCGCGAAACGGCTGCCCTGCTGGACCGTTGGCGTGCCCGCGACCGATGTGGACGTCTGCACACTCTCCCCCTGCGCGATCAGCGACACCGTCGCATTCAGCATGCCCGACCGCGCCATCGCGATGCGCAGCTGGTTCACCATCGCCCCATAGTGCACCGAAAAAGCCGGCACGTCGGCGCTGCCGATTTCGATGGATCGGCTCGGCAGCGTCGCTGCGCCGGAAGTGAAGACATGAGTATAGGTGCCCGATCCGGTGACGACGGCTGGGCCGAAAAAGCCCTTCAGCCAGAACCCGATCGCTGCGATATCCACCGGAACGACGATATCGCCGTCATTGGTGGCGACGTCCTGCGCCGGGTCCAGACCTTCGCGGCCGAAACCCAGTTGATCGTCCTCGATCAGCGGGCGCTCCTCGCCCATTGTATGGCTGACGAAGGGCAGCTTCTTGAAGCCGCTCGCTGGTGTGGTGCCGTAGGCCGCCTCGTCGACCGCGTGCAGCACGGCATTGATGCCCATGCCGAAACCCATGGCATTGCTCCTGTTGTGAAGGCCGGAATGGCCGGGTTAAAGGGGACTGTTCGTCGAATAGGTGGCGACGATGTCGAAGGTCGCACCAAGCTCCGTGCGCGATCCGAAGCTGCTCAGCGGCTCGACATCAAGGCCGCTGACATCCAGGAAACCGACCAGCCCGCCCAGGAAACGGTCGGCAGCGACCGCTGCGCCGATCCTGCCGGCGATCAGGTCGATCACGGCGCGCAGTGGTTTCGTCTGCCTGTAGGCGCGCAGCTCGACGGGGACGCGATGGACCCAGTGCCAGGTCGGCGGACACAGATCGACGCCCTCCTCCTCCAGCTGCCCGTCGCGCAGCGTCACGGTCTCGAATTCGCTGGTGCGCCGTGCGCGCTCCGCGCCATCTTCGAGCCCGATCACCTCATGATCGGGCAGGGCGGCGCGGACCAGGGCGAGCACTGCCTGATCCACTTCATGGCGCAGCGACATCGATCAGCTCCAGCGGTCTGCCATGCGCCGTGCTATGCGCGCGGCCGCGCGGCGCGCAGGCGCATCGAGTTCGAACAGGCGAGGCATCTTCACGGTCTTCACCAGGGTGAACATCAGCACGGGCTTTGCCTTGCGGGGTGACATATTGCGGCGACCGGCAACCCGGCCGGCCGTTGCCTGGCGGTATCCGCCACGCAGGCCGGCGACGGCGTTGATAAACGCCAGTCCTTTGCCGCCTTCGATCACCACATCCAGTTCCGCGTTGAAGTGCAATTCCACCTCTTCCGGCGTCATTTTCGTGCCGCTAGCGCGGCGACCCATGGAGGAAACATAGTTTCCGGCACGCCGGCGCGCGGGGACATTGCCAGTTGGTATCCAAAGCCACTTGCCGCCGTTGACTGGCCGGATAGTCGCGCCTTCGGTAAAAGCCTGAATGATCTGCGGAGCCTTGGAGTAGACATAGCCCGCAGGATTGAGCGATCTTCCACCTTTCGGATAGACCTGTGCCTGCCATGTCCTCGCCAGGCGCGCGCCCATGCCGGCGCCGGTGACCTGCTGCCGCAGCTCCTCCTTCAGGCCGCCCGCCTCATCGCGCATGATCATGGTCATATCCTGCGCGATATCACCTTCGATCTCATGCAGTTGATCCCGAAGCGAAGGCGTTATCACCTCCGACAGCATCTTCATCGCATCGGCTCCACGGCTTCATAGCCGATGGTCCACGTCATGCCCTCGACGTCGGACGTTGGCTCACCAGTGAGCGCGAGCTCCTCTGCTGGCACGAATTGTTCATTGACCGTCGCACCGACGAAGAGCCGGTCGCCCTCGGACAGCGTTGGCGCTTGCGCCCGCCGGATGTCTACGGTGAAGTTCGCGGTATTCATCTGACCATCGCCGAAGCGCATTTCCCGATCAGTCTTTGTTCTAATGATGCGGACATTCGGGATGCGCTGACCATAGATGGTAAGGAGCTCCGCCGCTTCGGAACCGGGGCCATGGAAGATGGCGTCCAACGCCGAAGCGAACGGATCAGGCATGGTCAGAAAGTGCCGTTCAGGCGGACGCGTGCGGTGGCGGCGCCCGAAGCGGCGGCAGTGGTCGCCACGCCGATCAGCGTGTTGCTACCGACGGTCGTGGTGACGTTGAAGGCCGTATTGTCCCAATAGAGGCGCTGGCCGGCCGTCACAGCGCCGGCAGCTTTCGGAAGATCGAAGACGCCGACCGTCACGCCCACGACAGGGGCATTCAACGCGGCGGCGGCCGAAGCCACCGCGAACAGCGCGCCGACCAGGAAGCCTTCGCCGCTGGCCAGTGCGCGGGGGGCGACGAGATCGATATTCTCGCCCTTCTGCACAAAATTCTTCATGATCCTATCTCCTTCGCCGAGCCGTGAGAGGCGGCGGTTTCAGCAGGTGATTAGCCCTCGCGGGCCAGTTCGATGGCGGTGATGATGTCCGCCTTGGATTTGGCATCGCCCAGGTCGATCTCTTCCTTGGCGGCAAGAGCCTTCAACTCCTCCACCTTGAGTTTCGACAGGTCTTCCGCCTCATCATCGGCGTAGGGGTCGGGGAGCTCCTCCGGATCGCCATCAAGCCGGCCAGATGCAACGAGCTGCTCCGCCTCTTCGTCGGTGACGGTAAGCGGACCCTCCACAGGGTAGCGGACCTGGCCGGCAATCACCGCCGGCCCGATCAGGTTCACGATCTTCATGATGTGTCTCCGTGCCTAGCGCCTTGCGGCGCTAGGGCTTGATGGCAGATGGGGGCTTAGTTGCCGGGGTTCTTGTACATGCCGCGGAATTCGATCGGCGCAGCACCAACGTCCAGGCGGGCCTTCGTCTTGACGCCATCGACGTCGAAGCCGACCTGCGTCTCGATGTAGACGCCTTCCTGACCCTCCAGGTGCGAAAACTCGATGGTGTCGATCGAGGCCGGATCCGCGATCAGATACCAGGAATTGTCGGTGATGCGCGGTTCCACGATCAGCTGCAGCTTGCCGGTGAACGGGTTGACGTTCGAGGTCTGCGTTGCCGCGACGGCGGTCAGGAACTGCTCCGCTTCCGTTTCCTTCGCAGGCCCAACGACAAGGTACGCCGGCCGGACGGTGATAAAGCCGCCTTCAGCCGACTTCTGCTGCGACATGGCAAGACGACCGGCTGCCACGTTGGCGACGTTGATCGCGCCACCCGAGGCGGCCAGATTGCCGTGCGACGCATGGAACAGCGCGATGCCGTCCGACATGGTCGGATTGCTGATGACGATGCCCCAGACGAGATCGCTTTCGAGATCGCGGGCCTTGTAGCCGAACTGGGTCGGGATGCGGCTGAACAGCCGCTTGTCATCGTTGATGATCGCCTGCCGCGTGATCGCAATGATACGACCATAAGTCGACAGCTTGTAGCTCATGCCGCTGTCGGCCATCACGCCATAAGTGAACTCGGCGTTTTCGCGGACCAGCAGCAGCGAGGGAGCATCGCCCAGGCCGATGATGTTGGTGTCCTTGAAGTCCGGCAGCGTGCCGCGCGAGACGATCGGTCCGAACGTCTGCGGAGCGGACTGATAGGCGTCACGCAACCGCTTGGAGGCGGCGTTCGACAGCGCATTGGCGAAATCGCTCGTGGTGACGGCGCCATAACGCAAGCCGAGGGCTGCGCCGGCGATTTCGAGCCGGCCCATGCCTACGGTCGAGATGCCGGTCCGCTGCAGATAGTCACGGCTGAGCTCCATGAGCGACATGCCGGAGAATTCCCTGGCGGCAGCGACATCGGCATCCGGGAATCGGACGCTGGGATCTGCGCGCAAAACCACGGCCGTCTCGATCGCGCGGCGATAACCTTCACTTTCGGTGCCGGCCGGGCCGACGCGCACATCGATGTGGGGCGACTGACGCTGGCCGAGCAGGCGATCGCTGATCGCGCGCTCGAATTCGGCCTCGGACAGCGGGTTTTCCTCATTCTGCTCGATCAGCTCGAGCGCGAATTCGGACCCGAGGTCATTGGAGCGGGCGCAACGCTCTCGGATGGTGCGAGCGCTTACGACCATGGTGCGCTGCTGCTCGGGGGCAGGGGCAGGCGTGGGAGCCGGTTCGGGAGCCGGTGCAGGCGTGGGGGTGGGCGTCGGCGCGGGCGCCGGCGCCGGGGTCGGCGTCGGATCGGGCATGTTACGTTCCTCAGAAATCGCGGCCGCGCCGCGGATGGTGCAGGTGTGGCCCCCTTGCTCGGCATTCCGGGCGCGTACCTGCGCGTCGGGATCGAAGGGCACCGAGACAAAGGAAACCTCGACGGGCTCCCAATCGGTGGCAAGCATATGCGGATGCTCGCCTTCCCGCTCGGTGCGAACGAATTCATAGACATTGTATCCGACGCTCAGCGATCGGATATGGCCGTCCTTGATCTTGGCGACGATGTCGGCACAATCGGGCGTGGTCGCCAAGCGGATGCGGGCGAGCCCCTGACCATCCTCGATCCGCACGCTTCCCGGCACAGTCGAGCCGATGACGCTCGCCAAGCGATAGCTGGAATGGCTGTCAAGCACGCTCGCGCCGGCATTGAGGCGATCGAGGCGGACATGCCCCGGCTCCATGCTCAGCTGCTCAGTGTAGTACCCGCCATCGTACCAGTCGAAGCGCAGGCCAGCCGCGCCGACTGACCAGCAAACCTCGATCGAATTATCTTCCTCGCGGAACGACGATGGCCGCACATCGGCGGCCCGCGTCATCATCGGCGCGGTTACGGCGCGCGCGGTCGGCGCCGGTGCAGGTGCTGGCATCAGCTGGTTCCTGTGCTGCTCGTGGAGGAGGCAGCCGCCTGCGCGGCCGTGAAGGGATCACCCTTATAATAGAGACCTTTGCCCTGCTGCGATCGCAGGTCGGCGGCGGTTTCTTCCATGAAGCCGTCATGATCGAGGCCGCGAGCGTTCAGCAGGCTGCGGCGGTTTTCCAGCCCGGCTTGCATTTCGAGAATGTCGGCCTCAGCGTCGCCCTTGCGGTCGATCGACTTGCGGGGCGGCGGCGTCCAGCGCATCTCATAGGATGACTTGGAGATCTTGCCGAATTCATAAGCGGCCTGGCAGAACCATGCCCAGATCCTGTTGAGCCCGACCGGGATGATCGTATTCCACTGGATCCGCTCGATTGATGCGTCGAATTCGAGCGCGCCGGCACGATAGGAGGAGAAATTGACGTTCGACAGATCGCCGGTCAGGTGCTCATAGGTGATGCCGATCCCGGCCGCCGTTGCCAGCAGGTTGATCCGGACAGATTCTCCAAGCCCGCCAGCCGGCTTGGGGTCTCCGAACTTGATATCTTCGCCGGGTGACAGCGTACTGATCATGCCCGGCTCAAAAAATTCGGCCGGTGGCTCGCCATCCGCCCTGTTTTCGCGAATGCCCAACGGGACGTCGGCATCCTCCCAGTTGAGCGTGCGGAAGCCCACGAAGCAGGATTCGATCTTGCGACGCGTCAGGTCGGCGTCGAGCGTGTCTTCGATGTCGCCCAGTTTCTTGATCACCGGCTCAAATACGGATTGCCCGCGCTTTTGCCCTGCGCTCTCCTGCACATACAGGTGGATGACATCGGTTGCATCGATCCTCACCGGAGGGCGGTTGCGGCGATAGGCGGATCGAGCCTGGTGGAACCAATATGCCGTGACGTTGCCGTCAGCATCATACTCAATGCCATCTTCGACGTTGGCATCAGCCTTGTCGGTGGCCAGCATCCCGCCGTCGAGCACCTGGAGGCGGAACGGCAGAACTGACGCGCCCTTGACCCAGCGACGGACAATGAACGAATCTCCCTCGCGGAACATCGTCCGCACGGCCAGCTCCTGAAGGCCGAAGAAGTCGAGGCGGCCACGATAGTCGGCCACCTTAACGAATTCGAGCCAGAGCGCGGACAAGGCCTTCGGCCCCTTTGGCGCCCCGGTGATGCCCCAGCCGATCGAATTGTTGACCAGCGTATTGATCGCCTTGCGGCCATATGGGTTTTCATAGGCCAAGCGGAGGATCGTCTGTCGGTCAACGAAGCGACGTGGCCGGGCATCGTCCGGATTGCCTGTGTTTATCCCGAAATTAGCATCTTCGCGGAGCCGGCGGCGGCGCGCGCCGTCCATTCGCTCGGCGGCGGTCAGTTGCATCCGCGCTATGGCGCGCTTGGCAGCATACCGAGGCGCGACTACCGCGATCGCGCGGTCGAGGGCGTTCAGCACCGACGCATCTTCCCTACGACGGTACGGATGCGCGGATTTACGAGCGAGGCGCTGGCGCCTAGTTCGGCTTTGATGTCCGCCCGCAGCCGGCGCATCTCGTCTAGCGAGTGAAACTCGGTCGCCCTGCCATCGGCGAAGGTGACTTTCTTGACCCCGGAGAGGATCGCAGCATCGATTTTCTCCAGATCGGCAGGCTGAAAGGCCATCATCGCCTCCTTGAAGTGAACGGATTGCGGCGTTGCGGCGGCGGCGGCCGCTTTGGCGCTGCCTTGGGCGGCTGTTTAGTGGAGGCGGCAGGCTTTGCAGGAGCTGCGTCGGGCTTGTCGAGCTCTCCGCGCGCCTTCTGCCAATGCTGTTCGGTCCAGCGATCAACACCAATGCCGATGGCGACCGCCCGAGCGTAGATGGCGTTGTCTAACGCCTCGTTGCGGTCCCTGACCTTGTGCCATTCGCGCCGGACGCCCCCGTTCCGCAGCTTCACGAAACGCAATTCTTCGGCGACCAGCTGCTTGATCCATTCATCGCCCAGGCCATCGGGCAGATAGATATAGCCGTCCGGATAGTCCTCACCGTCGACAGGTTTTTCCAGCCCGAGCTGGCCGTAAAGCTCCATCTTCAGCATGGAGGTGCCAATGTTCCACAGCCGAACGCCGCGCTTCAGCTTGCGGCCATTGACCGTAACGTCCTGCCAGTTGGGCGAGCCGATCGCCTGCTGGGCAGCAATGCTTTCTCGACCCTTTACTGCCATCACGAAGCCAGGGTGACGACGGGCCCAATTATAGACCTCCATCGTGTTTTAAAAGCGTCCCTTTTTCAGTATCTTAGGCGCTCATGTGTCAGCGGTGTGCCAACGATAGACGGTTAGAACACGCCTTGTCCGCGACCAGGGCGATCAGTTTGGCGGCTGGAGCGGCGATTGCGGCAGCCCGGCTTTCCTCTGTAGAGAGAGAATGGACATAGATTCGCATTGTGGTCGCCGGATCAGAATGTCCGAGATTTTTAGCTACGTCCGGAACGGGCATCCCATTGTCGATCCACCAGCTGCCGGCGAAGTGACGGAGGGCATGGAAGTGGATTGGGTCATTTTCGTCATATAGGTTGGCATCCCGAAGGAGGCGCAGCCAGTTTTGATTAACGCCTGGATGACGGCACTGGCGCCCATCGCGATCGGTGAAGATCAGGCCATCGGGATTGCTCTTGAGGTGGCGCTCGATCCAGTCGGCAAGCATTGCCAGCAGATGGGGCGGCATTGGAACGTCCCGGACGCTGGAGGGGGTTTTAGGGCATTTGATGGTGCCCCTGTTCGTCATGCTGTGACGGACGCGAACAACCCCCTCGACAAGGTCGACATGCTGGACCTTCAGCGCGAGGATCTCTCCGAGCCGCAGCCCGCAGCACGCGGCAAGGTGCACCATGCAGGCCGTCCGGGCTTCGACGCGGGGGTTCGATTTGAACTGGTGCTTCAGGGCTGCCCGCATGATCGCGACAGCGTCATCGGTTTCAAGGGTGCGGATGCGCGGGGGCTGAAGGCCACGAAGGTCCGCCAGCGCCGCCTGCACCGGCCGGGAACGGGTGAACCCGCGCTTGAAGGCGAACTGCTCAAGCATGTTGAGCTCCTTCACCTGCTGGCGCGCATAGATGGGCGTCAACCCCTTGGTCATCGTCAGGTCGCGATAAAAGCGATCAACCGCCGCTACCTCGATATCCCTTAGGACAGTGGCCCCGAAGGTCGGCACGATATGGTTGCGCATGGCAGAAGCGATGTTGTCCAAGCGCGCCTGGGTAATCCGGCCGTCTCGGACCCGCATGGCATTATGCTCGAGATACCCCCGGCTGATCGCCAGTACTGTGGCCTCATTGTCGCGCGCGACGTGCGTTCCATCTTCCAACTCGCGCTCAACCTTTTTCGCGAAAGCGTCCGCGTCCTTTTTCAGGTCAAAGGTTTTGCCGCGCCGCCGGCCTTGATGCACGTAACGGACAAGCCACGCCTCTTTTTTCGAGCCGTCCGGCGACGTCCATTTCCTCTTGGCAACCGATGCCATGACATTCCTCCATATGAGGCCCCGCCCAGCCGCGCCGGGCGGGGCAGGGTGATTACTCACTGTCCTTTCGGGCGGCGATCATCTGTATTTCTTCGGAGAGCCGCTCCAGCAGGGCGCCCAGCGCCATCACTGCATCACCCTCCATCGTGCTATCAGCGATGGCCATGGCCAGCACCTTCGCCAGCACCGCGCTATTACCGACGGCGAAGGCGATGTTTTCCAGCTCGTTGCGAGCTTCCACGATCATATCGCCGCCCCCTTCCGCCGGGCGAGTTCGGCGGACGCGCCAGCCGCAAAGGTGGACGGTTCCAGCAGGTCTATCTCCCGCCGCGCACGGCATGCCTGATACTGCATTTCGAAGACGCGTTCGTTAGCCGCGTCACCGCCCTTCACCATCTGCTGCTCATTCAGCCATCGGCGCGTTTGGTTGACGCCATAGACGGGCGGAATGTCGTAGCAAAAGCCGCCCTCGCCAAGATCATCGACACCCTGATCGAGGTCATCCTCTTCAAGGTCGCAGTCGCCTGCCATCATATCCATCTGGGCTATCAGGGCTTCGACCATGTCGCCAAGTTCGCGATAGGCGCGCCGCGCACCCAGGATGGAAGGGAGGTCGCCGGGAACGACGCTGCGCCGGCCGGCCTTGATCTTCATCTCAAGCATGGTCGCGCCCTCCGCCCAGCCGGGCGCGCTCGGCCGCGCCGATCGACCAGATGGTCTCCCACGCGCGCAGATGCGCCGGGTTCGTCGGATCAAAGGAGGGGACGCCCGCGCGCAGCTTCATGCTGGGGCGTGGCTCTCTGCTGGGCAGAGCTATCACATTGTTCATGCTTCGTTCTCTCTAGTTCGACGGCCTACTACAGCCGTGCCCGGTGTCAGACCGGGCGCCGGGAGAGTAGTAGCCTGCTAGAGAGACAGGTGAGACGTTTTCCCCTCGAAAGGGTCTTGTATGTGCGCCTCGCTCCCGACATAAGGGGTCGGTGAGCGGTGGACGCCAATCCACGCTCTCACGGGCAGACGCCAATCTGCCCTGACAGGCGGAAACCCTCGCCAAAGGGTCCACCTGTTTCTCTAGTCCGGGCTACTACACCCAATCCCACAATAGAACGATGATCCCCCGTCACGCAAGTGCCGGGCGCATCGTCGTGTGTGTGCTTGCTCGACGCTCATATTAGCCGATGGCACAATGCGCGCAGAGAATCGGTCCGGGCATTACTCACGGGAGGCAGGCGTGGCGATCAATGTGCTGCTAATGATTGATGGTGGTGCCACCATCAATGATTTAACGACCTTCGAAGTAAAACCGGAAATTGGTGAAGTCATCACATTCTGGAGAAACGGCCGCGACCTTATGAACGCTACCGTGACAGCCGTGCGACATCAGCAATCCGAGCAGGGATACTTCTTCGTCGTAGAGGCTGAGACAAGTGAAGGCAATCAGATAGATCAGTGGATCAGCAACTACAGACCTTCCGGGCGATAGTAGCTCAGTCGCTGACCAATCTCATCGATGGGGGGCCTTCCTTCGGAGCGGCCAGGCCCGCGGTCATAATGCGCTCAACTTCGACCAAGGCCGATATATCGCGGCCTGAATTTGCTGCCGCTTGAATACGAAGACGCAGGGCGCGCACACTGTCATCGAGCGCCAAGCGCTGCGTATCCGCGACCAGGCTGATCAGCATGGTTACCACATGCTCCGTGGCCAACTGCCTGATTCCGGCGCGAAGCAGGTGAGCTTCTATCTCAGGCAACATATCAATATCCCGGCCTTAGGATCAACCGCTCCTGCGCCTCCATGATCGTCTGCACCGCGCGTTGATCAAATTCCGCGTTGAGCTTCTCGATCGCGGCGACGGCTCGATTGAGAGCGGCTGCGTCGGCACCCGTAGCGTCGATATGATAGACTGGCGACAGCGTCACGGGTGGCGCATTACCCATGGCGCGGCGCGTGTCGCTTGCCGTCATCACCTTGGCACCGCGAGGCATTTGAACGACCTCCGGGCCATTCTCGCCGACCAGCATCGCGCCGGCAGGCGTGTATTCATGCCCGATTGCGCTGCCGCCTTTGAACAGCGACGCGGCGGCGGTGAACAAGGAACCTACCAGGCCACCGGATTCGCTGCCGTTGCTGTCATTGTTGCCCAGCAGCAGTTTCATCATCTGCGCCCGGATAAGGTCGTTGATGATGTCGGCAACGATATTTTTGACCCGCGAGCCCCAGCTTTCCGCGCTCCGGATGTCGAAGAGGCCAGCGATGGCATTTTCCCCATAGCGGCGCACCTCCTGCCAGCTGCGGCCATATTCCTGCATCATGCGGTTCATCTCGATCTGAGCGCCCTGTGCCTTGACCAGTTCATCCACCTGCTCGGCCGTCAAAGATGGGTAGCGGCTGATCAGGTCCAGTCGATATTTCTCCAGCTCCAGCGTGTCTGCTGTGACGTCGCGGCTCTGGCCGCGAAGCTGCCATTCCAGGTTCAGCAGGGCCGTGCCGGCGGCTGTGTCGGTCCGGATCTGCGCAATCAGCTTCTGATTTTCCGCTAGCTGCGCGCCTTCCTTTTCCAGCGCATCGCGGGCGCCCCCGCCGATTGTCTGCTCGTTCAACCAGCCGTTATTTTCTGTAGTGACGCGTAGCGAGTGCAGCGTATCTTCTTCCGGGCTCCGGCCGGCAACCCTCGTGCTCTGGCTGCTTCCTGATGACCGCGGCGCTCCCGATCGCGCCGCTGGCGTGGGCTTGTAGGCGCTGGCATCACGCCTGCCTCTCTGGGCCACCTCGTTCCATGCGATCTGTTGCTCCAAATCCTTGATCTGGGCATCAAGGCCGGCCGTGGCCGCTGCAACCCTGCGGTTATAGCTGTCCGTGCTTTCACCTCTAGCCCTTCGGACGGAAGGGTTCATGCGCTGGTCCCGCAGGTCATTGACCTTTTTCAGCACCTCGCCGATGTCGCCTTGGTTCGCCTGTTCGTCGCGCAGGCGCTTCAAAGCCGTTCCCAGGCGGTCGACCTTGTTTGCTGCCGCATCGGCCTGCTCGCCCGCACCCCAGAACTTTTCCCCCAGCATCACGGCCAGCGGGATGGCAACGCCGATAGCAACGCCGACCGGGCCGCTCAAAATGCTCGCAAATCGTGCAAATTTCCCGCCGCCGCTCTGGGCGCCGTTCGACATCAGCTGCAGCGCACCTATCGCTTGTGGTGCCTGCATCGCAAACGCGCGGACCGCATCGGTGCCGCCAATGATCTGCACGGCGAAATCCTGCGCTTGGAAGCCCACTTGCTGGATGCCGGCGCGCATAGCGCCGGATGAACGAACAACCTGCGTGGCGCTCCGCTGGTAGCGTTCCTGCTCCACCAGAAGCTCCCGGAAAGCGGCAGCAGATGCACGAGCCGATCCTTCACCAAGCGAGGAACCAGCGCCAACCGCCTTGCTTATCCGCGCCTGCATATCGGTCTGTGGCGTGATCGCAGCGAGTTTCTGAGCCGCTGCGGCCTGCCTACGCATCGCAGATTCCATATCCTGCGATGCGCGGTCAAAGGCGCGCGCGGCACGGTTCGCAGCGGCATCGCCGGCCGCGCCGACCTCTTGAAAGTCGCGGGTGACCTCAGACTTACCTTCCGTGCCGAGACGGATAGCAACTTTGGCTTGAGCCATTATCGATATATCCCAAGGCGCTCGTTGAATGTGCGCGGACTGAAGGTGGCGACGAGCATCGTCCAACATGCGGAGATGAAATTCCGCGCCACTGATCGAACGCGATACGCCCATTCGATGTCGGATATGGCGAAGTCCAAGCGCGATGATGGATTATTCTGTGCACAACTCAGCACATCATCATAGGCCTCAATGAACCGCTTAGTGATAATCGCGCCGCTGGCACTTGGCCGCAGGCGCAATGTCACCAGGTCGCCGGATCTGATCGCCATTCGTTTGTCTATGATCAGATAGGCCCGATCGTCGAGGACGGGGGCCATGCAATCACCCGTTGTGATGGCCACCATGAATGGCCCGAATGCAGGCAGAGTGCATGATCCGATCGGGGCTATCGATCGTGCGCGCATCGGCTTGCTCGAGATAATGCTCGCTCCGCCATGCCAGCCTTCGGTGTGAACTGCCGGGCTAATCGCGGTGTTCACGATGAATGTGACGGCTGCAGCCGCGAATCCCGTTAGGCTGGTAATCGCGGTGATGGCCGCAACCGGGATCGCCCATGCAGAAGAAGGCGCCATGAAAATCGCGATGGTGGTAACAGCAAGGTACACTCGTAGCATCCTGCCCGGCAGCTTCTGTGAGGTGGACGACATGGGTCGATCTCCTGAATTGCCCGGCTCCGCCCTGTGTGCCGGAGCGCTGCCCCTGTGAGGCAAGCCTTTGGCGGTGGTGGGAGGGATGAGGAAGGGCCAGCCAGTGCGCCCACACTTTCGCCCCAGGGCGGTCCCTCCCGCCTAATATCCGCCCTTCGCTTTCCGTCAGTCGCCGGGGTTGAGATAGGTGCCGCGATAGTCGATTGCGCCCGCGCCGATATCCGTCCGCGCCTTCATCTCGACGCCATCGACGTCGAAGCCAATGCGGGTTTCGGTGTACAGCCCATCCTGCCCTTCGAGGTTGCCATATTCCAGGACCGGGAAGATACCCGGATCGGCGAACAGGCGCCAACTGTTGCCAGTCTGGTTCGCATCAACGACAAGCTCCAGCTTACCTGAAAACGGATTGACCTCACTCGGCTGGCTGGCGCTGATCTCTGCCAGCACCTGCTCTGCCTGCGTCTCCTTCGCCGGACCCACGACGAGGTATTTCGGCGTCACGTTGGCGTTCGTCTCGCCATCCCGGTTCTTGATGGTGCGGAGAGAGGCGCGCGCCGCGCCCAGATTGGCCACTGTGATCGGGCCGCCCGAGGCTGCCACATTGCCGTGATCGGCGTGATAGAGGGTCTTATTATCCTCCTCCAGGACGACGCCATTGCCAGCGATAAGGCCGGTGAAGAACGCGGCTTCGGTGCCAGCCTGCGCCCGCGCCCAGAAGGTGGCCATTTGCGAAAACACGCCAAGATCATCATTGACCAACGCCTGTCGGGTGATGCCGAAGATCCCGCCGTAGGTGCCCAGCTTCACGCCGTTGGCCGCCTCTTTCAGCATGACGCGCTTGAACTCGGCGTTTTCAGCCACCGCCATCAGGTAGGCTGGCCCCTCCGCCTGGACGCCGTAGCGGGTGCGGAAGTCGACAAAATCGCGCTTGCGGGCGATCAGGCGCAAGGGGGAGTTGTATGCCCCATATGCGTCGAGCAGGTAACGACGACCTGCCGTGTCCAGAATGTGGGCGAAGTCGCCGGCGGTAACATGACCCGCGCGGCTGAGTGCGTCCAGCACACCGGCCGGTCGGAGCCAGCGCACACGCTCGCCGCGGGCCTCGAGCAGGCCGCGCGCCATGTCGATCATGCTGGCACCGGCATACTCCCGCGCGCGTTCGGTTGGCTCGGCTCCCGACAGGCGAGCATAAAGGGCATCGCCGAACGCGTCCCGCATATCGCGAACAGCATCGGTGCGGGGCGATTGCCGGCTGTCGATGTGCGGCGTCTGACGGACGCGGACGATCTCATCCCCAATCGCGCGCTCCATTTCCCGCTGCGTCATCGGCTCCTCTTCGTGCTGATCCAGCAAGCCACGCTCGAACTCGCGGGACAGGCTGGCGCGCGAGCAGCGCTCAAGGATCAGGGCCTCGGTCGCCATGCTGGTGCGTTGGCGCGGGGTCTGGGACCGGCGCGGCTGGCGCTGGGGATCGTCATTCTCGATGATATCCGGCATCTCGGTTTCACTCCTGCTGCGGATGGTGGCGCCGGGGTCGGCCGGCACTGGGGTTAGACTGATTTCGACTGGCTCCCAGTCGGTGGCGTGCATGACATCCCGCGCGCCGTTCTGGCCGCGCGTCCGCTCGAAGGTGTGCACGTGGTAGGAAACCGACACCGTGCGAAGGTGGCCGTCCCGAACCTTGGAAACGGTGTCGGCCATGTCCGGGGCGTCAGTCAGGCGGACCCGGGCAATGCCCTTGCCCCCCTCCATCCGGGCGGATCCGGGAACAACCGACCCGGCCAGCGCGCCTACGCGGGCGATATGATCGACCAGCACCGGCCCGCCGTCATTGAGGCGGTCCAGCCGAACGTTGGCCGGTTCGGTCCCCAACGTTTCATCGTAATAGTCGCCATCATACCAGTCGAAGCGGACGACCGCCGCGCCCGTGGTCCAAATGACCTCAAAGCTGCGATCGGCTTCGTTCCAAGTGGCGGGCTGCACGGTGGCTTCGCGCATGATCTGCGCGGCTCCGTTCGGGTCCAGTCGGGTGGCGTAAGGCATGGCCCCTTGTCAGGCGGGGCGGAGATTGATGGTAGCGGCGTGTTCGGCCCTGCGGTGGCTTGTTGGGCTGTAAGGGGAACTAAGTGGACACCGGCCGCCCCAGCATCGGCTCGACGTGCATGGCGTTAATCAGGCGGCGAATATCCTCCTGAGTGTACCGGGGGCGCCCGCCAGGGGTGAGAGAGTACCCTACCGCACCCTGCTTTCGCCAGCGGCGCAGGGTGCGGGGATGCACGCCTAGCGCCTGCGCCGCCTGCGCCTCGGTCATGCCAAGCGGATCAGTCATGACGAGGCCGCCGCCCCTTGGCCTTGCCCGCCTCAACCTCCCGTTGATGAGACATCATCCGGGCTACGAGCTCGGGCAGAGGCTCGCCAGCCGGAAGGACGCCGCGCTTCCGCAATTCGCCTACCCATTTCCGAGTGATGCCAAAGAGCCAGGCTAGATCTTCGTCGTTTGGTTTCAGGTCGCGGAACGCTACCCTAGTGCGTTCTCTATTTAATGCTGAAGGATGGCGGATTTTGGCCATTTCTGGACCTCACTTCGCAGAAGGGGAGGAAGAACTAAGGAGGGTCTTGTGGCTAGTGAGCTTCTGCGCCTTTGCCGCCCTCACTTGCGGTTCGCCGCGAAGGACCCGGCCGATGGGGCGGCTCAGGTCCGGTGCGGCTGCTCGCCTGCCGCCGCGCGCGTGGCGGCCATCCAGTCGGCCATGGTCGGCTCGATCAGGGCGAGCAGAGCGCCCGATGCGTGTTCCACACCGACCTCTGCCTCGATGATGAGTGCGGCTGCCGTGATCAGCGCGCTGGCCTGCGCCGTCGGGTGCGGGCTGCCGAGTTGGGCATGGGCGCGCAGGTCGCGCGCCGCCTGTGCGATGTCGGCCAATGCCTGCGGGGTGATGTCGTTCATGTCACGCTCCTGCTTTGAGATGGGCCAGCCGCGCCAGCCCCTTGGGTGTCACGAGCACCTGCTCCACCCATTTGTCAGGGCGGCCGCGCACGGCGATCGTGGTGCCTTTGTGTTCGAGTAGCCTGGCCTCCAGCTTCGGACCGAATGCCACGAAGTGTCCGGCCTCGCTGCGCCGATAGATCCAGCGGTTTGCCTCCATCCACGCGAACAGGCGCCGCGGCTGGACGTTCATGGCCTTGGCCGCGTCGGTGATGCAGAGCGATCCACGCGCTTCCGCCAGCCGGTCGAGGGCTTCGGCCTTTGGCTCCAACTGGGCAATACGCTCGCCTGCATCCGCCGCACGGCTGGTGTGCTCGATCAGGAGCCGATGGAGAGTGGCCGGATCGTTGAGGTTCAGCACCGGCGCGGGCGTTCCATACTGGCCCGTTCGCATAATGGTGGGGATGACCTCCGCCACAATCCATTTGCGGACCCGGTAGGGCATCGTCCCAGGCTTCATAGCATCGCGGCACCGCACGATCAGGGTCAGCAGGCCCGCCACGCTGATGATTGTCGCGTCGGAGCCCGAGCCTAGGAAAATCTTAGACTTCTCTGTTTCGTCCAGCGGCTTCGCGGCGCTCGACGGGTTGCGCAGGCCGAGCATCCCGCAAAGGTCGGCCAGGACAAACCATGGCTCCCCATCGCGATCGGTGATTGCCCGCAGCGAATGATCCTCGAAATGAAAGGGGACGATATCGGTCATGCTGCTACGCTCCGTGGATTGGCCCAGCGATACCGGGCGCAGAGGTTGGCGAAGTCGTCGGCTGGCATCCCGCGCTCGATCAGCCAGCGGCAGCGCCGTTCCAGCTTGTCGAGGCGCTCGGATGACCAACTGGCATAGTTGAGGCGCTCGCCGCGCGAGACGGTCCAGACCTCATCGGCGGCAATGCCATCGACTGTCTGGATACTGGCCGACGCGGCATCGGTGGCTGGCTGTACGAAATACCATTTCCGGTAGCCGATCTTGTAGGCCCAGCGGTTATGCTCTTGGCAGAGGGCGAGCAGGCGTTCTTCGCTCTGCCCGGCGGGCGCGGCCGTATCAGGGCCGAATGGGTTGCGGCTCATCGGTTATAATTTCCCTCCAGCACCTTGAGGAAATTAGCCTTGCCGATGATCCAATCGAAGGTGAGGAACCGGCCGTCGCGCAGGAAGGCGGATCGCTCGATATTGGCGAGCACGGCTTTGAAGTCGGCGATTGGATATTCCGCCAGACGGGCTTTCAGCTTCTGCCGGCGCTCAGCGGTCAGGCTGCGGATCGTCGGCTTCCCCAGCCGGGCAGCGAGAGCGTTCCACGCTTCTACGAAATGCTCTGGCTTCGCTTTTTCATCGTCCTGATCATCTTCTTCGACGGATGATTGGCTGTTACTTGGTAGTTCATTGGTAGTTTGGGTGTCAGACTGACGGGGGTGGGGTGCCACTCTGACGGGGGTGGGGCGTCTCTCTGACGGGGGTGCCACTCTGACGGGGGTGCCACTCTGACGGGGGTGGATCAGGTAGACGACGCCCCGGCCGGCCCGTTCTTCCCGCTTGATGTGTCCGGCCGCTGTGAGCTGGACAATTGCCCGTTGCACTGTCCGTTCGCTGGCTCCGGTCTTTTCCACGAGGTGCGCCACGGATGGCCAAGCGCACGCCTCTTCGTTCGCCATGAATGCCAGGCGAACGAGGACAGCCCTCTCATGCTCGTTCAGCCCCTCCGCGTCATAGGCCGCGCGGATCAGGTCGAACCCCGAGGCGGGGGCGCTCACTCACCCCCGGCCGCGCGGGCTGCCGCCTCCTGCGCCTCGAAATGCTTTGCCAGGGTGGAACGGCGGGCGCAGACCAGACGCCCTTGCTTGAAAGTCGGGATAAGCCCTTTCTCATGCTGATGCAGCACCCGACGCTCCGGCCAATTTAGATGCTTGGCGATCGCGGCAATGCCGGTGAGCAGGTCGGTATGCCCTTCGCTTCGTGTGTCACTCATGTGTCACTCCATGTGTCACGGGCCAGCCGAACCCCATTGGTGATTGGCGGAAATCCGCGCCTTTTGATGTAGGCTGTTGTATGTGGCCTAGGCCGCAAAAAGGGGTGCCAAGGCACCCCCAATCCCTATTATTATCAATGCGTTGACTGCCGTTTTCAGCCCGATGGCGGGAATTTCCATCGTATTTTCACCGTCACCAGAATCGACAGCGACGCGCGCCAGCCGCATCGGACGGCCGTCCTCACTCTCCCATTCGCGGGAAACTTCCTTGTCGAGTTTCGTCCAGGTCCGCTTGTCGGCGATCGGCCCGAAAACCTCGATCCGCTCCACGAAGGCGCGTTTCTTGTCCGGCCCAAATGCCCAGATATCCATGTCGATGCGACCACCGCCGCCACGCTGCACGTCTGCGGCGCCGATCAGCAGTCCGGCCCATGCTGGCGGGGTGCCCAGTCGCATGGCCTTCTCCCGCCTGTCATAGAGACGTTGCCACTCAGGCGCTTCGCCGCGCTCGGCCCATGCCTCTCCCAAGACTTGGTTTACAAAGGTGCGGAGCAGGTTCGGATCCTTGCGGACCTCCATGAACTCACGCGCGATTTCCAACCAGGCCGCGCCTGGATGCTGGCTATATGCAGCCCAGATGTGAAATGATCGATGGCGAGGGAACGCGCCGGGATTATGCGCTCGCCACTCGCCATTTTCATCCATCCACGGCTTTTCAGCCTCATCGATCTCGCATCCCTGCTCGCACTGATACCAAGCGCGGGTCGGGTTTTCCTTCGGCGCCCACCGGATGCCCGCGCCGGTGCCGTCGCCGAACACCAGCGTCTGCATATGGCCGCAATGCGGGCAGGGGACGTATCGGTATTCCTGGCTTCCCTGTTCGAACAGAGAATCGATACGACTGAAGCCCTTGACCTTGGGCGTGGAGCCTGCGGCACTGAACCTGCGCGGAGATGTCAGATTGCGCTTGAACGCCAGGCGGGCCGGGTCGCCTTCCTCCTTTGAGGCCCACGGATAGCCGTCACATTCTTCCAGGAACACGTCATCTGATGTGACGCGCCGAAACTCCTTCGGGCTGTTCGCGCCCTTGATCTGTATCCAACCGCCTTTGTAGCGCTTCGCCCGGATCTGGTTATCCGAATGCCGCGGCTTGAACTGGGCGACCGTGCGGACGACGGACCATTGCAGCACCGGGTCGAGATCGTCGCGACTGAACTTTTCGGCGTCGTCGATGGTCGGCTGATAGATGAGCGTGCGCGCCGGATCGTATTTGATGCGCCAGGCGACGAAGCTCTGCAGGATGGTCGAGTAGCCGATGCGGCTGCTCTTTCTGACCGACACCTGCGCCGTTTCCGGGTCGGTGAAGCTGTCCGCCATATCCGACTGGAAAGGGAAGGGGCGAATTTTCGCGCCATCATCCGATCTGGCGTGGTCGCACATGAACTCCGACAGCTTTGGCCGTATCTTGGGAGCGAAAGCTGCCAACCACTGCTGGGCCACGATGGCGCCATCGGCGCTGGCGACGCGCAGCGTGTCAGTCGTCTTCGTCTCCGGGGGCGTCTTCCTCATCCAAGCCCCCGCCGATCGCCTCCTCGATGCGCGTCATGCTGAGGTCGGTCAGCACATCGTTGATTGCGGCTTCGATCCTCTTGCGCAGCTTCGTGTCGCCTTGGGCGACCTGAGCGCCGATTTGCTGCAGTCGGGCCACCGCCATGATGATTACGCCCGCCCCTGCTGCAACCATGTCGGTTCGGGAGGCGAGCTCCTTCCGCCGCTCTGCGTTGTCCATTGCCTTCGCGTCGGCCTGTTCCTTCGCCAGCCGAGCGCGCTCCGCTTCAAGGTCAAGCATGTCGGGGTCATACCGCCCGACCTTGATGTTGACATAGGCTTCAAGGTTTTCCGCCCAGCTCGCGCCGTCGGCGGGGAGGTCTCCTTTGGATCGGAGCTCACCGATCCATCGGCTCGAACAGCCAAATAACGCAGCGAGGTGCGGCCGGGTCGGTTCGTTCAGGTCGATGTCCATGCACTTCCCTGTCCGATTACTGTGAAACCCGCAGAAAACCGTCACTTATTACTTGAGGGAGGAAGAACTAAGGAGAGTCTTGTGGCTAGCGAGCTTCTGCGCCTTTGCCCCCCGTACTCGGCGTTTGGGCGGAAGGACCCACGGGCCGGGGGCTTCTCGTTGCGCTACCGCGCAACTTTATTGCGTGTCAGCCCTTGCCCCGCACCAGCGCACGCACCTCGGCGCTGATCCGCTCGCCTTCCGCAATGATCCGCTCGGCCCTGCCTACTGATCGCGACGGCTCGCGCATGTCGAAGGCCAGCATGTGCAGGTCGCCTGCCAAGCGTTCGATGTGATCGGCTGTGGACGGGCGTTGCGTCATGCTCGATCCGACGTGAAATGCATCACATCTGTCATCCTATATCGGCGGGACCGCACCCGCGCTGTGCCGACCCGAGCGATCGTGAATGGTAGCTGACGCTCGCTGATTGATAGCAGCTGCGGTTGATCGATGCCGAGAATAGCAGCAGTCGTATCCGGAGCGAGGCGGCAACCATCGCCATCTGCCAGCCGCATCATCTCCTCGGAAGAGCATCCAGCCTGCTTCATCAGGCGGAGCTGTTGGGACAGTCCACATCGATTATACGCCGGAACAAACCAGCAGATGAATAGCCGCTCTGTGGCGTTCAGATGGCCTACATCACATGGCAGGCAGGACACGGCGTCAAAGGTCTTTCGCCCTTCGGCGAGGTGGCCGGCAATGCGAACGCGCATGTTCGCAGCCTGACCGACATAAACGACATCGTTGCGATGGTGCAGGAAATAGATCCCGCTCTGTCCGTAATCAGTCAGAATGGGAAACGAAACTGAGTTGGAGATGCGATCGTTCAAACCATCATGCATCAGCGAGCAGCCTAACAGCCATTATCTTCGGGCATTTTTCCGCTTCCCTCGCGAGACTACATCTCGACGCTGGGTCGCCATGCTGAGGATGGGCACCTTCATCACTCCGTGTGTCAAACACTACTGACGAGATCAGGCGATGCGGCCATCTGGGCTTCATCAACCAGTACCCGAAATGTTCTCGACACGTCAAGCGGCAGATAGCAGCCGCCGCGCATCAATCGTCACGGTCGCCTCGCCGCCGAAAGCGCAGAAGCGCACGCGCGCGCAACTGCCCTTGACCTCTTCGATGACGCCGACCAGCCCCTCGAAGCTCGGCATCGACCCGACCCGCACCGCCTCGCCTGGCTTGAAGATGCGCACCCGATCCACGGGCTTCCCGCGCTGCTCGGCGATGCGCAGCCGGTCGAGCTCTCGATCGGCCACCGCAGGATAGGAAGGGCCATGGCGGAAGATGCGGAAGAACGGACGGCCGCGCATCACCATGCGCCGCTCCACCTTGTCCCAGGTCAGGTAGACGGGCGCAGGCGTCTGGCTCAATTCGATCAGGTCGTGGAGGCGATCATAGCGGGCGAAGACGAAGGTCGGCATCAGGGGCACGATCTGCTCGACCCGATCCCGCGTCTTGCCCACGCGCTTCACCGCAACGGATGATGGCGTCCAGGCCTCGATCCCCGCGTCATTCAGGGCGGCAGACAGCGCGAGCGTCCCCGCGCTCGACGTCTGGATGATGCACCAATCGCTTGCCCTGTTCCCCATGTCCCGATCGCTCCGTTCCTGTCTTGTTCTTACCGCTGTTCGCCTGCCGCTGCCAGCCCGTCGCGCGCTTCGCGGCGCAGCGCGGCGACTTCCTCCATCGACACCACGTCCGCCACCGGCGGCGTCCACTCGCGCTCATGCTTCATCAGCAACAGCCCGGCGCGGTTGACGCGCGCCATGCGCTTCGCCCGGATCGGCGCTATGATCTGCTCGATCTCGGCAATGGTCGGAAAGAACCGGCACTTGTGCAGGACCTGGTCGAACGCCGCATACAGGTCGGGCAGGGCATGACCGGAGAGCGCCCGCCAATAGATCTCCAGCCGCGCATCCTCCCCCGCTTCACTGGCCTGCGGCATGACCATCACCAGCGACAGCTCGCCGATCATGTTCTCGAATTCATCCTCGGTGGGCGAGGGCGGCGTGCATGCCGCAATATACTGACGCAGGTAGGCGGCCGATTTAGGTCCGATCACCGGCATGTCCGGCAACATGATCCTCTGGTCCAACAGCGCGTCGAGCTTTTCGGGCAACGATGGCTCTCGCCATTGTCTCACGAACTGGTCCGCTGCTGGGCAAAGGGTGATGGCGGTCTGTGCGGTCATGGCGTCTTCCAAATTCCTCGGCGTTGGTGATCCAGGTCCGCCATGCGGCGTTCCAGTCGTGCTTGCGGGCTTTCGCGCCGCTGGTCGCTGCCCAGTGATCCCGAAACTTCGACAGCTCCCGCTCCAGGCGGCCGGGCTCCCATCGGCTCACGATGTCGAACGCGACCGTGCCGGGGTTCAGCAGGGCAGGTTGCCAGTCAGTGGGCAGCCGCGTCGCGCGCTTCCCCGAAGATGCGTCAGCATCTGAGGGTATGATGGTTCTTGACGGTTTGTCCGAAGCCGCTTCGGGGGTCGGCGTCGCTGGCTTCGGGGGGCAATCCTTTCGGGGCGAAGCCGCTTCGGGGCGAAGCCGCTTCGGGGGTGAAGAGAATTCGGGGGCGCATTGGGGGTGGACGCTGTAGCGGCACCCTTTGCCCGGCACTTCGATGCGCGTCAGGTGTCCGGCCGCGACCAGGCTCTTGATCGCGGCCTGCACGGTCCGGTCGGTCTTGCTGCATTTTCGCGCCAGCGTTGCCATCGACGGCCAGCACTGACCCTCATCGTTCGCGCTGTCGGCCAGCGCCAGCAGCACGATCTTCTCGCTATCAGGAAGGTCGATCGCCCAGACAAGCGACATCACGCGCACACTCACCTGATCCACCCCCATCCGCGCACGACGTCCAGCGCCTCTTCGGGCTGCCGGATCATCGCCCATGGAAAGCCCCAGGCGATCAGGTCGTCGCGCCAGCCCTCCTGATCCTCCGACAGGCCGTTGCCGATCTCGCGCTTCACCTCCACGAAGCCGATCTGCAGCGGCCGCGGCCCGAACAGGATCAGGTCGGGAAAGCCCGGTCGCAGGCCATCCTTGCGCAACGCCGCCATCTGTTTGATGCGCGCCAGCTTGTCGCCGGCCAGGTGCGTGCCGTTGGGCACATGCACCGCCTCGATGCGATGCATGGCGAGCAGGCGGATGGCGCCGCGCTGGACCGGGCGCTCCTGCATCCCGGCCGGCGCGACACTGCCAGCCTTCTTCTTGCCCGCGCGCCTGCGCGGCGTCTGGAACCATGATGCTGCCACTGTGGCCTATTCCATCCCCAGCGCGGCCAGATAGGTCTGGAGGATCGCTTCCATCTCCTGCCGGTCGTGCGGCTGCATCTTCCGCAGGCGCACGATCTGACGCATGATCTTGCCGTCATATCCATTGGCCTTCGCCTCCAGATAGACGTCCTTGATGTCGTCGCCGATGCCCTTCTTCTCCTCTTCCAGGCGCTCGATGCGCTCGATAAACAGGCGCAGCTGATCGCCTGCGATATTCCCTTCAGACATTGGACAGTTCCTCGAATATGGACCTCTGTGGGTCGGGATTGGCTTCGATCCAGCGCGCCAGTCGCTGTTCGGCGGCGGACAGGGATGCATCGGCATCCGCATGCTCCGTCTCGGCAGCGCGCAGCTTCACCCGCGCCCGCTCGACGCGGCGCCGGCACAGGCTGATCACCTCTTGCAGCCGGGCTTTCTCGCCATCCTCGTCTGGCGCGGGATCGGACACGTCAGGCCGCCAGTGCCAGCGCGCCCTGGCGGCGGTCATGGGCCGTGCGGGCCAGCAGCACGTCTTCCACCACCCGCACGGCGTCAGGCCATTCGCTGAACGCGCGCTGGAGCAGCGTGACGGCCGTGACGCGATCGCCCTGGATCAGCGATCGAAGGGCATCCTCCAGGTCGCGCGCTTCGGGCGAATAGCCGTCCATCACGTCATCCTCATGGACGTAACCCAGAGCGCCCGCTCGGTCGTGAAACAGGTCTTCGTCGATCGTGGCATCAACCTCGAGTTCCAGGTTCGGGTTGAGTTCCGCGAACGTCTCCAGTCCGCGCCGGTCGATGGCATTGTTCAACACCGCCAGCATCTCTTCGACGGTCACATCTACGGTATATGTCGTCATCGCTCCCTCCTTCAGGCGCGCATGGGCATGACGCCGGCGATCACGCCCGGCCGGTCGTCGCTGGTGATCATGATGAGGTCGCCGGGCGCGGTGCCGAAACCCAGCGTCAGCTTGGGCGTCGGGCCGAATATCTTGGCGATCGACTGGGCGTAGATCAGGTTGACGCCGGTCACGATTTCCGGCCCGCTGTAGCTGCCTTCCATCGGCTCGACCGACCGGCCGCCGTCGGCTGCCGACCCGATCGCCTCGCACCGGTCGGCGTCCAGCTCCAGCCGCACAGCGCGGGTTTTGCCGTCCGAAGCGCTGCCGGCGGCCCGAATGCTGCGATCCCATTCGGTCGACTGGATTTCCAGCGAGCTGGAGTGGTCGAAGCGCAGCACGCGGCGATATGCGGGGTAGGTCGCATCCACCAGCTTGCCAGCGATAGACGCCCGGCCGGCCGACACGGCGAAGCCCTTGTCGTTGATCGACACCTCGACCTGCGCGCCTTCCGGCAGGTCCGCCAGCATGGCGCAGATCAGGCTGACGGCCTTCGTCCCCACGATGCTGTCGGGCATGCCGTCGGCGCCGGGCGGCGCGGGGTGCTTCACCTGGGCGACGCGATGCCCGTCCGTCGCCGCGGCGATCAGATGCCCATCCTCGACGTGCAGAAAAACGCCGCACAGATAATAGCGCGTCTCTTCCTGGCTGACGCAGACGCGAGCGGTGTCCAGCACGCGCAGCAGGGGCGCGGCATCGATGGGGAAGGTGGTGCCATCCGCCACCGCCCTGGGTAGCGGAAAGTCCGTCGACGGCAGGGTCATCAACTTGCGGGTCGACCGGCCCTGCTTGATGGTGATCGCGCCATGAAGGTAGCTGATCTCCATTGGCCCAGGGCGCAGCGTGTCGATCGCGGTCACCAGGCGATCCGCTTCCACCGTTGTGTCGATGGCCTGGCCTTCATAGGCGATCTGCCGGCGCGACCAATGATCCAGGTCGGACGCGCAGATGGTCAAAAGGCCATCCTCCACGCGCAACAAAACATTGGACAGGATCGGGATGGTGCTGCGCCGCTCCACTGTCTGGCGCACGGCGCGCACGGCGGTCAGCAGCGTATCGCGATCGACGCGCAGGCCTGTGGCGGCTTGGGTGTCGGGTCGCTCAAGGGTGTCGGTGTCGGGCATGGCGGTCCTTTCAGGCTGAACGGGATTGGCTGGGCGGCATGTCCACTTCCATGCCGAGATAGGCGCGGGCGAAGGCGAGGCGGCGGTGCTGCCACTGCGCCGGCACGTCGATCCGGGCGGCCGTCCGGGCGATCAGATCCTCGATCGCGGCGGACAGCTCTTCACAGCCCTGCCGCTGCGCGGCCTTGCGCATCTGGAATTCGGAGTCTGCGAGCGGCGCATGCTCTTTCTGCAGCGCCAGGCATCGCCTGGGGGTGACGCGTTTCCCCGTCATGACGCTTGATGCCCCATGTTGGCGGCGAGGGTGCGGAACCGGCCGATGCACGCATTCTTGCTCTTGTGCAGGATCTTGCTGACCGCGGCGAAGGTATGTCCCTCGGCGATCCCGTCCATCAGGATCGCATCCTGATCCTCGGTCCAGCCGCCTTTCCGCTGTCGACGGACGATATGGCCGGCGGTGCGCTTGCCCGTCTTCACGATCGTGACGATGCGCTGGTCGTTGCCGCGCTCGACGGTGATGAAGCCCATCGCCTCCAGCAGCGAAATAAGGTCGGACGCCTTCGAAGGGCTCGCATATCCCAGCGTCTCGGCCAGCGCATCGTTGGTCGGGCACGGCGTGTCGCTATTTGCGGCCCGTTCCAGCGCGCGAAACATCTTGGACAGGCGATCGTCGCGCAACTGCTGCTGCGGCGTCCGCTTCGTCTTGGACGGCGCGGTGATGGCGTGCCCGCTCATGCCGCCTTCTCCCGGCTGGCATCCTGCTCCATATCGAGCAGGTCGAAGAGCGACGGGACGGCCATCTGATCCTCGGCTTCGCGCAGATAGGTGACGCTGTGCGCCCAATAGTCGGGGTTGAGCTCGCTACCCGCGCCGCGCCGGCCGAGCAGGATCGCGCGCATGGGCACGGTGCCCAGGCCGCAGAAGGGGTCGTAGACCAGCTCGCCTTTGGCCGAATATCGCTCGATCAGCCGGTCGACGATGTCGAACTGCAGCGGGCAGACATGCTTTTCGCGACCCTTCTGCACCTGTTCGGCATTGAGCGTACGCATCCGCACCACATCGTCCCAGACGTGGGGATGGTGGCTGCCCGGGTCCAGCGCCATGAAGGTGCGGGGCAGCTTGCCGCGTGCATCATTGCCGGCACGCGCCTCGATCGTCTCGCCAATCTCCGCGTGCGCCTTGAAGCTGTAGACCAGGTCGCGGCTTTCCTCTCGGAACCGCTTGGCGAGCTTGCCAACGGCCATATGGGCGAACCGCTCTTCGACCTCCCACAGTTCGGGGATGGTGAGCGGCCGCTCGCCGCTGGAGCGCCAGAAGGCGTGGGCGTCCAGCTGCCAGCGCGCCAGGCTGTAATCCCCGGCATCCTTTGCGACCGGCCGGTCGGCATAGCCGCGGCTCCGGTCGCTCTGCGGCTTGCGCATCAGCAGCACATATTCCGGGCTGCCCACACCCATCTTCGTGCCGTCCTTCAGCATCTCGCTATAGGACAGGCGATAGGTCTGGTTGTTCTCGCGCACGACGTCGGTGACGACCGTGATCATGCCCATGAACTGGAAGCCGTGGCGCATATAATGTTCGATGCACTTGGCATGGAACGGGTTGACCGTCGGCACGCCTTCGCCGGTCACCGACCCGAACAGGATCCGGTCCTTCACATGGATGCAGGCCAGCCGGCCGGGCGCGAGTGCCCGGAACAGCGCGGGCGTCAGATAGTCCATCTGCGCGAAGAAATGCGCGTCATCGTCGGTATGGCCGAAGTCGTTATAGCTCGGCGTATATTCATAGTGATTGCTGAAGGGGATCGATGTAACGATCAGGTCCAGCGACCCTTCCTCCAGCCGCTGCGCCTCGGCGACGCAGTCATTATGCGCCAGCCGCCAATTGTCGCCTGTCGCCTCCTGCCGGTCGACGCCTATGGAGCGCTTCACATTCTCTGCCGCCGCGGCGTGATTGAGGCCATAGCGCCGGATCAGGTCGGACATGGTGGCGCGGAATTCGTCATCGCGCGCCCACTTTTCCTGCAATTCGCGCACGACCTCCGTTTCCGTCTCGGCATGGATGATGTCGATTTCGACGGGATGCGACTGGCCAAAGCGCTGCACGCGGTGGATCGCCTGGATGAAATCGCGGAACTTGAAGCCGACCCCGGCGAAGATCGCGCGGTGGCAATGGCGTTGCAGGTTGACGCCGCCGCCCAGCATGATCGGCTTGGCCCCGATCAGCGGCAGCGCGCCGTCGGCGAACCGGCCGACAATCCCTTCCCGCACGTCCAGCTTCTGCGTGCCATAGACGGTTTCGCACGCGGGCAGGGCCGCCTCGATCGCGCGGCGCTCATCCTCCAGGTCGTGCCAGATGATGAAATGATCGTCGGGCGCCGCGGCGACGATCTCGGCTGCCTTGCCGATCCGGCTATCCAGCGTGCGCCGCTTCTCGCGCGATGCCTGCACCACGCCCATGGCGGTATCGCGCATCAGGCGGCCCTGGCCGTTGCTTTCCGGCTCCGCGCTGGCGATGTCCGCCTCCACGCAATGCCAGCGCACGATGATCGGCGGCAGGTCATATCCTTCGTCGGAAAAGCCCAGGTCGCTCGGGCGCTGGATGCACACCGACCAGCTGTTCACCCAGGTCCAGAATTCATCCACCTTGTGCGGGTAAAGCGTCAGGTCGCCAGCTTTCTCGCTGTTCCGCTGGAAGAAGCGGGTCAGCGCCTGGCCGGTGTCCATGATGCCCAGGAACCCGGCATAATGGATCATCTCCTTGTACCGGTTCGGCGCAGGCGTGGCGGTCGCGACGAAGCGATAGGGCACGCCCTCGAACAGGGGCAAAAACTCCTGATAGGTCTTCGACCCGTAGGACCGCAGCACGTCCGCCTCGTCCAGGCTGGCGAAGCCGAACCGGCTGACGTCGATCTTGCCCTCGCGGACGCTCTCATAATTGGTCAGGATGATCGGGCAGTCGCCCAGCGCATTGCCATTGATCAGCGTATCCTGCTGGATCGCCTCAACCTCCGCGTCACTCTGCGCGAACGCGACCGGGATGCCGAGCAACTTGGCATCGTTCAGAAACTCGCGGCGTACATTGAGCGGCAGCACGATGATGCCCCAGCAATTCGCCTTGGCGCAAATCAGCGACCCGATCAGCAACTGCTGCATCGTCTTGTGCAGGCCAAAGCTCTCGAACAGGCCGCGCCGGCCCCCTTCTACCGCCCAGCGAACGATATGGCGGACATGCTCCTTCATCGGCCGTCCGTCGGTTAGATGCGTCGGCACTTCGTCCAGGTCGCACGGAAAGCCGGCCGGCTGCGCCAGCGGGATCTTCGCCTCCAGAAAGGCGCGGTAATCAGGGTGCAGGTCATCGGTCGCGGAACCGGCATCAACCGGCGCCGCGTCAATCGCGCTGTTCATGGTTTCACTCCTGGGCCGCCCGGCCCGCTCGGTTCAGTCTCCGACGGCGCGCAGGGCCGTCTGCTCGGTTTTGGAAAGGCTCATCAGCCGGTGGCGCAGCGCATCGATCCCGCGCGCGGCATCGTCCAGCGCGGCCAGGCCGATGTGCGTCAGCTCGTCATTGTCGACCGCGCCCGGCGTCACATCGTCGTTGAGCGCCTGGCTCAGCAGATGCGCCAGCTTCAGGATCCGGCACAGCTTGTCGCTGTCGCTGATCTCTTCGGCGTCGACAGGAGACAGCTTCTGGCCGATCATCCCCATCACGCCATTGCCCAGCCGGCCGTTCCATTCGCGGCAGCCCAGCAGGAAGGCGCTGACCGGCATCTCCGATATCGCATTGGCATAATCGCTCGCGCGATCGTCGCTTTTGCCCAGCACCCGGCCGACGTCCTTCCACGTCAGGCCATCCTCCTTGCGGATCGCGGCCAGATCGTCGCCCAGTTGCTGCAACGCGGCAGAAACGGAAAAGGAGCGGCGGGTGCCGTGGATGTGCGGCGCGCTCATGCCTTAGGGCCTTTCTCATGGAACAGGGAAAACATCAGGCGGCATCCTTCTGGGCATTGGGGCAATCGCGCTGCCCGCAGGCGCGGATTGTCGCATCCTCCAGCCGCAGGTCGCAGATGGTGCAAAGGGCGGGGCGCGTGAGCAGCGCCTCGACCGCAAGCGATGTCCGCTCATCGATCGGTAGCGACCCATTCTCGAAGCGAGATATGGTCGACTGATGCAGGCCTAGCTTTTCAGCCAAACCGATCTGCGTAAGGCCCAGCCGAGTGCGGGCATCCCGGATTGCGTTCATGACAGCAGCATATGCACATGGGAATATATCGTCAATGCAAATATGCACGCAGGAATTAGCGCCGGTCTCAATTGGAGATTATGCACTGCGCATGCAGACGACCCTTGCGCGTAATATCGCCCTCCTCAGGAAGCACCTGGGCGACACTCAGGCGAAATTCGCTGAGCGGCTTGATGTCCCGCAATCATATATTTCGAAGTGGGAAAACCACGGCAACGAGCCATCTGCTAGATCTCTCGCTCGCCTTGCGGAACTCGCCGGAGTTGAGCTTGAAGAGTTTATCGATGAGGAATGGTCGGCAGGGCAGCCGGTCAGTCTGATGACCGTGAATAACATCGCGAAGCTTAGGGAGGCGCGCGGCTGGGCTCGGCCAGAACTGGCTAAGCGCATGGGCACTTCTGCTCAACAAGTGGAGCGGCTGGAAAAAGGACAGCGGGGCCTCAGGGCAAACTGGATCGAGAAGGCCGCATTGGCCCTTGGCGTGCCGCCGGCTGACATCATCACTCCAATCAGCGACGCAGCAGCTTATGTGCAGTCAGACCATCCCGCCGTCATCGGCTCTGCCGATGGCGACGGCACAATTTCCCTCAAACGCATCAACCTGGGCTTCGCCATGGGCGATGGCACGAACCTCGACGACTATGTTGAGGAAGGCAGGATCGACTTCGACGCGAACCTGCTGCGACTGATCAGCCCGTCGCCGGCGCATCGCCTGGTGGTTGCCGATGGGGTAGGGGACAGCATGCAGCCGACCCTGCTCGACAGCGACATGATTGTCATCGACACGATGCAGAACCAGCTCAACAAATGGGATCGCATCTGGGCGATGAGCCTGCAGGGCGGCGGCGCGGTCAAGCGCGTCGGTCCGGCCGAAAAGGGCAAGGTGGAAATCATTTCCGACAATCCGGCCATCCCGAACCGCACCGTGCCGCTTGAGGATGTGCGGATCATCGGCCGGGTGGTTTGGTCCGGCCGTCGCCACTGATAACGTTGACATGTCGATCCTTTGCAACGAGTTGCAGCAAACGGCCTTTGTTTATGCGGCCGGGCCGGTCCCCTGTGCGCGTTGCAATTTGACGATGGGCCTTGTCCCCCAACAAATTTTGTCGGAATGAAAATTTGACGAGGCGTTGAAAGATGTGTTCAACATCGCTAGATGGCGCGCGAACGACCGGGCCGGAACGAATCGATTTTACTCGCATTCAGGCCTGAGAAATCTCTCGCTGTTTACCGTTTGGATACCGTTCACCTGGTAAAGGGCACGGCAAATTTTAAGGAGGCAACCATGTCGCAGCTTGAAAAGGGACAGGTCGAATGCCCGTTCTCCGGGCATGGTGATGACCTGGTAAATGTGAAGTTTTTCCGTGGTCGCCGTGACGACATCATCACGGTGGACGAGTTGAAGGCTGAAGCTCGTTCGGCTGACAATCAGCTCAGGATGAAGACTGCGATCATTTCGCATGCCGCGCCGGTTAGCATGCACGAGGTGATTGAAGTGGCTGAATTTGCAGCCTCGCTATAAAAAGCTACGGAACTGAGACATTTACAGAGGGCCTCGGTAGACACCGTGGCCCTTTTCTTTTATTTGCGGTGCATGAGCATCGCCAAACTGATCGAACACTTCTCACAAGAGACCGCACTACCCATCGATGTTAACGCGGTTCTGCAGAAGATCCGCGAACTGGGGCATGATGAGGACGACGTCCAATTCATCGGTGTGGATATTGACCCTGACATCATGCTGGGGAAAATTAAGATTTTCTATGTGCGATCAGGATATGGCGACCCTATCCGCTATGCGAACATATATTACTGCCGCACGTTAGATCAGTCATGGCAGCGGATGATATGCTGTAAAGAGGTAACCCACTTGATGGACCCTCCGGCACTGCACACCAGAAACATCGCAGATATTGATAAGCTTGCAGAAAAGATCGGATTGCCGCCCGAAATGCAAGACCCGTTTATGGATGGGCCGGCGACCAACCGAGATCGCCTAGCGGAATGGCGAGCGGCCGCGCTACTTCTTCCGTTCGCCGCGCGAGAGTTGCTGCTGCAACCGTACAGCGCAGGCAGGATTTCGATCCAAGACATTGCCAGACTGGCAGACATCCCCAGCAAATACGCTGCCTTTGTAATGTCCGATCGTTGGCCTCAAGTGCATGACATCCTCTCTAGGCTCGATTGAAACAACTCTCCCTCATCATCGTCGGCGCCGACCACCCGAACAAGGATAAGTCGAACCGCCGATCGGAAATCCTCTGGTCCCATCCGGGCGAGGAGGTGCATCTCGTCCCCGAACCCAAAAACCCGGTCGATCCCCAGGCGGTGGCCGTGTTCAGCGCGCGCGGCGTGCAGATCGGCTATGTGCGCGGCGTCCAGTGCCAACTGATCCGCAGCTATCTCTCCCGCGGGCGCGTCACGGGCGCGATTTTTCAGTGCGCGCACGAAGAGGGGGCGGTGATCAGGCTTGGGCTTGATGGAGAGCTCCCTCAACTTCCTGATAACGTTAGCGACCAGCCTGTCATTCCTCATCAGCGGCGACGCGCCGAAGAGCCGCCGGATCACGATGGCTGGTATCCGGACGAGATCTACCCTGACGAATAATATGCACATAGGAATTATTCGGCATTGACGATATTCTCATGTGCATATATTTAATCTCCATCGCCTGATCACCCGCGCATCCCGCCGGGTCGCAAGACGGCGGGGAGATCACCATGCGTGTCCCGCATTATTCCGTGGGTTCGGCCGCCGCGCTGACGCTGTCGCGGCTGGGCCATCTGCAGCGTCGCGACAGCCCGCTGTCTGTCGATGACCTGATCAAGATCGCACGCTTCAACGCTGGCGAGGCGCACGCGCTGTTCGCCACCGATCCCGTCACCGCCCGCGATTTCCTGCTGAACGGCGCCAGCCGCATGATCCGCGCGGCCGAGCAGCTGGAGCAGGGCGCTCCCGCCGCGCCCCGGCCGGCCGCCATTGCGCCTGCGGTTCCCCGGTTCGACGTCATCGACTATGACGACCTCGGCAACCTGGACGTGGCGCTGTGAGCGCCGGCGTCTACTTCGCCGGCAAGGCGCTGATCACGCTCGCGGGCCTGTCCTCGCTCGCGCTGATCGTGCGCCAGTTCCAGCTCTACGCCGACAAGATGATCGACGCGCTGCTGATAGAGGATCGCGATGCAGCCGGACGCTGATCCCCCGCGCCTCGACATGCACCCGCTCGCCTTCGGCGCCCTGTGCATGATTGGCGCTGCGCTGTGGCTCGGCAGCTTCAAGCTGCTGACGGCCGCCTGCCGCGCAACCTCCGGACTATGGGGGCTGGGGCAATGAGCGGTGATATCAATGTCGCGGCCGTGTCCGCCCTCAAGGCGCTCTGGCGTTCCAACGCGGCCATGTCGGCGCTTCTGCCGCTCGACGGCAAGCTGGCGGCAATCGAAGCGGCGAAGGCCGGCGCGACGCCGACGGAGGCGATGTATTTCGGCCAGGGCTATCGCCTGCCGCAGGGCTGGGGATGGGCTCAGGTAGCCAAAGCGCGAGCCCTCCATGGGATCGCCTCCTACCTCGTTCCGGTCGAGCTGGGCGGATCGGCCGTCGCCTGGGGCGTCCCGACCATCGACGGGAAATTCCTCCAGCGACCGCGCGCACAGATGGTGCCGCGCATCTTCCACCGCGAAAACAGCTTCTATGCGATCGAGTTGCCAGCCGATGACGACCTCAACGCGCGCGCCGAGGCCAATCCCGGCACACTGAGGATCGAGGACATGTTCGGCAACATCCTCTGGCCGGAGGGGGTGAAGCAATGATCGACATGTCCGCCACCGCCTTCAGCCGCTTCCTGCGCGCCCGCGCCGCGGCTTCGCGTTCCCCACTGCCTGACCGCGCCGTTATCCCCCTGGCGGCGCGCCAGGCAGGAGCCTCGGGCGACCCTGAACCCCTCTCCCCCGGGTCGCCATCCCTCCCGCGCGGGTCGGCCGTCGAGGCCGGTCGATCCGCCATGCAATCCGATCCGGGCGACGAATGCGATTGCGCCGTTTGCTCCAGTGACATGGCCGGCCTCGTGCCGTGCCCTCTCGATGAGGATGAGCGATGAGACAACCGATCAGCATCATCATCAACGACAGCCACATTGGGATTTGGCAGGATGACCCGGGCGACGAAACCTTCCGGTCCGAGATTTACGGCTCGCTTATACGGCAGATGCGCGCCCGAGGATGGTCGATAGGCCGGAATGATCAGATTCACCGTCATTATCGGTGCCTAAGCCCAGGCCATCGGGTAGGCGCGCGCGGAACCCTCCTTTGCGACATCGAGATTTCCGGACGCGTCGTAAAGGTGGATTTCTGGTCGACCACCGCCGAGCAGGAAAATCGAAACGGTCGACGGTACGATTTCGACAAGATGAAGCGGATGAGCAAGCTCGATCGGCTGCGCGTCGAGCTGGAATTCCGCCGTATCGTCACTTGGCTGGAAGGCCTTGCGCCCGTGGAGGTCAAACGGCGCGACAGCGAAAACATGTCGCCGATGGATCGCATCAAAAAGAGCTACGCCGACAGCTGGCATTCGGACAAGGATCTGGGCCGCCCGATCTGCAAATATGATTACAACCGGAAGTCAGCTGACGGGCATTTGCTCAAACATGGCCAGACCGTTTGGATACCCGATAACAAAGGGCGCCTGCTGCGCGGTCAGGGCTTCTACAACATCAACAGCATGTGGTGGGTCATAGCTGGCGGGGCGCTGTTCAATAAAAGCTGTTCCGAGATTTTCGCAGATGCCCCTTGCGACCTGCGCACCAAGCGAAACGACCGCGCCAGACGTAGCCGCCTCGAAAAGGAGCTTCAAACCGCCGTCCAGCGCATGGACTATCGACGCGCCGAGATACTAAAGACGATCATTTTCGGCACCGAACAGACGTTCATGATCTGGGCGCGGGACAAGCGCGCCTATTATCGCTCTCAATATGCAGGGTATTCGACCGACACTGCCGGAGCCGGCAGATACACGAAGGCCGAAGCGGAAGCCGAGTGCCGCCGCGTCCCTCATGAACTTGAGATGGTTTGCCCTGACGGGAAGCATGTGTCCTTCGACGGGAGGGCAGCCGCATGAGCGCGCCCGCACGCTTCGGCCATATCGACGGCAATGCCCTCAACATCGACTGCTGGCTGACGATCCACCCCGGCGATAGCCGCAACTGGAACCGCCGCCCTTCCGTCAAGCTGACCGCGGGTGAGCCAGCGCTCAGCCGCGGCGAGCGCGCCATCAACGTCAGGCTGACGCTGCCCCTCGCGCTGTTCGAAGCGCCCAGCATCGTCGCGCGCATCAACGTCGCCGAGCCGACCGCGCCGGTGACCATCGACGCCAGCGCAGTGGCCGACGCGGTGAAGTCCGCGATCGGCATGGACGTCGATGTGCGTGTCGCAAATCCGGAGATCGAACCATGAACACGCAGATGCTTGTTGAAGCCCTTGCCCAATGCCGTGACCAGTTCGCCTTCTACGCCGAGGAACATCGTAAGGCCGGGAAGGAAGAGAAAGCTGCCACCAATCTGCGCTTCGCCGATCTCGCAAACAATGCCCTGGCCGATGCCGAGCCCGAGATCAGCAACCCCACTGCATGGTTCTATGCTGGGCACTTCGATGCGGAGTGGTGGAGCAAGGGCGGCGCGGATCGCGAAAGCACGATCGCAGCGGCACGGGCCGATATGCCGGGCGAAACGGTGTGGATTATCGAAGCCCGCCGGCTCGTGCCTGCATTCGACATCTTTGACGCCGCGCAGATCCATGAACAGCTTCAGGATGATGAATGCTGGGGCGAGAACGGCTGGGATGGGGGCCATGAAGATGGTCCGCACGCGATCGATCTGGAGAAGCGCCTGGCGGCGACGTTGCGGCGGTGGTTCGCTGAATGCTGTGACCTGGGCGGCGCGCAACTCGACTTCGTGAGCGGGCCTGAAGAGGTGCCGCCGGCATGAAGTTCGGCGGCGATCTCGACCCGGCCGACCGCGTCGCCATCGTGATGGGCAAATACGGCCCTGCGCACGCGATCAGGCAGCATGACGGCCGCTATGTCGTCTGCCCGCGCCGCGAGGCGCTGTGCAAGCTGTGCGCGGAGCAGGGCGTGCCCCAGATCGAGCCCGACCCGTTCGACCTCGCCTGCGACGCGCTGCGCGCCCACTGGGGCAAGCGCTGGGCGGAAAGCCACCGCAACCCGGCCGAGGTCAAGGATGACGAGGTCTGGCAGGGCAGGGGGCTGCACATCGTCGCCCTGGGCGATGGCGACCCGGCCGACCGCACCGTGCTGGTCAGCTTCGGCGAGAATGACGCCGCCACCGCCGCGATCAGCGCGCTCGTGCATGTGCATAATGAGATGATCGGGAGGCCTGACTAATGGGTCGCGTGTTGGTGGCCTGTGAGCGTTCCGGCGTCGTCCGTCGCGCCTTCGAGGCGCGCGGTCATGACGCATGGTCCTGCGATATCCAGCCGGCCGATGACGGCAGCAATCGGCACATTCGCGGCAATGTGCTGGACCATCTCGATGATGGATGGGATCTGCTCGCCGTCATGCATCCGCCCTGCACGATCCTTTGCAACAGCGGGTCGAAGCACCTCTACATCGGTGGTCGAAAGGAAAACGGCCGTAACGAGACGCGATGGCGCGAACTGGAGGAGGCAGCCGCCTTCTACCGGGCGCTCCGCGACGCCAGGCAGATACCGAGGCGCGTGGTGGAAAACCCTGTCATGCATGGCCACGCCATCCGACTGGTCCGCCGCGGGCGCACGCAGTTCGTCCATCCCTACCACTTCGGCGCACCCTTCTTCAAAAACACCGGTCTGGAGCTGATCAACCTGCCGCCGCTGGAATGGGTGAGCCCGCTCACGCCGCCCCGGCCCGGCACAGCCGAGCATAGGGCATGGTCGCGTTGCCATCGCATGCCCGGCGGGCGGCATCAGGCGCGGCGCAGGTCGGAAACCTATCCGGAAATTGCGGAAGCGATGGCGGCCCAATGGGGCAGCCTGCTGCCGGAACCGCAGTTCGACCTTTTCCAGGAGCTTATGGCAGCATGAACCCCGATCCTGTCGATATGGCCGCGTTCAGCGCATCTGACGCGGCTTGCCACCTCTATCCCGGCGAGCATCAGGCCGCCGAGCGCGCCGCCTTCTGCGCTGGCGCGGGCCTGGGCGCGGTGGCGATCGACATGGTCATCGCATCCCTGTCGCCTGTCCAGACGAAGCTGCTCGCGCGCCTGCGCCGCCATCCGGGCTGCTGGACCTATCGCGTCCAGACGCGCGGTGTAGCCCTCCAGACCTGCATGGCGCTGGTGAAGCGCGGGATCATGATGGACGGCCCGCACCGGCCGTTCGAGCATGGCGGCAACGGCGTCGTGAACCTGACGCCCTTCGGCGCAGCGCTGCGGGACATCATCATTGGGAGGCAGGCAAATGGGCCTCGCGCTTGAAAAGCTGCCCGACTGGCCGGCGGCAATGAACCGCGACTGGGCGCTCGCCTATACTGGCGTCGGCAGCGATCAGATGAAGGAATGGGAGCGCGCCGGCCGCGTCCGCTTCCGCCCGCGCGGGCCGCGCGGCGCGATGCTCGCCCTGCGCGCTGACCTCGATGCCGCGCTCGCCGACCTGTTCGGCAGCGAGGGCAAGGGGGGCATCGAATTCTGATGGGCAAGGCGATCGTCAGACTGCCGGCCTATGTCACCCGCGTGCGCTTGGCGTCGGGAGAGCATGCCTATTACTGGAAGCTGCCCGGCTGGGCGACCGCCAAGGATCCGAAGACGGGTAAGCGGGTGCCGGCCGTGCGGCATGGCCACCCGTGCCCGCTCCAGTCCTGCGCGCTGGGCACAAGCCACGACGCGGCGGTCGAGAAAGCGGAGGCGCTCAACGAGGCGCTGAAGGAATGGCGCCTGGGCGCGGAGCGCCGCACCCTGAAGCCCGGATCGATCGCATGGCTCTTCGACTGGTATCGCCAGCAGGAGCGCTTCACCAAGAACAAGCCGAAGACACAGCGCGACTACCGCCGGCTGATGGACGTGCTGGTGGACTATCCGACCCGCGCCGGGGGCAAGCTCGGCCATCGCATGGCGTCGAGCATGGACGGTGAGAGCGCCGACGCCCTCTATGCCAAGCTCAGGATCGAGAAGGGCGAGCGCGAGGCATCCTATGCCATGCAGGTCTGCCGCCTCGTCTGGAAGTGGGCGACGCGCCACAAGCGCACCACGGGCGTGAAGGACAATCCTTTCGCCGGCATGGGGATCAAGAGCACGCCAGCAGGCGAGAATCGGCCGACCAGCCGCGCCGAATATGACAGCTACCGGGAAACCGCCCGGGCGATGGGCTATCAGAACATGGCCGCTGCCGCCGCGCTGTGCTTCGAAGCGTGCCAGCGCGTCAGCCACGTCTTTGGCTTCTGGCCGGATGAGGAGGCGGTGACGGAAGGGCGCGAACCGCCGGCCGGGCTGCAATGGTCGGTCTACAAGCCGGGCGTCGCTCTGGCGCTGATCCAGCGCAAGACGGGCAACCCCGTCTGGCTCGACCTGACGATCGATGTAGAGGGGGAGACGGTCCAGCTATATCCTGACCTCGAAGCGGAGCTGATGGCGCTGCGTGAGCGAGCCGCGCGCGACGAATATGGCCAGCCGACCGGCGCGATGATCCTGGACGAGCGCACCGGCCGGCCGTTTGATCCGCGGTGGATGTCGACTGTCCATCGACGGATCTGCGACAAGGCCGGCCTGCCCAAGCAGATGACCTTCACGGGCTTCCGCCATGGCGGCATCACTGAGATCGGCGACGCTGGCGAATCCGACGTCCGGCCGATCTCCGGCCACAAGACGCTGGCTCAGACGCAAACCTACAACAAGGCCACGGCGGAAAAGGGGCGACGCATCGCCCTCAAGCGCCGCGAGCATGTCCAGGCGCTCGGCGAGCGCGAATCGAAGGAGGATTGAGATGGGTAAATCAATAACTACCGAGGCGCACACTCGGTCGCACAGGATTCATCTGGATCACAAGGAACTGGAACTCCTAATCGCCACAGCGGCGGCCGGAATGATTGAACACAATAAGCCGAAGATCGGGCAACCAGGCGTCAGCTTCAAAGTCGATCTGGTAGAGGCGACTGAGGGCAGCCCTCCATATCGCGTCGGTACGAGGGCTGCCATCACCATTGTCGAGGACATGCTGCCACAGCCTGCTGTGCCAGGAACATCTAGCGAACAGGCTTGATTTGTCGAAATGACGGTCGAAACGCATGTCGAAACGACGCGCGCCCACCATAAGAAAACCGTTTGATTTCAACGGTTCCGGTGGTGAGTCCAGCTGGGCTCGAACCAGCGACCTACTGATTAAAAGTCAGTTGCTCTACCGACTGAGCTATGGACCCCCGAAGCGGTGGACGACGCCCTAAAGGGGGCGGCGCGGATGGTCAACCTCTTGTCGCCCGCTTTGGTTTCGCTTTTTCCAGCCGCGCGCGCAGATGGCGAACGGCGAGGCCGCTCGACGGATCGCGCCAGCCCGGCGCGATGCGGAACAGCGGCGTCAACACGAAGGCGCGGGCGCGAAAGGCGGCGTGCGGCACGGTCAGCCGGCGCTCCCGCCACTTCCCACCCGACCAGAGGATGATGTCGATGTCGATGCTGCGCGCACCCCAGCGGCGGTGCCGACGCCGGCCGAGCCGCGCTTCGATCGCCTGAAGCCGGCGCAGCAGAGCGGGGGGCTCCAGATGGCTCTCCACCAGCATCGCGGCATTGGCGTAGCGGCGCAGCGAAGGGCCGAGCGGCGGCGTGACGATCACCGGCGACACCGCGCGCACGCGCATCTCCGCGGCGATCAGCGCCACCGCTTGCGCGATAAGCCGCGCGGGCGTGCGGCGCGCCGAGCGCGGCCGGTTCGATCCCAGCGCCAGCGCATAGACATGGGTGCCGCTGCTCAGCCTTGTGTCCGCCATGCTCCAGCGCCTATCTGCTCGGCGTGATGCTGCAAAGCCCCCTTGCCTCGACCGAGCCGCCGCGCGACTGCCCGCGCTGCCCCCGCCTCGTCGCCTTGCGCCAGCAATGCCGGGCCGAGCATCCCGACTGGTGGAACGCCCCGGTCCCCGCCGTTGGCGATCCGATGGCGCGCATCGTGATCGTGGGGCTGGCGCCCGGCCGGCAGGGTGCGAACCGCACCGGACGGCCTTTCACCGGCGATTATGCCGGCGACCTGTTGTTCGCGACGCTGGCGCGCCATGGCCTGGCGGAAGGCCAGTATGACGCGCGGCCGGACGACGGGTTGGTGCTGCGCGACGTCATCATCATCAACGCCGTCAAATGCCTGCCGCCGCAGAACAAGCCCGATCCCACCGAAATCCGCAATTGCCGTCCCTTCCTGGCCGACGGGGTGGCGGCGCTGCCCCGCGCCCGCACCTTCATCGCGCTGGGGCAGATCGCGCACCAGTCGGCGGTGAAGGTGCTGGGCGGCAAGCTCCCCAAGGCGCGCTTTGCCCATCTGGCCGAACATCGCATGCCCGACGGCCGCATGCTGATCGATAGCTATCACTGCTCGCGCTACAACCAGAATACCGGGCGGCTGACGGCCGAGATGTTCGACGCCGTGTTCGCCCGGGCCGTGGAAGTCGCGGCGGCGCTGGGTTGACCGGCTTTCAAGGGCCGGGGGCACAAGCGAAGCGCCACCCACGAAAAAGGGCGGCTCCTTGCGGGGCCGCCCTGTTTTCCTTGGTCTGTCCGGAGACTTAGCGCGAATAGAATTCGACGACCAGATTGGGTTCCATCTTCACCGGATAGGGCACTTCGTCCAGCGTGGGCACGCGGACATAGGTGACCTTGGTCGCGCCGTCGGGGGCGACATAGTCGGGGATGTCACGCTCGGGCAGGCTCTGCGCTTCGAGGACCAGCGCCATTTCCTGCGCCTTCTTGCCCAGGGTGATCTCGTCGCCCGGCTTCACCAGACGCGACGCGATGTTGCACTTGACGCCGTTCACATAGATGTGGCCGTGCGACACGAGCTGACGGGCCGACCAGATGGTGGGCGCGAACTTGGCGCGGTAGACGAGCGCGTCCAGGCGACGCTCCAGCAGGCCGATCAGATTCTGGCCGGTGTCGCCCTTCATGCGGGCGGCTTCGACATAGTTCTTCTTGAACTGCTTTTCGGTGATGTCGCCATAATAGCCCTTCAGCTTCTGCTTGGCGCGCAGCTGAATGCCAAAGTCGGACATCTTGCCCTTGCGGCGCTGGCCGTGCTGGCCGGGGCCATATTCCCGCTTGTTGACCGGGCTCTTGGGACGACCCCAGATATTCTCGCCCATCCGGCGGTCGAGCTTGTACTTGGCGCTGGAGCGCTTCGACATATGTCTTTCCTTCGATATGCTAACAACGTTCGTCCCGGTATCGCCTGTTTTCCGTGTTTCAGGGACAGGGCCGCCGCTTCACCGGGGTGCAGGGCCAATCGCGAAGCGGCGCCTATGACGCCAAGGGGCGGGCCTGTCAAGCCCTCGACAGGGCCGGGCGGGCGGCTTAAGCCTGCGCCGCATGGACCCCGACAGCTATACCAGCATGGCGCAGGTGCGCGCCGGCGTCGATGAGATCGACCGGCAACTCGTCGCGCTGCTCGACCTGCGTTTCGCCCATATGCGCGCGGCGGCGCGGATCAAGCCCGATCGCGGCGCGGTGCGCGACGAAGCCCGCAAGGCGCAGGTCATCGCCAACGCCCGCGCGCAGGCCGAGCGGCTGGGCGCGCCGGCCGATGTGGTCGCCGAACTGTGGGAGCAGCTGGTCGAAGCGTCCATCGCCTATGAAATGGCCGAGTTCGACCGCACGCGCGGATAAGCGAAGCGGCCGTCGCCCGGCACTTTGCAAAGGCGCGGCCGCTTGCGAAGTTCACACCGTCGTGAGCCAACGCATGTGCGTCGAAACGGACCTTGGCGTCGACTTCGCAATAGGAGATTTTTTGCGAACTGGCCGCACCGGCCAAGGGCGGGCGCCGCGCGCAATCGCGGTCATCAGGACAGACGGTGAAAAAGAGCCGGGCGCAAGCCTAGCATGATCCCGCCGCTGTAGGACAGGGTGTGCGGGCGACCAGCGCGCCTGTTGTGGGCGCTAGCGCCGGGGCTGCGCCTGGAACCAGGGCACCATGCGCGCGATCGCGTCCTCGACCCGGTCGGTCGACACCGCGAAGCTGAAGCGGATGAAGCGGTGCCCGTCGACCGGATCGAAATCGATGCCCGGCGCGGTGGCGACGCCTGTTTCGCGCAGCAGCCGCTGGCAGAAGCCCAGGCTGTCGTTGGTTAGATGGCTGATGTCGGCATAGATGTAGAAGGCGCCATCGGGCGGCGCGATCCGCGCGAGGCCCAGCGCCGGCAGCGCGTCGAGCAGCAATTGCCGGTTGCGCCGATAGCTGGCGACATGGCCCTCCAGCTCGTCGGTGCAGTCGAACGCGGCGAGTCCGGCGCGCTGCGCCAATACAGGCGGGGTCAGGAACAGATTGCCCATGCGCGCCCGCGCCGTCTCGATCAGCTGCGGCGGCACCACGATCCAGCCCAGCCGCCATCCCGCCATGCTGTAATATTTGGAAAAGCTGTTCACGATCACCGCGTCGGGCGCATATTCTAGCATCGAATGGGCGGGCTCGCCGAAGCTGAGGCCGTGATAGACTTCGTCGGAAATGATGCGGATGCCGCGTTCCTGACACAGGGCGGCGATCCGCGCCAGTTCCGCTGGCGGGATGATCGTGCCGGTCGGATTGGCGGGACTGGCGAGGATCAGGCCGTCGGGTGCGGGATCGATCCGCGCCAGCGCATCGGCGCTGATCTGGAAACGCTCGGCCGGGCCGCAGGCGATTTCCACCGGGTCGAGATAGAGGGCCTTGAGCGTATTGCGATAGGCGACATAGCCCGGCCGCGCCGTCGCCACGCGCGCGCCCGGCGCGAACAGGCTGGTCAGCGCCAGCACCAGCCCCGGCGACGCGCCGCAGGTCAGCAGCACCTGTTCCGCTTCCACCACCACGCCATGGCGATCGGCATAATGGCGCGCGATCCGCTGCTTGAGGGCCGTGCTTTCCCAATAGCCCATGGGTTCGGTGTCCAGCACCCGATGCGCCACCGCAATCGCTTCGGCCGGCGCGCCGGTCGATGGCTGGCCGAATTCCATGTGCAGGATCGACCGGCCCTGTTCCTCCAGGGCGTGCGCTTCCCGGCTGATGGCGATGGCGTGGAAGGGATCGATCGCGGCAATCATGGCGGCGTGCGTAAAGCGACGCGGCAACCATGTCGAGTAGGCGGCGTTCAGCACCCCATGAACCAGACCATTCTGACCGCCCTCCAATATTATGGCGCGGGGGCGGCGACGCTCGCGGCGCTCATCGTCTCCCTCAACCTGGGTCGTCGCGTGACCGGATGGGCCTTCGTCCTGTTCGTGACGTCGTCGATCGCGCTTATCGCCTGGGGCTTCCTCGACGAGAATAGCGAAGGCATTGGCTGGCAGAATGTGGCGCTGCTGTTCATCAACGCCACCGGGGTGTGGCGCTATCTGATTTCGAAGCACGATCCCAAGGAGTGAGGCGCACCGTCCTGCCCAGGAAGGGGGGGGCGGCGTAGCGGGAGAGGGAACATCATCCTCCCCTGGAAGGGGAGGGGGACCGGCGTAGCCGGTGGAGGGGTGTTCCGCCATCGTGGGGGTGACACCCCTCCGTCACGCGCTTCGCGCGCGCCACCTCCCCTGCCAGGGGAGGATGGGAGAATGGGGCGATCTTGGTAACGCCGCTCAAGGCTGAGCCTGGGTTGGGCCTTCGGTATCCACGCCCTCGAAATCTTCCTGTCGAGGCGCGATGGACTCAGCTTTGCGCGATCCAAACTTCGACGGGCACGTCCTGCTGGCAGAGGGCCAGGCGGATCGGGAGTTCCTCGACCGGTCCGCCGGCCAGTGCGCGGTCGTAGACGGCTTTCTTGGCCGGGCCGCCGATCTGCAGGAAGATGTGGCGGCTCTGGAGGATCGCGTTTGCGGTTAGCGACAGGCGCTGGTGCGGCGCGGCGGGCGGGGTGGCGGCGATGGTCAGCGCGTCGCTGCGCAGGCCCTCCGCCAGTTCCCGGCCCTGCGGGAAGAGCGAGGCGGTGTGGCCGTCATCGCCCATGCCCAGCAGGATGATGTCGAGCGGCCAGGGCAGGGCGGCGAAGGCGGCTTCGACGTCCGGCTGGCCGGCATAGGCGTCCGCCGCATGCGTCTTCATCGGCACGAAGCGCGCCGCGGCGGCCGGGCCCTGCAACAGCGTTTCGCGCACCAGCCGCTCATTGCTGTCGGCGCTCACCGGCTCGACCCAGCGTTCGTCGACCAAAGTGACGATCAGCCGGGTCCAGTCGAGCGGCACTTTCGACAGCGCCTCCAGCACCGGGCGCGGCGAGCGGCCGCCCGACACGGCGATGGTCGCGACGCCGCGCGCCGCGATGGCGTCGGACAGGATGGTGGCGATGCGCGCCGCGATGTCGCTGGCGGCCTCGGCCCCGGTGGCGAAAATATGTTCGGTCGGCATGGTCACTCCGCTGTGTCGGCAAGGGTGCAGATGTCCACCCAGGTCGCTCCGGTCAAGGTCGCCAGCCGGTCCGGCGTCAGTTCTACCGACGCCGTGCGCGATCCCGCCGCCGGGAAGACGGTGGCGAAATCCCGGAGCGAGACGTCGCAATAGACGGGCAGCGGGGAAGCGAGACCGAAGGGGCAGACGCCGCCCACCGGATGGCCGGTCAGCGCCTCCACCTCATGCGCGCCCAGCATGCGCGGCTTGGCGCCCAGCGCCGCCTTGGCCTTGCCATTGGAGAGCCGCGCGTCGCCCCGGGCGCAGACCAGCACGACCCGATCGCCCACGCGCAGCGACAGGGTCTTGGCGATCCGGGCGGGGGCGACGCCCAGCGCCTGGGCGGCCTCGACCACGGTGGCGGTGCTGACGCCCTGGTCGATGATCGTGACGTCGGGGGCGTGGGCCGCGAAGAAGGCGCGAACGCTGTCCTCGCTCATGCGCGGTCCCCCAGCGTGCGTTCCCAGGCGAGGGCATGGGCGACGATCTGGTCGAGATCGGCGTAGCGCGGCTGCCACGGAAAGGTCTGGAGGATGGCGCTGTTGTCCGAGATCAGCTTGCCCGGATCGCCCGCGCGCCGGCCGGTCATCACGCGGCGGATCGGATTGTTGGTTGCGCGGTCGACCGCGTCCAGCACCTCCAGCACGGAAAAGCCCCGGCCGTAGCCGCAATTGAGCAAATGGCTGCGCGCCGGCTGCGCTATCAGCGCTTCCAGGGCGAGGAGATGCGCGGCGGCGAGATCGGTGACATGGATATAGTCGCGCACGCCGGTGCCGTCGGGCGTGTCGAAATCGTCGCCGAAGATGCTGACGCTCTCCCGCTTGCCCAGCGCCGCTTCGACCGCGACCTTGATGAGGTGGGTGGCGCCGGCGGTGGACTGGCCGGTGCGCCCGTGCGGATCGGCGCCCGCGACGTTGAAATAGCGCAGCGCGCAGAAGTTCATCGGATGCGCCGCAGCGACGTCGCGCAGCATATGCTCGGTCATCAGCTTCGACATGCCATAGGGGTTGATCGGGCGTTGGGGCGTATCCTCCCGCACCGCCTCCACGTCCGGCGTGCCATAGGTGGCGGCGGTCGAGGAGAAGATGAAGTGCGGCACGCCCGCGCGCACCGCGCTTTCGATGAGGTCGCGAGTCTTGGCGCTGTTGTTATGGTAATATTTGAGCGGGTTCTCGACCGATTCCGGCACCACGACCGAGCCGGCGAAATGCATGATCGCGCGGACGCGATGGTCGCGCAGCGTGGCTTCCACCAGCGGCTGGTCGGCGATGTCGCCGCGCACCAGCGGCACGTCGCCGGGCACCGCCCAGTCGAAGCCGGTGACCAGATTGTCGATCACCACCACGCCATAGCCGGCATCCCTGAGCGCCAGCACGGCATGGCTGCCGATATAGCCCGCGCCGCCCGTGACCAGAACCGTCGGCTTGTCGTTCATAAAGAAAAGGTCTCCCCGACTGTTGCCGGGGAGACCTAGCGAAACGGCGTTAAGATTTACAGATGCTTCACGCTGCCGCCTTCACGGGCGCGGCCTGGTAGAAGGTCGCGCCGCTGGCCGCCATGTCGCGCAGCTGCTGGGTCGGGGCGAAGCGCGGCCCATGCGCGGCGGCCAGCCGGTCGAGCGTGGCGACGACCTGGGCGATGCCGACCGTGTCCATATGGCTGAACGGCCCACCGGTGTAGGGCGCAAAGCCCCAGCCGAAGATCGCGCCGATGTCGCCATCCTCGGGCGTTTCCAGCACGCCTTCCTCGAAGCAGCGGGCGCATTCGATGAGCTGGCGGTAGAGCAGCCGTTCCTTCACCGCCTCCACTTCGGGCTGATCGGCCGCGCGCGGGAACATCTCGCCCAGCGAAGGCGACAGATGCTTCTTCGCGCCTTCGGGATAATCATACCAGCCCTTGCCATTCTTGCGGCCGAGGCGGCCGGCATCGACCATCTTGACCATGATGTCGTCGGACCCCTGGGGGACATAGGCGTCGCCCAGTTCCTTCTTCGCCGCGGTCATGATCTTGACGCCCAGCTCGATCGACACTTCGTCGCTGACGGCCAGCGGGCCGGTCGGCATGCCGAGCTGCTTGCCAGCATTTTCGATGAGCGCGGGGTTGACGCCTTCGCCGACCAGCTCCGCGCCTTCCTGCACATAGGTGCCGAAGCTGCGCGAGGTGTAGAAGCCGCGGCTGTCATGCACGACGATCGGGGTCTTCCTGATCTGCGCGACGAAGTCCAGCGCCTTGGCGATGGCGGCGGGGCCGGTCTTTTCGCCCAGGATGATCTCGACCAGCGGCATCTTCTCGACCGGCGAGAAGAAGTGGACGCCGATGAAATTCTCGGGCTTGGACCAGGCGTTGGCGAGCTTCGTGATCGGCAGGGTCGAGGTGTTGGAGCCGAAGATGGTGTCGGCGCCCAGCACTTCCTCCACCTTCTTGGTGACTTCCGCCTTGATGCCCACATCCTCGAACACCGCTTCGATCACGAAGTCGGCGCCGGCCAGGTCGGCATAGTCGGTGGTCGGGGTCACGCGGGCCAGCGTCTCGGCCATCTTCTCGGGCGTCATGCCGCGGCCCAAACGCTTCTTGAGCACGTCCTCGACATGCGCCTTGCCCTTTTCGGCATAGGCCTGGTCGCGGTCGAACAGCACGACGTCCATGCCGGCCTGCGCGGCGACGGTGGCGATGCCCGCCCCCATCATGCCCGCGCCCAGCATGGCGAGCTTCCGGGTCGGCGCCTTGGCTTCATCCTTGGGACGGCGCGCGCCGCGCTCGGCCGCCTGCTTGTTGACGAACAGGGTGCGGATCATGTTCGACGCCTGCGGGTCGGCGGCGACCTTGGCGAAATATTTGCTCTCGATCGCGATCGCGCGGTCCATCGGCAGGGTGATACCTTCATAGACCGCCGACAGCAGGGCGATGGGCGCGTTCATGTTGCGCTGGGTCTGCTTGAGCGTCATCGGCACCGCGCCCGCCATGGTCTGGACGAAGGCGGGGTTGAAGCCGCCAGCGCCGCCGGGCACCTTGAAGCCCTTGACGTCCCAGGGCTGGGTATGGGCGTTGGGATTGGCCTTCACCCAGTCGCGCGCGGCATCGACCGCCGTGCCGTGCGGCACGACCTGGTCGACGACCTTCATCATGGCCGCGTCGGCCGGGCGGAACATCTTGCCCTGCAGCATGTACATCAGCGACGCCTGCACGCCCATGATGCGCGGCAGGCGCTGCGACCCGCCGCCACCGGGGAAGAGGCCGATCAGGATTTCGGGCAGGCCCAGCTGCGTCTTGGGGCTGTCGCCGACGATGCGGCGATGGCAGGCGAGCGCCAGTTCAAAGCCGCCGCCCACGCATGTGCCCTCGATCGCGCAGGCGATCGGCTTGCCGCTGGTTTCCAGCCGGCGGAACAGCTGGTTGAGGACGAACACCTTGTCGAAAATATCGGCCGGGGCAGGGCGTTCGCCGCTGCCCGTCGCCAGCATCGACCCGAAATATTTGAGGTCCATGCCGGCCATGAAGCCGCTGTCCTTGCCCGACGCGATGACCGCGCCCTTGATGCCCTCTTCCGACGCGATGCGCGTGATCGCGGCATCCAGATCGGCGAGGAAGTCGGGGCCGATGACGTTCATCGACTGGCCAGGCACGTCGATGGTGAGAGTAGCGATGCCGTCGGCATCGACGGTGAAATTGATGGTGTTCATGATGCAGCCTTTCCCATCTCCGTTCGTGCTGAGTAGGGTCTGAGCTTGTCGAAGACCCGTATCGAAGCATTGGTCCTTCGATACGCCATGTCGACTTCGCTCAATGGCTACTCAGGACGAACGGATTATATGTCTCAGATACGCTCGATGATGATGCCGGTGCCCATGCCCGCGCCCACGCACAGGTTGACGAGCGCCGTGCCCTTGCCGGAGCGTTCCAGCTCGTCGAGCGCGGTGCCCAGCACCATGGCGCCGGTCGCGCCCAGCGGATGGCCCATCGCGATAGCGCCGCCATTGACGTTGATCCGGTCATGGTCGAGGTCCATCGCCTGCATGTAGCGCAGCACCACCGATGCGAAGGCTTCGTTCAGTTCCCACAGGTCGATGTCGCTCTGGCTCATGCCGGCGCGGGCGAGCAGCTTGCCGGCCACGAATTCGGGACCGGTCAGCATGATCAGCGGCTCCGACCCGATCGAGGCCATCGCCTTGATCCGGGCGCGGGGCTTCAAGCCATATTTCTCGCCCATATCCTTGTTGCCGACCAGCACGGCCGCCGCGCCATCGACGATGCCGCTGCTGTTGCCGGCATGATGGACATGGTTGACCTTTTCCAGTTCGGGATAGCGCAGCAGGGCGACGGTGTCGAAGCCGGGCATTTCCTCGCCCAGCGCGGCGAAGCTGGGCTTGAGGCTGCCGAGCGACTGCATCGTCGCGTCGGGGCGCATATGTTCGTCATGGTCGAGCGCAACCTGGCCGATCACGTCCTTCACCGGCACGATCGACTTGGCGAAGCGTCCTTCGTCCCAGGCCTGCTTGGCGCGCTTCTGGCTTTCCACCGCATAGGCGTCGGCATCGTCGCGGCTGATGCCGAACTTGGTGGCGATGACGTCCGCGCCGATACCCTGGGGCGCGAAATAGGTCTTGTAGGCGACGGCCGGGTCCATCGCCCAGGCGCCACCGTCGGATGCCATCGGCACGCGGCTCATCGATTCGACGCCGCCGCCGATCGCGAACATCGCTTCGCCCGAAAACACCTTGGCCGCCGCCATGTTGACCGCTTCGAGGCCCGACGCGCAGAAACGGTTGATCTGAACGCCCGGCACCGTCTGCGCATAATCGGCGTTGAGCACGGCGACGCGGGCGATGTCCGCGCCCTGTTCGCCCACGGGGCTGACGCAGCCCAGGATCACGTCGTCGACATCGGCGGTGTCGATCTGGTTGCGGTCGCGCACCGCCTCCAGCACCTGCGTCGCCAGCTGGATCGGGGTGATGTCGTGCAGCGATCCATCGGCCTTGCCCCGGCCGCGGGGCGTTCGAACGGCGTCGTAAATATAGGCTTCCATGTTCATTCCCTCTCCGTGGGGGTCCTCTCGGCGCGTCGCCAAAATGGATAGGATCTGGCCGTGAATGTATTTACGTTTACGTAAAGTGCAAGTGTCTTATGCCGCCTCTTCCGCCCCGCCGCCATGCCGTAGCGGCACCGGCGGCGGGGGTGCGGCCGGGGCCGCATATGTCCATTTCGCTGTCCCGATTAAACCCTATTCGCGCGCGAATCTCCATGGCAATCAGGGCCATGACCATCGCCATCCTGTCCGACATCCATGGCAATATCGCCGCGCTCGACGCCGTGCTGGCGGACATCGCGGCGCGCGGCGTCACGCGGATCGTCAATCTGGGCGACATCCTGTCCGGCCCGCTCTTTCCCGGCGAGACGGCGGACCGGTTGATGGCGATGAACCTGCCGACGATCGCGGGCAATCATGAGCGCCAGCTGCTGACCCTGGCGCCCGACCGGATGGGCCCGTCGGACCGCTATGCCGCTTCCCGGCTGACGGCGCGGCATCGCGACTGGATCGCCGCGCTGCCCGCGCAGCACTGGCTGGCGCCCGATGTGCTGATGGTCCATGGCGCGCCGGGCAGCGACCTCGTCTACTTCCTGGAGACGATCGAGGGGGAGGGGCTGCGCGCGGCGACGGACGCGGAAGTCGAAGCCCGCGCCGGCGGCGTGGCCGCGCCGCTGATCCTGTGCGGCCACACCCATGTGCCCCGCGTCCATCGCCGGCCCTGCGGCGGGCTGGTGGTCAATCCGGGCAGCGTCGGCCTGCCCGCCTATGCCGACGACCAGCCCATGCCGCACCGCGTGGAAACCGGATCGCCGCAGGCTCGTTACGCTATCGTGCGGAAACAGGCGGAGGGCTGGGCGGCGGAGATGATCGCGATCGATTATGACTGGGAAAGCGCGGCGCGCGCGGCGCAGGCGCGCGGCCGGCCGGACTGGGCGATCGCGCTGCGCACGGGCCGGGCGGCGTGATCGCGGGTTTGACGCTGCCGCCGGTTTGCGCTTCATGAGCCCGGTGTCCAATACCGCAACATCCGATCCCGCGCCCTCCAGGGGCGCATCGCCCTTTTCCGTTCCCGTCTTTCGCGCCATCTGGCTCGCCAGCCTGGCGTCCAATTTCGGCGGGCTGATCCAGTCGGTCGGCGCGGCGTGGATGATGACGTCGCTGTCGGCGTCACCCCTGCTGATCGCGCTGGTGCCCGCGGCGACGACGCTGCCGATCATGCTGCTGTCGCTCTGGGCCGGGGCGGTCGCCGACAATCTGGAGCGGCGCAAGGTGATGATCGCCTGCCAGGCGTTCATGCTGCTGGTGTCGGCGCTGCTGGCCGCGACCGCCTGGGCCGGGTGGATGACGCCCTGGCTGCTGCTCGGCTTCACCTTCCTGCTGGGATGCGCCACGGCGATCAACGGACCCGCCTGGCAGGCGTCGGTCGGCGACATGGTGCCGCGCGCGATCCTGCCGAGCGCGGTGGCGATGAACAGCATGGGGTTCAACCTGGCGCGCAGCCTGGGCCCGGCGCTGGGCGGCATCATCGTCGCGACCGCGGGCGCGGCGGCGGCCTTCTTCACCAATGCGATCAGCTATCTGGGGCTGCTGGCGGTGCTGGCGCGCTGGCGGCCCGAACTGCCGCCCAAGCTGTTGCCGCGCGAGCGGCTGGGCGTCGCGATGCTGGCGGGGCTTGGCTATGTGTCGATGTCGCCCAAGATCAAGCTGGTGCTGCTGCGCGCCGGCGCGTTCGGCATCGGCGCGAGCGCGGTGTCGGCGCTGATGCCGCTGGTCGCGCGCGACCTGCTGGGCGGCGGCGCGCTGACCTTCGGCGTCACCAGCGGCGCGTTTGGCGTCGGCGCCGTGCTGGGCGCGCTGTCGAGTCGCCGGTTGCGCGCGCGCTATTCGGTCGAGGCGATCGTCCGGACCGCGGCGCTGACCCTGGCGCTCGGCACGGCGCTGACCGGCGTCAGCAGCATCATCGCCATCGCCATTCCCGGCTATATGCTGGCCGGCGCGGGCTGGGTGCTGGCTCTGTCCACCTTCAACGTGTCGGTGCAGATGTCGGCGCCCCGCTGGGTCGTCGCCCGCGCGGTCGCGCTCTACCAGATGGTCGCCTTTGGCGGCATGGCAGGCGGCGCCTGGCTGTTCGGCTGGGTGGCCGAGCATCAGGGCGTGGTCATCAGCCTCTATGCCGCGGCGGGCGCGCAGTTCGTCGCCGCGATGCTGGGCCTGTGGCGGCCGCTGCCCCAGATAGGCGACGACAATCTCGATCCGCGCGGCGACTGGCGCGAGCCCGACACCGCCGTGCATGTCGAACCGCGCAGCGGCCCCGTCGTCATCACCATCGAATATCGCATTCCGGCCGGGTCGGTCGTCCCCTTCCTGGCGGCGATGAGCGAGCGCCGGCGCATCCGCAAGCGCGATGGCGCCCATGGCTGGCAGCTGTTGCGCGACCTGGGCGAAAGCGACCTGTGGATCGAGCGCTATCATGTGTCGACCTGGCTCGACTATATCCGCCACAATCAGCGGCGCACCGTCGCCGACATCGCCAACAGCGATGCGCTCCACGCCCTGCATGACCGCCCCGAACCGCCGGTCGTGCATCGCCGGCTGGAGCGGCAGACCGGATCGCTGCCGATCAGCCGGTCGCCCGACGCGCGGGAAATGGGAGAAGGCTGGATCGACCCGACCCGATCGAGCTGATCAGCTGGTCGCGGCCAGATCCTCGGGCGTGTCGATGTCGCGCAGGATGCCACCGGGCGCTTCGATCTGCATGCCATGGCTCAGCAGCGCCCGCGCGCCCTGGTCGCCGCGCAGCGCCAGCAATTCGGGGAAATGCTTGCGCCCGATGAAGGCGGGCGGGGAGGAGGAGAAGCCGTCGGTGGAGGCCACCACCGAACGTATGTCCTCCGCCGCCATGCAGATATGGTTGTAATGGGTCTGCGGCACGTCGGGCATGTCCGCCAGGCAGATGAGGATGCCGCGGATCTTCTGGTTGGGCATCACATGGCGCACCGCGCGCACGATGCTGCCCGACATGCCGTCTTCGGGCCGATCGTTGACGATGATGCTGTAGCCACGGCGGTCGAGCTTGCGATGGATCACCGGCGCATAGTCGATCGGCCGCGTCACCGCGATCAGTTCGGCAAAGGCCATGGAGGCGATGGTTTCCAGCACATGCGCCGCGACCGGCTTGCCGCGCAGCTCCGCCATCAGCTTGTCGTCCTCGCCAAAGCGGGAGGATGTGCCGGCGGCGAGCAGCACGGCGGCGATACGTTCAGTGCGCATAATTCTGTCTAGATGTCGTTTATGAAGGCGTTCCCGACTGGCGATGTGCCACCGGGGCGATCTTGTGTCCAGCATGGCCGGAAAGGACTGGTCAGGACGGACCCCAGCCGCCATATGCGGGCCATGAGCGAAAGGAGCGGCGCTGTCCATGGCATGTGATCTCGATGCGGAAACCGTTGGCGAAGGCAAGGAACCGGTCCCCGCGGACGTCAGCGACGCCATCCGCACCCTGATCCGCTGGGCCGGCGATGCGCCCGAACGCGAAGGGCTGCTGGAAACGCCCGAGCGCGTCGCGCGCGCCTGGCGGGAATATTGCCGGGGCTATGGCGACGATCCGGCCTATCATCTCTCGCGCATTTTCCACGAAGTGGGCGGCTATGACGATATCGTGCTGCTGAAGGACATTCCGTTCCAGTCGCATTGCGAACATCATATGGCGCCGATCGTGGGGAAGGCGCATATCGCCTATCTGCCGGGCGATTATGTGGTGGGCATATCGAAGCTCGCCCGCGTCCTTCACGCCTTCGCCAACCGGTTGCAGGTGCAGGAGCGGCTGACGTCGGAAGTGGCCAATTGCATCCAGGAGCATCTCAAGCCCCAGGGCGTCGCCGTGGTGATCGAGGCGACCCATGGCTGCATGACCGGGCGCGGCGTGCGGACGCCCAATGTCATCATGAAGACCAGCCGGATGCTCGGCGTGTTCCGCGACGATGAAAAGTCGCGCGAGGAAGTGCTGAAGCTCATCAGCGCATGACCGAAGCGGAAGAGCCCGCCTATCGCCCGCTCGGCCCCGCCCGCACGCAGGCCGAGCCCGTCGGCAAGCCGCTGGCGGCCAAGCGGCTGGCGCTGGTGACCGGCGGCCATCGCCGGCTGGGCGGGATCATTTCCGCCGCGCTGGCGCGGGCCGGCCATTCGCTCGCCATCCATGGCAGCCACGACACGCGGCTCGATTCCCATCTGGCGCTGGCGCTGGAGGAAGAGGGGACCGAATGGGACGGCTTCGTCGTCGATTTCGCCGATCCCGAAGGGGCCGAGGAACTGGTGGCGCAGGTGGCGGCGCGTTTCGGCCGCCCGCCCGACATCCTGGTCAACAGCGCCGCGATCTTCGGGCAGGACCGGCTCGACAGCGTCAGCGCCGACGACCTGATGCGCCATTATGCGGTCAATTGCGCCGCGCCGGTGATGCTGACCAAGGCCTTCGCCACCGTGCCGGCCGGCGCGGGCGATCGCTGCATCGTCAATATTCTGGACCAGCGGATCGACCATCCCCATGGCGACCAGCTGGCCTATACGCTTTCCAAGCTGGCGCTGGCCGGGCTCACCCGGACGAGCGCCGCCAGCCTGGCGCCGCGGGTGCGGGTCAATGCGGTGGCGCCGGGCCTCACCATCGCGACGCCCGATTATGACGCGCAGCAGATGGAGCGGCTGGGCGAGATGATGCCGCTCGCCCGCCTGCCGCAGGCCGACGAGATCGCGCAGGCGGTGCTTTACCTCACCGAGGCGAGCGCGATTACCGGCCAGACCCTCTATGTCGATGGCGGCGCCCACCTCAAAAGCTATGACCGCGACTTCATGCATCTGTGCCGCTAGAGGCGGCCCGCAGGTCCCCGGACCGACCGACACCATATGAGGGAGATGGCGATGACCTATGAAACGATCCTGGTCGAACAGCGCGACGCGGTGACGCTGATCACGCTCAACCGGCCGCAGGCGCTGAATGCGCTCAGCAACCATGTGCTCAAGGACCTGAGCGCTGCCTTTGCGGCCTATGACGCCGATCCGTCGCAGCGCTGCGCGGTGCTGACCGGCAGCGGCGACAAGGCCTTTGCCGCGGGCGCCGACATCAAGGAAATGGTCGACAAGGACGCGGCCGATTTCTTCCTGCAGGATTTCTTTTCCGGCTGGCAGACCGGCGTCGTCGCGACGCGCAAGCCGTGGATCGCGGCGGTCAACGGCTTCGCCCTGGGCGGCGGGTGCGAGCTGGCGATGATGGCGGACTATATCATCGCCGCCGACAGCGCCAGGTTCGGCCAGCCCGAGATCAAGCTGGGCGTCGCGCCGGGCATGGGCGGATCGCAGCGGCTGACCCGCGCGGTGGGCAAGGCCAAGGCGATGGACATGTGCCTGACCGGCCGCATGATGGGGGCGGAGGAAGCCGAGCGCGCTGGCCTCGTCAGCCGCATCGTGCCGGCGGCCGAGCTGCTGGACGAAGCGCTGAAAGACGCGGCGCTGATCGCCGCCATGCCGCCCATGGCCGCGATGGTGAACAAGGAGATGGTGAACATCGCCTTCGAAACGGGTCTTGCCCAGGGGCTGCTGACCGAGCGGCGGCTGTTCCAGATCCTCACTGCGACGGAAGACAAGAAGGAAGGCATGACCGCCTTCGTGGAAAAGCGGCCCGGCGTCTTCAAGGGGCGCTGAGCCGGCGCGCCGCGCCCGCGCCCGCGTCCCTGGCAGGGCTGTGGCCGCGCGGCAACAATGCGCGCATTTGTGACGGACATATGGCGGCTTCGCGCAGCAACCTCGTTTCATCGGGCAACGGAGAAACGACTGGTCGGTGTGTCGGCGCCTGGCCAGCGGCACGAAGGAGAGGGGCGGCTCGCCGCGCCACCCTGATCGGCTCGCACTAGCCAGGGAGCCTCTACATGTCCGTCCGTTCGTCCATTCGCCTGTCCGCGCGCGCGGCATTGCTGATCGCCAGCGCCGCCGGCGCCTTGAGCGCCGCCCACGCGCAGGAGCCCGTGGCGGAGGATGAAGGCCAGATCACCGTCACCGGCCGCCGCGTATCGCAATCGTCCGAAGCGATCGGCGAGGACAAGGTCAGCAATGTCGTCGCCGTGACGCGCGAGGCGCTGCTGTCCGCGCCATCGGGTATTTCGGGGCTCAAGATGCTGGAGCAGCTACCCGGCTTCAACGTCCAGACCGACGGCGCGCTCGGCCTCTATGAATTCGGCAATTCGGTGCAGACTCGCGCCTTCAACCTGGACCAGATCGGCTTCGTGGTGGACGGCATCCCGACCGGCCGCAGCGACGCCTTTGGCGGCAGCCCGGTATTCCGCTATGTCGACAATGAAAATCTGGGCGTGGTGGAGGCCGCGGTCGGCGCGGGCGACGTGTCGCTGCCCAGCTATTCGACGCTGGGACCGGTCGTGCAATATAACAGCATCGCCCCGCAGGAGGAGATGGGCCTGTTCGTTTCCCAGAGCTTCGGCGACTTCGACATGAAGCGCACCTTCATCCGCGCCAGCACCGGCCGGGTGGGGCCGTTCAAGGCCTATGTCAGCCGCACCAAGCTCGACACCGACCTGTGGCGCGGCCCGGGGTCGGTGGATCGCGAACATTGGGAGGCGCAGGTCCATGCCGACCTTGGCGGCGACAGCTGGGCGCGGTTCAAATTCGTGTCGAACGACTTTTTCGACTATGATTCCCCATCAGTGTCGCGCGCGCTCTACAATTGCGCGGCGACAGACATTCTGGGCCGCTGTGGCCGGGACGCGGCCTATATCGAAAATGTCCCCAACACGACGCCGGGTTTCGAGCCGACCGTGCCGGGCGTCTATTATTCGAACAGCAATTATGCGCAGGTCTACAACCTTGCCATCAACGTGCGGAAGGACAAGCTGTACGGCGCGACCTTCCACGCCGGCATCGCCGATGGCGTCTGGGCCGAATCCACCCTCTATTGGGAGGACAAGAGCGGCTATGGCGTATCGCCCGACACCTATGCCAACTCGCTGACCCGCTATACCGGCCAGGTGGCGGTGGGGCTGCCGGTGGTCGCGCCGCGCGGCGTGGAGTTCGGCCGCTCGGGCGTGGGCGGCGACCGCTATGGCATCACGACCAAGCTCCACTGGGAGATGGGCGTCAACACCGTCGAAACCGGCATGTGGGCGGAGGTCGACAAATATCACCGGACGCAGGCGCGCTACAATACGGTGGATGGCGCTCCCGATGGCGCGCCCTTGCTCGACGAACTGGTCTATCTGCGCCGCGACTATCGTTCCAAGCGCGACACGCTCCAGATTTTCCTCAAGGACACGCTCAAGCTCGCCGACGAGCGGCTGGTGCTGGACCTTGGCTTCAAGGGGCTGATGCTGGACTATAGTTATAACGGCTATCGCGATTTCGACGATTATTACCGCACGGTGAGCGGCGTCGCGGTGGAAGGCTATGGCCCCAGCGTCAATCGCGCCCAATATCGCGACATGTTCCTGCCCATGGCCGGCATCCTCTACAAGATCGACGGCCGGACCCAGGTCTTCGCCTCCTATGCCGAAAATATGGCGCTGCCCAAGGGGATGGATGACATCTTCTCGGTCATCCGGTCGGGCGGCGCGCTGGTGCCGCAGCCGGCGCCGGAACGATCGACCAATATGGAAGTGGGCATCCGCACCAACCAGGGGCAGCTCTACGCCTCGCTCGCCGGCTATTACACCAAATTCAAGAACCGCATCCAGTCGATCACGAGCATCCTGCCCGGCAGCGGCGGCGCGGCGACCGAAACCTTTTATCAGAATGTCGGCCGGGTTCGCGCCTATGGCGTGGAACTCAGCGGCACCTACAAGCCCGCCTTCCTCGATGGGCTGGCCTATGGCAATATGAACGTCACCTACAACAATGCGAAGTTCAAGGACGACATACCGGCGGCGACGCCGATCGAGATCGCCGGCAAATATCTGCCCGACAGCGCGAAATGGATCGTCAGCGGCGGCGTCACCATCGAACCGGCCAGCTGGCTGGTCGCCAATATCTCGGGCAAATATACGTCGAAGCGCTGGTCGACCTTCACCAACACGCCCGGGTCGAGCGTGCCGGGCTTCACCGTGTTCAGCGCCTATGTCGACATTGGCGATGGCTGGAGCTTTGGCCCGGTCAAGAGCGTGAAGGCGCGGTTCAACATCGACAATCTGTTCGACAAGGATACGCTGTCCTATATTTCCTCGTCGGTGACCGGCGACGGGTTCTTCCGTCCGCTCAGCCCGCGCACCTTCCAGTTCACCATCACGGGGGAAATCTGATGCGCGCGACGTTGATGATGGGAGCGGCGATTGCGGCGCTGCTCCCGCTCTGCGCCATGGCGCAGGCGCCGACCGTGTCGAAGCGGGACTATCAGTTGCACCAGAAGCTGCTGACGCTCGACAGCCATCTCGACACGCCGGCCTCGCTCGACCTGCCCGGCTGGTCGATCGACGACGAACATGATGTGCTGCACGACTATACGCAGGTCGACCTGCCGCGCATGAAGAAGGGCGGGCTGGATGGCGGCTTCTGGGCCATCTATACGAGCCAGGGCCCGCTGACGGTCGAAGGGTTCCGCAAGGCGCGCGACTTCGCGATCCTGCGGGGCCTGTCGATCCGCAACATGGTGGCGGCGGACCCCGACAATTTCGCGCTGGCGCTGGAGGCAAAGGATGCAGCGCCGATCGCGGCGGCGGGCAAGCGGGTCGTCTATATGTCGATCGAAAACGCCTATCCGCTGGGTGAGGACGTGTCGCTGCTCGACACTTTCTACGCCATGGGCGTGCGGGTCGTCGGCTTCGCCCATTTCGCGCATAATCAGTTTGCCGACAGCTCCACCGATCCGTCGGGCAAGCCGCGCTTTGGCGGCCTGTCGCCGCTGGGCAAGCAATTGCTGACGGAGATGAACCGGCTGGGGGTGGTGCCCGACGCATCGCACAGCAGCGACCAGGTGCTGGACGATCTGCTGGCGCTTTCCACCACGCCGGTGCTGCTCACTCATTCGGGCTGCAAGGCGGTCTACGACCATCCGCGCAACATCGACGACGCGCATCTGAAGGCGCTGGCGGCCAAGGGCGGCGTCATTCAGATGAACGCCTATGGCGCCTATCTGCGCGCCTCCACCCCCAATCCGCAGCGGCAGGCCGCATTGAAGGCGCTCTATGCCGACATGCGCGAGGGCGCGACGATGACGGCGGAGAAACGCGCGCAGTTGCTCGCCAAGCGGCAGGAGATCGACCGGCTCTATCCCGACACCGATCGGCCGACCTTCGACGATTTCATGAAGCATATGCTTCATGCGCTGGAGGTCGTCGGACCCGATCATGTCGGGGTCGGCGCGGATTGGGACGGCGGCGGCGGCGTGGTGGGCATGGAGGATGTGGTCGACCTGCCCCGGATTACCGCCGCGCTGCTCAAGGCCGGCTATAGCGAGGCCGACGTGCAGAAAATCTGGTCCGGCAATGTGCTGCGCGTGCTCGCCGCGGCGGAGGCGGGGAAGGCGCGATAGGTGCGGCCGGCGCCTATTTCCCCTCCAGCATCTCGATCATCGCGGAGAAGTCGCGACCGGCTTCTCCGCGATTGGCCAGCATCTGGTAGAGCGCTTCGGCGGCATTGCCCATCGGCACCGATGCGCCCACGGACGCGGCCGCCTCGCTCGCGAGCTTGAGGTCCTTCAGCATCAGCCCGACGGCAAAGCCGCCCTGATAGCCATTGTCCGCGGGCGTTTGCGGCCCGACGCCGGGCACGGGGCAATAGCTGGTCATCGACCAGCTCTGGCCCGACGACACGCTGGAAATATCGTAGAAGGTCTGCGGGTCGAGCCCCAGCTTCTTCGCCATGGCGAAGCTTTCGCAGGTGGCGATCATGGTCGCGCCCAGCAGCATATTGTTGCAGATCTTGGCGGCCTGACCATTGCCGGGGCCGCCGGCATGGATCACCGCCTTGCCCATGGCGGCGAGGATCGGCTGGGCCCTGGCGAAGGCGGCATCGGTCCCGCCGACCATGAAGGTGAGCGTGCCGCCATTGGCGGCCGCGATGCCGCCCGACACGGGCGCGTCCACCATGTCGAACCCCGCCGTCGCCGCCGCCTCGCTCACGCGGCGCGCGGTCGCGACGTCGATCGTGGAGCAATCGAGCAACAGCGCGCCCGGTCGCGCGGCGTCGAACAGCGCGCGGCCATAGACGTCCTCCACATGGCTGCCCGCCGGCAGCATGGTGACGACCGCATCCGCCCCCGCCACGGCATCGATGGCGCTGGCAGCGCGTGTCGCGCCATGGCCTTCGGCGCGCGCCAGCGCGTCTTCGGACAAGTCGAAGGCGCGGACGGCATAGCCGTTCTTCAGCAGATTGGCGGCCATCCCGCCGCCCATATTGCCAAGGCCGATGAAGGCGATCGTCTGGGTCATGTCGGGCATCCTCTCGTCATTCTTTCTGGTCAGGCGTCGGCTAGCTGGGGCAGGGGCGTCCACTGCCGATCGGGGGGCAACGGCGCGAAGATCGCGTCGATCATCTCGTCGCGCACCTCCTCCAGCGTCGCGGGGGTCCAGCGCGGCGCATTATCCTTGTCGAAGATCACAGCGCGCACGCCCTCGACAAAATCGGGCCGGCGGATGACGGCGCAGGCGAGGCCGAACTCCATCGCCATATTGTCGGCGAAGCTGGGCTTGGCCGCGCCCTCGACCAACTGGCGCAGCGCGACCTTGATCGTCTGCGGCGATTTGGTGCGCAGGATCGACGCCTGCTTGCGCGCCCATTCGCCGCTATCGGCCTCCAGCGCGGCGACGATCTCCTCCGCCTTGTCCGATGCGAACAGCCGGTCGATGTCGGCGCGGGCGGCTTGCAGTTTTGACGGGGGCGGCTGGATGCTTGCCGCGTCGAGCACGAGCGTCAGGTCGAAGGGATCGGTCAGGATGCGGGCCTTGACGGCGTCCAGCGCTTCCGAGGGCATATAATGCGTGGCGATGCCGACCGCGATGCAGTCCGCCCCGTCGATCCGCGCGCCGGTGGTCGCCAGCCAAGCGCCGGTGCGGCCGGGCAGGCGCGGCAGATACCAGCCGCCGCCAACGTCGGGAAACAGGCCGATGCCGGTTTCGGGCATGGCGAAGCTGGTGCGTTCGGTCGCGACCCGGTAGCGCGCCGGCAGCGACAGCCCCACGCCGCCGCCCATGACGATGCCGTCCATAAAGGCGACGATCGGCTTTTCATAGACGAACAGCAGATGGTTCATCCGATATTCGACGCTGAAGAAACGCTCCGCCTCCACGCCGTCCGCCGCGGCGCTGCGCGCGATCAGCGCGATGTCGCCCCCGGCGCAAAAGCCGCGCGACAATTTGGGATCGCCATCGGGCGCGGGCAGATGGTCGATCATCACGGCCACGACGCTGTCGTCGCGCGCCCAGGCGAGCAGGGCGTCGTTGATCGCGCCGCACATGTCCGCCGTCAGCGCGTGGATCGCCCTGGGCCGGTTCAGCCTGATGCGTCCGACGCCATTTTCGACGAAGGTCAGCACGTCATCGGTCATCATCATCTCCTGCGGGGCCATGGCGCCGCCTTCATCCCTGCCGCAGCATGTCGCGCGCGATGATCATCCGCATCACTTGGTTGGTGCCTTCCAATATGGAATGGACGCGCAGGTCGCGCCAGAAGCGCTCGATCGGATAATCCATCAGATAGCCGTAGCCGCCATGCAGCTGCAGCGCGCGATCGACCACCGACGAGCCGGTGTCGGTGGCGAAGCGCTTGGCCATGGCGGCAAAGCGCGTCTTGTCGGGCGCATTGTCCGTCACCTTGACCGCGGCGGCATAGAGCAGCGTGCGCGCCGCCTCCAATTCGGTCTGCATGTCGGCCAGCATGAACTGCGTATTCTGGAAGTCGGCGATCGCCTGACCGAACTGCTTGCGCTCCTTGCTATAGGCCACCGCTTCGTCGATGCAGCGCTGCGCCCCGCCCAGCGAGCAGGCGCCGATGTTGAGCCGGCCGCCGTCCAGCCCCATCATCGCGATGCGAAAACCTTCGCCCTCACCTCCGACCAGATTGTCCGCCGGCACGCGCACGCCGTCGAAATTGACCTGCGCGGTGGGCTGCGAATGCCAGCCGAGCTTGCGTTCCTGCGCGCCGAAGCTGACGCCGGGCATGTCCTTTTCGATGACGAGGCAGCTGATGCCCTTGGGGCCTTCCTCGCCGGTGCGGACCATCACGACGTAGATGTCATTCTCGCCGCCGCCAGAAATGAACTGCTTGGAGCCGGTGACGACATAATGGTCGCCCTCACGCACCGCCTGCGTCTTGAGCGCGGCCGCGTCCGACCCCGATCCCGCTTCCGTCAGGCAATAGCTGCCCATGCGCGCCATCGTCACCATGGCGGGCAGATATTTGTCCTTCACCGCCTGGCTGCCGAACCGGTCGATCATCCAGGAGGCCATGTTGTGGATCGAGATGAAGGCGCTGGTCGACGGACAGCCATAGGCCATCGCCTCCATGATCAGCGCCGCTTCCAGTCGGCCAAGGCCGATGCCGCCCGATGCTTCGGACACGTAGATGCTGCCAAAGCCCAGTTCCGCCGCGGCGCGAATGGCATCGCGGGGGAAGATATGCTTTTCGTCCCATTCGGCAGCGAAGGGCGTGATGGCGTCTGCGGTGAAGCGGCGCGCCATGTCCTGGATCGCGCGCTGGTCCTCGGTGAGGTCGAATTGGGTCATGCTCTCCTAACTCTGCGGCTCTTGTCGTCATGCCGGTCTGCGCGCCATGATCATTCTGGACATGTACTTAGCAATTCCGCGGCAAAGGCGGCAACTGTGAAATTATATATCGCGGCTCCGCAATTTTGCTAGGCCAGCCAGGAACGCGCTTGCGGCGTCCTCGGCGACGCGAAAGCTGATCGACGCGGCGGCGCGACCCCGCTAAGGGAGTCGCGATGGATAGAGAGCGGTCGCATTTCGCCCATGCAGCATAGGTCCAAGCGTAGCCGGGCGATCGCCTTGCAGAATAGCGCGTTCCGCACCCGCGCCACCGAATATCTCGATTTCCTGGCCGCCTGGGTGCAAAAGCCGCGCCAGACTGCTTCGGTGGTCCCGTCCAGCCGCTATCTCGCGCGCCTGATGGTGGCGCAGATCGACCCTGCCGGCGGCCGCGTGCTCGAACTGGGTGGAGGCACTGGCGTCTTCACCCGGGCCATACTGGAAACCGGGCTGCCGGCGGCCAAGCTGGAAGTGGTCGAGATCAATCCGGCCTTCGCGCGCGGGCTGCGCCGCCATTTCCCCACCGTGTCCGTGCTGGAGACGCCGGCGCAGATCGTGTCCACCGCGACCGCGGGCGAACCGGGCGCATATCAGACGGTGGTGAGCGGCCTGCCGCTGCTGGCGATGGATCGGCACATGCATGCCGACATCCTGTCCGAAGCCTTCCGCATGCTGATGCCGGGCGGCAGCTTCGTGCAGTTCACCTATTCGATGCGCCCGCCGGTCAATCGCGACATACTCGATGCGCTGGGGCTGGACGTGGTGCGCGCGGGCCACACCGTGCGCAACTTCCCGCCCGCGACCGTTTTCCGATTTTTCCGGCGCGGCGAATAGGTTGCACATCACCATCGGCCTCCTATCTTCGCCGCAACGCGACAAGGGGGAGCGCCGATCATGGCATCCATTATCGACATTGCCGGCCTGACCAAACGCTATGCGTCGGGCTTCGAGGCGCTGAAGGGCGTCGATCTTTCGATCGAGGAAGGCGAGATTTTCGCGCTGCTCGGGCCCAATGGCGCGGGCAAGACGACGATGATCTCGATCGTCTGCGGCATCGCGCGGCCGACCAGCGGCACGGTGCGCGTCGCGGGCCACGACATTCTGCGCGACTACCGCGGCGCGCGCAGCGCCATCGGCCTGGTGCCCCAGGAATTGAGCACCGACCAGTTCGAGCGAGTGATCGACACGGTGACGTTCAGCCGGGGCCTGTTCGGCAAGCCGCGCAACGACGCCTATGTGGAAAAAATCCTGCGCGACCTGTCGCTGTGGGACAAGCGGCACAACAAGATATTGGAGCTATCGGGCGGCATGAAGCGCCGCGTGATGATCGCCAAGGCGTTGAGCCACGAGCCGCGCGTCCTGTTCCTGGACGAGCCCACCGCCGGCGTCGACGTCGAACTGCGCCGCGACATGTGGAAGCTGATCGGCGAACTGCGCCAGACCGGCGTCACCATCATCCTCACCACCCATTATATCGAGGAAGCCGAGGAAATGGCGGACCGGGTCGGGGTCATCACCAGGGGCGAATTGCTGCTGGTCGAGCAGAAGACCGCGCTGATGAAGAAGCTGGGCAAGAAGACGCTGACGATCGTGCTGGCCGACGCGATCGCCGCGCTGCCGCCCGAATTGTCGGAGTGGGACGTCAGCCTGCACGCGCAGGGGCATGAGATCGAATATGTGTTCGACGCCCAGGCGGAGCGCACCGGCGTCTCCTCGCTGCTGCGGCGGCTGGCCGACCTTGGCATCGGCTACAAGGACCTCAACACCCGCCAGAGCAGCCTGGAGGATATTTTCGTCAGCCTCGTCCATCAGGAGAAGGCCGCATGAGCCTCCAGAATCTGCGCGCCATCGCGGCCATCTACAAGTTCGAGCTGCACCGGTTCCGCCGCACGTGGCTGACCGGCCTGCTGGTGCCGGTGATCACCACATCGCTGTATTTCGTGGTGTTCGGCGGCGCGATCGGATCGCGCATGACCGAAGTGGACGGCATCCCCTATGCCGCCTTCATCGTGCCCGGCCTGATCATGATGTCGATGTTCACCGAAAGCATCTTCAACGCGAGTTTCGGCATCTACATGCCCAAATTCACCGGCACCATCTACGAACTGCTGTCGGCGCCCGTATCGGCGGCCGAAACGGTCATCGCCTATGTCGGCGCGGCGGCGACCAAGTCGCTGATCGTGGGCACCATCATCTTCGTGACGGCGCATCTGTTCGTGGACATAGAGGTCGCGCATCCGATCGCCATGGCCGGCTTCATGGTACTGATCGCAGTCAGCTTCTGCCTGTTCGGCTTCATCCTGGGCATATGGGCGCAGAGTTTCGAGCAGTTGCAGGTCATCCCGCTGCTGCTGATCATGCCGATGACCTTCCTGGGCGGCGCCTTTTATTCGGTCCATATGCTGGCCGAGCCCTGGCGCACGATCACGCTCTTCAACCCGATCGTCTATCTGATCTCGGGCTTTCGCTGGACCTTCTTCGGCAAGGGCGATGTGGGGATCGAATTCAGCCTGGCCTTTGTCGCGGGAATGCTGGCGGTCTGCATCGCCATCATCGGCTGGATTTTCCGCACGGGCTACAGGCTGAAAAAATAGGGAAGGGGCGGGGCGCTCCGGCGCTGCCGCCCGCCAGGGCATTCAAGCGGGAAGGATCAGGCGGCGGCGCTTTCGGGCGCGACAGCGAACAGGGTCACGCCCTTATATTTGTCGTCGCCGTCATTATAGAGGCCGTACATCGCCTCGAACGTGTCATCGAGCACCTGCAGGTCCGACAGGCCTGCCAGCTTGAACGTGCCAAGCTTCAACTCGCGCGGCGGGCGGCCGTCCCGGTCCGTCGTCACGGCGTCGATATACATTTCGTCGTGACGGGTGTAGAGGATGTGCGGCGCCAGGGTGACGACCATCTTGTTATAGGTCACCTTCAGGCACTTCTGGAGCGCGATCGCTTCAAAAATCTCGGTCGGGGCTTGCATGATCGGCTCTCCCTGACGGATTTTCGTGATTCTTTCAATTGCTTTGTGCGCCGCACCATTTCTTCCCGTGCAATCGTCGCGGCGAACCGTTCAGGTGGGAAGCAGCCTCAGCCGGTCGCGCAGGCTCCACCGCGCCACCAGCAGCAGCGCCGCTGCGCTGAGGCCGCTGGCGAGCCCCAGCCAGATGCCGACGCCCGCCATGCCGCCGGGAAAGGCGAGCAGCGTGCCGACGCCGATCCCCACCACCCAATAGCCGATCAGCGCGAAGATCATCGGCACGCGCGTGTCCTGCACGCCGCGCAGCACGCCCGCGCCCACGGCCTGGGCGGCGTCCGCCAGCTGGAACAGGGCGGCGACGGCGAGGAAGCTGACCGCCAGCGCCGCGGTGCGCGCATTGGCGGGATCGGAGAGGTCGAGGAAGGCGGACACCAGCAGCCGCGGGGCGAGGATCAGCAGCGCTGCCGCGCAGCAGGCGAAACCGGTGCCGATGCCCAGCGCCAGCCAGCCCGCACGCCCGACGCCCGCCCAGTCGGCGCGGCCATAGGCGATGCCCACTCGCACGGTCGCGGCCTGGCCGATGCCCATCGGCACCATGAACACCAGCGCTGCGATCTGGATCGCGACGGCATGCGCGGCGAGCGAATCCCGGCCGATCAGCCCCATCAGGAAGGCCGAAGCGTTGAACACCGTCGTTTCGAACCCCAGAGTCACGGCGATCGGCAGGCCGAGCGCCCAGACCTGCCGATGCCGTTCCCGATCACGGCTCCAGAAACGGCCCATCAGCCGATAGCGGCGGAAACGCCGGTCGATCAGGATGACCGCCAGCAACCCCAGGAACAGGAAGCTGGACGACAGGCTGCTCGCCAGTCCCGCACCGAACAGACCGAGCGCGGGCAGGCCGAGATGGCCGAAGATCAGCGCCCATCCGGCCGCGATATTGATCGGGATCGCCGCCAGCATGATGAAAAGGCCCCAGACCGGCCGTTCCAGCGCGGCGATGAAGTTGCGCAGCGTCGTGAAGCCGAGGAACGGGAGCAGCGCCCATTGCAGGCCGCGCATCAGTTCGCCAGCGCCGCGCGCCAGGTCAGGCTGCTGCCCCAGCGCGCGCATGATCGCTTCGCACTGCCACAATAGGATCCAGGCGGGGATGACGAAGAAGAGCGCGGCGCGCAGCGTCTGATGCACGGTGCGGCGCACGTCGCGCACGCTGTGGCGGCGCCGGCCGCGCTCGCTCGCGATCAGCGGCGAGGCGGCGGTGACCAGCCCCATGCCGAAGATCAGGAAGGCGTGGAAGAGGTTGATGGCGAGCGCGCCGGCGGCGACGCTTTCCGCGCCCCTGCGGCCCAGCAGCAGCAGGTCGCTGGCGGCGATCGCCGACCAGGCGATATTGCCGGCGATCATCGGCAGGGCCAGCAGGATCAGCGCGCGCGCTTCGACGCGCCAGGGCGTTTGAGATGTCATGGATGGCGTTCGGGGAGATGCGCGCATCTCCGCTGGTCCCTCGGGATTGTCGGCCTAATGCTTCTTGAACAGGTGCAGGACGGCGACGATGATGCCGCCGACGACCAGGCCGACGATCGCGCCGCCAATGGCATTGACGATCCAGTCCGCCGCCGGCGCGATCGCGGGCAGGGCATGGGCCGCGCCCTCGGCCAGATGGTGGATGGCGCCGGGCACCAGATCCCAGTGGAACTCATGCAGGCCATGGACGATCAACCCGCCGCCGACCCAGAGCATGGCGGCGGTCCCGACTACGCTGAGCACCGACATCAGCACCGGCATCGCCTTGACGAGGCCGCGGCCCAGCGCCTGCGTGGCGGCCGCTTGGCGCTGCGCCAGATGCAGCCCGATATCGTCCATCTTCACGATCAGCCCGACGACGCCATAGACGCCGGCGGTGATGAGCAGGGCGACGACGATGAGGACGATCGCCTGCTCCCAGATCGGCTCGCTGGCCACCGTGCCCAGCGCGATCGCCATGATCTCGCCCGAAAGGATGAAGTCAGTGCGGATCGCGCCGGAGACCTTCTGCTGCTCCAGTTCCGCCGAGCTGTGCGTTTGCACGGCTTCGACGGCGACGTCATGGCCATGGCCCATCGCCTCGATCAGTTTCTCGACCGCCTCGAAGCAGAGAAAGGCGCCGCCCGCCATCAGCAGCGGCGGCAGCAGCCAGGGGGCGAAGGCCGACAGCAGCAGGGCGGCGGGCAACAGGAACAGCAGCTTGTTGCGCAAGGAGCCCTTGGCGATCTGCCAGATGATCGGCAATTCGCGATCGGGGGTGAGGCCCATCACATAATTGGGCGTGACCGCCGTGTCGTCGATCACCACGCCCGCGGCCTTGGAGCCGGCCCGGCCCGCCGCACCCGCGACATCGTCGAGCGAGGTGGCGGCGAGCTTGGCGATACCCGCCACATCGTCGAGCAGCGCGATCAGACCCGAAGGCATGGCAGTTGATCCCCTGTTGCAGGCGGCGAGCGGGCCACCTGTGCGCCCGCTTCCTTAATGGGCGCGGGTCAGGGGAGCAATGGGCTGTATCGCCTCAGAAATTGCCGGGCGGATCGCTGGCGGGGAAGCTTTCGTCCACCTGCTCGTCGACCTTGTCCCAATCCGCTTCGTCATGCTGCGGTCCAGCGTCGCGCACGACGCCCGATGATCCGACCGGGCCGCGATCATCCCCGTCATCGCCGCCCATCCAGTCGCGCCAGCCCTTGACCGCGAAATAGCCCAGGCCGGTGATGATCCCCAGCTTCAACAGCCCCTTCATGATGGCTTCTCCTGCTTATTGTGAAGATGAATCCAGTCGGCGCGGTCATGGCCCACCGAGTCCGGGGTCAAGCGCATGTCGCCCTCCTCGTCGGTGCCGCCCGGCGCCTCGCCCGCGGCCGGCGGCTGCGCCAGCGACCAGCGTTCGCGCAGCGCTGCGTCGATCATCGCCCCCCATGCGGCCATGTCGCCCGCTTCGCGCATCGCGGCGTCGGGTTCCTTCAGAATGGCGAGGATGCTGGCGGCGTCCTCGACGCGCGCGGGCCACGCATCGGGCTCGTCGGCGGCCAGGTGCCGCGCCAGCCGTTCGATCAGGGGGCGGTTTTCCATGTCGGTCGAACGCCCATCAGCGACGCCCGTTCCCCTTTCGCCGCCATTTCATAACGGAACCGCACCGAAATGAACGGTGCTGGCAGTGCCGTGTTCTCGACAGGGAGCGGGGCGGTGAAGGAGATGAACCATGCCCCAGGGTGACAAGAGCAGCTATACCGACAAGCAGAAGCGCAAGGCCGAGCATATCGAGGAAGGCTATGAGGATCGCGGCGTCAGCCACAAGGAAGCCGAACGGCGCGCCTGGGCGACGGTGAACAAGGAATCGGGCGGCGGCAACAAGTCGGGTTCCGGCCGCGGGCGCAAGGACACGCATGCCGCGTCCCGCAAGGGCGGGCGCAAGGGTGGCGCGGCATCCGCCCGGCGTTCGGCGGCCGACCGGTCCGCTGCCGCGAAGAAGGGATGGGAAACCCGGCGCAAGAAGGCCGGTTGACGGCGAGGCGCGACGACATGCTTCACCATCTCTCGCTCGGCACGGCCAATCTCGATCGCGCCCGTAGCTTTTACGATCCCGTCATGAGGGCGTTGGGCCTGGGCCGCACATTGGATGTCGAGGATGCCGTGGGCTATGGCGCGGGCATCACCGTCTTCAGCCTCAACCTGCCCGCCGACGGGCAACCCGCCAGCGTCGGCAATGGGGTGCATGTCGCATTCGAGGTGGAGAGCCGGGCGGCGGTGGACGCCTTCTACGCGACGGCCTTGGCGCAGGGCGGGACAGCCGATGGTCCGCCTGGCCTGAGGCCCGCCTATGACGCCCATTATTATGCCGCCTTCGTCCGCGACCCCGACGGCAACAAGATCGAGGCGCTGACCTTCGCCGCGCAATGAGGCGCTGAGCGATCTGCACCCCCGCCAGGGTGCAGACGGCAACAAAAAAGCCGCCCGTCGCCGGGCGGCTTTTTCGCGTGATCCGTCAGGACATTCAGGCTTCGTCTTCGGCCGGAGCGTCTTCTTCGGTTTCCGCGGCGATCTCGCCGGGTTCCGCATTGGGATCATAATCTTCGGTGAAGCCGGTTTCGTCCTTTTCGAACATTTCGGCCATCACGTCCACGCCCTGCGACTGCAGTTCGGCCTCTTCAGGCGAACGCGCGACGTTGACGGTAATGGTCACCGCGACTTCGGGGTGCAGCGCGACCTTGACGTCGAACACGCCCAGCGTCTTGATCGGGCGTTCCAGCACGACCATCGCCTTGGTGACGTTGGTGATGCCGTCGGCGTGCAGCGCTTCCACCACGTCGCGCACCGCGACCGAACCATAGAGATGGCCGGCGTTGGACGACTGGCGGATGAGGACGATCTGCTTGCCATTGACGCCTTCGGCAGCCTTTTCAGCGTCGCCACGGCGGGCGGCGTTTTCGGACTCGATGCGGGCGCGATTGGCTTCGAACACCGCCTTGTTGGCGTTGTTGGAGCGCAGGGCCTTCTTGTTGGGCAGCAGATAGTTGCGGGCGTAACCGTCCTTGACGGTCACGACGTCGCCGATCGCGCCCAGCTTCTCGATGCGTTCGAGGAGAATGATTTCCATGGGTCTTTCTCCCTTACTTCACGATGTAGGGCAGCAGGCCCAGGTGACGGGCGCGCTTGATGGCCGAAGCCAGCTCGCGCTGCTTCTTGGCCGAAACGGCGGTGATGCGGCTGGGGACGATCTTGCCGCGCTCGGACACGAAGCCCTGCAGCAGACGGACGTCCTTATAATCGATCTTCGGCGCATCCTTGGCGGCGAAGGGGCAGCTCTTGCGGCGGCGGAAAAACGGGCGTGCCATGGTTCAGATCTCCTTATTCGCCAGCGTTCGCATCTTCGCGCTCGCGGCGCGGGCCACGATCGCCATCACGGCCGCCACGGTCGCCGCGCGATCCGCGATCGCCACGGTCAGAGCGTTCCTGCTTGCGCATCATCACCGACGGGCCGGTTTCCAGCTCGTCGACCTTGACGGTCATGTAGCGGATGATGTCTTCGTTGATCTGAGTCTGGCGCTCCAGTTCCGCGACGACGCCGGCAGGGGCGTCGATGTTCAGCATCACATAGTGCGCCTTGCGGTTCTTGGCGATCTTGTAGGCCAGGCTGCGCAGGCCCCAGGTCTCGACCTTGGTGACCTTGCCGTCCATATCCTCGACGATCTTGGTGGCGGTTTCCGCCAGGGCGTCCACCTGCGCCTGTGCCAGATCCTGGCGCGCAAGGAAGACGTGCTCGTAAAGAGCCATGTCATTGCCTCATCTGTTGGCCGATCGCTGACGCCCACCCCATGTGGAACGCCCCTCCGGCTGTCGTCTCAAATGCATTGATCCGCGCGGAGCCGAGTCACCCCGGTCCCGTGCGAAGCGGCGCCTATGACGCAAAGGGGAGGAAAAGGCAAGCCTTGGCCGCGGAGGGTAGTCCTGCGCCGCTTTTCAGCGCCTCAACCCCGGTGCATTTCCGCCGAGCCGATGAAATGGGCGCGGGTCGATGGGCCGGCGCGGTCCAGCAGGGCGGCGACCTTGTCCTTCAGCGCGGAGGAGGGCTGGAAGGGGTCGTCATAGGCCATGCCCCATTCCCCGAATTCGCGCGCGTCGATGGGAATGTCGCGCAGCTTGACCAGGGCGTTGTGGCGTCCGTCGCGGCCGATCCGCGCATAGATCCGGTCCACGGCCTCGCGCGGGCCCTCCAGCACCTGCAGGAAGCGCTTGCTGTTGAACAGCAGCAGGCCCGTGACATTGTCTGCCTGGTTCCGCTCCGCCGCCGCCTGGGCGATGGTCGCGCACTCGGTGGCCGACATGGGCCCGGTGGCGCTGCTGATATACATGATCTGGTGCAAGGACATGACGTAGTTCCGATGAGGCGGCCCCCCGGCCTGTGTCGAGCGCTATAGCAAAGCCTTTAATATCCCGTGATTAACATGAATCATAGAGCGCCCCGGGGGGAGAGGGACCCCGGGGCGCGCTGCCTGCCTGTTACCCGGATGCTGGGCGACAGGATGGATGTCAGCGGATGGCGCTGCCGACGACCGCGCCGATGATGCCGCTGGTGAGCGCGATCAGCACCGCGTCATTGCCCGAACGCACCCACTGGTAGCCACGGGGCGGGGCCGACAGGCGATAGTCCCGATAGTTGCTGACGACCCGATAGTTGGTGGCGTAGCGACGATCGAAGCGCTGGCCCTTGGCCCAGTGGCGCGCCGGCGTCGCCTTGCGGACGGTGGTCTTCTGCTTCACGACGGTGCGGCCATGGGGCTGCTGCTTGACGACCGTGCGAGTCACTTCCTGCCGGTGCGGCGCGGCCTGCGCCTGCGCGCTGACGATGGGGCTGGTGACCAGGGTCGTGGTGGCCAGGGCCATGATGATCTTCTTGAACATGTCTTGCTCCTTTGCCTTCTATTCCGGCGCCGTGTCCCGGCGTCGAAAACAGATTTAGGAGCCAGTTGTCGCGCCCTTGTGTCGCGCCGGGCGCAAAAGTGTCGGAAAATGTAACAGCTTGGAATCGCGCCTCAACCGCCGTTCATGCCGGCGCGGACACGGCGCTGCGCCTATTCGTGGCGCAGCGCGTCGATAGGGTTGAGGCCAGCGGCGCGGCGGGCGGGGAAATAGCCGAACACCACCCCGATCGCGGCCGAGAAGAGGAAGGCGATGAGGTTTACCTTCACGTCGAAGAGGAAGGGCACCTGCATCAGCGGCGCGATGGCGATGGAGGCGAGCAGCGCCAGGAACAGGCCGATGAGGCCGCCCAGGCAGGACAGCACGATCGCTTCGACCAGAAACTGCATCAGCACTTCGCGCGCGACCGCGCCGATCGCCAGACGGATGCCGATCTCGCGCGTACGCTCGGTCACCGACACCAGCATGATGTTCATGATGCCGATACCGCCGACCAGCAGCGAAATCGCCGCCACCGCGCCCACGATCTGGGTCAGGATGGTGGTTGTGCCGGTCAGCGTGTCGCTGATCTGCTTGGTGTCGAAGACGTTGAAATTATCCTCCGCGCCCGGCTTGATCTTGCGCCGCTCGCGCATCAGTTCCTCCAGGCTGGTCTGCACCGTCGACGTGTCATAGGCGTCGTCGACGGCGACCATGATCTGGCTGACGTCGCGGTCGCCGGTGAAGCGCCGCTGGACGAAGCGGATCGGCATGATGACGACATCGTCCTGGTCGCCAAAGCCGCCCTGGCCGCGCGTTTCCAGCACGCCAATCACCTGGCAGGACACGCCCTTGATGCGCATCCGCTGGCCGACCGGCTCGTTATTCTGGAACAGGTTGGTGCGCACCGTATTGCCGATGACGCACACCGCTTTGCCGGCCTCTTCCTCTTCCGGCATGAACAGGCGGCCTTCGGCCACCTTCCACTGCTGCACCTCCGAATAGGCCGACGTCGTGCCATAGACGGTGGTGGACCAGTTATTGCCTTCATAGATGGCCGTGCCGCTCGACTGCACGATCGGCGCGACCGCGCGCACGCCGGTCAGCTGGTTCTGGATGGCGGTCAGGTCCGCTTCCTTGAAGTCGGGCGGGCGCGGGCCCCCGCCGCCGCGGCCAAAACCCTGGCCGGGGCGCAGTTGCAGGACGTTGGCGCCCAGCGAACTGATCTGTTCCCGCACCGCGGCGGTCGCGCCATTGCCCAGCGTGACCATGGTGACGACCGCCGCCACGCCGATGATGATGCCCAGCGTGGTCAGGAAGCTGCGCAGCTTGTGCCGGTTGATCGCGCGGAAGGCGAGGATGATGGTCGTGCCTAGCACCGCTTGCGCCCTTTCAGACAGGTTCGGGTCGCGCCGACTGAAGCGCGACCGAGGGCGACGCAGACTTCGCGAGGTTCAGGGCGAACGGAGGGTTCGATCATCGTCATGCCGCCGCTTTCGCCTCGATCCGCTCGACCAGCCCGTCCTTGAAATGCACGATCGTGCGCGCGAAGGCGGCCATGTCCGGCTCATGCGTCACCATCAGCACGGTGATGCCGCTGTTGCGGTTGAGATCGGTCAGCAACTGCATGATTTCGACCGACCGTTCCGAATCGAGATTGCCGGTCGGCTCGTCGGCCAGCAGCACGTCGGGCTGGGTCACGATGGCCCGCGCGATGGCGACACGCTGCTGCTGGCCGCCCGACAGTTCGGCGGGCGTGTGGTCCCACCAGGGTTTCAGGCCCACCTTGTCGAGCGCGGCCATGCCCATGTCATAGCGCGTCTTCTTGTCCTCGCCGCGATAGAGCAGGGGCAGTTCGACATTTTCGAGCGCGGTGGTGCGCGACAGAAGGTTGAAGCCCTGGAACACGAAGCCGAGATAGCGACGGCGCAGCAGCGCGCGCTGGTCGCGGTCCAGCGTTTCGACATGGCGGCCCTTGAACAGGAAGGCGCCGCCCGATGGCACGTCGAGACAGCCCAATATGTTCATCGTCGTCGACTTGCCCGACCCCGAGGGACCCATGACCGCTACGAAATCCCCCTGCGCGATGTCGAGATCGATGCCCTTCAGCGCCTGGAAGGCCGTGGGGCCTTCGCCATAGACTTTGGTCACGCCGCGCAGCGAGATGATCGGTTCGTCCGCCATGCGCCGTCAGGTCCCGCTCTGCCGCCCGGTGCCCCGTGTCGTCGTGGACGGGGCGCTCTCCACCGGCGCGACCGGGGCGGTCTCGGGCGCCGCATCGCCCGAATTGCCGAGCTTCCCGACGGTGGCCGGGCTGCCGTCGGTCGAGGGGTTGCGCGGTGTCTGGCCACTAGGCTTGTCCTGCGTGCTGCCGGCCTCTGCCTTCTGGTCCTCGGCCGGCGCTTCCTGGCCCGCCGCCAGCTGGCCGGTGATGACCTTCATGCCGGCCTTGAGCTCGCCGCCGGTGATGACGGTGCGCGACCCGTCGCTGGCGCCGACCACGACCTGGATAGCCTTGGGATTGCCGTCCTCGCCGATGACATAGACGGTCTGGCTGCTGCCGGAACCGAAGCTGACCTGCCGGTTGTTCTGCCGGCGGCGAGGCCCGGGCAGCACGCTGGTGATGCCGCCGCCCTGCGCCGCGCCGGTCGCCGGCTTGAAGCGCAGCGCGCTGTTGGGGATGAGCAGCACGTCATGCAGTTCCTGCGTCACGATGTCCGCGGTCGCGGTCATGCCGGGGCGCAGTATCTGGTCGTCATTGTCGACCGACAGCACCGCGGTATAGGCGACCACCGTCCCGGAGGAGGAACTGGTGGTGGTGGTGGTGGACGAAGAGGAGGACGAGCTGCTGGAGCTGCTGTCGGACCCCACATTGACGCGCGTCACCTTGGCCGGGAAGCTGCGGCCGGGGAAGGCGTCGACAGCGAAGGTCGCGCTCTGACCTTCCTTGACCTGGCCGACATCGGCCTCGTCCACCGAGACTTCGACCTCCATCTGCGTCAGGTCTTCCGCGATGGTGAAGAGCACCGGCGCGTTGAGCGACGCGGCGACCGTCTGCCCCGGCTCGATGTCGCGGGACAGGACGACGCCGGTCACGGGCGACACGATCTGCGCGATCGACAGGTTGGTCTGCGCCGTCGACAGCTGCGCGCGCGAGACATTCACCTGCGCCTGCGCCGAACGCAGATTGGCGAGCGCGCTCTGATAATCGGCGCGGGCCGAATCGAGTTCGGTCCGCGCGGGCACGCGGCCGCCCGACAGTTTGAACACATTTTCCTGCCGGTCGAGCGTCGCCTTGGCCAGCGCCACCTGCGCCTGCGCCTGTGCGACGCTGGCCTGGGACGATGCGACCTGGGCCTGGTTCTGGTTGACGGTGTCGACCAGCCGGCGGGTGTCCAGCTCGGCCAGCTTCTGCCCCCGCGTCACCCGGTCGTTCACGTCGACATAGACCTGGGTGATCTTGCCCGACTGTTCGGAACCCACATCGACCTGGTTGATGGGCTTGAGGTTGCCGGTGGCCGACACCGTGACGGTCAGGTCGCCGCGCCGCGCCTCGCGCGTGGCGTAATTGGGCTTGTCCTCGCCGCCGAAGCAGCGGGCGATGAGCAGGATCAGGATCAGCAGCGCCAGGGCGATCGCGCCGCGGATCGCCCATTTGCGCCACGGCTTCTGCGGCTTGGCGCCGAGGAAATCGTCCAGATCCGGGTCGGTGGTCACGTCATTGCTCATCGGGGCGGTTGTCCATGCTCTGCCAGCCGCCGCCCAGCGCATTATAGAGCTGGGCGATGGCGAGCGCTTCGTCGGCTTGCGCGGAAGCCAGGCTGTTGCGGGCGTTCAAAAGCGTATTTTCGCTGGTCGACAGCGTCTGGAAATCGATCAGCCCGGCCTGATACTGGCTGCGCGCCAGGATCGCGGCGTTGTTGGACGCGTCATAGGCGGTGGCGAACTCCACCTTGCGCGCGCGGGCGCTGGTCAGCGACGCCATGGCGTTCTCGACATCCTCCAGCGCGGTCAGCACGCTTTGCTTGTAGGCGGCGAAGGCCGCGTCGGTCGCGGCCCTCTGCGCGCGCACCTGCGAGCGGAGCTGGCCGCCATCGAAGATGGTCTGCGCCACATTGGCGAAGACGCCGCCGGTGATCAGGTCGAACAATTCGCTGAAGGCGTTGGAAGTGGTGCCGATATTGCCGCTGATGCCCAGCGACGGGTAAAGCTGCGCCTGCGCCACGCCGATGCGCGCGGTCGCGGCGGCAAGCGCGCGTTCGGCGCTGCGCACGTCGGGCCGCTGGCGCAAGGTGTCGGCGGGAATGCCCGTCGCCATCTGCGCGGTCGCGACCGGGATGGGGGCAGGGGCCTCCAGCGTGCGGGTGGCGTCGCCGGGCGCCTGGCCGGTCAGCACCGCGATGCGGTTGAGGCTGCCTTTCAGGCTGGCCTCCAGCTGAGGGATGGTGGCGTTGGTCTGGGCCAGCTGCGCGCGCGCCTGCTGTTCGTCCAGCGAGGAGACGAGCCCGGCTTGCAAGCGCCAGCTGGCGATCTGGAAATTGTCGCGCTGCACCGCCTGGGTCTCGCGCGCGACGCGCAGCTGCGCCTGCGCCAGCCGCGCCTGCACATAGTTGGTGACCAGTTCGGAAATGATGGTCAGGCGGACATTGGCCAGGTCGAAGCCGGACGCCTCCAGATCGGCGCGCGCCGCTTCCCGGCCGCGGCGCAGTTCGCCGAACAGGTCCAGCTGCCAGCTGGCGTTGATCCGGGCCGAATAGCTGCTCGACCAGTTGCTGCCGCTGCCGCCGATCGGATTGCCATTGGTGTCGAGCCGGCCGCCGGCATCCTGGCTGCTATAGTTGCGCCCGCCCGTGGCCGATCCACTGAGTTGCGGCAGCAGGCTGGCATTGGCCTGGACTAGGCTTTCGCGCGCCTGGCGCAGCCGCGCCTGCGCCTGCACGATGTCGAGATTATTGGCGATCGCCTGATCGATCAGCGCGCTGAGCGCCGGATCGTTGAGCCGCGTCCACCATTGGGCGAGGTCCGCCGGGTCCAGCGCGGCGCCCTCGCCCTGGCTGTAGGCGGCCGGCACGCCCAGCGCCGCCGGCTGGGGCGCGCGATAATCGGGGCCGGCGGCGCAGGCGGACAGCGTCACCGCCAGGCCGCTGATCCATGCTAGGCGATATCGCACCTTTTCCTTGCACTCCGTCATCGTTAAAGGGGCCGCTTCACGCCGATCCCGCAGGACCGGCGCCCGTTGCGCCCCTGACTGCCGCAGGGGCATGTACGGCTCAACGACATTTATGTCTCAAAGTGTAACGGCAGTGAAAATCAGCGCTTTTCCAGAAGCGCTCTGGCTTCGAGGTGGATGATGCGGGCATTTGTTTTTCCGGGACAGGGCAGCCAGTCGGTCGGCATGGGCAAGGCGCTGGCGGACGCCAGCGGCGCGGCGAAGGAATTGTTTCAGGAGGTCGACGACGCCCTGTCGCAGCATTTGTTCCGCATCATGGTGGAGGGGCCGGAGAGCGACCTGACCCTCACAGAAAATGCCCAGCCCGCGATCATGGCCAACGCCATCGCCACGCTGCGGGTGATGCAGAAGGAAGGCGGCTTCTCCCTGGCCGACAAGGGCGATTATGTCGCCGGCCACAGCCTGGGCGAATATAGCGCGCTGTGCGCGGTCGAAGCCTTCGACATCGGCACCACCGCGCGCCTGCTGAAGCTGCGCGGGCAGGCGATGCAGGCCGCCGTGCCGGTGGGCGAGGGCGCGATGGCCGCGCTGCTGGGCGCGGACATCGACAAGGCGCAGGCGCTCGCCGACGCCGCGGCGCAGGGCGAAGTGTGCACCGTCGCCAACGACAATGACCCGAGCCAGGTCGTGATTTCCGGCCATCGCGGCGCGATTGAGCGCGCGGTCGCGCTGGTGAGGGATCATGGCATCAAGCGCGGCGTGCTGCTGCCCGTGTCCGCGCCTTTCCACTGCCCGCTGATGCAGCCGGCCGCCGAAGCGATGGAAGAAGCGCTGGCCAAGGCCGCGATCGCCGCGCCGCTGCTGCCCGTCTACACCAATGTCCTTGCCGCCCCGATCGCCGACCCCGAAGAGATCAAGGCGCGCCTGGTCGAGCAGGTCACCGGCCGCGTGCGCTGGCGCGAGTCCGTCGCGGCCATGTGGGATGCGGGCGTGACCGACTTCGTCGAACTGGGCGGCAAAGTGCTCGGGCCCATGATCAAGCGGATCGCGCCGGACGCCACGGTGCGCAGCATCGTCACCATGGACGACATCGAAGCCGCGCTGGCGGCCTTCTGACAGCATAGGGATAAAGCAACATGTTCGACCTTACGGGAATGACCGCGCTGGTGACCGGCGCTTCGGGCGGCATCGGTTCGTCGATCGCCAGGGCGCTGGCCGCGCAGGGCGCGACGCTAGCGCTGTCGGGCAGCAATGAAGAGAAGCTCAAGGCCTTCGCGGCCGAACTGGGCGGCGACCACAAGACCATCGTGTGCAACCTCTCCGACCCCGCTTCGGTCGATGCGCTGGTGCCGCAGGCGGTGGAGGCGCTGGGCGGCAAGGTCGACATCCTCGTCAACAATGCCGGCATCACGCGCGACAATCTGATCCTGCGGATGAAGGACGAGGAGTGGAGCCAGGTGATCCAGGTCAATCTGGAAGCCGCCTTCCGCCTCTGCCGCGCCGCCGCCAAGCCGATGATGAAGGCGCGCTTCGGCCGCATCATCTCCATCACCTCGGTCGTGGGCGTCACCGGCAACCCCGGCCAGGCGAACTATTGCGCGTCCAAGGCGGGCATCATCGGCATGTCGAAGAGCCTGGGCCAGGAACTGGCGAGCCGTGGCGTGACCGTCAACTGCGTCGCGCCCGGCTTCATCCGTTCGGCCATGACCGACGCGCTGAACGACACGCAGAAGGGCGCCATCCTCGCCAAGATCCCCGCGGGCGACCTGGGCAGCGGCGAGGATATCGGCGCGGCCGTCGTCTATCTGGCGAGCAAGGAAGCCGGTTACGTCACGGGCCAGACGCTGCACGTCAACGGCGGCATGGCGATGATCTGACCGGATGGGGCGCGCGGGTGCGACACGCATGGCGCGCGCTATGATCCGGTTCGGCGGGGCAGGCGTCTCCCGTCCGCGCAGACTTCGGTTCGGTGACGCGACATGGGTTCCCGCCTTTGCGGGAACGACGGGTGTTTAGGGCAGCGCCACGCCCCCGCCTCACCATCATCCCCGCGAAGGCGGGGATCCATCTCTCCACCGGTCGGGCGGTCGCGGCGGCGTGCTTCGGGTGCCTGCTTCAGCGGGAGGACGCACCCTCAGCCCCAGGCCGTCACACCTCCACGCCCTCCAGCGCGGTGAAGCGCTGGGACCAGAGCGCGCCATAGACCGCCATCCATTGCACCACCGGGCCCAGCCCCTTGGCGCGCGCGGCATAATAGGTTTCGCGCCCCGCCCGGCGGGCCGTCACGAGCTTTGCTCGCTTGAGCTTGCCCAGGTGGCGCGACACCATCGGCTGCGATACGCTCGACACTGCCGTCAGGGCATGGACGCTCTGTTCGCCTTCGCGCACCAGATATTCCAGCAGGGCGCGGCGCGTGCCGTCCGACAGGGCCTTGAACTGGGCGTCGATGGTGGCGCCGCGATCCTCTTGCAACATCTTCGTCATGGAAGCGTCATAACCAGATGGTTATGAATGGAGCAAGGGCGCTTGCGGTGAAATGCCTCTGAGCGCCGTTAACCAAAAAAAGTCGAACCGCCCCGGCGACTGAGTCTTTTGAGTCACACCGCGCGATATGGAGTCTGCCCACGCCTGTCTGACTCAACATCTTGTGGGTCCCCGCTTCGTTCTCCCCATCATTAACCAATTTCTGAGGCTTTGCTGCTAAGCCGCTGATCTTGACGGCGGACTCCCGAGGACTCATCGCATGGTCCTCAAGGATCAACGGGGGCAAGCATCATGGGTGTCATGGAACGCGTCGCAGCGCCGCGACGGAAAAAGGCGGTCGCGCCAATCGAGCTTCCGGCGGCGCCGGTCCCGGTCGACACGCTGCTGCGCGGCGACTGCATCGCGCAGATGGCGGCGCTGCCCGATGCGTGCATCGACATGATCTTCGCCGATCCGCCCTATAATCTGCAGCTTGGCGGCGACCTTTTCCGGCCCGAAGGCGGGCGCGTCGATGCGGTCGACAATGATTGGGACAAGTTCGACACGCTGGGGTCCTATGACCGTTTCACCAAGGCGTGGCTGCGCGAGGCGCGGCGCATCCTGAAACCCAATGGCACCATTTGGGTGATCGGCAGCTATCATAACATCTTCCGCGTCGGCGCGGCGCTGCAGGATGAGGGCTTCTGGATCCTCAACGACATCATCTGGCGCAAGGCCAACCCCATGCCCAATTTCAAGGGCACGCGCTTCACCAACGCGCACGAAACGCTGATCTGGGCGAGCCAGGGCGAGGATGCCCGCTATACGTTCAACTACAAAGCGATGAAGACGCTCAACGACGAGCTGCAGATGCGGTCCGACTGGGTGCTGCCGATCTGCGGCGGGCAGGAGCGGCTGAAGCGCAACGGCGCGAAGGCGCATCCGACGCAGAAGCCCGAATCGCTGCTCTATCGCGTGCTGCTGTCCTGCACCAAGCCGGGCGACGTCGTGCTCGATCCCTTCTTCGGCACCGGCACCACCGGGGCCGTGGCCAAGCGGCTGGGCCGGCGCTGGATCGGCATCGAGCGTGAGGAGGATTATATCGAGGTCGCGCTGGAAAGGATCGCCGATGCGCTGCCGCTCGATGAATCGGCGCTCACCATCATGCAGAGCGCGCGCAGCCAGCCCAAGGTCGCGTTCGGCACGCTGGTCGAAACCGGTTATCTGACACCCGGTGCGATCCTGACCGACACCAAGCGGCGTTGGCAGGCGCAGGTGCGCGCCGACGGCTCGCTCGCGATCGGCGCGGACAGCGGCTCCATCCACAAGATGGGCGCGACGCTCCAGGGCGCGCCCAGCTGCAATGGCTGGACCTTCTGGCATTATGAGGCGGAAGGGGGGCTGAAGCCCATCGACGCCCTGCGCCAGACCTATCTTCTCGCCAACGAGCCGTAACTTAAAAGCTAGATCCGTTCGGGCTGAGCCTGTCGAAGCCCTCTCCTTTTCTTTAGGCAATGCCCTTCGACAGGCTCAGGGCGAACGGAACTGGAAATGACTCTCTCGAACATCTCCGCCGACGCGCGGCTCTACCTCACGCCGACATGGTATGTGCCGACCCCGATCGGATTGCCCGATGGCGCTGCGGCACGGATGGGCAACGGGCTCATCTGGTTCCAGGGCTATGAACTGACGGCGCTGGATGGCGCGCGACGCATGGCGCGCGTGACGATCCCGGTCGCCGACTTCGCCAACGCCATCGCCGCCTTGCCCGACAGGTTGGCGCAGCGCGCCTTGCAACTCGCCGCCAATATCTCGGCCCAGCGCCTGCCGCTGGTCGCCGGCGATCGCACCATCCGCTTCGACGCGCCCCAGGTGATGGCGATCCTCAACATCACGCCCGACAGCTTTTCCGACGGCGGCAAGCATATGGGCGATCCGCAGGCGGCGGCGGACGCCGGCTTCGCCATGGCGGCCGCGGGCGCGGCGCTGATCGACGTCGGCGGCGAATCCACCCGGCCCAAGGCGCCCAAGCTGTGGGAAGGCGATGAGATCAAGCGGATCGCGCCGGTGATCGAGCGATTGGCCGCCGCCGGCGTGCCGGTGTCGGTCGACACGCGCAAGGCCGCGGTGATGGAGGCTGCGCTGGCTGCCGGCGCGCATGTCGTCAACGACGTCAGCGCGCTCGCCCACGATCCGCGCAGCCTGGAGGTGGTGGCGCGCGCCGGCTGCCCCGTCGTCCTGATGCATGCGCCGTCGGCCAGCGACGATCCGCATGACAATCCCGCCGGCTATGGCGATGTCGTCGCCGACGTGTTCGATCATCTGGAAGCGCGGATCGCAGCCTGCCTGGCGGCCGGCATCGCGCGCGAAAGGATCATGGTCGATCCCGGGCTGGGCTTTGGCAAGAGCCTGGCCGACAATCTGGCGCTGGTGAACGGCCTCGCGACCTTCCAGGGACTGGGCGTGCCGCTGCTTTTCGCCGGCAGCCGCAAGCGGCTGATCGGCGCGCTGTCCAACGAAGCGCCCGCCGCCGATCGCCTCGGCGGATCGGTCGCGCTCGCCTTCCGCGCGGCGCAGCTTGGCGCGCAGATGGTGCGCGTCCATGATGTCCAGGAAAGCGTCCAGGCGCTCCACCTCTGGCGCGGCCTTGCCGATGCGGGGCTGAGCGCGGTCTAGGGAGGGGCTGTTGCTGCGCAGGCGGAGGGGGCCGAACCGCCCTCTGCAAGGCGCGGGTATTATTTTACCCGTCAGCAAAGCGGCGCATTCTCTTGACTTCCATGCCGTGAATCGTCATTAGCGCCCCACTTCCGGGCGTCGGCGACGGCGTCCGGTTTCATTTTTTCATTCTGGAGTATTGGCACCATGAAGGCGCTGATGAAGACCACCAAGCCGGCGACCCCGGCGACGGTCGAAAAGAAGTGGATCCTGATCGACGCGGAAGGTCTCGTCGTCGGCCGCCTCGCTTCGACCGTGGCGAATATCCTGCGCGGCAAGCATAAGCCGAGCTTCACCCCCCATGTCGATTGCGGTGACAATGTCATCATCATCAATGCGGGCAAGGTCAAGTTCACCGGCCGCAAGCTGACCGACAAGGTCTATTACAAGCACACCGGCTATGCCGGCGGCATCAAGGAAACCACCCCCCAGAAGATTCTGGAAGGCCGTTTCCCCGAGCGCGTCCTGGAAAAGGCCGTCGAGCGTATGATCCCCCGTGGCCCGCTGGGCCGCCAGCAGATGCGCAACCTGCGCATCTTCGCCGGCGCCGAGCATGCGCATGAAGCCCAGAACCCCGAAGTGCTCGATTTCGCGTCGCGCAACCGCAAGAACAAGGTGGGTGCATAATGTCCGATAACCGTCAGTCCCTGTCCGACCTCGCGTCGCTGGCCGCCAACGCGCCCGCCACTGCCGCGCCGGCCGCCGCCGCCGTCGAAGGCGAAGCGCCCGTCGCTGCGCCCGCCGCGCCTTCGGCTCCGCTGCGTCAGCAGGAAATCGACAGCCTGGGCCGCGCCTATGCGACCGGCCGCCGCAAGGACGCCGTCGCCCGCGTCTGGGTGAAGCCCGGCACCGGCAAGATCACCGTCAACGGCCGCGACCAGGAAATCTACTTCGCGCGTCCGACCCTGCGCCTCGTCATCAACCAGCCCTTCGGCGTGACCGATCGCGTTGGTCAGTATGACGTCGTCTGCACCGTCAAGGGCGGTGGCCTTTCGGGCCAGGCCGGCGCGGTCAAGCACGGCATCGCCCAGGCGCTCAGCAAATATGAGCCGGCGCTGCGCAGCGCGGTCAAGGCCGAAGGCTTCCTGACCCGCGACAGCCGCGTCGTCGAGCGTAAGAAGTACGGCCGGGCCAAGGCACGCCGCAGCTTCCAGTTCTCGAAGCGCTAAGTCTTCGGAACAAGCCATTACGAAAAGGGGCCGGTTTTCCGGCCCCTTTTTTCATGTCCGCCGCCGGCCGCGCAGCCGTCAGCCCGCTGGCCTATCCGTGGCGATCATCGCGCGGATGCGCGCCAGCAGCTGCGCTTGCGCGGGCTTCGCCTTGTCCGGCACGTTGCGGCGTTCGACCGATCGCGCGAGCGCCGGCAGATCGGCGCGATAGCCCCGGTCCAGCAACTGCTCGACCTTGTCGAACTGCCCGAGCGACGAGGCCCAGCGCGCGATGGTCGGGCCGCCCTGGGCGCTGCGGTTGATGTCTGCGCCTTCATCGATCAGCCGTTCATAGGCGCGCCAGTCGCCCTGATGCACGCCCGCCGACAAAGCGTAGGATAAAGCCAGGGTGCGCGTGTCGCTTTCATAGGCATTGGGATCGCCCCCCGCCTGCAGCAGCCGCGCCAGCAGGGCGTCGCGCGACAGGGCCGCCGCGATCAGCACCGGCGTTAGTCCGCCCGGCTCTCGCTGATTGGGGCTCGCGCCCTGCGCCAGCAGGCGATCGGCCTTCGCCACGTCGTCGCACAATATGGCCTGGGACAAAGGCGACACATCGTCGGGATAATAGCCGAACGCATTTTCGATGACGGCGCGATCGTCGGACGACATCATGCTGCAACCTCCATCGCGTCCCGGCAGGTCCGCCGACGCGCCCGATCCGTCGCAGGACAGCAGCGTCATGGCAAGGGCTGGCAGGAGGAGGGCGCGCCTCAACGCGCCTCCCGAATGGCGGCGTTCGCCCGATGCAGCAGCCCGCCGATCACGCTGACCATGCCATGTTCGTCGGGGCTGTTGTCGCTGGAGCGCAGCCCGTCATTGGCCGACCAGCTGAGATCGCGGGACGGCAGCTGCGTCGTGGGCGCTCGTTCCAGCCCGAAGAAGCCATTGCTGCCCGCCACCGGATCTCCATCCACCACATAGGCCCGGACATGCTGGTCCAGCCCTTCGCGATCGATAGTATAGCGTTCGAACAGCTTCTCTTGCAAACCCAGCGGATTGAACACCGTCGCGGGCTTGCCGACCTGCGCGCCTTGCAGCGACGCCAGCGCGCCGCCCAGCGAATGACCGCTGAAGGCCACCCGTCCGCCGGTCGCGTCCGCCACCGCATCGGCATTGGCCAGCGCCAGGTCGGCCTGGCGCGTCTTGCTGCCGAAGATCAGCCCGCGATTGGTGGAACCGTCCGGCGATCCACGCACGATGCCCCAGGGCGCCCAGCCATCGTCGGTGCCGCGATTGACGACCACATAGGTGTCGCTTTCGCTGTCATGATAGATGCGTGAATAGAGGCCGGCGCGATTGTCCCGGGCGGTGAAGCCAGGGAACTGGCGTTCCGCCTGGCGATCGGACAAAGCGGTGAAGCCGCGAGGCAAGAGGCTTGCGACACTTTGGTCTTCATAGACGTCGATGTTGAGCAGCGCCCGTTCGCCCACTTGCTGCAACTCGGTCCGGGCGCTGCGCTCGGCAGGCGAGAGGGCGCCGCTGCGCAAGCTGGATTGATTGCCGTCCAGCTCGCGGCGGAAGGCGACGGCGATCGCGCGCCGCTCCGCGTCCGAAGGCCCGCCGCCGCCCGCCCGCAGCGCCGCGTCCATGGCGTCCGCGCGCGCCATCTCGCCCTGCTCGACCGGGGTCAGACGCGCCTCCAGCGCACCGCGCACGGCGTCTTCCAGCGCAGGGTCGTTCTGGCCGAGATCGCGCAGCGTCTGCGCCACATCCCGGGCGTCGGCGCCGGTGCGCAGCGCCGATACCAGCCCGTCCGCGATCCGGCCTGCGCCTGCCGGGGGTGCGCCAGTCGGCGCGTCAGTAGGCCTGATGCCGTCAACCGCTGCGAACATGACCGTCTCCCGCGAAGTCCTGGCCCTTTCTAGGCCGGGCGAGCGCGGACCGAACTAGTCGAAGCAGCTACAGCCCTAGTCGATGCGACTAGGGAACATCGTTGCGGCTGCGTTCCGGCGGCAACCTTTGACCCGGCTGGTCCGTTGAACCTGCAACCACCAAGCACAGGAGACGTGACATGGGTGAACTGACCGACAAGGTGAAGGCTGCGGGCAACAAGGCCGCCGGCAGCGTTAAGGAAAGCATTGGTCGCAACAATGACGATCCGCAGCTGGAAGCCGAAGGCAAGGCGCAGAAGGCCAAGGGTTCGGCGCAGGACGTCGCAGGATCGGTGAAGGGCGCGCTCGGCGACGATATCTGATCCAGGCCATCAAGGCGAAAAAAGGCCCCGCTCCCTCATGGAGCGGGGCCTTTTTCATGAGCTCGTGCTCATCCGTTGCCGGATAGATAGGCCTTCACGTCCCGCCGCAATTCGCCCGCGCACAGATAGAGGGCGATGACATTGGGAATGGCCATCAGGAAGAAGCTGCTGTCGACGATGCCGACCACCCGGCCCAGGTCGATCGCGGCCGCCGGGGGCAGGGCGATGACGTAGAGAATCTTGTAGGTCCATTGCGCCCGTGACCCGTTGCCGAACAAATAGCCCCAGGCTTGCAGGCCGTAAAAGCCCCAGGCGACCAGCGTCGAATAGGCGAACAGGAACACGACCACCGCCAGCAGCCAGGGGAACCAGGGCGATACCTTGGCGAAGGCCGCCGACGTGATCGCGATGCCCTCCAGCCCGCTGTTCCACGTGCCGGCCACTACCAGCGCCAGTCCGCCCAGCGCGCAGACGATCATCGTGCCGAGCAGCGGCTCCAGCAGCGCGACCAGCCCCTCCGACACAGGATGCTGGGTCCGCGCCAAGCTGTGCGCCATCACCGCCGACCCGACGCCCGCCTCGCTGGCGAAGACCGCACGCCGCATGCCGGCGACGAAGGCGCCGACAGCGCCGCCCGTGGCCGCGTCGCCCGACCAGGCGCCGTTCCAGATCAGCGCCAGCGCGGCGGGAATATCGGCGACATGCAGGATCAGGATGGCCGAGACGCCGCCCAGATAGACGGCGACCTTCAGCGGCGTCAGCCGCTTCGACACTTCGCCGAGCCAGGCCGCGCCGCCCAGCGTCACCAGCGCCACGGCGCTGGCGATGAAGACGCCATAGGCCCAGCCATTGGTCATGCCGGTGACGACCTTTACCTGCGCGAAGCTCTGGTTGACCTGCACCATCGGGATCGCCCCGAACAGCGCGAAAAAGGCGTAGGCGCCGCCCAGCGCCAGGCCCAGCCGGGGCCAGCCCCGCGCCGCGCCCACGGCCTTGAGCACATACATCGGGCCGCCATGGACATGGCCGCGATCGTCGAACACGCGATATTTGAGGCCCAGCGTCACTTCGGCCATCTTCACCGTCATGGCGAACCAGCCGATGATAAACATCCACAGGATCGCGCCCGGGCCGCCCATGGTCAGCGCCACCGCGACGCCGGCGATGTTGCCAAGGCCGATCGTGCCCGACAGGGCCGTCGAGAGAGCGGCCCACTGGCTGACGTCCCCCTTGGCCTCGCCTTCATGCGGCTGAGTCCGCAGGATGCGGATGGCGCGCCCGACCTGCGTCACATTGGGAAAGCCCAGCCACAGGGTGAAGAACAGCATCGGCAGCGCCAGGTAGAGCACGATCAGTTCGATCTGCGCGCCGAAGAGCGGCACCTTGAAAAAGACGGCGTCGGACAAGCCGTCGACGAAGGCGTTGAAATTTTCCATCGCGCCCGGATGCCGCCGGATGGGTGGATTGTCGATCAAAGATTGCTATGGGCCGGTAAGGATAGACTCTGGAGCGCAAGGCTCTTCCGGCCCCAAGCGGCGAGGGACATGTGAGCAGGCAATATTTCGGCACCGACGGCATTCGCGGACGCACCAACCAATGGCCGATGACGCCGGACTTGGCGATGAAGGTCGGCATGGCCGCCGGCACGCATTTCCAGCGCGGCAGCCATCGCCACCGCGTGGTGATCGGCAAGGATACGCGGCTGTCGGGCTATATGGTGGAAAATGCGTTGGTGGCGGGCTTTACCGCCGTCGGCATGGATGTGGTGCAGTTCGGGCCGATACCGACACCGGCCGTCGCGCTGCTCGCCCATTCGATGCGTGCGGATCTGGGCGTCATGATCTCGGCCAGCCACAATCCCTATTTCGACAATGGGATCAAGCTGTTCGGCCCCGACGGCTACAAGCTGTCGGATGAGGATGAGCTGAAGATCGAGGCGCTGCTGGGCCAGAGCATCGAACTGGCCCCGTCCAAGGATATCGGCCGGGCCCGCCGCGTGGAGGATGCCCGCGGACGCTACATTCATGCGGTCAAGTCGAGCTTTCCGGCCGACCTGCGCCTCGACGGGCTGAAGATCGTGGTCGATTGCGCCAATGGCGCCGCCTATCAGGTTGCGCCATCCGCTTTCTGGGAGCTGGGCGCGACCGTGGTGGCGATCGGCGTCACGCCCAATGGCACGAACATCAATGATGGCTGCGGCTCGACCTCTCCCATGCTGCTGCAGGAAACGGTGGTGTCGTCGGGCGCCGACATCGGCATTGCGCTGGATGGCGATGCCGACCGGCTGATCGTGGTCGATGAAAAGGGCAGGCTGGTCGATGGCGACCAGATCATGGCGCTGATCGCCGCCAATTTCATGGCGGCCGGCACGCTGCGCGGCGGCGGGCTGGTGGCGACGGTCATGTCCAACCTTGGCCTCGAGCGGTTCCTGGCGGACAAGGGCATCGGCCTGGAGCGCACCAAGGTGGGCGACCGCTATGTGCTGGAACGAATGCGCGAGGGCGGCTTCAATGTCGGCGGCGAGCAATCGGGCCATATGATCCTGTCGGATTATGCGACGACCGGGGACGGCACGGTGGCGGCGCTACAGGTGCTGGCGGCCCTTGTGCGATCGGGCAAGCCGGCGAGCGAGACGCTGCACCAGTTCGACCCGGTCCCGCAACTGCTCAAGAATGTCCGCTTCGCTGGCGGCAAGCCGCTGGAGCATGCGGATGTGAAGCGCGTCATCGCGCAGGCGGAGGCCGAACTGAATGGCGTGGGCCGCCTGGTCATTCGCCCGTCGGGCACCGAACCGGTCATCCGCGTCATGGCCGAAGGGGATAGCGAGGATCAGGTCAAGGACGTGGTCGAGCGCATCTGCGCCGCGGTCGAGAAGGCGGCGGCCTGATGTTGCGGATGCACCCCGATTGCGAGCGCTGCGGCACGGACCTGCCGGCGGATGCGCCCGGCGCGTTCATCTGCTCGTTCGAATGCACCTTCTGCGCGCCTTGCGCCGAGGCGCTGGACGATCGATGCCCCAACTGCGCCGGCGAGTTGATGGACCGCCCGACCCGCGTCGGCCAGGCGCTGGCCGATCATCCCGCCTCGTCCGAGCGTCGCCACAAGCCGTGAGGCCCGCGCGCATCCTCATCATCGCCGGGTCCGACAGCGGCGGGGGCGCCGGTATCCAGGCCGACCTCAAGACCGTGACGATGCTCGGCGGCTTCGGCATGACCGCGATCACCGCCATCACCGCGCAGAACACGCTGGGCGTCCAGGCCGTCCATCCCATCCCCACCGACATGGTGCTGGCGCAGATCGACAGTTGCATCAGCGACATCGGCGTGGACGCGGTGAAGATCGGCATGATCGGATCGGCCGACACCGCCATCGCCGTTGCCGCGCGATTGGCGGCATTGGACAATGTGCCGATCGTGTTCGATCCCGTCATGGTGGCGACCAGCGGATCCCTGCTGGCGGACGATGCGACCATCGCGGCGTTCGAGAGGCTGATGGCGATCGCCACGCTCGTCACGCCCAATATCCCCGAACTGACGGCGCTGGGCGGCGATTCGATCGCGGTGCGCTTTGGCACCCATGTCCTTGCCAAGGGCGGCCATGGCGAGGGGCCGATGCTGACCGACCGCCTCCTCGGCCCGTACGGCCTGCTCAAAGCGTGGAGCAACAGTCGCATCGATACGCCGCACAGCCATGGCACGGGCTGCACCCTGGCCAGCGCCATCGCGACGGGCCTTGGACAGCAGCTCGACCTTGTCCCGTCGATCGAGCGGGCCCGCCAATATGTGCGGGAAGCGCTGGCGCTGGCGCCCGGTTTCGGCAGCGGCCATGGGCCGATGGGCGCTCCGCTTGGCTTTCATGCCCATGCCTGACTTCTCGCATGAGCATCGCCATCATCCCGGTCTGGTCGCCGGCGTTGACGAAGCGGGCAGGGGGCCGCTGGCCGGGCCGGTGGTGGCGGCCGCCGTCATCCTGCGCGTCGACGATTGCCCGGACGGCCTGAACGATTCCAAGCAGCTGAGCGCCAAGAAGCGCGCCGAGCTGGAGGCGCAAGTCAAGGCGCGGGCGCTGTGCTGGGGCATCGGCGTCGCGAGCGTTGCGGAGATCGACGAGATCAACATCCTCTGGGCGACGATGCTGGCCATGACGCGCGCGGTCGAGGCGCTCGAGCATGACTGCGCGCATATATTGGTGGACGGCAATCGTTGCCCCAGCTGGCGCTGGGCGTCGACGGCGGTGGTGGAGGGCGACGCCAAATGCCTGTCCATCGCTGCGGCATCGATCCTGGCCAAGGAAGAGCGCGACCGGATGATGATCGCGGCCGCGGCGGACCATCCGCATTATGGCTGGGAAAGCAACAAGGGCTATGGCAGCGCGCATCATCTGGCGGCGCTGCGCGAACATGGCCCGACGCCCTTGCACCGCCGCAGCTTCGCCCCGGTCGCGCAACTCGCCCTCCTCTGATTGAAACTGTGCCTGAGCGGGACGTGGTTGGCCCATGGGGCGGGATGGGCTGGCGTTCGACCGGGTCATGGTTAATAAAGCCTTATGCATCTGCATCGGCTGTTCCTGCTTCTCCCCCTGCTGCTGGCGACGGCGCCCGCCGGCGCGCAACATGCGCAGGACATACCGCTGGCACCCGGCGGTTATCGCTGGATGGACGAGGGCGGCATAGGCGGGCCGCTCTACATGGTCATCAGCATCGAGAAGCAACGAGTCCATGTCTATCGCGGCGACCGGCTGATCGGCGTCGCCAGCGTGTCGACGGGCATGAAGGGGCACCGCACGCCGACCGGCGCCTATCCCATCCTGCAGAAACGGCAATGGCATCGCTCCAACCTGTACAGCAATGCGCCCATGCCCTTCATGCAGCGGCTGACCTGGGACGGGATTGCGCTGCATGCCGGCCATGATCCGGGCTATCCCGCCAGCCATGGCTGCATTCGCATGCCCTATGCCTTCGCGCGACAACTTTTCGCGCTGACCCGGATCGGGACGCTGGTGGAAGTGACGCAGGGGCGGCTCAGCGCCGCGCTTCAGCTCGATCCGCTCGTCGTGAGCGATCCCGGCAGCACCGTCGTCAGCTTCGAGTCCGGCCTGCTCCCCCGCCCGGAGGCTTCCGCTCCGGTTCCGCAGGCGGTGCCGCTGCTGGCGATCGACCCCGCGATTTTCCGGCCGCGCCTGCGCCGATAGTCCGGATATTTGCGTCGGCGCGCCTTTGTCCGCACAAGGGGCGACCCAGGCGGAAGGAGCACAGATGCAGGCCAGCGAAATGTCGAGGCGATCGCTGGCGGTAGCGATCCTGTCCACCATCGTCGAATGGTATGATTTCACACTCTACCTGTATGTCGCGACGTTGCTGTCCCGCATATTCTTCGGCGGTGGCGCGACGGGTCTGGGGGAGACGCTGGCCGGCTTTGCCCTGGCCTATGCGATGCGTCCCTTTGGCGCGATCGTCTTTGGCCATATCGGGGATCGTCACGGGCGGCGGCTGACGATGTTGTTGTCGATGGGGATGATGACGGCGGCCATGCTCGCAACGGCGCTGCTGCCGACCCAGGCGCAGGTCGGCCCGGCCGCGGGATGGATGCTGCTGGCTCTGCGGTGCCTGATGGCCTTTTCGGTGGGCGGGGAATATACCGGCGTCGTCGCCTATCTGATGGAAGGCGCGCGTGCTCGGCGCCGCGGCTTCGTGGCGTCGCTGGCATCCGCGGCTAGCGAGATTGGCGCGCTGCTGGCCGCCGGCGTGGCCGCGGCGACGGTGGCGCTGATGGATGACGCCAGCCTGGCGGAGTGGGGCTGGCGCATCCCCTTCTTCGTGGGCGCCGGCATGGCGGGGCTGGTGCTGCTGGCCCGGTCGACGATGGAGGAATCGCCCGACTTCCTGCGGCAGCAGGCGCAATCCAGGGTTCCGCGCAATCCGCTGCGCCAGAGCCTGACTCGCCATCGCTTGCCGATCCTGCGCGGCTTTGCGATCTCGGCTTTGGGCTCGATCACTTATTATGTCGGCATCACCTATGTGCCGAGCTTCCTGACCGGGACGGGCGCGATGGCGGAAGGGGCGGCGCTGTGGCTGTCGACGGCGGCGGCGCTGGTCGTGATCCTGGTCACGCCCTTCACTGGCCTGCTCGCCGACCGGATCGGCCGCAGGCCGGTGCTGCTGTCGCTCGGCATGGCGGGAGCGGCCTTGCCGATGCCGATGTTCCTGCTGATGACGGGCGGGGGTGGCGGCGCACTGCTGGGCGCAGTCATGCTCGCTGCGCTGGGTGGCGCGGTCAGCGCGGTGGGCGCGGTCACGACGGCCGAGCAATTTCCAGGCGAGGGACGGCTTACCGGCCTGGCGCTCGGCGCGACGACGGCAACCGCCCTGTTCGGTGGGCTGACGCCGTGGCTGGCGCATTGGCTGATCGCCCGGACAGGCTGGACGCTCGCGCCCGGCGCGATGATCGCGATCGTCGCCCTGGCCGTGCTGCCCGTGCTGCTGCGGCTGCCGGAGACGGCCCCGGCGCGGCTGGAATGATGTGGAAAGCTGGTGACCCCTACGGGCACCCGGGTGCCGTGGCAAGGTATTAAATACGCTTCGATCTTTGCTCAAAGCACATGCCGCATACCATCACAAGTGCCATCTGTCCAGTGGGATTCCATGGACCTGAATGACGTCGCCGGAGCATGCAAATCATACGAGGCATCTCCAGCTTCAAGTATGTCAATGTTGTTGCCCCCTGAAGGTTTGACAGACCAACCTTCGTATGTCGGCGAGAGTTTCCGCGTCAGGCAATGGCGGGCGTCCACGACGACGCCGTTCTCCCGGCCGTTGCATTGCTGACAGATGCGGACGTAATATGCCGACAGCATCGGCAACCGCGCTCACTGTCCACCCTCGGGTCGCGAGGTCGAGCGCAACAGCCGTTTTTTTTGGGCCTGCGGCCCGGGTAACAGCCTCTCGCAGCAGTTCGTTTTCCATCGTCTTCTTGCCCAGCAGGCGCTGAAACTCGCTGGTGGTTTTGCCGCCCCCGGAAAGTTGATAGGAAAAGCAAATATTCTGCGAGCGACCCGGACTTGGCCCAAACTCCCCTTGGCAGGCATCATGAGCGCAACTGCAATGCTCTTATCACTGTCACTGGCTGCTCCATCCAGATGATCGACAGCACTTCTATCCGGGTGCCCCAACAGGCTGCGACGGCAAAAAGGGGGATCGAGATCATTGTCTCGGTCGCTCCCGAGGCGGGCTCACAACGACAATCCATGCCGTCGTCGATGCGCAAGGCCTCCCGATCCGGCTCGGCCTGACCGCTGGGCAAGCACATGATGGCCAAGTCGCGGACGATCTGCTCAACCACCTCGGGCCGCACATGATCGTGCTCGCCGACAAGGCCTACGATGCTGATCGCACGCTGATCGAGGAGCAGGGCGCTACGCCCAACATCCCGCCAAAGAGCAACCGACGTTGGGAGCCCTGCTTCAGCAAGAGGCTCTATCGTGAGCGCAACCTCATCGAACGGTTCTTCTCCAAGCTTAAGCACTTCCGCCGCGTCGCCACCCGCTACGATAAGTTGGCGGGGAACTTCCTCGGGATGATCCAACTCGCCTCAATGCGGCTGTGGCTCCGCGCTTATGAGTCATCGTGTAATTGCGGCTGCTTCCCTCAGACCTCGGCAGAGGCGCACACTTCTGGTTGTCGAATCCTGAAGGAAGGAAGCAGCCATGAAGCATTATGCCGGACTGGACCTGTCGGTGGAAAGCACGCAAGTCTGCATTGTTGACGAAAATGGGCGGAAGCTCGTGTCGGAGAAGGTCGAGAGCTCTCCGGAGCCGATCGCCGCGATGCTGGAGCGCCATGGCCAATCGAGCGGGCGGTGATCGAGACCGGGCGCATGTCGCCGGCGATCTGCTTGGGCCTGCGCGAACTGAGCGTCCCGGTGGTGTGCATCGATGCCCGGCAGGCGCATCAGAGCCTGAAGGCGATGAAGGCGAACAAGACCGACCCTCACGATGCCGCAGGCCTCGCACAGTTGGCGCGCACCGGCTTCTACAAGGAAGTGCACGTCAAATCTCCGGCGGCGCATGGCGTGCGCAGCGTGATCACCGCGCGCGGCCATCTGGTGGAAGCGCGTGTCCGGCTCGACAACATGATCCGCGGCCTTTGCGCCACGTTCGGTTACCGCCCTGGTCCTGGACAAGGGAGAGCATTCCTTGAGCGGATCATGCAGGCTGCCCATATGTCCGGCTTGGGCGAGGCAATCGCGTCCCTGTTGGCGGTGCGCGCTGAACTGGTCGAGCAGATCAAGGAAATGGACCGCCGCCTGCGCATCATCGCCAGCCAGTCGCAGGCCTGCGAAATCCTGATGACCATCCCGGGGGGCGGCGTGCAGACATCCGCCGCGTTCGCCGCTGCGGTGGATGAGGCG
>NZ_JAJGNO010000013.1 GCF_020782235.1 Sphingobium naphthae
TGGTGGACGCACTAGGGCTCGAACCTAGGACCCGCTGATTAAGAGTCAGCTGCTCTACCAACTGAGCTATGCGTCCACACTGGCCTGTCTGTTCCCGCCCCATCCGCGAGGAGGGGCGGCTGCACCGGGCCGATGCAGTGGTGGACAGGGCTGGATTCGAACCAGCGTACGGGAAACCCGGGCAGATTTACAGTCTGCTGCCTTTAACCACTCGGCCACCTGTCCAGTGCCCTACGCGCCGAAGAAAGCGTTCCCCGCCGCGCTGGAGGCGGCCTAATGGCGAATGGAGGCTTGCCTGTCAATGGCCTGATGTGAAAAGAGCGGGGCCATGAAAAAGACGCATCGTTCCGCCAAGCCCAAGGGCGCCTTCCCCCGCTTCTACGGTCGCCATGCCGTGACCGCGGCGCTCGCCAATCCCAACCGCACCGTGCGCAAGATATGGGGCACGCGCGAGGCGCTGGGCGCGCTGGATCTGCCGCCGGTGCTGCCGATCGTCTATTCCGACGTCGCCGACATGGGGCGGATGGTGCCCGCCGACGCACCCCACCAGGGGATCGTGGCGGAAGTCGAGCCGCTGGACGATGTGTGGCTGGGCGAGGTGCTGGAACAGGGGCAGGAGGGCAAGAGGCCGATCCTGGTGCTGGACCAGGTGACCGACCCGCATAATGTCGGCGCCATCCTGCGGTCCGCCGCCGCCTTCGACGCGCTGTGCATCGTAACGCAGGACCGGCATGCGCCGCCCGAATCGGGCGTGCTGGCGCGGGCGGCGTCGGGCGCGCTGGAAATCGTGCCCTGGGTGCGGGTGGTGAACCTGGCCCGCGCGCTGGATGAGATTGCCGAGGCGGGCTATTGGCGCATCGGCCTGGACGGCGAGGCGGAGACGACGATCGGCGAGGCGATCGGGGAATCGCGCGTGGCGCTGGTGCTGGGCGCGGAAGGCGAAGGGCTGCGCCACAACAGCATCGCCCATTGCGACATCATCGCCAAGCTGCCGATCAGCCCGCGGATGGAGAGCCTGAACGTGTCCAACGCGGCGGCGATCGCGCTCTACGCAGCGACCAATCGCTAAGGCCGGGCGGACCGGGGGGAGACGGGATGCGGGGGCTGGTTCGGATCGCGGGCGCGCTGGCGGGGCTGCTGACGCTGTCGGGCTGCCTGGTGACGCCGGGGCGGTTCGAATCGAGCCTCGACATCCGCGCCGACCGGCGCTTCGCCTTCACCTATAGCGGCGAGATACTGGCGTCGGACCTGAGCCCGGAGGCGCTGACCGGCGGCGGGGACGGGAGCGAGGCGGACGATGGCGCGGCGGCCGAGCCGACGCTGTTGCCGGTGGCGGCGCAGGCGGAGGAGGATTTCGGCGCGCCCGATGCAGGCGACGACGATGCCGAGATGCGGGCGATCGCCGCGGCGCTATCCCGCGAGCAGGGGTTCCGCTCCGTCCGCTATCTGGGCGAGCGGAAATTCGCGATCGACTATTCGGTGAGCGGGCGGCTGGACCACGCCTTCCTCTTTCCGTTCAACATCGACGCGCAGATCATGCTGCCCTTCATCGCGGTGGAGCTGCGCGGACCCGACAGGGTGCGGGTGAAGGCGCCGGGCTTCGCCACCGGTTTCGACAAGAGCCAGGGGCCCGCGGGCCTGGGCGGCGCGGGCGACAAGGCGGCCAAGGCGCTGGACGGGCGCTTCACGCTGACCACCGACGCGCAGATCATCAGCCAGAATCAGGAGGATGGCGCGCAGGAGGTAGCAGAGGGCAAGCGCATCGTCTGGACGGTCACGCCGCTGACCAGCGACGCGCCGATGGCGACGCTGCGCCTTGCTCCTTGAGCCGCGGTCAGTCTTCCGGCGCGATGGTGACGCGCAGACCGTCCATCGCATCGGTCAGCACGACCTGGCAGGACAGGCGGCTGGTGTCGTTGCGATGATCGGAGCTGTCGAGCAGGTCATTTTCATCCTCGCTCATCGCCGGCAGGGCGTCGGCGAAGGCGGGGTCGACATAGACATGGCAGGTCGCGCAGGAGCAGCAGCCGCCGCACAGGGCCAGCAGTTCGTCAAAGCCGTTGTCGCGGATGACTTCCATCACCGACAGGCCGGTGTCGCCATCGACAGCCTGTTCCTCACCCGCACGGTTGACCACGATCAGTTTCGGCATCTACCCTTGTCCCTTCGAAATTTTTTCCGCTCTGACCGACAGGGGCCGGGAAATCAAGGGCGGGCGACGACATCATGGTAAGCAGTGCGGAACAGTTGCGCGACAGCCTGGACGCGATCGCGGCGATGGAGCCGGGGTTCGTCGCGGCGATCGCCCGCGTGGGCTATCCCGCGCCCCGGCTGCGCGCGCCGGGCTATGAGACGCTGCTGCGCACGATCGTGGGGCAGCAGGTGAGCGTGGCGTCGGCCGCGGCGGTGTGGCGCAAGCTGGAAGCGGAGCTGGGCGAAGGCTGCGATCCGCAGGCGCTGCTGGCGCGCGATTTCGACGCGCTGCGGGCCTGCGGCCTGTCGCGGCAGAAGCAGGGCTATGCCCGCAGCCTGGCCGAACTGGTGGTGTCGGGCGCGCTCGACCTGCACGCCCTGCCTGCGGACGACGAGGAAGCGATCGCCCAGCTGGTGCAGATCAAGGGGATCGGCCGCTGGTCGGCGGAAATCTACCTGCTGTTCGCAGAAGGACGGCCCGACATCTGGCCCGCGGGCGACCTGGCGGTGCAGATCGAGATCGGCCGCATCCTGGGCATGGCCGAGCGCCCGAGCGAAGCGCTGACGCGGCAAGTGGCCGAAGCCTGGCGCCCGCATCGCGGAGCCGCCGCCATCATGGCCTGGCATCATTACAACACCGAGGTATTTTGACCCATGACCCTGCCCCATGCCCGCTACATCGTCCTTGCACATGAGGGCGTGTGGAAGATCAATCTGGACAATAAATATTACGGCCCCTTCCCCACCCAGGCCGAAGCGGTGGAGAGCGCCAGGGGCACGGCGCAGAAGGCGGCCGACGCGGGCTATCCCGCTTCGGTGCTGCTGATGCAGGGGACGCAGTTCGAGACGCTCTGGACCAGCGTCGGCGAGTGACCTGAATTTTCGGGCAGCTTTGCGGTTTTTTCGGACTTTTGTGGAACTTTGTGGAATGCGAGTCCTTTTCTCGCTCCAAGCATATCGGGTCAGGAAATGAGCAAGAAGGTCCTCATCGTCGAAGACGAGATTTTCGTCGCGCTGGAGATCGAGCAGATCGTCGAGGATGCGGGCTTCGATGTCGGCGCGATCGCGGCGGATCGCGCGGCTGCGCTGGCGGGCGCGGCAAGCTGCGACATCGCGCTGGTGGACCTGAACCTGCGCGACGGGCCGACCGGGCCGCAGATCGGCATGGAGCTGGCGAGCCAGCACGGCATCCGCGTCATCTATGTCACCGCCAATCCGGCGCAGATCGGCGAAGCGTCGGTCGCGGCGCTGGGCGTCATCATGAAGCCGTTCCGCGCGCAGAGCATCGCGGCGGCGCTGCAACTGGCGGCGGCCGAGCAGCCCGAACTGGCGGCGGCGGAAATTGCGGGCTTTACGCCGTTCCCGCCGCCCGGCTCATGGAACGCGATGGAATCCAGAGGCTGAGGCACAGGCCTTCGGCGCGCCAGTCGCGCTGAAGCCGTCCGCCAAGCTGCCGCTCGACGCTGAGCGTCATCAGGCGGCTGCCGAACCCTTCGGCGGTCGCGGGAACGATCGCCGGCCCACCTTCTTCGCGCCAGTCCAGCCGCACATCGTCGCCTTCGCGCGAGACATTCAGATGCACGCGCCCGCTCGCGGCCGACAGGGCGCCATATTTGGCGGCATTGGTGGCGAGTTCGTGGAACAACAGGGCGAGCGGCGTCGCCGAGCGATCGTCGATGAAGGGATCATCGCCCGAGAGAAGGATGCGCGAGCCGTCGCCGCTGCGATAGGGCGCGAAAATCTGGTCGAGAATGCCCCAGAGACGCCCCTGCCCCTGGCCGATGCGCGGCGCGGAATCCGCGCTGTGCGGGCGCACGAAGTCGTGCGCGCGGCCGAGCGCCAGGATGCGGTCGCGCAAATCGTCGGCGACGTCGCGAATGGCGGGGTTCTGGCGGGCCGACAGGCCGATGAGGCCGGCGATGACCGAAAAGATATTCTTGATCCGGTGCGAGAGCTCATGCGCGATCATCTCGCGCTCTTCCATCATCAGCTTCTGTTCGTGAATGTCGGTGCAGGTGCCTATCCAGCGCATGATCTGACCCCGCGCATCGCGGATCGGCAGCGCGCGCCCCAGCGTCCAGCGATATTGGCCGCTATGATGGCGCAGCCGATATTCGATTTCATAGGGCACGCCAGTCGCCAGGCTCTTGCGCCATTTTTCCCAAGCGAGCGTCTGGTCATCGGGATGGAACATGCCATTCCACGCCTCCCCATCGGTCGAGCCGACCGGGACGCCGGTATATTCGTACCAGCGGGCGTTGTAATAATCATGATAGCCATCGGGCAGCGTCGACCAGACCATCTGCGGCATGGTGTCGGCCAAGGTCCGGAACATGCGGTCGCTGTCGGCCACGGCGGCGGCGTCGAGCCGCTGCTGGACGATCATGTCGCGGTCGCGCCGGCGCCCTTCCAATTCCATCATCACCTGGCGCGCGAGCAGGGTCAGCCCCTGCCGCTGCAACGGCGTGAGATCGGCGCGCGGTGCGGTGTCGATGACGCACAGGGCGCCCAGCGGCTCGCCATCGCCGCCGATCAGCGGCGCGTCGGCATAGAAGCGGATGTGCGGCGGGCCAGTGACCAGCGCATTGTCGGCGAACCGCGGGTCGCAGGTCGCGTCGGGGACCACGAACAGCGCCTCCCCCAGCATCGCCAGCGCGCAGAAGGAGACGTCGCGCGGCGTTTCTTCGGCATCGAGGCCGACGCGGGCGAGGAAGCGCTGGCGCACATCCTCGACAATGCTGATGAGCGCGATCGGCGCGTCGCACAGGGTCGCCGCAAAAGCGGTGATGTCATCCAGGGTGCGAAAGCCGCCGGCGTCGAGATCGTAGAGCGCCAGCAGCGCCGCCCGATCCGTCGCCAGCCCGCGCCCGTCAGCCATCGCCGACGCGTTCGATGTCGGCGCCGACGGCGGAGAGCTTTTCTTCCAGCCGTTCATAGCCGCGGTCGAGATGATAGACGCGATTGACGCGCGTTTCGCCCTGCGCCGCAAGGCCGGCGAGGATGAGGCTCATCGACGCGCGCAGGTCGGTCGCCATCACCGGCGCGCCGACCAGTTGCGACACGCCGCGCACCACGGCGGTGCGGCCGTTGACGGCGATGTCGGCGCCCATGCGCGCCAGTTCGGGCACATGCATGTAGCGATTTTCAAAGATCGTTTCGGTCAGCACCGATGCGCCGTCGGCCAGCGTCAGCATCGCCATGAACTGCGCCTGCATGTCGGTCGGGAAGGCCGGAAAGGGCGCGGTGGAGAGCGTGAGCGGGCGCAGCTTGCCATCGGAGGAAACGCGGATCCCGTCCTTGTGCACGTCCACCTGCACCCCCGCTTCGCGCAGCGCGGCGAGGATGGCGTGCATGTCGTCGGCGCTGGCGCCGATCAGGTCGAGCGAGCCGCCGGTGATGGCCGCGGCGCAGGCGTAGCTGCCCGCCTCGATCCGGTCGGGCATGACGCTGTAGGTCGCGCCGTGCAGACGATCGCGGCCATGGATCACCAGCTTGTCGCTGCCAATCCCTTCAATATCCGCGCCCATTGCGACCAGCAGCTTGCACAGATCGACGATCTCAGGCTCGCGCGCGGCGTTTTCGAGCGTGCATGTCCCCTTGGCGAGCACCGCCGCCATCACCGCATTTTCGGTGGCGCCGACCGACACGACAGGGAAGGTGTAGACGCCGCCCGGCAGGCCGCCGTCGGGCGCGCTGGCGCGGACATAGCCGGCCGCCAGTTCGATCCGGGCGCCGAAGGCTTCGAGCGCCTTCAGGTGAAGATCGATCGGCCGGTTGCCGATGGCGCAGCCGCCAGGCAGCGACACGCGCGCTTCGCCGGCGCGGGCGAGCAGCGGGCCAAGCACGAGGATGGAGGCGCGCATCTTGCGCACGATGTCATAGGGCGCTTCGGTCGAGGTCACGCGGCCGGCGCGCAGCGTCATGACACGGCCGAAATCCTCCGGCCGTGCGCCTTCGATCATGGTCGAGACGCCAAGCTGGTTGAGCAGATGGCCGAAACTGTCCACATCGGCGAGCCGCGGCAGGTTGCGCAGCGTCACCGGCTCGTCCGTCAGCAACGCGCAGGGGAGCAGCGTGAGCGCGGCATTTTTCGCGCCGGAAATGGGAAGGCGGCCGTTCAGCGCGTTGCCGCCGCGAATATCAATGCGGTCCATCGGACAGGGTTAATAGCGGCAAACGCGCGCCGCGCAAGGCGGGTGAGATGGGCGCCAACATGCCGACGGCGGGCTGGCAACAATATTGCCGGGCCGCTCCAGGAATTGATCGAGTTTAGTGCAGAAGCTGAAAATGCAGCCAAAAGGCGAAAGGGGCGTTTTGCCATCGTAACGACTATTTTTTGCAAGAAGGTGAGTTGGTGGCAACAAGCTGTTTCGCGGAGCAATTGACGCGCCATGTGCCGTTGTCCGACGCGGAAAAGACGGCGCTGACGAAGTTGGAGGAAAACCCCCGCAAGATAAAGCGCGGGGCGATGATCCAGCGAGCCAATGAGCCCATCACCGAATTGTTCGTTCTGCGCGAAGGACGAGTGATGAGCTTCGTCATCCTGCCCGACGGCAGCCGGCAGATATTGCGCGTCTATTTTCCCGGCGACTTCATCGGTTCGGCCAGCACCATCTACAGCCGCGCGCCGGAATCGCTGGTCGCGCTGTCCGACGCGGTCGTGTGCCCGTTCGACAAGCATGCGCTGCGCCGGCTGCTGGAGGAGCATCCGCGCGTCGCGGCGCTGCTGTTCCTGCTGTCCAATGCCGAGCGGGTGTCGATGACCGACCGGCTGGCGTCGCTAGGCCGCACATCGGCCAAGGCGCGGGTCGCCGCGTTCCTGCTGGACATGTTCCACCGGCTGCGCGTCACCGACGACAACATCAAGGACAGTTTCGAGCTGAAGCTGACGCAGGAGGAAATCGGCGATTCCATCGGCCTGACGTCGGTGCATGTGAACCGGATGATCCGGCAGATGGAGCAGGAAGGGCTGATCAGCCGCTCCAACGGCCGCATCACGTTGCTGGATGTGGAGCGGCTGGAGGATATCGGCCATTATACCAACCGGCACAAGGATATGGACCTGGACTGGCTGCCCGCCAGCTGATCCGGGACGCGGGCTCAGGCGAGCAGTTCGACGTCCCAGTAGAGCCAGTCGTGCCAGCTTTCATGCAGATAGCCCGGCGGAAAGCCGCGGCCATGTTCCTGCAACTGCCAGCTGGTCGGGCGGATCGGCTGCACATGCAGTTGCATATGCGCTTCCTTGGGCGTGCGCCCGCCCTTCTTGAGATTGCAGGGCGAGCAGGCGGTCGCCACATTTTCCCAGGTGGTGCGGCCGCCGGCGCGGCGCGGCACGACATGGTCGAAGGTGAGATCGCTGGTCGAGCCGCAATATTGGCAGGCGAACCGGTCGCGCAGGAACAGGTTGAAGCGCGTGAAGGCGGGATGTTCGGACGGCTTCACATATTGTTTGAGCGCGATGACCGACGGGATCTTCATCTGGAGGCTGGGGCTGTGCACCTCCCGCTCATAGGAGGAGACGATGTCGACCCGTTCCAAAAAAACCGCCTTGATGGCGGTCTGCCAGGGCCACAGGCTCAACGGATAATAGCTGAGCGGCGTATAGTCTGCATTCAGAACAAGCGCCGGACAGTTTTCCGGGTGTCGTATCAGGTCGGGATGGTACATAGAAAAACTTCTACCCCCTTGCCGAAGCCGCTGATCCACCAGCAACATGACGCGCGTATGACAGCATTAACGAATATTGTTCGTCAAGGGCCTGTATGACACGGCCCGTCGCACCACAGCATATGGTGACCCGCTTCGCGCCGAGCCCCACCGGTCGATTGCATGTCGGCCATGGCTGGTCCGCGCTGATGGCGATGGACCTGGCACGCGCGGCCGGAGGGACGATGCGGCTGCGCATCGAGGATATAGACGGGACTCGCAGCCGGCCCGAACATGTGGCGGCGATCATCGAGGATCTGCGCTGGCTGGGCGTCGCATGGGATGGGGAGATCATCTTCCAGTCGCAGCGGACGGGCACCTATGCAGCGGCGCTGGACCGGCTGCGGGCGATGGGGCTGCTCTATCCCTGTTTCTGCACCCGCGCCGACATCCAGGCGAGCCTGACCGCGCCGCATGGACCGGAAGGACCGGTCTATCCGGGCACCTGCCGCAGGCTGGACGCGGCCGAACGCGCGCGGCGGATCGCGGACGGAGACGCCCATGCCTGGCGGATCGACATGGCCCAAGCCGTGGCGATGGCGAAGGCCAGGGCGGGCGGTGGCACCGGGCCGCTGCGTTGGCGGGCCTTTGACGATGACGGCGACGCGATGATGACGGCCGATCCGCTGGCGCATGGCGACGTCGTGCTGGCGCGCAAGGATGCGCCGGCGAGCTATCATCTGTCCTGCACGCTGGACGACGCCGCCATGGGCGTGACGCATGTGCTGCGCGGCACCGACTTGCGCAGCGTGACGGACATTCACCGGCTGCTGCAGGCGCTGCTCGACCTGCCCTCCCCCGCCTATCGCCATCATCCGCTGCTGGTCGACGCGCAGGGGCGGCGGCTGGCCAAGCGCAGCGGGGCGATCGCGATCGCTGCGTTGCGAGCGCAGGGCATGGACCCGCACGCCCTGGCGATGGACCTGCGCGCCGGGCGCTTTCCGGTTGGCATCCGCCCCGCGAGCGCATAGGCTGGCGCGCATGAACACGGTCCTGGTCATCGCCCTCATCCTCGCCATGATCGCGACGCTGGTCGCGCTGGTGCGGGGCATCATCGCCTTCCTCCAGACCACCAAGGAGGATCTGAACGCGCCCGAGGGCAGCGGCCCCAGCCCGGCGCGGCTGAAGCAGAACCGCATGATGATGAACCGCATCCTGTTCCAGGCGGGCGCGATCATCATCGTCGCCATATTGCTGATGGCCAAGGGGCATGGCTGAACGCGACGGACGGACGCCATGGTCAAGCTGAACAAGATCTACACGCGCACGGGCGATGGCGGCACGACGGGGCTGGCCGACGGGTCGCGCCTGCCCAAATATGCGCCGCGGATGCAGGCGGTGGGCGATGTCGACGAAGCGAACAGCGCCATTGGCCTGGCCATCATCGCCATGGGCGCCCGGCCCGAGACGCGCTGGCTGACCACCATCCAGAACGACCTGTTCGACCTGGGCGCGGACCTGGCGACGCCGATCACCGAGGGCGAGGATGCGCCCTGGGCGCTGCGCATCGTCGCCAGCCAGGTCGCGCGGCTGGAAGCGGAGATCGACCTGATGAATGCCGAGCTCGCGCCGCTCGACAGTTTCGTCCTGCCCGGCGGGTCGGCGGCGGCGGCCGCCGTCCACCTGGCGCGCGCGATCACGCGCCGGGCCGAGCGCAGCGCCACCGCGGCGGCCGCAGAGGTCGCGCTCAACCCGCAGGCGCTCGCCTATCTCAATCGCCTGTCCGACCTGCTGTTCGTGCTGGCGCGGCGATTGAACGACAATGGCGCGGGCGACGTCAAATGGGTGCCAGGCGCGTCGCGCTGAGCCCGCCGGGTTCGGCCGGACTCATGCGCGCAACAGATCGGCTCATTCGCGCCCATTAACCGTCTTTCTTGAGAAAGCCTTCAGACGGCACGAGGAATTTCCGCGCGACTTGATAAGGGGTCGCCATGCAATTCTACCTCGCCACCTCGTTCATCTTTCCGCGGTCGCTGCGCCTGCGCCTTTTCGCCGTCTGTTTCGTCGCCACCCATTTGCCGCTGCTCTGCTATATCGGCTGGGGCGCGGCGACCGGGCGGCTGGCGCTGGTTGAGGTGGTGACGCTGACGCTGGCGACGGTGGCGGGCACCGGCCTTGCGCTTTATGGCATCGGCGCGCTGCTGACGCCGATCCATGCGCTGGCCGACACGCTGAACGCCCAGCCGGGCGACGGCGCGCCGCTGCCCCGGGTCGGCGACGTCATCCAGAATCTCTATGCCGGGGTGCAGCGGGCGGCGGTGCTGACGCGGGCGCAGATCGACGATCTGGCGGTCGCCGCGCATGAGGACCCGCTGACGGGCGTCGCCAACCGACGCGGATTCCTGGCCGGGATCGAGGCGCTGCCGGCGGGCCAGCGCAAGGGCTGCGTCGCCCTGATCGACATCGATTTCTTCAAGCAGGTCAACGACCTGATGGGCCATGACGAGGGCGACCGGGTGCTGGCCGCCTTCGCCGACCGGCTGGCGTCGCAAGTGCGCCGCGCCGACCTGGTGGCGCGCTGGGGCGGCGAGGAGTTCGCCATCTTCTTCTGCAACAGCGTCGAGGAAGAGGCGAGCTGGGCGCTGGCGCGCATCGCCGAGCAGATGCGGCGCGAGCCCATCGGCCGCGTCAATGGCCGCATCATCAGCTTTTCGGCGGGCTTGAGCCGCTGGCCGGGCGGCCCGGTGGAGGAGGCGCTGGCGGCTGCCGACGGCGCGCTCTACGACGCCAAGCAGGCCGGGCGCGACCGGGTGTGCCGCGCCGGGGCCAGCCTTTCGGCCACCTGTCCCTAAGGGCAGCGGAACCCTTCCCCGCCCCATGCGCTTCTTCCCTGATGAGCGGCGCAACCGTATCGGAAGGGGCGTGAATGGCCAGAAGCTGGAGCGATGCACGCCAGGACGACCTGGCGACCCGCTACCGTGACGTTCGGGGCCTGACGCAGGCGATCGCCGCGCCCTTGTCCGACGCCGACGCGACGGTGCAGTCCATGCCGGACGCGTCGCCGGCCAAATGGCATCTGGCGCATGTCACCTGGTTCTTCGAAACCTTCGTGCTGCGCGATCATGTCGAGAATTATCGCCCGTTCGATCCGCGCTACGCCTATCTGTTCAACAGCTATTATGAGGCGGAAGGCCCGCGCCATGCCCGGCCGATGCGCGGCATGCTGAGCCGCCCGGCGCTGAGCGACATCCTGGCCTATCGCGCGCATGTCGACGCCGCGCTGATTGCGGCCTTACCGATGCTGCCGCCGAGCGCCAGCACGCTGGTGACGCTGGGCCTGCATCATGAGCAGCAGCATCAGGAGCTGATGCTGACGGACCTGCTGCATCTCTTTTCGCTCAATCCGCTGGAGCCTGCCTTGTTCGAGGCCCGCAGCGCCAGCGCGGTAGACCTGCCCGGCCCGCTCCACTGGATCGAGGGGCGCGAGGGGCTGGCGGAGATTGGCGACGACGGGCGCAGCGGCTTCGCCTTCGACTGCGAGGGGCCGCGCCACCGCGCGCTGCTGCACCCCCATGCGCTGGCGCATCGCGCGATCACCAATGGCGAATGGATCGCCTTCATCGAGGATGGCGGCTATGCGACGCCCTCGCTGTGGCTGTCGGACGGCTGGGCATGGGTGCAGGCGGAAGGCGCCGAGGCGCCGCTTTACTGGCGCAAGGGCGAACAGGGCTGGACCCGGTTCGGACTGGACGGACGGCAACCGGTGAATCCGGCCGCGCCGGTCACGCATATCAGCCTGTATGAAGCCGACGCCTATGCCAGCTGGGCCGGCGCGCGATTGCCGACCGAGGCGGAATGGGAAAGCGCAGCGCAGAATATCGCGCCGGGCGGCGGCAACCAGTTCGACGGGGCGGCCAGCCCCCGCCCCCGCGCGGCCGCGCCCACCGACGCGCTGACGCAGATGTTCGGCGATGTGTGGGAATGGACCGGCAGCGCCTATCGCCCCCATCCCGGCTTTCGCGCGGCGCCCGGCGCGGTCGGGGAATATAATGGCAAGTTCATGTCCGGCCAGTTCGTGCTGAAGGGCGGCAGTTGCGCCACGCCGCGCGGCCATATGCGGGCCAGCTACCGCAATTTCTTCTACCCCCATCAACGCTGGCAGTTCACCGGACTGCGCCTGGCCAAGGATTTGTGACGATGCTGCTGACCCAGGAAGCCCCCGCCCGCCCGCGCACGATCGACCCGGCGTTCCGCCGCGACATATTGGACGGGCTGGCGCGCGAGCCCAAGGCCACGCCGCCCATCTGGTTCTATGACCGGCGCGGATCGGAATTGTTCGAACAGATCACCGACCTGCCCGAATATTATCCGACGCGCACCGAAACCGCGCTGCTGAAAGCCCATGGCCTGGATTTCGCGCGGGCGGTGGGCGAAGGGCGCGCGGTGGTGGAATTCGGCGCGGGCAGTTCGCGCAAGACGCCGCATCTGCTGCGCGCGATCCGGCCCGCCGCTTATGTGCCGATCGACATCAGCGGCGATTTCCTGCAGGCGAGCAGCGCGCAATTGGCGGGCGACTTTCCCGAGCTGCCGGTGCTGCCGGTCGTGGGCGACTTCAACCAGCCGCTCGACCTGCCGCGGGACATTGCCGGCATGCCGCGCCTGGGCTTCTTTCCCGGATCGACGATCGGCAATATGGAGCCCGACGCGGCGGTCGACCTGTTGCGCGCGATGCGCCGGCTGCTGGGCGAGGACGCCATGCTCCTGATCGGCATGGACCGGATCAAGGATCGCGACCGGCTGATCGCCGCCTATGACGACGCGCAGGGCGTGACGGCCGCGTTCAACCTCAACCTCATCGAACGGATCAATCGCGAGCTGGAAGGCGACCTGCCGATCGACGGCTTTGCCCATCGCGCGGTGTGGAACGACGAGAAGGCGCGGATCGAGATGCATCTGGAAGCGGTGCGGCCGCTGCATTTCCACGTCGCCGGCGCCTGTTTCCACATGGATGAGGGCGAGACGATCCATACCGAGAGCAGCCACAAATATGGCACGCGCGACGAACGGCTGCTGCTGCGCGCGGGCGGATGGGAGCCGGTGGAGGAATGGACCGACGATGAAGGGCTGTTCGGGCTGGTGCTGGCGAAGGCGGGCTGACCGACCCGCCAGGGCTCACTGCGTGGCGAGCAGCAGGTCGCGCAGGTCGGTGAGGCTGGGCAGCACATGGGCGCAGGCCAGCGTCAGTTCCTCGGTCGGCGGCAGCAAATCGGGCACCATGACGGTGGCGATGCCGGCGGCCGTGGCCGATCGGACCCCGGCATGGCTGTCCTCCACCGCGACGATATGCGCCGGATCGACCCCTAACCGCCGGGCGGCGAGCAGATAGGGTTCGGGATGCGGCTTGGGCCGCTCCACATCGCTGCGCGTCACGATCACGTCGAAATAGTCGAGCAGGCCGCTGCGCGCCAGCCGCTGCTGCGCGAAAGGAGCGGCGGTGGAGGTGGCGAGCGCCATCGGGATGCCGGCATGCGCGAGATGATCGAGCAGCAGCTCCGCGCCGGGTCGCAACGCAATGCCGGCGTCGACCGCCGCTTCGAACAAGGCGTCGCTGTCGGCGTAGAATTGCGCAAGCGGGAAGTCCGGGCCGAGACGGTCGGCCAGCATCCGCTGATTTTCGTCGCGATGAATGCCGACCATCGACAGGAGCAGTGCGTCGGAAAGCGGCCAGCCCAGCGCATTGCCGGTGTCGACGAATGCCTGGCGATGGGCCGCTTCGGTATCGATGAGCGTGCCGTCCATGTCGAAGATGACGGCGCGCACCGGGTCGGGCAAGGCGGATCGCGACTGCGGAACGGTCAGGGATTGGGTAGCCATGAACAGGATATAGGCGCCGATCGGCCGCGCGCCATTGCAAAAGGCGACACGGCGATTGTCAATCGCTGACCCGCGCCGACCAGGTCCTGATCCAGTGCCAGGCGCCGCGACATTCGCCCATGCTGGTCGCTTCGGTCAAGCGGAAGCGCTTGCCGTCCCAGACATAGGTTTCGCTGCCGCCGCAATCGCCGATGCCGCGCCCCTTGGCGAAGCTCGACAATTCCGATTTTTCCGGAACCCAGCCGGCGTTGACCAGCATCGGCTTGGCTTCCTCCGCGCTCCAGCCGGGCTTGTAGTCGAAGCCGGCGAAATGGAAGGCGCGGCGGCCGGCGATGCCGGTGGCGACCACCGGGACCGTGGTGACATTATAGGCGCCGCTGCCGCAGGGCACGAGGATGAGCGTCTCGTTCTTCGAGAGGCGATGCAGTTCGGGCGGCTGAGCGGCGCGCATTTCCTGCGCGCAGCCGGTGAATTTGCCGAGCGCGGTCAGTTCCTCGCGCCAGAGGGTGACCGGCGTTCCGCTGGTGGGGACAGGCGCGCGCTTGACGACCGGCGCGGCGGGCGCGGGGCGCACCGCCAGCGCGCCCAGCGGGCCGGTCGCGACCAGCGCGGTGCTGGTGCCGGCCCGCCCCTGTCGCGCGTCCATATAGCGCAGCGCCGCGCCCGATCCGGCCAGCGAGGGCCGGCCCAGCAGGCGATTGCCCGCGCGCAGCTCCAACTGGCTGCCGCGCGCCATGGCGATGGCGAGGGCGGCGGCCTGCGGCCCGCGCACGGTGGCGTCGCCATCGCGGCTCTGCGCCGCGGCGATGCGGCGGCCATCGACGAAGAAACCGACCTCGCCTGCGCCCTTGGCGTCGCGACTGGTCCACACCTGCGCTTCCGCCTCCGGACCGGCGTCGCGCACGATGCCGACCATCACCGGATTGTCGGGCCAGGCGCCGCCCTCGGGCAGCAGCGCGACGGCTTCGCACCGGTTGCGATTGTCGCAGCCGATCGTCCAGTCCTTGTAGGTTTCCAGAGTGCCGGGCGTCGGCGCCTGTGCGGCGCTCACGCCCGTCCAGCTCAGGGTCGCCAGTGCGACCGCAAGAAAAGTCTTTGCCCCCATGGCGTTAACCATAGCGCAAAAGCGGGCGGAGGAACAGGCCCTGAATGAGAGGCGCGCGTTCGCCCGCTCAGAGGCTGAGCATCAGGCCCGCCAGCGCCGCGCTCATCAGGTTGGCGAGGCTGCCCGCGATCAGCGCCTTGACGCCCAGCTTCGCGATCATCGGCCGCTGATTGGGCGCGAGATTGCCGGTCACCGCCATCTGGATCGCAATCGAGCTGAAATTGGCGAAGCCGCACAGCGCGAAGGTGACGATGGCGATGGTGGTGGGCGACAGCGCCCCCTGCACCTGGCCCAGATTGATGTAGGCGACGAATTCGTTGAGCACGACCTTCGTGCCGAACAGGCCGCCGGCGACCTGCGCTTCGGTCCAGGGGATGTTGAGCAGATACATGACCGGCGAGAAGACATAGCCGAGCAGCATCTGGAAGCTGAGATCGGGATAGCCGAACAGCGCGCCGATGCCGCCCAATATGCCATTGGCGAGCGCCACGAGCGCGACGAAGGCGAGCACCATGGCGCCGACCGCGACAGCGAGTTTGACACCTGTCTGCGCGCCTTGGGCCGCGGCCATGATGATGTTGGCGGGGCGTTCCTCGTCATGCGTGGCGGGCGGCATGGGCTCGCCGGGCGTCGTCTCGCTCATCAGCGCGGCCGGACCCGCGCCGCTCATGCGGGTTTCGGGCAGCGGCAGATCGCGCGCTTCGCCCAGCGGCAGTTCGGGTTCGCGCTCCGGCTCGTCGGGCATGATGATCTTGGCCATGAGCAGGCCGCCGGGCGCGGCCATGAAGCTGGCGGCGAGCAGATAGTCGATGCGGATGCCCATGGAAGCGTAGGCGGCGAGGATGGTGCCGGCGACGCCCGCCATGCCGCTGGTCATCACCGCGAACAGCTGAGCGGGATTGAGGCCGGCGAGATAGGGACGGATGACGAGCGGGCTTTCGCTCTGCCCGACGAAGATATTGGCGGCCGCGCACAGGCTTTCAACCTTGGACACGCCCGTCACCTTCTCGATCGCGCCGCCGACCCAGCGGACGACGAACTGCATGATGCCCAGATAATAGAGGATCGACACCAGGCTGGCGAAGAAGATGATCACCGGCAGCGCCGCGATCGCGAAGCTGGCGCCGCCGACGTCGGGCCGGGCGAGCGGGCCGAAGATGAAGTCGGTGCCCGCCTGCGCATAGCCGAGCAGGTTCGACACGCCCCGCGACATGCCGCCGATGATGGCGCGGCCGGCCGGCACATAGAGCACCAGCAGCGCGATGCCGGCCTGCAGCAGGAAGGCCGCGCCGACCACACGCGGGCGGATGGCGCGGCGGTTGGAGGACAGGGCGAAGGCGATGGCGAGGATCAGGACAATGCCGGCAAGGCCGATGAGAAGATGCATGAAGCGCTTTCGCGGGAGGAGGCAAACGGGGGGACTATATGGACCCGGCCTCGCCGAGGCCAGTGTTTTGGCATGCTACAAAGCCGCTACATCGGGCAATCGCCCGGAGACATGCCGCCGCTATCGCGCCGAAGAGGGCCTGAAAGAACAGGATGAGAGGCAGGGTAATGAGCGGACAGGACGAAGCCCATGATCATGGATTGCTGCATGATCTGGAACGGATGCGCGCATTGGCGCGGGAGAATATCGGGCGGCGGCGCACCTTACGCCTGCTCTTTTCCGCGAGCGGCGCGGCACTGATCGGGGCGTGCGGCGGATCGGGATCATCGAGCGGGTCGACAGCGACGCCGACCCCGACGCCGACACCCACCCCCACGCCGACCCCGACGCCCACCCCCACGCCGACGTCGAACGACAGCTGCGTCACCGATCCGGAAGAAACCAACGGGCCCTATCCCGCCGACGGGTCCAACAGCAGCAACGGCAGCCTGGTCAATGTGCTGGACGACAGCGGCATCCAGCGCAGCGACATCCGGTCGAGCTTCGGATCGGCGAGCGGCACGGCGGACGGCGTGACGATGACGCTGACCATCACCGTCGTCGACGTGAACAGCGGCTGCGCCGCGCTGGAGGGCTATGCCGTCTATATCTGGCACTGCACCAATGACGGGCTCTATTCGCTCTATACCGTGCCGGACGAAAATTACCTGCGTGGCGTGGGCGTGACCGACGCCAATGGCCAGGTGACCTTCACCAGCATCTTTCCCGGCTGCTATGCCGGGCGATACCCGCATATCCATTTCGAGGTCTACCCCAGCCTGGCGCGGGCGACGAGCTACAGCAACCGGCTGCTCTGTTCGCAGTTCGCGATGCCGCGGGCAGCCTGCGACACGGTCTATGCGAGCAGCGGCTATGCCAGCAGCGCGACCAACTTCGCACGCACATCGACCAGCAGCGACAATGTTTTCGGCGACAATAGCAGCGCGCAGGTCACGGCGATGACGCCGGCGATGACCGGCGACCTGACCAATGGCTTTACCGGCACGGTGACGGTCGGGCTGGCGATCTGACGGGACGGACGCGGATGATTTTGCAGGAAGAGATTTTACCCGATATGCTGGCCCCCGCTATGGATGGTTCGCGCATATTGGTGGTCGATGACGATGGCGACATCCGCGCCCTTCTGTCCGATTTCCTGGAGCAGCATGGCTTTGCCGTGACCGCGGTCGCCGATGGCGCGGCGATGGACCGGGCGATGGCGGCCGACGCATTCGACATCGCCGTGCTGGACGTGATGATGCCCGGCGAGGACGGGCTGTCGATCCTGCGGCGGCTGGCCGCCCGCGGGGGATTGCCGGTCATCATGCTGTCGGCGATCGGCAGCGACATCGACCGGATCGTCGGCCTGGAAATGGGCGCGGAGGATTATCTGCCCAAGCCGTGCAACCCGCGCGAATTGCTGGCGCGCATCCGCACCGTGCTGCGCCGGCACCGGCGACAGGAGGAAGAGACGGCCGATCCGACGGCGCGCAAGCTGCGCTTTGCCGGGTGGCAGATCGACATGGGCGCGCGGCTGCTGACCGATCCCGACAATGTCGTCGTCACGCTGACCGATGGCGAATTCCGCCTGCTGCGCGCGTTCATCGAGCATCCGCGCCGCGTGCTGAGCCGCGACCAGCTGCTCGATTATTCGGCCGGCAGCGAGACCGAAAGCTACGACCGGGCGATCGACGTGCAGGTGAGCCGCCTGCGCCGCAAGCTGGAACGCGGCGCGCGGCGCGAAGGCGTCGACGACCTGGTGCGCACCGTCCGCAACGAAGGCTATATGTTCACCGCCGAGGTGCGCCCGGCGTGAGCGCGCCCCTGGAGCGGATCAACCCGTCGATCCTGACTCGCATCGTCGCGCTGGTGGCGGCGTCGCTGCTGCTGGCGCTGGCGGCAATGATGCTGGTCGCCTTTCGCGGCCCCCCGCCCCATGCCCGCCCGATGCTGCTGGGCGAGGCGGCGCAGCTGCTGCGCGGCGCCGGCGCGAGCGATGCGCCCGGATCGGCCTGGAGCGTCACGCGCTACCGATCCGATCGCGCGCCGCAGCCCGAACCCGAACAGGAAATCGACGGCCAGGCGGGCGCGCAGATCGCCCGGCTGATCGGCGTGCCGGCCGCCGACATCCGCCTGCTGCGCGAAAAGCCGCCCGCGCCGATGCGAGCGATGGCCCGCGCGGACCAGCGGCAGATGCTGCACCGCGCCTTCGTGCTGGCGCAGCGGGACGGCCAGGGCTGGCGCGTCATCCAGGCGTGGCAGGGCGCGAACCTGCGCTGGTACGCCATCACCCTGTCGCTGATGGCGGGCATTTTCGTGCTGCTGCTGCTGCCCGCTTATTGGGTGGCGCGGCGCATCACCCAGCCGATCCGCCAACTGGCCGAAGGCGCGGCGACCGAACGGCCCGAACAGGCGCAGCCGCTGCCGCTGAACGGGCCGCCCGAAGTGCGCGCGGTGGGCGCCGCCTATAATCATATGCGCGCGCGGATCGCCGATTATCTGAACGAGCGGACGGCGATGCTGGTGGCGATCGCCCATGACCTGCGCACGCCGATGACGCGCCTGTCCTTTCGCCTGGAGCAATTGCCGGACGGGCCGCGGGCCAAGGCTCAGGCCGATGTCGAGGAAATGCGCGCGATGGTGACGACGCTGCTCGACTTCATGCGCCAGGGATCGGAGCCGATGGCGCGGGTGCGGGTCGATCTGTCGGCGATCGTCGAGACGCTGGCGGACGACCTGGCCGACATGGGCCAGGATGTGGCGGTGGTGCGCAGCGCGCGCGCGGTGGCGCTGGGCGACGCCGGAGCGCTGCGCCGCTGCATCGGCAATCTGGTCGAAAATGCGGTGCGCTATGGCGGATCGGCGCGGATCGCCATCGACGTGAAGGGTGGCCGCGCGACGATCCTGGTCGAGGATGACGGACCGGGCGTGGCCGAGGCGGCGATCGATCGGCTGTGCGAGCCCTTTTACCGGGGCGAAGCGTCCCGCAATCGCGAGACGGGCGGCGTGGGGCTGGGCCTGTCGATCGCGCGGACGATCGCCGACAGCCATGGCGGGCGGCTGAGTTTCGCCAACCGGGCGGAAGGCGGCCTGCGGGTGAGCCTGATCCTGCCGCTCGTCGGCTGACGAGTCAGCGCCCCGCGCCCTCCTCCGCGCCGAAGGCGATCGAGAGCCAGGAGGTCATGGCGTCCACCGCCAGCGATGTGAGCCGCATGATGCGCCGCCGCTGGCCGCTGGGCGACAGGCGATGTTCGGCCAGCAGGCCGCGTCGTTCCAATATGCCGACATGATTGAGCATGACGTTCATCGACAGGCGCAGCGTCTCGCTGACCTGTTCGAGCGTCATCGTCCGGCCCTCCAGCTCCGCCTGGAAGAGCAGGAGCAGCATGTCCCAGGCGGGATCGGCAAAGAGATTCTGGCCGAAGATCATCGCGCGGACGCGGCGCGCCTCGACATAGCGGGCGAGCATGGCGAAGCCGTCGCCATCCTGCCCGTCCAGCACCGGCGGTTCTTCCTGCAGCGCGTGGAAGCTGGTGAGGCAGCGCTGCAGCGCGACCACCAGGTCCACCGCCTGCTGGCTCGGCATGGCGCGTTCACGCGGGATATGCGCGGTCATGGCGAGCCTTCCGGTCGAGTTCGATGCCGATGATGGTGAAGAGGAGAAGCGGGATAACCCAGACCGTGCTGAGCCCCGCATAGATGCGGTCGATGAAATCGGGCATGATGAGCGTGACGACATGAGTGAGCACGGTCATCAATTGACAGGCCGCCACCCAAACAGGCCAGTAGCGCTGGCTTTGCAACATCAGCCAGAGCAGGGCGATGAAGGTGCCGAAGTCGACGGCCATCAGCCATAGCTGCGTCGCACTCCAGGAGCCGGCGAGTTGCGCAGGGATGGAGAGGAGCGCCGCGACGACGGAAATCGCCGCGAGCAGCCGACCATCGCGTCCGCCAAAGCACAAGGCGAACACGCATGTCATCAACATCAGAAGCCAGAAGGAAGCCGCCAGCATCCGGATCTCCGTTTGTGAGAGGGGTCAAACATCGGGTCCGAACACCAGCGACTTCCCACCCCGGTCAGGCGACCAAGGTCAGGTGGCGAGCGGTTTCGCGCTCTTCCAGTTCGAGCCCGATCGGGCAGCCGAAGGCGGTCACGTCATGCTGGCTGCGTTCGACGCAGCGAGTCAGCAGCGCCGTCGCGCGCACCATGTCGCTGCGGCCTTCGATGATCTTGGTCGCGCTGTCGTGAATCTGCTTGAGGATGCGCTGGCTTTCGCTGGCGGTCATGCCCGAATTTTGCGACGCGCTCAGGAAAGCGGCAGTCAGATGAGCGGCATCCGCCAGCGCGCTGTCCAAGGCAGCGAAGGTCTGGCGGGTCTGGTCGGCAACGGCCTGAGTTTTGACGGGATCGAGGTTGAGCACAACTCATCTCCTTCGCACACGCCCTGAATGACGGTGCGCCTTGCAGCGTGACGATTTCGGGTAAATCAACCCAGGACCGTGAAGGCCCCGCGAATGAGGAGCAGCAAAGCGACGACACCGACCCCGGTCAGGATTGCGGCCCGGATCATCGCCAATATGCGGCCGTCGATGCTCAGTTCATTGGTCGATCCCCCAAGCGGCGGGCCGAAGGCGAGGATGCGGCGCAGGGCCGTGGTGGGCTGTTGCGGCGTATCCGGCTTGTCCGGCTGAACCGGGGATGGCGCAGCCGGCGGGTCGGAGGCAAGCGCTTCCGGTTGATATATCAAGGGCTGATATGTGCCGATCTGGGGCGATGGTTGCTCACCCGAAACGAACAGCCGCGCCGCTTCCTTGCGCGAGGGCACGCCATATTTGCGCAGGCTGGTGCGCACGCGCTGGTCGACCGTATGTTCTGAGACATGCAGCTGCCGCGCGATTTCCTTCGAATTGAAGCCCTGCGCCACCAGCCGCAGGCACTGCTTTTCTCCCTCACTCAAGGCTGGCAGGGTTTCCGCCACTCCGTCATTCCTCCTGCGCGCGCTTGTATCGATGAACGAACGGGGCCGATCGCATCATCCAGTCGCGCGCCTTGCTTGCAGAACCATCGGTTACGATTCGGTTCGCCCTAGACCGCAAAGATGACATGACAGGGCAAGGCGAGGCAATGCGGGCGCCCGAGCGCCGCGCCGCCTGTCCCATTGTGAGTCGTCGCCCTGAAAAGGGAAGGGGCCGGCGCCTTCCGGCGCCAGCCCCTTTTGCATATCGTCCGGCCGATCAGGCGGCGGCCTTCGAGCGGCTCATGCGCTTACGCTCGTTGGGATCGAGATAGCGCTTGCGCAGGCGAATGGTCTTGGGCGTGACCTCGACCATTTCATCATCGTCGATATAGGCGATGGCCTGTTCCAGCGTCATCTTCTTGGGCGGCGTCAGGCGGATCGAGTCGTCCTTGCCGCTGGCGCGGAAGTTGGTCAGCGCCTTCGATTTCATCGGGTTGACTTCAAGATCTTCGGGCTTGGCGTTCTCGCCGATGATCATGCCTTCATAGAGCGCTTCGCCGACACCCACGAACAGGATGCCGCGATCTTCGAGCGGGCCCAGCGCATAGGCATTGGCCTCGCCCGCACCGTTCGAGATCAGGACGCCATTCTTGCGGCCTTCGATCTTGCCCTTGTGGGGGCCGTATTTCTCGAACAGCCGGTTCATGATGCCGGTGCCGCGCGTGTCGGACAGGAATTCGCCATGATAGCCGATGAGGCCGCGCGAGGGGGCGGAGAAGGTGATGCGGGTCTTGCCGCCGCCCGAGGGACGCATGTCGGTCATCTCGGCCTTGCGGATGTTCATCTTGTCGACGACAGTGCCGGAAAATTCATCATCCACGTCGATGACGACGGTTTCATACGGCTCGGTCTTGCCGCCATTCTCATCCTCGCCGAACAGCACGCGCGGACGCGAGATGCCCAGTTCGAAGCCTTCGCGGCGCATCGTTTCGATCAGGACGCCCAGCTGAAGCTCGCCACGACCGGCGACTTCGAAACTGTCCTTGTCGTCCGATTCCGTGACCTTGATGGCGACGTTGGATTCGGCTTCGCGCGCCAGACGATCGCGGATCATGCGGCTCGTCACCTTGCTGCCTTCGCGGCCCGCCATCGGCGAATCATTGACGGCGAAGCGCATCGACAGGGTCGGCGGATCGATCGGCTGCGCCTTGATCGGCACGCTGACCTGAGGGTCGGCGATGGTGTTGGCGACGGTCGCGACGGTGAGGCCGGCAAGCGAGATGATGTCGCCGGCCTTGGCTTCGTCCACGGGGACGCGGTCCAGGCCCTGGAAGGACATGATCTTCGACGCGCGGCCGGTTTCGATCACATTGCCGTCCATGTCGAGCGCATGGATCGGCTGGTTCACCTTGACCGTGCCCGACTGGACGCGGCCGGTGAGGATGCGGCCAAGGAAATTGTCGCGATCAAGCAGCGTCACCAGGAAGCTGAACGGCGCGTCCTGATCCAGCGCCGGCGGCGGCACATGGTCGACGATCTTCTGGAACAGCGGCTCCAGCGTGCCTTCGCGGCGCTGGGGGTCTTCGCTGGCATAGCCGTTGCGGCCCGACGCGTAGAGGACGGGGAAGTCGAGCTGCTCGTCGCTGGCGTCCAGCGTCACGAACAGGTCGAACACTTCGTCCAGCACTTCCTGGATGCGTTCGTCCGGGCGGTCGACCTTGTTGACGACGACGATGGGCTTGAGGCCCAGCGCCAGCGCCTTGCCGGTGACGAACTTGGTCTGCGGCATCGCGCCTTCCGACGAATCGACCAGCAGGATGACGCCGTCGACCATCGAGAGGATGCGCTCCACTTCGCCGCCGAAGTCGGCGTGGCCGGGCGTGTCGACGATGTTGATGCGCGTGCCGTTCCATTCGACTGAGGTAGGCTTCGCCAGGATGGTGATGCCGCGCTCCTTTTCCAGGTCGTTGGAGTCCATCGCGCGCTCTTCGACGCGCTGATTGTCGCGGAAGGTGCCGGACTGGCGGAAAAGCTGGTCGACGAGAGTGGTCTTGCCATGGTCGACGTGCGCGATGATGGCGATGTTACGCAGGGACATGAAGCTGCCTTTGGGATCGGGTTTCCCGGCGGGCACAACGCCTGTCCAGGACTATCGGGCGCGCCCCTACAGGAAATGATGCGTTGCGGCAAGGGTGGCGGCACGGGTGGCAGCACGGGTGACGGCAAAGGACGCGGCAACGGAGGCGGGCGGGCCAGTGCATGAGACAGGATAACATCGACAGTTGCACATGCGTACAACCGCTCTATGGAGGCAAGATAGGATCGCACCATCAGAAAGGATGACAAGCCGATGCGGCTGCCCAAGTCCCTCACCTCTTTTTCCCTGTCGCTGACATCGCTGATCGCGCTGGCGTCACCGGCGATCGCGCAGAAGGATGCGCCCGACGCCGCCAAGCAGCATGCCGAGAAGATCGCCGAGGATGTCGCGGCCAACTGGGCCAGCGCGCCGGTCGAAGAAGTCACGCAGAGCAGCAAGGGCACGGCGCGGGTCGACGGGAAGAGCATCCCCTATACCCAGACCGCCGGCACGCTCACCATCCGCGACGAGAAGGGCAAGCCGGTCGCGAGCATGTTCTACACCGCCTATACGGCGGCGGGGAAGAACCGCCCCGTCACCTTCTTCTACAATGGCGGCCCCGGTTCCTCTTCGCTGTGGCTGCGCATGGGCAGCTTCGCGCCAATGCATGTGCGCACCGGTGACCCCCAAGCGGTGCAGCCCGCGCCCTTCGACGTGGGACCGAACAATGACAGCCTGATCGGCAGCACCGACATGGTGTTCCTGGACGCGATCGGCGCCGGCTATTCGCGCCCGATCGGCGACGCCAAGGGATCGGACTTTTACGGCGTCGACCAGGATGTGGACGCCTTCGCCAAGGGCATCATCCGCTACGTCACCAAGAATGGCCGCTGGGGCGACCCCAAATATATTTTCGGCGAAAGCTACGGCACGACCCGGTCGGGCGCGCTCGCCTACCAGCTGGAGGATCGCGGGCTGGCGCTCAACGGCGTGGTGCTGCTGTCGTCGATCATGAACTATGGCATCCGCCAGTCGGGCTTCGACACCATCCATGTCGGCTATCTGCCGAGCTATGCGGCGACCGCCTGGTATCATAACAAGGTGCCCGGCGGCCGCCCCGCCAGCCTGGAAGCCTTCGTCGAGGAAGCGCGCCAGTTCGCCAACGGGCCCTATGCCACCGCGCTGCTGAAGGGCCAGGACATCACGCCGCAGGAAACCGACGAGATTGCCCGGCAGCTCAATCGCTATACCGGCCTGTCGGTCGATTATCTCAAGCGTGCGAACCTGCGCGTCAACCTGTCGCGCTTCCGCAAGGAGCTGCTGCGCGACGAGCATGCGACGCTGGGCCGGTTCGACAGCCGCTACACCGGGATCGACGCCGACACGGCGGGCGAGGAACCGGAATATGATCCGTCGAGCACCGGCATCACCGGCCTCTATGTCGGCAGCTTCCTGGACCAGGTGACGCGGCAGATCGGCTACAAGACCGACCTCAGCTATCGCCTCAGCGCGCGCGAGGGCGGCGATTTCAAATGGGACTGGAGCCACGAGCCGCCCGAAGGCTATAAGCAGAATGTCGCAGACGTGACCGCCGACCTCAGCGCCGCGATGCGCACCAACCCGCATCTGCGCGTGCTGTCGCTCAACGGCTATTATGACATGGCGACGCCCTTCTTCTCGACCGAGCGCGACCTCAAGCACATGATGCTGGAGCCGCAACTGCGGCAGAACCTGCAGTTCCGCTATTATCCGGCGGGGCACATGGTCTATCTGAACCCGGAGGCGCTGCACCAGATGCGGCTCGACATGGAGCGCTATTACGCGGAAGGCGCGCGCTGAGAGTGAGTTGTCCTCTCGCCCTCAACGCTGCAAGAATCCGGCGCTGGGGGCGAGAGGACGGGGATGGACCCCGATCAACGCCTTGACGTTGACAGGCGATGACGATTCCATCACCGCTCCCGCCCAGACGCCTGTATTGGGCGTTCAATAGATCGGGGATGCGAACTCGTGACAGGTCCGCTTGTACAAAATAATGTGCTGATTGGAGAGGATGGCTGGCTGTATCTTTACGGCGGCGGGCACAAGGAGTTCGATCACTTCCTCAACAAGCGGCAGCCGACGCCGGCGAGCGTCGCCAACTTTGTCGACAATTTTCAAGCTCGCCAACAATATTGTAACGCACGTGGCATCGGCTTCGCGCATTTTGTTCTGCCATCCAAGCCCGCCGTGATGCCCGAACATGTCCCAAGTCCCTACAGGCAAGGTCTCGACAGCCTGTTCGAACGCCATTTTCGGCCAGCTTTCGGCGACAAGACGCCCGCCAATCTGCGGTACAGCCGCGATGCGCTGCTCGCGGCCAAGGACATGGCGCCGGTTTTCCTGAAGACCGACACGCACAATAACGCATTCGGCGCCTTGCACATCGCCAAGGACATTCTCCGCCATTTCGACCTGCCTTCGGATATCGAAGACTTTTTCTTCCAGAGAGAAGGCTGGGCCCTGGGCGACCTGTCCATCATGCTGGGCAGGCAGGATCGGGAACCCATATTGCACCTTGAGGAAAAGCATAATCACATCAAGGTTTTCGACAATCTGCCTTTCTTGTCGAGCAATACTGGCAATGTTCTTGTCATGAACAACTTGGCGTCCGTGACGACGAAGCGCTGTGTCGTCATCGGTGACAGCTTCATCAAGTCCGGCCTGCGATACCTAGGCATGGTATTTCGCGACATATTATATGTTCGAGGACCATATTTTCAGAGCGATGTCATCGAACTGTTCGGACCGGATTTCGTGCTTTGTTCCAATACCGAGCGATATCTTGCGACCGTGATGCCGGATCGGGACGGACACAGCCTGATGCTGGCGACCTATGGCGATCAGACGTACAAACCCACGCCGGAACTGGTGGACGCCTTCAAGGCTCAACTCAGCTTCGTTCACCATCCGCAGCGTTATGCAGAGTGGACCGGCCGGTTTCATGACGACACCATGAAATGGCCCGGGCTGGGGGATTGTTTGCTCCGTCACATCGCCGTCATCGACAAAAGCAAGGGAAGCTTCGAGGCGCTGACACAGACGCCCCGCATGATCTTCGATCATCTGCCGATGCCTGCGGAAGGGGCGGTAAAGGTGGAGTTGTCGATCACGGTGGCCGAAGCATCGACCCTGCGCCTTTTCTATAGCGGCAAGACGAAAGATGAGCGGCATTTTTCGAGCGCGCGGTCCCTCACCCGACAGCTGGGGGCTGGGGCGAACCTCGTGCAGTTCCAGCTGGACGCGAAGGCATGCGGTCGGCGCATGCGGATCGATCCGGTCAATCAGTCCGGCGCCTTCACGATCGAGAGGATATCCATTCAGCCGGTTTGATGGCGCGACGGTCCTGCATCTGATCAACGCTCCATCGAGCAGGATCGGGACAGGGGGCGGAAACGGTCCGGCTCAATGGTCGCTGGCGGCGAAGGCGCCGAGGCCGGTTTCGGCGCGGACGCGCTGGGCCGGGTAGCCGGCCTTGTCGAGGGCGGCGCGGGGCGAGCGATCGGCCAGCGAGATGAGCCAGATGGCGAGGAAGCCGGCGGGGACCGAGATGATCGCGGCCGAACTATAGGGGAATGGCGCCGCGCCCAGGCCAAAGGTCGCGGTCCAGACCGCCGGCGAGAGCAAGGTCAGGATGAAGGCGGTCAGCAGTCCGATCGTCCCGCCCCAGGCCGCGCCGCGCGTGGTGCAGCCGCTCCAGAGCAGCGAGAGGATCAACACCGGGAAATTGCCCGACGCGGCGAGCGCGAAGGCGAGGCTGACCATGAAGGCGACATTCTGCTGTTCGAAGACCAGGCCGAGCAGCACGGCGAGCGCGCCGAGCGCCAGCGTCGTCAGCCGCGACACGCGCAGTTCGTCGGCGGAACTCGCCTGGCCGTGGCGGAACACGGTGGCGTAGAGATCATGGCTGACCGCCGAGGCGGCGGACAAGGTTAGGCCGGCGACGACGGCCAGGATGGTGGCGAAGGCGACCGCCGAGATGAAGCCGAGAAAGGCGTTGCCGCCGATCGCGTGGGCAAGATGGATGGCGGCCATGTTGCCGCCCCCACGCAAGGCCCCCTCCCCGTCGAGATAGGCGGCGTTCGTGCCCACCAGCAGGATGGCACCGAAGCCGATGATGAAGGTGAGGATATAGAAATAGCCGATCCAGCCGGTCGCCCAGAGGACCGACTTGCGCGCTTCCTTCGCATCGGGGACGGTGAAGAAGCGCATGAGAATGTGCGGCAGGCCCGCGGTGCCGAGCATCAGCGCGAGGCCGAAGGAGATGGCGGAGACGGGATCCTTGATGAAGCCGCCGGGGGCCATGATGGCGCGGCCGCTCGCCGCAGCGTCAACAGCGCTCTCCCCATTCGCAAGCGCGGCCTGCGTCCTGACCTCGACCGCGCGGGCGAAGAGCGTTTCGAGGCTGAAGCCGGTCTGCGCCAGCACCATCAGCGCCATGAAGCTGGCGCCGCCCAGCAGCAGCACCGCCTTGATGATCTGAACCCAGGTGGTGGCGCGCATCCCGCCGAAGAGGACATAGAGCATCATCAGCCCGCCGACGATCACGACGGCGGCGGCATAGGGCAGGCCGAAGAGCAATTTGATGAGCTGCCCGGCGCCTACCATCTGCGCGACGAGATAGAAGCTGACCACCAGCAGCGTGCTGACCGCCGCGAAGCTGCGCACCGGCGGCTGGGCGAAGCGGTAGGAGGCGACGTCGGCGAAGGTGAAGCGGCCGAGGTTGCGCAGCCGCTCCGCCATCAGGAAGAGCAGGATTGGCCAGCCGACCAGAAAGCCGGTGGAGTAGATGAGGCCGTCATAGCCATCGGTGAAGATCTGCGCCGAAATACCCAGGAAGGATGCGGCGGACATATAGTCGCCCGCCATGGCGAGCCCGTTCTGGAAGCCGGTGATGCCGCCGCCCGCAGTATAGAAATCCGATGCGGTGCGAGTGCGCGCGGCGGCGGCCTTGGTGATCCAGAGCGTCAGGCCGACAAAGCCGACGAACATCGCGATCGCCACCCAGTTGATGGGCTGGCGCTGCGCCTCCCCCTCCAGCGCGGCGGCAAAGGCGGGCGCGGGCAGCAGCAGGGCGAGCGTTCCGAGCAGCAGCGCCCTCATGCGCCCCGACCCTGTGCCATGGCGTCGTTCAGGATGGCGGCCATCTGCGCGTCATGATGACGGTTGGCCTGCCGCACATAAAAGCCGGTCAGCGCGATCGCGAGCAGGATGAGGCCAAGGCCGAGCGGAATGCCGAGCGAGGTGACGCCCGCGCCGATCGGCGTCGCCAGCAGCGCGGGATCGAAGGCGATCAGCAGCAGATAGCCGACGAAGGCGGTGAAGATGATCGCCGAGAGCGTCCAGTCCAGCCGCGCCCTGCGTGCGACCAGCGCGACATAGCGCGGATCGGCCGCCACGGCCGCGACCAGCGCTTCCTGATCTTGCCGGATCATCGCCCCCTCCCCTTCCCATCATGCGGCCGATACAGCCATATGGCGGCCATGCTAGCCCCGCGCCGGGCGATTGCAATGGCGGGTGTGCAGGCTTTATAGCAGAGGCGCCAGACTTGCGCAGACTTGCGGCCCAACTGTTTTATGCACATATGACAGCAGAAGGACCGCCACGGGCTTATCAGGAGATGACATGGCTTCGACCGCGCCGACCGCTACCGCCAGTGCCGACCCGCTGAACCTGACGCCGCCCGATCCGGTGCCCGCCGTCGCGCCGGACAAGGCGGCGGGCCTGGTGCCGATCGACGAGGAGAAGAAGTCGAAGCTGGAGGAGAAGGTCGACGCCTTCGTCGACGATCTGGTGGCGCAGGACGCCAATTCGCCCGAATTCGGCAAGCGGGTCGACCAGCTGACCAATATGGGCCGCAAGGAGATTGCCGAGGCGGCCGGGCACAGCAACCGTTTCCTCGACCGCCCGGTGCGCGCGATGGACAGCGACACCAAGGTCGGCGCGGACCTCGCCGAATTGCGGCGCACGGTGGAGGATCTGGACCCCGGCAAGCGAGGCAGCCTGCTGGCGCCCAAGAAGCTGTTCGGCATCATCCCGTTCGGCAACAAGATGCGCGACTATTTCGACAGCTACAAAAGCGCGCAGAGCCACATCAATGCGATCCTGGGCAGCCTGGCCAGCGGCAAGGACACGCTGATCAAGGACAATGCCGCGATCGACGTGGAACGCCAGAATATGTGGCAGACCATGGGTCGGCTGGAGCAGATGATCCATATCAGCAAGACGATGGACGCACGGCTGGAAGCCAAGGCGATGGAGCTGGATTCGACCGATCCGGCCAAGGCCAAGGCGATCCGCGAAAGCGCGCTGTTCTACATTCGCCAGCGCACGCAGGACCTGCTGACGCAGATGGCGGTGACGGTGCAGGGCTATCTGGCGCTGGACCTGGTCAAGAAGAACAATGTCGAGCTGGTGAAGGGTGTGGACCGCGCCAGCACGACCACGGTGGCGGCGCTGCGCACCGCGGTGACGGTGGCGCAGGCGCTGGTCGGGCAGCGGCTGGTGCTGGAGCAGATCACCGCGCTCAACAGCACGACCGCCAACATGATCGACCGGACCGGCGAACTGCTCAAGAGCCAGACCGCGCAGATCCACGAGCAGGCAGCGTCGAGCACGATCCCCATCGAGACGCTGCAGCGCGCCTTCCAGAATATCTATGACACGATGGACAGTATCGACACGTTCAAGATGAAGGCGCTGGAGAATATGAAGACGACGGTGAACACGCTGTCGAACGAGGTTGAGAAGTCCAAGGGCTATATCGCGCGCGCCGAAGGCCAGGCGCGGGCGGCGCAGGAAGCGCGCGTCGAAAACCCGCTGTTGAGCGCGATCGAGGGGTAGAGCATGTCGAGCGACGTCGATCGCTATATCCGGGATCGCATCGAACCCACGCTGCGCCGCCATAGCGACCGCGGGCGCAGCCTGTCGGCCCGCGCGCGCCAGCGGCGCAACGCGTCGATCATGCGCCGCCTGGGCCGGATCGCGGGCGCGGCCTTCGTCATCCTGATCGGCGCGATGATCGCTGGCTGGTTCGTGCCGCTGGGCACCAATGGCGTGATGATCGTGCTGGGGCTGTTGCTGATCGCGACCCTGTTTTTCGCGCTGATCCCCGGCGAGCGCGCGGTGAAGCCGGAGAAGCTGGCCGACAGCGCGCTCGCCGCCCTGCCCCTCAAGACCGAAATCTGGCTGGAGACGCAGCGCAAGGCGCTGCCGGCGCCGGCCGTCACGCTGGTCGACAGCATCGGCGTGCGGCTGGAAACGCTGGCGCCGCAGCTGGAGCGGATGAACGAGCAGGAGCCCGCCGCGCAGGAGATTCGCCGCCTGCTGTCGGACCATCTGCCCGAACTGGTCACCGGCTATCAGTCCATCCCCGCGCCGATGCGGCGGGAGGAGCGCAATGGCCGGGTGCCCGAGAAGCAGCTGGTCGAGGGATTGACCGTCATCGACGCCGAAATCGCGCGCGTGACCGAAAGCCTGGCGAGCGGCGACCTCGACAAGTTGGCGACGCAGAACCGGTTTCTGGAGCTGAAATATCAGGAAGCCAAGGAACTGGGGCGCTAGCGCCGTCTTGGTTCCGATATGATCCACCTGACCCTCATCATCGTCGATTTCCTGACCGGGCTTCTGGCGGCCGGCGCATGGGCGCTCGCGTCCGCGGGCGGCGCGATCGCCGCGGTGGTAGGCGGCGGGTTTCTGGGCCTGTCGATGGTGAGGCGCTGGCGGCGCAAGCGCTGATCAGCCGCGCTGCACGACGCGCGCGATGACGGGTGCGGGCAAGGGCGCATCGAAATGCAGGCCGAATCGCTTGCCGCCGGTCCACACGACCCGGCCGGCGACGCCCAGCCGCTCCGCATCGATAAGCACGCGATCGCCGGTCGCAACCGCCATGTCGCTGTGACACAGCGCGCCGGTCGCCGACAGGTCGAGCAGATGACCGCGCAGCGGCGCGCCGTTGCGCCACAAGGACACGGGTTCGAACAATTTGTGCCGCGGCGCCCGCTCCGGACCGAGCGCGGGCGTCGGGCGATGTCCCTGATCCTGCATCTTGTGCCTCCCTGCGCCAGGACATAGCGTAGTTGCAGGGGCATGACGCCCCTCTTTCAGCATGATCGGATCATTAACCTTGCGCGCGCTGGTTGATCGCGCAGGGGACGATGCTGGACGGCGCCGGGCGCGCGACGATGCGGCGGAACCGCGCGAAATAGCCGCCCGCGGTGGGCTTGGGGATCAGTTCCTCCAGGCGGAAGCCCATCGTCGCCAGTTCGCAGGCGAGCAGGCGCGGCGGCGTGCCATGCTGGTCGGTCGGACGGTCGGCATCGACGACGATCAGTTCGCCATCCGTCTTGAGCGCGGGGCTGAGGTGCCAGAGAAAGGCGTAGGGCTCGGCGATCTCATGATACATATGGACCATGAAAATGCGGTCGAAACTGTTTTCCGGTAGGCGCGGATCTTCCGGCGCGCCGAGCTTCACGCTGACATTGTCCCATTTTTCCCGCGTGATGCGGCGGGACAGCGCCTCGATCACTTCGGGCAATATGTCTTCGGCCAGGACGCGGCCGCGCGGGCCCACCCGCTCCGCCAGGCGCACGGTATAATAGCCTTCGCCTGCGCCCAGATCGGCGACCGTCATGCCGGGGCGGATGCCGGCGCGATCCATGATGTCCTCCGCCTCGTTGACGCGGTCCCGCGCTTCCTCGCTGGACCAGCGGGTGGAGACGATCGGCGCGATCGGGCGATCGGCGCGGGGAAAGTCGCGGGCGGCGGGCGCCCGATCGGCGGCATTGCCGCCGCTCAGCTGATCGCAGGCGGCCAGGAGGACAAGCACGCCCGCCATTGCCGCCCGGATCATCAGTCGACATCCTCCACATCGACCTTCTCGCCCGTCACCTTCTGGCTGAGCGCGGCGGCCATGAAGGGATCGAGCGCGCCGTCGAGCACATCGTCGGGCGAGGTGGACGTGACGCCGGTGCGCAGGTCCTTCACCAGCTGATAGGGCTGAAGCACATAGGAGCGGATCTGATGGCCCCAGCCGATCTCGGTCTTGGCCTGATAGTCGCTGGAGGCGGCTTCCTCGCGGCGGCGCAGCTCGGCCTCGTACAGACGGGCCTTGAGCATGTTCATCGCGGTGGCGCGGTTCTTGTGCTGCGACCGGTCATTCTGCGACGCGACGATGATGCCGGAAGGAACGTGCGTGATGCGCACCGCCGAGTCGGTGGTGTTGACGTGCTGCCCGCCGGCGCCCGACGCGCGATAGGTGTCGATCTTAAGGTCGCTTTCCTTGACCTCGATATCGATGTCGTCGTCGATCACGGGATAGACCCAGACCGACGAGAAGCTGGTGTGGCGGCGAGCGCTGCTGTCATAGGGGCTGATGCGGACCAGGCGGTGCACGCCGCTTTCGGTCTTGGCATAGCCATAGGCGTTCTCGCCCTTGAACAGGAAGGTCGCCGACTTGATCCCGGCTTGGTCGCCGGCCTGATAGTCGACCAGCTCCACCTTGTAGCCGCGCCGTTCGGCCCAGCGGCGATACATGCGGCTGAGCATTTCGGCCCAGTCCTGGCTTTCGGTCCCGCCAGCGCCGGCATGGATTTCCAGATAGGTGTCGTAGCTGTCGGCCTCGCCCGCCAGCAGCGCCTTGATCTTGTCCTCGTCCGCGCGATCGGCCAGCGCCTTGAGCGCGGCGACGGCTTCGTCCACCATCGATTCGTCGCCCTCGGCTTCGGCCATCTCGATGAGTTCGGCGGTATCGGTCTTCTCACCCTCGATCGCGCGGGTGGCGCCGATCGCGCTGTCGAGGCGCGTGCGCTCGCGCATCACGTCCTGCGCCTGCTTGGCATTGTCCCACAGCGTCGGGTCCTCGACGCGCGCGTTGAGCTCGTCGAGCCGGCGCAGCGCGCGGTCCCAGTCGAGCGACTGGCGCAGCAGGGCCAACGCGGCGTCGATACGGTCGATATATTGCTGCGCTTCGGCGCGCATGATCTTTTCTCCACTCGCCCTGCCGGAACAGGCAGGCTTTTCCCGGGCGCCCGCCCGGACTTGTCGAACGGCCGTCCTTCCCGAGGAAAGGGCCTTTCGTCAAGCCGCCGCAGGCGCACGGGCCATGTAACGGGCCGCCGCGATTTTGCTGCGATCCGTGTCACGTCCCCTTCCCGTCTGAAATTCGCGGGACATAACAGCTGCCTAACAGACTGGCGGCCAGACTCGTTCCGATGAAGAAGGAGCGGCCGGACTAGGGGGACAGGCTCTAAAAAAGGCTATCCCATGACTGACAATTCCTCCCTGATCGCGCGCCAGAGCCCGGCGGCGCTTTATCTCTTCCTGGACGCCATGCGCTGCTGGGGCGTCGCCCGGCGGGCGGGCCAACCGACGCTCGTGCGGCTGCATGCCCGGCTCGGGCGCCATGGCTGGGCGCAATTGCTTCCGGCGATCGACAGCCTGCTCGACCTCAGCGAAGCGATGCTGGGGCGCAGGCTGCGGCTGGGACGCGGCCCAGCGCTGTCCGACGATGAGAATATGCTCATCAACCTGCTGCAGGGACGGCCGATCGCGCCGATCGTCCACCAATGCAGCGATGCGGTCGCCTGCGCCTTCTGCAGCGCGGTGCGGTCGATGCAGATATTGATGGACATGGAGTTGGGCCGGACGGAGCAGAAGCGCGCGGCCTGACCAGCCATCCGCACGGCGCCGTCCTGTTCGGGCGTGTCGATGTGCGCAGCGCGCCATGCGCATCGCGTCCCGGCTGCGCCCGGACCGGGCGACGGCGTGCAATCAGCCTTGCGTCACGCTTTCGAGCACCGCGGCGCGCAGTTCGGGGATGCCCATGCCCTTCTCGCTGGACGTGGCGATGATGTCGGGGTGCGCGGCCGGGCGCTTGCGGATCGCATCGGCGGTAAGGGCGGTGACCTTGGCCAGTTCGCTCGCCTTGATCTTGTCCGCCTTGGTCAGGACGATCCGGTAGCTGACCGCCGCGCCATCGAGCATGTCGAGCATGTCGACATCAACATCCTTGATGCCGTGGCGGCTGTCGATCAGCACCAGCGTGCGCTTGAGAACCGCGCGCCCGCGCAGATAGTCGTTCACCAGGAAGCGCCACTTCTTGACCATGTCCTTGGGCGCCTTGGCATAGCCATAGCCGGGCATGTCGACGAGGCGGAACCGCAGCGGGTCGCCGACATCGAAGAAGTTCAATTCCTGCGTGCGGCCCGGCGTGTTGGAGGTGCGCGCCAGGCCGTTGCGGTTGGTCAGCGCATTGAGCAGCGAGGACTTGCCGACGTTCGAGCGGCCGGCGAAGGCGACTTCGTTCACCGCCATGTCCGGCAGGAATTTCAGGTCCGGCGCGGATTTGAGGAAGGCGATCGGCCCGGCGAAGAGCTTGCGCGCTTCCTCGATCAGGGCGGTGTTGTCTTGCTCGGTCACACTCATTCTCCGTTCGCCCTGAGTAGCCGCTGAGCTTGTCGAAGCGGCGTATCGAAGGGCCGAAGGCCACGATGCTTCGATACGGGCCTTCGACTTCGCTCAGTCCCTACTCAGCACGAACGGGACTTGATGGGTATATTTACTTCGCTGCGGTCGCCGCTGCGGGCACCGGGTGCTTGCGATAGAGCCACCATTGCTGCGCCATCGACAGGCAGTTGTTGGTGATCCAGTAGACCAGCAAGCCCGCGGCGAAGGGCGCCATGATGAACATCATCATCCAGGGCATGATGCCCATGACCTGCTGCTGCATCGGGTCCATCTGCGTCGGGTTGAGCTTGAACTGGAAATACATGCTGATGCCCAGCAGCAGCGCCAGCACGCCGATGCCCAGGAAGGCGGGAGGCGTGAAGTCGAGCAGGCCGAAGAGGTTGAGGATGTGCAGCGGATCGGGCGCGGACAGATCCTTGATCCACAGGACGAAGGGCTGGTGCCGCATCTCGATCGTTAGCATCAGCACCTTGTAGAGGGCGAAGAAGATCGGGATCTGGATGAAGATGGGCAGGCAGCCGGCGAGCGGGTTCACCTTTTCCTGCTTGTACAGCTCCATCATCTTCAACTGCAGCTGCTGCTTGTCGTCCTTATATTTCTCCTGCAGCGCCTTCATCTTGGGCTGAAGCGCGCGCATCGCCGCCATGCTGGAAAACTGGCGCTGAGCGATCGGGAACATGATCGCGCGGACGACCAGCGTCAGGCAGATGATGGCGACGCCGAAATTGCCGATATGTTCGAACAGCCAGTGCAGCAGCGCGAAGATCGGCTTTTCGAACCAGTAGAACCAGCCCCAGTCGATCGCGCGGTCGAACAGCGGCACGCCGGCATCCTGATAGGCTTCGAGCGTCTTCACTTCCTTGGCGCCGACGAACAGGCGCTGGGTCTGCGTCACCGCCTTGCCGGGCGCGACCATGTTGGAGCCGAGCGCGACATCGGCCTGATATTGCGTGCCCGCGCCCTTGCGGAACTGACCGGCGAAATCGGCGTCGGCGGCGGGGACCAGCGCGGACAGCCAATATTTGTCGGTGAAGCCGATCCAGCCGCCCCTGGACTGGAAGCTCTGGGTCGAGGGGCCTTCATCCAGGTCGGTGTAGTTGACGTCGTAATTGGCGGCGCCGTTGAACACGCCCATCGGGCCGACATGGATGGTCCAGGTGTCGGGATCCTTGGGAATGCCGTTGCGGCTGATATAGGCATAGGGCTTGACGCCGACCGTGCCGGCGCCGGTGTTCGAAACCTTCTGCGCGGCGGTGATCATATAGTTTTCGTCGACCGAGAGGCGGATTTCGAACAGCTGCCCCGCGCCGTTGTTCCAGCTGAGCGTCACCGGGCTGGTCGGGGTCAGTTCCGTGCCCTGCGCGGTCCAGAGCGTGTTGCGGTCCGGCGCGCGCAGCCCTTCGCCCTGCCAGCCGAAACCGGCGAAATAGGCGTCCTGCGTGCCGCTCGGGCTGTAGAGGCGAACCGCCGGCGAATCCTCCGCGATGCTTTCCTTGTAGGTCGGCAGCACGATGTCGTCGATGCGCGCGCCCCGCAGGTTGATCGAGCCGGTCAGCCGCGGTGTGCGGATGGGCACGCGCGGGCTTTCCTTGAGCACGAGGGCGCGATCACGGACGGCGGCCGGGCTGTCGGCGGCGGGATCAGCATCCGGCCGGGCGACCGGCACCTGCTTGCCATCCTCGATCCTGGTCACGGGCGGATTGGCGGTCGGAAAGAAATAGTTCGAGACATAGGGCCAGCCGAACAGGATCGCCGCGGTCAGCAGCACCGCCAGAATGATATTCTTCTTGTCGTCCACGCTTTTCGGCTCCGCCGTCTTATGTCTGTCGTGTCAGGGGACCGGGTCGTGGCCCGATCCGCCCCATGGGTGGCATCGCATTAGCCGCTTGAACCCCAGCCAGCTACCCTTGATCGCGCCATATTTCCGAACGGCCTGAATCGCATATTCGGAACAGGAGGGCGCATAGCGGCAAGTCGGCGGCAGGATGCGGGAAGGACCAAGCTGCCATAAGCGCGCGAGGAGGATGAGCAGGCGAGCGATCATCGGGCGCTGGCGGGACTTTTCCCGGCCGAGGGCTTGCCCTTTCGGCGCGCAGGATCGCGGGGCGCGTCGACCGGGCGCGTCATGATCTTGCCCAGCGCCTTGGCCAATTCGTCGCGCAGCAGAGCGAAGTCGCGCTCGATGCCGCCATCCCGGCCGATCAGCACATGGTCGGCGCCGGCAATGCCATGATCCGGCAGCAGTTCGCGCGCCAGGACGCGAAAACGGCGCTTCATCCGGTTGCGGATGACAGCGCCGCCAATCTTCTTCGTGACCGTGATGCCATAGCGCATCGCCGGATCGCCGTCACCGCGTTCGCGCACCAGCAGGACAAAGCCCGGCATCGGCGCGCGCCGCCCCCGATTCGCCGCCAGAAAATCCGCGCGCCGGACCATGATGGCCGGCGCGGCAGGCATTTCCGGCGATGATGTCAGGCGCAGAGATTCTTGCGGCCGCGGGCGCGACGGGCGCGCATCACGTTGCGGCCGCCGGGGGTCGCCATGCGGGCGCGGAAACCGTGACGGCGCTTCCGAACCAGATTGCTCGGCTGATAGGTGCGCTTCATCGTTCATTCCTCAAACAACAAAAGAATCGGGTGTGACAAAAAAGGGCCGCTTGTGCAGCGGCCGTCAGTCAGGGGGCGTCCGATAGGGAAAAGGGATGGGGAAGTCAATGGCGGGCGGCACCGCACTTCTTCATTTAGTGCGCCTGCGAAAGCAGGAGCCCAGTTCGATGGTTGCTCTCTATGACAGAGGGCGGAACCGGGTTCCTGCTTTCGCAGGACCATGATGCCGCTACTTCCCGCGCGCGGTCGCCACGCCTGCCTGGAGCGCGTCATAGCCGACCGCGCCGCTCAGCACCTGGTCGCCGATGACGAAAGTGGGCGTCCCGGTCGCCTGCAGCTTTTGGGCGAGCGCGATGTTGGACTGGATTTCCGAATCATATTTGCTGGACGCGATCGCCGCTTCGGCATCGGCCTTGCTGATGCCAGCCTTGGCCGCGGCGGCGAGGATGGTGTCGCGCGTCACCCGACCGGCGCCATAAAGCGCCTTGTGATAGGCCATATATTGGCCCCGCTCGGCCGCGAGCAGCGACACCTTGGCGGCGTCGCCGCTTTCCTCCGACAGGATCGGCAGTTCGCGATAGACGATCTTCACCTTCTTGTCCGACCCCACCAGCTTGCCGAGGTCCGGCAGCGAGGCGCGGCAATAGCCGCAGGCATAGTCGAAAAATTCGACCACGGTGACATCGGCATCGGCCGCCCCTTCCCAGGCGCCGGCATAGGGGGTTTCGAGCGCGCTGCGGCTGGCGTCGATGACGCCCGACAGGCGCTTGGCCTGCAGCTTCTCGATCGCCTGCGGGATGATTTCGGGATGGTCGAGAATATAATCGTGGACGATCTGTTCGATCGCGGCCCGATCGGTCGCGCCGACGCTGGCGGGCGCCTGCACGGCGAGCGCGGCGCCGGCGGCGGCCGCAATGAAGGCGAAGGCGCCAAGGGTCATCTGCATGGTCCTGTTGGAAAGGGCGGCGCGAAAGGTCGGCCGGTTATTGTCTGTCATCGCTATCTTTTCTTCCGCTGCTGCTCGACCGCGGCACGCGAGGTCATGGCGATATCCTGCGCGCGCAGATAGTCAACCGTGCCGGGCTTCAATCCTTGCACGGCGACGTCCGCGCTGCGCAGCGCCAGATTATGGTCGCCCATCATCGCATAGCGTTCCGCCGTGGCGAGCGCCGCGCGCGGCGTGTCGCCGCGCCGTTCGTAGACGACGCCCAGCTGATACCAGGCAAAGGGGTTTTCGCGGTCGCGCTGCACCGCCACGCGCAGCACCTGTTCGGCCTCCGCGAAATTGGCCGGATCCTCCGTCGCGATCAAGGCATGGGCCAGCAGCACGGAAATGAGCGGCTGGTTGGTGCGGCGGACCGCTTCGCGCAGCGGCGCGACGGCATCGGCCGGCCGGCCGCTTTCGAGCAGGATCTGGCCCTTGAGCTCCAGAAAATAGGGATCGTGCGGCTCCGCGGCCAGCAAGGCATCGGCCTCCGCCAGCGCCTTTTGCGGATAGGCGCTCTTGTGCCAGGCATAGGCGCGGGCATAATGGGCGGGGAGCGACTGGTCGCTTTCGGGATATTTGATCAGCGTCTGCTGCGGTTCCGACACGAAGCCGATGAGCTTGGCCTTGATCCGTTCGAAGCGGGCCTCCAGCTGCGGATCGATCGGCTTGTCCCAGGCGGGATCGACCGCATAGACCTCCCGCAGAACATTGATGCGCTCGCCCGAGAGCGGATGGGTGCGGCCGTAGCTATTGTCCTGCGGGATGGCGAGGCGATATTCCTGGTTCTGCAGCTTCTTGAAGAATTCCAGGCTCCCCCGCCCGCTGATCCCGGCGGTGTGGAGATAGCGCGCGCCGGCAAGGTCGGCGGAGCTTTCCTGCGCGCGGGAAAAGGCGAGGAAGCGACTCATCGCCGCCTGCTGGCCAAGGCCCATGATGCCCATGCCCGCTTCCGCCCCGCCCGCGGCGATCGCGGCCGCGCCGAGCACCAGGCTCAGCAGCGTGACGCTGGTCGCGTCCTTGATCCCCTCGCCCGAGCGGATGATATGGCCGCCCTCGATATGGCCCAGCTCATGGGCGACGACGCCCTGCAACTGGTTCACATTGTCCGCCTGCGCGATCAGGCCGCTATGCACCCAGACATATTGGCCGCCCGCGACGAAGGCGTTGATTTCCGGATCATTGATGACGAGGACCTGGACATTGTTGGGCGCCATGCCGGCCGCCTTGACCAGCGGCGCGGACATGTCGGCCATGAAGGCTTCGGTCTCCGCGTCGCGCAGGATCTGCTGCGCGAGCGCAGGGCGCGTCATCAGCGCGAGGGACGCCAGCGCCAGCGCCAGGAACTGCAGCAATCGGACCATTGCGGGCAGGCCATGCCATGACCGCCCTGAATGCGCCCTGAAGCGCGACCCAATGAAAAGCGCCGCTGCGCACCGGTGAAAACCGGAAGAGCAGCGGCGCTTCATCATCAGGAGGCCGGACGCTTACTGACCGAAGGTGCGCTGCCACCAGCCGCGGCGCGGGGCGCCATCGGCATCGTCGCCGGCCGCGCCGTCATCCACCGCGACGGCCTCGGCCGGGGTTTCGACGGGCGCATCGGCGGGCGCGGCTTCGGTCGCGGCGGCCTCGGCCGGCTCCGCAGGCGCGGGCGCGGCATCGGCTCCGGGAGCGGCGGCGGCTTCGGCCCCTTCGGCGTCGCTCAGGGCAGGCTTCTTGCGACGCGTGCGCTTGGGCTTGGCCGGGGCTGCGTCCGCCTCTGCGGCGGGCGCGTCAGCCGCGGGTGCTTCGGCGTCGGCGGCGGGCTCTGCCTTCTTGCGGCGCGTGCGCTTGGGCTTGGCCGGCGCTTCGGGCGCAGCCTCTTCCGTCGCAGCGGGCGCGGCGTCAGCCGGAGCCTCGTTCGAGTCCGCAGGCGCGGCGGCCTGGGCCGCAACTTCCGCATCCGCGCCCTCGCCTTCGCTGGCGACCGGCTTCTTGCGGGCGCGGGGACGGCGACGCGTCTTGGGCGCGGCCTCAGCCTCGTCCGCTTCGGCGCTCACCGGTTCAGCGGCCGGCGCTTCCTCGGCGACCGATTCGGTCCCGGCCTCTTCGGCCTCAGCCGGCGCAGCGGTATCCGCCTGCTCGCCTGCAGCGGCTTCGCCCGCTTCCCGGCGGCGACGGCCCCCGCGACGACCCCGGCGACCGCGACGGCGCGCACCGCCTTCATCGCCTTCGGCTTCGCTGGTTTCCGCATCGCTCGCGTCGGCGGCGGCGTCCTCGTCAGCGGCTTCGTCGCTCGCATCGACATCGGCGTCATCGCCGGCGTCGCTATCCTCCGCCTCGGCGCCAGCCTCGCGGCTGTCTTCGCGCTGGCCACCGCGACGACGACGGCGACGGCGACGGCGGCGGCCGCCATCGCGATCCTCGCGATCGCCACGCTCTTCGCGCTCGGCGGCGGCTTCGGCTTCCTCGAGCTCCTCTTCTTCCTCTTCCTCCTCGGGGAGGTCGATATCATCCTCCTCCTCGGCGAGCGGCGCATAGGTCACGACGCGCTCGGGCCGCGGGCCGCTGGCCTCGACCGACATGCGCGCGCCCTCGATCTCGCCATCGGGCAGGATGTCGATGCGCACGCCGTAGCGCTGCTCGATCTCGTCCAGCTCGCGGCGCTTGTTGTTGAGGACGTAGAAGGCCGCTTCCTGGCTGGCGCGCAGGGTGATGATGGAGCCGCGGCCACGCGCCGCCTCTTCCTCCAGCATGCGCAGCGCGCTGAGGCCCGCCGACGAGGCGGTGCGGACAAGGCCGGTGCCTTCGCAATGCGGGCACTGGCGAGTCGAGGCTTCGAGCACGCCGGTGCGCAGGCGCTGGCGGCTCATTTCCATGAGGCCGAAGCCCGAGATGCGGCCCACCTGGATGCGGGCGCGATCGTCCTTCAGCGCCTCCTTCATCGCCTTCTCGACCTTACGGATGTTGGAGTTCATCTCCATGTCGATGAAGTCGATGACGACCAGACCCGCCATGTCGCGCAGGCGCAGTTGGCGCGCGATTTCGCGGGCGGCTTCCAGATTGGTGGCGACGGCGGTCTGTTCGATGCCATGTTCGCGGGTCGACCTCCCTGAGTTGATGTCGATCGACACCAGCGCCTCGGTGGGGTTGATGACCAGATAGCCGCCCGATTTCAGCTGGACCACGGGATTGTACATCGCCGCCAGCTGATCCTCGACGCTGGCGCGCTGGAACAGCGACACGGCGTCGGCATATTGCTTCACGCGCCGGGCATGGCTCGGCATCAGCAGCTTCATGAAGTCCTTGGCGGCCTTGTAGCCATCCTCGCCCTCGACGATGACTTCCTCGATATCCTTGTTGTAGATGTCGCGGATGGCGCGCTTTATGAGGTCGCTGTCATTGTGGATTAGCTCGGGCGCGGACGCCTGGAGCGTCTTTTCGCGAATCTCGTCCCACAGGCGCGCGAGATAGTCGAAATCGCGCTTGATTTCGGGCTTGGTGCGCTGAAGCCCCGCGGTGCGAACGATGCAGCCCATGGTCGAGGGCAGGTTCATCTCCGCGATGATCGACTTCAGCCGCTTGCGATCGGCCGCGTTGCTGATCTTGCGGCTGATGCCGCCGCCATGCGACGTGTTGGGCATCAGCACGCAATAGCGGCCGGCCAGCGACAAATAGGTGGTCAGCGCCGCGCCCTTGTTGCCGCGCTCTTCCTTGACGACCTGCACCAGCAGCACCTGGCGGCGCTTGATGACGTCCTGGATCTTGTAGCGGCGGCGCAGCGCCATGCGCTTGCGGCGCAGTTCGTCCGCGGCGTCGTCGCCATTCTTCTCGCGCTTGCGACGACCGCCCTTGGGTGCTTCGGGCGCTTCGCTTTCGGCGTCCGCCTCGACGGCTTCCTCCTCATCATGATGATGAGTGGCCTCGACCAGTTCGACGCCGTCCTCGCCGGCATCGTCATCATCCTCGATCTCGGCGCGCAGCGCGGCTTCTTCCTCCGCATGGGCGCGCTCTTCCTGCAGCAGCGCCTCGCGATCCTCGCGCGGGATCTGATAATAGTCGGGATGGATTTCGCTGAAGGCGAGAAAGCCGTGGCGGTTGCCGCCATAATCGACGAAGGCGGCCTGGAGCGAGGGCTCCACGCGCGTCACCTTGGCCAGATAGATATTGCCCTTGAGCTGCTTGTGCTCGGCCGATTCGAAATCGAACTCCTCGATCCGGTTACCCTTGACGACCGCGACCCGGGTCTCTTCCCGGTGGCGCGCATCGATCAGCATACGCATTGTCATTTATGATTCTCCGGCGTGCGCGGGCTGCGGCGTGAAGCCGCGCCGCCACGCGATAGTGAAGGGACGCCCGCCCGCGCGCGCCACAGAGCGCGGCGGAGGCAAGCATCCGGTTTTGAAGGAAATTGTGTGTGTCTGCTGCAAGGGCAGGGCCGGACAAGGCGCCGGGCCGCACCATCCACGCCGCCATGCCCGTCACCGGGGCAAGCGTGGATGGAAAATCATGCCTCATGCAGCGTCAACCTGTTCTGTCTCGCCCGCCTGGAACGGCCGGCGCATCGTGCGTCCCGCAAGCGCCGTCAGATAAGGGCAATTCTCGCAGGAATGTGAATGGTTAGCAGTCAATAGCCTAGCGAGCAACGGCCGGCTGAAATAAACTGCCATGCGCGCCACGCGCACCAGGGACTTCTGGCCCTTCATGATGAAGATGACGTTAACCGTCTCATTTTACCGGGATAAAAGAGGGCGATGCTTAATCCGGCGTTCAGCGTGGGGACGCTGGACGGATCAACGTCGATGATATTTGGCTGGACGGCCCAAGGGCGTGCGGTGCACAAGCGGCGCATGTTGCAGAGCCTTGCCCTGGCAGGCATCCTCTTTTCCACCCCGGGCCACGCTGGCGGCATTGCCGGCGTCGATGTGCAGGGGGACCGCGTGGTGGTGCGCTTCGACGAGCGGGTGGAAGGCGCCTCCGCCTTCCTGCTCGACGGGCCGCAGCGCATCGCGCTCGATATAGACGGCGCGCAGACGGGCCGCTTCCCCTTTTCGCCGGGCGACGGCGCCGTGGCGAGCGTGCGGCAAGGCCAGTTGAGCCCGGAGCGCGCGCGCGTCGTGCTGGACCTAGCCAGTCCCGCCACCCTGACCGAACCGCGCATCGCCGCGGACGGCAAGTCGTTGAGCTTCGCCATACAGGGCGTCAGCGACAGCCGTTTCCGCAGCGAAGTCGGGCGCGGCCGCATGCTTTTCGACGCGCCCGCCGACATGGCCGCGCGCCCGCGCAAGCGCCTTCATTCGATCACCGTGCCGATCCCGCCGGCCGCGCGCGGCATCGCCCTGCCCCCGGTCGAGGGCGTGAATGACGGCGCGCGCCCGCTGGTGGTGATCGATGCAGGCCATGGCGGCCATGATCCCGGCGCGATCAACACCGAAAACGGCAAGCGCGAAAAGGATGTGACGCTGGCGATCGCGCGGGCGATCCGCGACCAGCTGGTCAAGGGCGGGCGCGTGCGCGTCGCCCTGACCCGCGATGATGATCGTTTCCTGGTGCTGCAGGAACGCTATGGCATCGCGCGCAAGATGGGCGCGGACCTGTTCATTTCCATCCATGCCGACGCCGCGGAAAACACCGACGCCCATGGCGCGACGGTCTACACCTTATCGGAAACGGCGTCGGATCGGGAAGCGGCGCGGCTGGCCGCGCGCGAAAACAAGGCGGACATCATCAACGGCGTCAATCTGGGCGGCCAGTCGGGCGACGTGTCGTCGATCCTGATTGACCTCACCCAGCGCGAATCGCTCAACATCTCGTCCAATTTCGCGCGGCTGCTCCAGCGCGAGGCGTCGCCCTATGTGCCGTTCCGCAGCGCCTATCATCGCTTCGCGTCGCTGATGGTGCTGAAGGCGCCGGACACGCCGTCGATCCTGTTCGAAACCGGCTATATCAGCAACGAAGCGGATTCCGCCTTCCTGTCCTCGCGCGAGGGGCAGCAGAAGATCGCGCGCGGCGTGGCCCGGGCAATCGAGGTGCATTTCGCGCGCAAGCTGGCGCTGAGCGGCGTGACGGCGGGCGGTTGATGGCGCGGCCCGTCGAAAGGCCACTGGCTTTGGCCGCGATTTGACCCTAAAGCCTCTTCCCCATGGAAGAGGCCCGTTCCGATACCGCCCCGACATCCTTCGCCTATCGCCTGCGCCGTGACGCGGGCGGCGCCATGGACCGGATCCGTCCGCTCTGGGGCCTGCGGCTGTTCCGCTGGCTCGCGATCCTGCTGGGCGGCTTTTTGCTGGCCGTCTTCCTGTTCTGGCTGATCTTCGCGCGCGGCCTGCCCGATGCGGCGACGCTGCTGGAATATGAGCCGCCGCTGCCGACCATGGTGCGCGACATCAACGGCCAGCCGGTGCACAGCTATGCCCGCGAACGGCGGGTGCAGCTGCAATATAGCGATTATCCCCCGCTGCTGATCCGCGCCTATCTGGCGGCGGAGGACAAGACCTTCTTCGAGCATCATGGCGTCGATTTTCCGGGCTTCGCCGGGGCGGTGGCGGACTATGTCAGCAAGCTGGGGTCGGGCCAGCGCGCGCGCGGCGGGTCCACCATCACCCAGCAGGTGGCGAAGAACCTGCTGATCGGCGACGAATATTCGCCCACGCGCAAGGTGAAGGAGATGATCCTCGCCTGGCGCATGGAAAATGTGCTGACCAAGCAGCAGATTTTGGAGCTGTACCTCAACCAGATCTTCCTCGGCCGCAACGCTTATGGCGTGCAGGCGGCCGCCCGCGCCTATTTCGACAAGGATGTGGCGGACCTCAAGCTGCACGAGATGGCCTATCTGGCGATCCTGCCCAAGGGCCCGGCCAATTACCGCCCGGAAAGCGAGACCGGCCATGCCCGCGCGATCGAACGGCGCAACTGGGCGCTGGGCGAGATGGAGCGCAATGGCTGGATCACGGCGGCGCAGCGCGCCCAGGCGCAATCCCAGCCGCTGGGCACCGTCACCGTGCGCGGATCGAGCTTCGACGCGCGGGCGGGCGGCTATTATATGGAGGAAGTGCGCCGCCGCCTGATCGAACGCTTCGGCGAGAAGGCGGAGGACGGGCCCAACAGCGTCTATGCCGGCGGCCTGTGGGTGCGCAGCCCCTATGACCCGGTCGCGCAGGAGCGCACCAAGGACGCGCTGCGCAACGGGCTGCTGCGCTTTGGCGCGGGGCGTGGCTGGTCCGGGCCGGTTGGGCATATCGACCCCGGCAATGGCTGGGAACGCGAGCTGGCCGCCAGCTATGTCGGCGTCGATTATGAAGGCTGGCGCATCGCGGTGGTGATCGACCGCAGTTCGTCGCAAGCGCAGATCGGCTTTTCGGACGGCACGACCGGCACCCTGCCCGCGTCGATGGCGCAGATGGCCTATCGCCGCAGCGGCGGGCCAGCCTTCGCCGCGCTGAAGGCGGGCGACCTGATCGTCGTGGCCAAGAATGGCGCCGACTGGGCGCTGCGCAATATCCCCGAGGTATCGGGCGGCATGGTCGTGCAGGAAGTGCATAGCGGCCGCATCCGCGCGATGCAGGGCGGGTTCGATTCGCGCCTTTCCTCCTACAACCGCGCGACCCAGGCGCAGCGCCAGCCCGGCTCCACCATCAAGCCGTTCGTCTATGCGGCGGCGCTGGACAATGGCATGACGCCGGCGTCGATCATCGTCGACGGGCCGCTCTGCGTCTACCAGGGCGCGGGGCTGGGCCAGAAATGCTTCCGCAATTTCTCGGGCGGCAGCGCCGGGCCGCAGACGATGCGCTGGGGCGTGGAGCAGTCGCGCAACCTGATGACGGTGCGCGCCGCCAGCCAGACCGGCATGGATCGCGTCGTGCGCACGATCAAGGCTATGGGGATCGGCGACTATCAGCCCTATCTGTCCTTCGCGCTGGGCGCGGGCGAGACCACGGTGGAGCGGATGGTCAACGCCTATGCGACGCTGGCGAACCAGGGGAAGCAGAACCCGTCCAAGGTGATGGATTATGTCCAGGATCGCCGCGGCAAGGTGATCTGGCCCGAGCGCTGGCGTCCGTGCGACGGTTGCAACATGGCCAATTGGGACGGCGAGCCGATGCCGCGCTTCGGCTTCGAGGGCCGGCAGGTGATGAACCCGATGACCGCCTATCAGGTCGTGCATATCGCCGAGGGCGTGGTGCTGCGCGGCACGGCGACAGTGCTGGCCGACCTCAAGCGCCCGCTGTTCGGCAAGACCGGCACGACCAACGGCCCGACCAATGTCTGGTTCGTCGGCGGTTCGCCCGACCTGGTCGCTGGCGTCTATGTCGGCTATGACCAGCCGCGCAGCCTGGGCGGCTGGGCGCAGGGCGGGCGCATTGCGGCGCCGATCTGGAAGGCGGCGATGGCGCCGATCCTGGAAACCATGCCCAAGACGCCCTTCGTCGCGCCCGCCGGCATCCGCATGGTCACGATCGATCGTCGGTCGGGCAAGCGCGTCTATGGCGTCTGGCCCAGCAACGAAGCCAAGCCGGCGGTGATCTGGGAAGCGTTCAAGCCCGAGACCGAGCCGCGCCGGTCGATCCGCAAGGAAGAGGCCGAAGCGCAGGCGAAGGCCGCCGAGGCCAAGGCCGCCGCCGCCGTCGCACGCGGCCGCCAGCGCACCGACGCGGACTTCCTGCAGGAACAGGGCGGCATTTACTGACGCCGCGCGGGCGGATCGGCACCCGGTCCGTCCCCGTCGTCGGACGCTTCCCTTACGTCAAGGAACCCGACTCGGGCCGATCTGCGTTGTGACAGCAGAAAGGAGAGCGACCATGGTGCAATACACCCTGGCGAGCCTGGCGGAGAAGATGCAGCATATCGATTTCGCCATGCTGTCCACGCATACCGAAGAAGGGCATATCGGCGCTCGGCCGATGAGCAATAATCAGGATGTCGCGCATGGCGGCGACAGCTATTATTTCACCACCGAAGACACGTTGATGGTGAAAGACATAGAACGCGATCCGCGCGTCAGCCTGTCCTTCCACGGCAAGAGCGGCCTGTTCGGCCAGCGTCCGCTGTTCATCGCGCTGGAAGGCCGCGCCGATCTGGTGCGCGACCGCGAACGCTTCGCCGAACATTGGAATCCCGACCTGGAGCGCTGGTTCGCCAAGGGCGCCGACACGCCGGGGCTGGTGATGATCCATGTCCATGCCGAACGCGCCCATTATTGGGACGGTGAGGATGAAGGCGAGCTTGAGATCGACGTGATGCATTGAGCGCGCAGCCAGGACGCGGGCGGCGGATCGCCCTGTTCGTGCTGGCGACCGCCTATGCGCTGGCGGGCGTCGCGCATCTGACGCGGCCGTCCGGCTTCGTCGCCATCACGCCCGGCTGGGTTCCCGCGCCTGCGATCGTCGTCGCGCTGACCGGCGTGGCCGAACTGGCGGGCGCGGCGGGGCTGCTGATCCGTCCGTTGCGGCGCGCGGCGGGGATCGGCCTTGCGCTCTATGCGCTCTGCGTCTGGCCGGCCAATTTCAACCATGCGCTGAACGACATCCCGTTAAGCGGGACGCATTTGAGCTGGTGGTATCATGGGCCAAGGCTGGCGCTGCAGCCGCTGCTGATCTGGTGGCCGCTCTGGGCCAGCGGGGTGATCGACTGGTCCTGGCGCAAAGACAGGGTCTAGACGGCAATCAAGGCATAGGGCCGGCCGAACTGTTCCGACACGACGAACTGCGCGCAGTTATAGACGGCTACGCCACGCGGCGTCTTGCCCTCGAACGTGCCGCGATGCGCATGGCCGTGAACGGCGAAGCGGACATTGTCGAAACGGTCGATCGCGTCGGCGAGGCGCGAGGAGCCGAGGAAGGGAAAGATTTCCGGCGGCTCGCCTTCGACCGTCTTGGCGATCGGGGAATAATGCAGCACCGCCACCGTCCGGTCCGTGCGCAGCGACCGCAGCGCATTTTCCAGCTTGCGCGCTTCGTTGATCGATTCCTCGACAAAGCCCTTGATCGCGGTTTCGCCGAAGGCGCCAAGTTCGCCCCGACCAAAACCGCCGACGAAGCCCTTCACCCCGGCAAAGCCCACGCCCTTGATCTCGACCGCCTGCTCGTCGAGCACGGTCACGCCCGCGCTGTGCAGGATGCGCGCGACTTCCTCCGGCTGGCCGCATTCATGGTCATGATTGCCCAGCACCGCCACGGTCGGGATGGTGCAGGCGTGCAGATCCTCGGCCAATATCTCCGCCTCGCGCGTCTTGCCGAAATTGGTGAGGTCGCCGCACAGCGCCAGCACATCCGCCTTCTGGGAGATTTCGACGAACAGGTCGCGATATTTATGTTCCGACTGGTCAGTCACATGCAGGTCGCCGATCGCGGCGACGGTGATGCTGCCGGGCGGCGTCCCGGCTTGGCGGCTGTCACTTGTTTCGATCATGGCTTTCCTCCAGTCCCTTGCCGACCACGTCGGCGAAGCCCCATTCGGTGATGTCGACCAGATAGTCGCGGGGGCTGAGCAGCCGGCCGCGGCACACCCGGATATTGGGCACCGGCAGCTCGGCGCGCGTCTGCAAGCGGCCGAGCAGTTCCTCGAACAGCCAGAGCGGGATGCAATGCCGCTCGGTCGGGTAGATGAAGCGGAAATTGAGCAGGTGGATGAGCAGCAATTCCCAGTGCAGCTCCATCGCGTCCAGCAGCCGCTGCCATTTGATCGCCTCATGCTGCTTGAGGATCATGTGCGCGACGTCCGCGCCGTCATAGCGATAGCGATCCTGGATGAAGAGCTTGGAGAGGATGAATTCGGTCGGCGGGGTGATGCGCACCCGGGTGCCATAGACTTCGGCATGGGCGACATCGTGGAACCACTCCTCCGTCACCGGCAGGCTGGCCGAGGAGATATTGTAGATGACGTCGAAGAAATGACCGTCCTTCCACACCTTGCCGATCCAGCGTTCATCCTCGAACTCGACCTCGTGCCCGCGCTGGCGGAAATGCGCGAGGATGCGCGGCGCGTCGCCCGCCTTGCAGAAGACGTCCAGATCCTTGGTCGGGCGCACGATGCCGGTGAGGCAGCCCAGCGCATAGGTGCCCGACAGCAGGAAGGGAATGCCCGAGGCGACCAGTTCCGCCAAGCTGTCGGTATAGAATTGCTTCGCTTCGGGCGGCGGATCGAAGGCTAGGGGATCACAGGTCATGACGCGGTACCTTCGCAATCGGGAGGGAAGGGAACGGGCGGCGGGCCGCTTCCGTTCCTTGGCCGCGGCGGGACGGTTGTCTTTCGGGCGCGGGGGCTTAGGGTGACGTCCCACATTCTCCCCCGGCCTGACCGGCGCTCCGCGGAGCATCGCGCGGCCAGGCTCCCGATCGACATGAGGCGCGCATGACCCGGCATCTTCCCTGGATAGCGACAGCGATCATCGGCGTCGTCGCCCTGGCGGTCGTCGCCCTGTCGCGCGGCGAAAACGTCAACGCGCTGTGGATCGTCGTCGCGTCCGTCAGCTGTTTCCTGGTCGCCTATCGCTATTATGCGCTGTTCATCGCGCGCCATGTCATGCGGCTGGACGCGTCCCGCCCCACCCCCGCCATCCGGCGCGCCGACGGGCTGGATTATGTCGCGACCGACCGCACCGTGCTGTTCGGCCATCATTTCGCGGCGATCGCGGGCGCGGGGCCGCTGGTGGGGCCGGTGCTGGCGGCGCAGATGGGCTATCTGCCCGGCACATTGTGGATCATCTTCGGCGTGGTGCTGGCGGGCGCGGTGCAGGACTTCATGGTCCTCTTCATCTCCATGCGCCGGGACGGCAAGTCGCTGGGCGAGCTCATCCGCCTGGAAATGGGCCAGATGGCGGGTACCATCGCCCTGTTCGGCGCCTTCATGATCATGGTCATCATCCTGGCGGTGCTGGCGCTGATCGTGGTCAAGGCGCTGGCCGAGAGTCCCTGGGGCATGTTCACCGTTGCCGCGACCGTCCCGCTGGCGATGGCGATGGGCGCCTATACCCGCTGGATCCGGCCGGGGCGGATCGGCGAAGTGTCGATCCTGGGACTGATCGGCCTGCTGGCCGCGATCGTCTACGGCCAGGCGGTGGCGCAATCGCCGGTGTGGGGCCCGATCTTCACCTTCACGCCGGTACAGCTGTGCTGGATCCTGATCGGCTATGGCGCGGTGGCTTCGGTCCTGCCGGTCTGGCTGCTGCTCGCGCCGCGCGACTATCTGTCCACCTTCCTCAAGATCGGCGCGATCGCGGCGCTCGCCATCGGCATCGTCATCATGGCGCCGCCGCTGCGCATGCCGGCGCTGACGCAGTTCGTCGCGGGCAATGGGCCGGTCTGGGCCGGCGGGCTCTTTCCCTTCCTCTTCATCACCATCGCCTGCGGCGCGGTGTCGGGTTTCCACGCGCTCATTTCCAGCGGCACCACGCCCAAGCTGATCGCCAGCGAGGCGCATGCGCCGATGATCGGCTATGGCGCGATGCTGATGGAGGCGTTCGTGGCAATCATGGCGCTGGTCGGCGCGTCGATCCTGGACCCGGGCATCTACTTCACCATGAACAGCCCGACCGCGCTGATCGGCCCGGACGCTGCCAGCGCATCCGCCGCCGTCAGCGCCATGGGCTTTCCCATATCGGCCGATGTCATCTCCCAGACGGCGAGGGACGTGGGCGAACATACGATCATCAGCCGCGCGGGCGGCGCGCCGACGCTGGCGGTGGCGATGGCCGAAATCTTCAGCCATGTCGTGGGCGGACCGGCGATGAAGGCCTTCTGGTATCATTTCGCCATCCTGTTCGAGGCGCTGTTCATCCTGACGGCGGTCGACGCCGGCACGCGCGCGGGGCGCTTCATGCTGCAGGACCTGATTGCTCTGGCGGTGCCCGCGTTCAAGGAGAGCAAGAGCCATGCGCCCGGCATCATCGCCACCGGGCTGTGCGTCGCGGCCTGGGGCTTCTTCCTCTACCAGGGCGTCACCGATCCGCTGGGCGGGGTCAACACGCTCTGGCCGGTGTTCGGCATTTCGAACCAGATGCTGGCGGCGATCGCGCTGATGCTGGGAACGGCCGTGCTGTTCCGGATGAAGCGGGACCGCTTCGCCTGGGTGACGGTGCTGCCCACCGCGTGGTTGCTGGTCTGCACCCTGTCGGCGGGTTGGCTGAAGCTGTTTTCGACCGACGCCAAGGTCGGCTTCCTGGCGCATGCGGCGACATTCGCGGCGGCGGCGGACGCGGGCGAGATCAAGTCGCCCGCCACGTCGATGGCGGAAATGCGGCGGATCATCTTCAACGACCGGATCGACGCCGCGCTGGTGGCGCTGTTCCTGGCCGTGGTCCTGGCCGTGCTCTATTTCACGATCCGGACCTGCATCGCGGCGCGCCGGATCCCCGCGGCCACCGCGCGCGAAATCCCGGCGCAGCTGGTGCCGGCGCAATGACCCGCTTGTGGGCGACGCTGCGCCAGACGGCGCGATTGATGGTTGGCATGCCCGATTATGACGCCTATCTGCGCCACATGGCCGATCATCATCCGGGCGCGCCCGTGATGGATCGAACGGCCTTTTTCCGCGACCGGCAGGAAGCCCGCTATGGCGGGCGCAACGGGGGCCGCTGCTGCTAATCTTGCAACAATATTACAAGATGTTGCAGTTTTACGAACGGAAAATTTAGTTTCGCCCGCATTTTTCTATTGCTGTTTCGTCCGCCTCTGATACGGGGCGGCCGTCACTGGTGCCCGACAGCTTCAGGACATGCCCCCTGCCCTTCCCTTGCGGCAGGGGGCACCCATGTTTTCAGCCCCTGGCGTTGAAGCCCGCGACCATGCCCGCGGTGATGGACAGGGCGATCTCCGCCGGGCCGATCGCGCCGATGTCCAGCCCCGCCGGTCCGTCGATCCGCGCCAGCGCATCCGCGTCGAACCCCGCAGCCGTCAGCCGGTCGATCCGGGCCGCATGGCTGCGCCGCGATCCCAGCGCCGCGATATAGCCGGTCGGCGCGTTGAGCGCCGCGATCAGGGCGGGATCGTCGATCTTGATGTCGTGGCTGAGCGTCACGATGGCGGTCGATTCGCCGGGGTGACGGGCGGCAATCGCCTCATCGGGCCAGCGATCGTCCAGTTCGACGCCGGGAAAGCGTTCTTCGGTCAGGAAACGGCCGCGCGGGTCGATCACGACCGGCCGGACGTCGATGGCCTGCGCGAGCGGGACCAATGACTGGGCGATCTGGACCGCGCCAACGATCAGCAGCTGGCGGGGCGGATCATAGCGGTTGAGGAAGCCGCCCTCGACAACGCCCTCCTGCGTCCGCCCAGTGGCGAGGTCGGTCGCCAGCGTCAGCGCCCGCCCCTCCTCGCTCGCGGCGGCGATGCGATCGAACAGATGCGGTGCGAAGCCCCAATCCGTGACCGGCTGCACCAGCACCGCGATCTCGCCGCCACAAGGCAACCCCACGTCCCAGGCATCGCCATCGGCAACGCCATAGCTGTGCACATGCGCCGGCCGGCCCGCAATCACCTCGGCCGCGCGCTGCAGCACGTCGGTTTCCACGCAGCCGCCCGATATGCTGCCTTCCAGACGGCCATCCTGATGGACCAGCATGTGGCTGCCGCGCGGGCGCGGGGCGGAGCCCCAGGTCGAAATCACCGTCGCCAGCGCCATCGGCGCGCCGCGCCATTCGATCGCCTTGCGGATCACCGCGCCATTGTCGTTCAACGTCATGCTCCCGGTTCGTGCGCAGCCTGCTGCTGCCGGGCAGCAATGGGGATGATGATCGGTCAGTGCAAGCGCCGGCCGGTCCATACGACTCGCCCGACAATATCGACCAGCACGGGATCGATGTCGGCCCAGTCGGGATAATGGGGATTGTCGCTGAGCACGCTGAAGCGTCCCCTGCGCGGACCCAAGGCGACGCGCTTCACCATCAGCACGCCATCGAGGCGCAGCACATAGACGCCATCGCGCAGCCGGTCGGCATCATCATCATGATCGACCATGATGTCATCGCCATCGCTGAGCGTCGGCGCCATCGATTCGCCATCGACACGGATGATCGACACGCGCTGCGGCCGCACCCCCAGATGCCGCAGCCAGCGGGCGTCGAAGGCCATCACGCCTGCCGCCCGCTCATCCTCGTCCAGCGTGCCGCCGCCGGCCGACGCGCCGAGCGCCAGGCGCGGAACCGACACCACGGCCGGCAGGCTGCGGCCGCGCACGGACGGCGCAACAGCCGCCGCGCCGCCGCCCAGCATATCCTCCGCCACGCCGAAATAGCGCGCCAGCACGCGCCGATCATCCTCATCCAGTTTGCGCGGCGTGCCCCGTTTGATGAACTGCTGAATATATGCGGGATTGCGCCCGATCAGGCGGGACAGATCGGCGTAATTTTCCCCGCGATCGGCGATCAGCCGATCCAGCGTGGCGCGGGCGTCCTGCGATTGATCCATAGCCAGTCCATTATCGATAAGATTTTTCCTAGACAAGTAGGAAAATGAGTTTGAGATAGGAAATCACCTATCGACTCGCACGGGGCGAGTCGGCTTGAAGGGGGAGACGAGAATTGATGCTTCTGCCGATGATCGAGAGATTTCTGCGCCAGCATGACATGCGGCCCACCCGGTTCGGGCGTGACTGCGCGCGCGATCCGCGACTGGTGTTCGACCTGCGGCAAGGCCGCGAACCAGGCGCGCGACTGACGAGACGAGTAGAACATTTCATGAACACTTATCGCAGGAGCCAAGGCCAATGACAAGCATGGATCTCTCGTTCCGCCGCACCAACCTGCTCCGAAATCAACCTATCGCCCGGTGCGACGCCGATCCGCTGCCGCTGCTGCTGGGGCAGTTGCTGCTGCGCGCGGGCCTGCCCACGACGATCGAGCGCGCCAGCAGCCGCCCATGGGCAAGCGCCCTGTTCGAGGGACGGCGTCATAGCATCCGACTGCATTTCGCGGGCGACGAGCCGATGGCGCAGCGCGCGCGCTTTGTCGCGGGGCTCAGCGAAGCGGAATGGAGGCTGCCAAAATATTTCGTCGCCGACATCACGGTCGACGAAGAGGGATCGGATAGCGAGGGCCAATGGGTGCAATTGTCGGCGCTGACGATCCGCGACTGGTGATGCGCCGGTCAGCGCCGGCGTGCGGCCATGGTGCGCAGCGTGCCCAATGCAGCGCGCAGCGCTTCATCGGCATCGGGCGCGACGCTCTGGCGCACGGGCACGGCCGGCGCGACCGGCATGTCCGCCAGCACGGGCGCGGCATTGGCGCCCGCCATGCGGCGGCGCGAGGCGAGGCCGCGCTCCAGCCGATCGGTCAGTTCCGCGATCGACAGGCCATGGGTCGGCAACGGCAGCGGCGCGGGCGGCGCTTCCGCCAGGGGTGTGGCCTCAACCGAGGCATCATCATCGTCCCAGGCCTCAGCCGGCGACGCGTCGTCTTCCTCCTCGTCCTCCACCAGCGCGTCGAAGCGATGGGCGGGCGGCGCGAAGGCGGGAGCGCGCCGTTCCTCCCCCACGGGCTCGGCCGGCAAGCTGCGCGCGGCGAAGCTGGGCATCGGCAGCACCGAGCGCGCTTCCGGCTCCGGCGCGACGACCAGCGGGCGGCGACCGGCATCGGGGCGCGCGAAAATCTCGACGCCGTCAAAGTCGCGGCTGGCGAAAATCGGCGGGCGCGGCGGCGCATCGGGATGCGCATCGGCGCGGCGCAGCGAGGGCGCGTCCGGCTCGGCCACGGGCATGGCGCGTCCGCGCGCCAGGGCGGTTAGCTTGGAAAAGGCGAAACCCATATGTCTTGCTCCCGAGGCGCGATGCTGGCGCCCATCCTTGTCCCGTTCGTCATCCGCGGCGTCCGGATCGCGGTTCATCGCCGCCACCAGCCCTGCCGCCAGCATTCCGACAAACCCGGCCATCAGCAGCCGGGCCGTCAGTCCCAGGGGCGGCGCGGCGGCGGGCAGCGCTTCGCTGAGCCCGCTCGACGCCACCGCCGTCTCCAGCAACCCGACGGGCGTCGCCAGCAGGGCGGCGGCTGCGGCGATCGCCGCCAGCCCTGCCATTGCCCCGCTGCGTCTGCCTGCCGCCGTTATCAACCTCTCGACCTTCGTTTCTGTTCATGCCGCCACGCGGTCCCTGGAAGACCGTGTAAGCAGATTTTGGTAAACAGGTTCGTAACGCACAATGTTTGACGACCAGTTACGATCGCGCTCGACGAAGGCGCGCGCCACGCGGCGGCGTTCGTCCCATGCGGCGCGATCGGCGAACATGTCCGCCAGCGACCGTGCGATCGCCGCCGGGTCGTCGGGCGCGAACAGCGTGCCCGTCACGCCGTCCTCGATCAGTTCGCGGTGGCCGCCGACATTGGACGCGGCGACCAGCCGCCCCTGCGCCATCGCCTCCAGCGGCTTGAGCGGCGTCACCAATTCCGTGAGGCGCATCGCCTTGCGCGGATAGGCCAGGATGTCGACTTGCGCATAATAATGTTCGACCTGATCATGCGGCACCCGGCCGACGAAGATGATGTGATCGGCAAAGGGCGATGCTATGGCCTGGGCGCGGAGCGCCTGCTCCATCGGCCCGCCGCCGACCAGCAGCAACCTGGCCCGCGGTCGCGCCCGCACGAGACGCGGCATCGCGGCGATCAGATCGTCGAGTCCTTCATAATCATAGAAGCTGCCGATGAAGCCGACGACATCCGCGCCGCCCAGCCCCAGCGCCGCCGTCAGCGCCGGATCGCGCGGCACCGGCGTTCCGAATTGCGTCATATCGACGCCATTGGGCGATACGATGATCTTGGCCGGGTCGATGCCCCGCGCGATCAGATCGCCGCGCAGCCCTTCGCAGATCACCGCGACGGCATCGGCATTGCGGACCGCGCGGGTTTCCAGCTGCCGCGTCAGCCAATAACGTGGGCTTCCCTCCGTCCCCGTGCCGTTGCCGACGGCCGCATCCTCCCAGAATGCGCGGATTTCGTAGATCATGGGAATGCCGTGCCGGCGCGCCACCCGCTGCGCCGCCATGGCGTTGAGCACCGGCGAATGCGCATGGATCACGTCCGGCCGCCACTGGCGGACCAGCGCGTCGATCGCATCGGCATGCGCGGCGAGATCCCGCCATTCGCGCACCACCGCGTTGCCGGTCGCGGGATCGCCCGGCGTGCGGTGGAAGGTCAGCCCGTCCACCTGCTCCACGCCCGGCCCGCCCGCGCTGTGCCGCCGCCCCGTGATGCCGCGCACGTCCCAGCCCTTGGCGATCTGCGCGCGCAGGATCGCCCGGGTGCGGAACGTATAGCCGCTGTGCATCGGCAGGCTGTGGTCCAGCACATGAAGTATGCGAGTCATAGCCAATCCCGTCTGCCGCGAAAGGTTTAACGGCCCGTCAACTCTGTCAGGCTAGGAGAAGCGTCCAAGAGCGGAAATTCAAGCGAGCGATGATAGACATTTTGTCCCTGCTGATCAGCCACGGCGTGATCCTGCTCGCGGCCTGGCAACTGCTGCCGCGGTCCGACCTGGACCGCGACCCGCCGCCGCAGGAGCCGGCCGGCGATGCGTGACCTGTTCTTCATCGCCTTTCTCGGCGTCTTCGGCCTGATGGGGCTGCGGCGGCCGTTCCTGCTGGTTGCCCTCTACGCCTATATCGACATCGTTTCGCCCCAGCGCCTGTCCTATTTCCTGCTCAACTCCATCCCGATCTCCGCCATCGCCTTCGCCCTAATGGTGGGCGCATGGCTGCTGGTGGACGACAAGAAGGATTGCCGTTTCTCGGCGCGGCAGGGATTGATGCTGCTGCTGCTCGCCTGGTGCGGATATACCACCCTGACCGCCGACTTCCCGGCCGAAGCGCTGACCAAATGGAATTGGGTGTGGAAGGCGATCATCGCCGGCGTCTTCCTGCCGCTGGTGCTGCGCACCCGCCTGCGGATCGAGGCTCTGTCGCTGTTCATGGTGCTGTGCGCCAGCACGATCATCATCAATGGCGGCATGAAGACCGCCCTGTCGGGCGGCGGCTATGGCGTGCTCAACCTGATGGTCGAAAATAATAGCGGCCTGTACGAAGGCAGCATCATTTCCTGCGTCGCCATCTCGCTGATCCCGATCATCCTGTGGCTGTCGCGTCACGGCACCATCTTCCCGGCCGACTGGAAGGTGAAGAGCTTCTGCTATTGCCTCTGCCTGGCCTGCCTGTTGATGCCGGTCGGCACCGAAGCGCGCACCGGCCTCGTCTGCATCGTCGTGCTGGCGGGGCTGATGCTGATGCGATCGAAGCGCAAGTTCGTCTACGGCCCGCTGATGCTGCTCGCCGCCCTGGTGTCGATCCCCTTTCTGCCGGCCAGCTTCACCCAGCGAATGCAGACAATCGAGAACCACCAGGGCGACGAAAGCGCCTCGACTCGCGTCGCGGTGTGGATGTGGACGCTCGACTATGTGAAGGCGCATCCGGGCGGCGGCGGCTTCGACAATTATCTGCAGAACAGCTTCACCTATGTCGCCCAGAGCACCGTCACGGACAGCGGCGGTACGCGCGTGGAACGCCGCCTGGTGACCGACCGGGGCCGCGCCTATCACAGCGCCTATTTCGAACTGCTGGGTGAACAGGGCTATTTCGGCTTCGCGATCTGGGCGCTGCTGCACCTCATCTGCTTCATCCGGACCGAGGCGATCCGGCGCGCCTACCGCAATCGCGGCGGCCCCGACGAGGCGTGGATCGCGCCCTTCGCATTGGCGCTGCAACAAGGCCATATCGTCTATATGATCGGATCGCTGTTCGTGGGCATCGCCTATCAGCCCTTCATCTTCATGATGCTGGCGCTTCAGATCGGCCTCGACACCTATCTGAGGCGCAAGCGCAAGGCGGCGGCCAAGCAACAGTTGGATGCCGCGCTGGCGCTGGGCCATGGGGCGCCGGCATGAGGCAGGGCATGACCTTTGTGAACAGGGCGATGGGCATCCTGCTGGGGCTGCTGCTTGCGTTGCCGTGGCTGGGACTGGCGCAAGAATTGCCCTGGGGCGTCACCGCCTTGTGCGTGCTGAGCGGATTCCAGCTGCGCCTTTTGGATCGTCGCTGGGACAGGCGCGGTGGGGCGCTGGACTGGATCAGCCATGTTCGCATGGCGCCCGCGCGACTGCTGCCCTGGGGTGCGGCGGTGATCATCGCGCTCATCGCGCGCCGCCCGCAGGATGCGCAGGCCATCGCCTTTGCAGCGCTGCTGTCCGAACTGCTGGTCTATCCTGCCTGCACCGTCCTGCTGGGCCGGATGACGCGGGGAGCGGCGGTCATTCTGCTGGTCGCGCTGATCGTGGTCCAGGGCATCGCCACCCACGACGGCATCCGCTACAGCCTCGCCTTTCTGACGGGAGTCGCGACCTGCATGACATGGCTGCGGGGACCGGACGGCGAGGGACGGACGAGCGGCCTCGCGCTCGTCGGGTTCGCCCTGTCGATCTTCATGCCGGTCATGGCGCCCCCCTTGCTGACCATAGCGGTGCCGGCGGCGAGCGCCTGCGCAATGCTGGCGCTCGCGACCATGTCGACGCTGCGCCGCCGCCCGGTGCCCTGGCGCACCGAAGGCGGCGACGGCGCGCGGCTCAGGCGGGGATGGCCGCCGCTTCCGTCACGGCCTGCTTGAACGCGTCGACGAAGGCGGGAATATCCTCGGGCTTGCGGCTGGTGATCAGATTGCCGTCGACGACGACCGGCTCGTCCACCACTTGCGCTCCTGCATTGGCGAGGTCGGTGCGCACCGACGGCCAGGAGGTGACGGTCTTGCCATCGACGCAGTCGGCTTCGACCAGCAGCCAGGGACCATGGCAGATCGCGGCCACCGGCTTGCCCGAGGCGACGAAGTCGCGCACGATCTTGACCGCCTGCGCGTTCATCCGCAGCGTGTCGGGGTTGGCGACGCCGCCGGGCAGCACCAGCCCGTCATAGTCGCCGATCTGGACGGCATCCAGCGTGATATCGGGGGCGATCGTTTCGCCCTTCTTGTCATGCTCCATGCCCTGAATGGGATCGGTGGCGGGCGACGCCAGAGTGACGGTCGCGCCGGCGTCCATCAGCTTCTGGCGCGGTTCGAACAATTCGGACTGTTCGAACCCGTCGGTAGCGATGATCAGGATGCGGCTCTGCTCAATGGCGGGCATAAATTTCTCCTTCGCTTGGGGGAACCCTGTGAACGGCCGACCCCCGGACGGAGTTGCGGAACGAAGCGATGAACGGCGGGTTTTGCGGCATGAGAAGGAAAACATGGCCCAATCCGCACTCGTTCATACGAACGACACTCATCCCGGCATCACGCGGCGCGCACTCAAGCGGGGCTGGGCTTATTATGATGGCGATGGCGCGCGCATCACGGACCGGGACGAGATCGACCGGTTGAACGCCATTGCCCTGCCGCCCGCTTATCGCGACTGCTGGTTCTGCCCCTCGCCCTTCGGCCATATCCAGGCGACCGGCTATGACGACCGGGGACGCAAGCAATATCGCTACCACCCCGATTTCCGCGCCGCGCGCGAGGCGGAGAAATATGCCGGCTGCCCCGATTTCGGCCGCGCCTTGCCCAAGCTGCGGGCGCGTCTCGACAGCGATCTGTCCAAGCGCGGCCTGCGCAAGGACCGCACCGTCGCCGCCGTCGTCCGCCTGCTCGACCTCGCCAAGCTGCGCGTGGGCAATGAACATTATGCCACCACCAACAAGAGTTTCGGCGCCACCACCCTGCGGCGGCGGCATCTGGACATCGCCGGGCGCAAACTGATGCTGCGATACCGCGCCAAGTCGGGCAAGGAGCAGCAGCTGGCGGTCACCGACACGCGCCTGCTGCGCTTCGTGCGGCAGGTGCAGGACCTGCCCGGACAGCATCTGTTCCAGTATCTGGACGAAGATGGGGACGCCTGCCCGATCAGTTCGAGCGACGTCAACGCCTATATCGCCGAGGCCATGGGGGCGCCCTTCACCGCCAAGCATTTCCGCACCTGGGGCGCGTCCGTCATCGCCTTCGAACAACTGGCCGCCGGTCCGGTGTCTTTGAAGGCGATGATCGCCCCGGTGGCGGAGGCGCTGGGCAATACCCCTGCGATCAGCCGCAAATCCTATATCCATCCCGCGCTGGTCGCCTTGTGCAAGGAAGGGCAGGAGGAATGGCGCGCGGGGCTGAAGCTGCCGCGCCGCACCCGCTATCTGTCCCGCATGGAGCGCGGGCTGATCGCCTTCCTGGACGATATCGCTGATTGCACACCGTTGGCCGCAGCGGCTTGAACCACCCGGCCCTGATGCTCTACCCCCCGGGCGGAGCCGGCGGGTCCGCGATCCGCTTCGTCATCGAACCAGCAAGACAGGACAGGCATGGCCGACACAAAAGACCCCGCCCTTCCCACGACAACCGTTCGCGCGCCGGACCTGCACGCCATGTGGACCGCGACCGCCGACTGGTTTTCCGTCCATTATCTGCAGATACTGATCGCGATCGGCGCCGCCATCGTCATCTATCTGCTGCTCGCCACGCTCAAGGGGCTGGGCCAGCGCTACAGGGGCAGGCGCGGGGACGCGATCGGCTATACCAATGTGCTGGGGCGGACCGTCGCCAAAACCACGCATTTCTTCATGGTCATGGTCGCGGCGCGGCTGGTCGCGGGCTATGCCGATGCGCCGCCCATTATCTACCGCACCGTCGTCTTCCTGTTCACCATCGCCACCGTGCTGCAAGGCGCGGTCTGGGCGCGCGAAGTGATTTTGGGCCTGATCGAGCGGCGCACGCTGGCCGAGGATGGCCAGGGCGAAACGCTGGCCAACGCCATGGGCCTGATCCGCGTGCTGGTGACGGTGGCGCTGTTCGCGATCGCCGCGGTGGTGGTGCTCGACAATCTGGGCGTGAACGTCACGGGCCTGGTCGCGGGCCTTGGCATCGGCGGCATCGCGATCGGCCTTGCCGCCCAGGGCATATTTTCAGACCTGTTCGCGGCGCTGTCGATCATTTTCGACAAGCCGTTCCGCCGCGGCGAATCCATTTCCTATGACACGACCACGGCCACGGTGGAAAAGATCGGGCTCAAATCCACCCGGCTGCGCGCGCTGACCGGCGAGAAGAAGGTGATTTCCAACGCCAATCTGCTGCAGAAGGAGATTACCAGCTATCAGACGCTCGACCATCGCCGGCTGAAATTCGCCATCGGCGTCATCTACCAGACGCCCCCGCAGGTCGCCGAGCAGATCCCCGACATCCTCAAGACGATCGTGGAATCGCTGGACGCCGTCTTCATTCGGTCGGGCTTTGTCGGCTTCGGCGCGTCCAGCCTGGACTTCGAACTGGAGTTTGAAGTCTACAAGCCGGGCTGGGATGACATCTACCTGATCCGCCACAATATCGGCCTTGCCATCCTGCGCCAGTTCAACGAGCGCGGCATCGAATTCGCCTACCCCACGCAGACCACCTTCACCGCCGCGCCCGACGGGCGGATGATCATGCCCTATGCCGAAGTGCAGCCCGTCAAGCGCGTCGACCTCGAGGGATGACGGCAGGCCGGCGCGCAGGCGACTCGGCTCGTCGGCGCGCGCTTGCGAGGATGAAGACGCCTGCCTAGCGGGTCGGCCATGAAGATGCTTCGCTTCCTGATCGCCGCCGCCGCCTTCGCCGCGCCCCATGCCGCTTTTGCCGAAGGGCTGGGCGCCGAGATAAATTATGGCCGCGCCGACGGCCATTGGGGCACGGAGATCGGCGCGGGCTATGCGCTGGAAATGGCGGGTTTCAGCCTGACGCCGGGCGGCGGCGTCTATCTGCGCGATGGCGACACCCGCCTTTATGGCCGGGTCGAGGCAGCCTACACCATCCCGCTGTCCGCGACGATCGGGGCCGGCGCGCGCGTGAGCGGCGATGATGTCCGCCCCTACGCCACCGTTGCGATGCCGCTCATCCCCAAGCTGCGCGCCAAGGCCAATATCGGGCCGAAATATTATGCGGTGGGACTGACGCTCGGCTATTGAGGCTGAAGCCGACGGTTGTGGGCGCAGCGCGCAACCGGATCGAAGATGACCCTTTTCGCCGTGATCGGGGACCGGACCGCCTTCCGCCCTATGCGCGGCGGGCGCGAGCGGGCATAGTCCCCTCCTTTCCGCGTCTAGGAGACGATTTTCCGTGACTTCCCGTGAGCTGACCGGTTTCCTGCCTCTGGATGATAGTCAATCTGCCGATGCCGACTGGCCACGGCGCCTGTCCGACATGGCGTGGCGCATAGGGTTCGGCGCGATCGGATGGCCCTGGTTGCTGGCCAGCCTGTCGGGCGGCGGCAAGGCGGACAAGCGGGCGTTGCTCGACGAACTGGGGCTGGCGCATGACGCCCTGCCCCATCTTGGCAGCTGGAAGGCGGATGTCGGTTTCCTGCGGCACATCGTGCGCGAAATCGCCCGGCTGCGCCCCGCCCATGTCGTCGAACTGGGCGCGGGCGCATCCTCACTGGTGGCGGCGCGCGCGCTGCGCCTGCATGGCGGGGGGCAGTTGCACAGTTTCGACCAGCATGGCGGCTTCGTCGACGCCACGCGCCACTGGTTGGCGGATAACGGCTTGTCGGTGGATATCCGCCATGCGCCGCTGACGCATGAAAGCGCGGACTGGCCGGGCCGCTGGTATGCGCTCGACATGGTGCCGGACCAGATCGACCTGCTGATCATCGACGGCCCACCCTGGAGCGTCCATCCGCTGGTGCGCGGCGCGGCGGACAGCCTGTTTGCGCGCCTGTCGCCCGGTGGCGTGGTGCTGCTGGACGATGCCGCGCGACCGGGCGAGCGGCTGGTGGCGCGGCGCTGGCGGCAGCGCTGGCCCCATATCGACTTCCGCCTGGTCAAGGACGGCACCAAGGGCACGCTGGTCGGGCGGCGGCGCGACGTGTCGGTGCCGGTCGCGAACGACAATGAGCGCGGGCGGACCTGGCGCCATGTGCGCCGCGCCGCCGGCATTGCGGCATTGGTCGGCGCGGGATGGATCGCGCGTGGCGAAATGGGCGAATTTCCCCAGCCGGCGCAGGCCAGCAGCTTCCTGGACGAAGCGGCCGCATCGCGCCGCGCGGGCCTGTTGCGGCAGGCCATGGCCTCCCAGGTGGAAAGCGCCACGCTCAACCCGCAGGAAATCGAGACCGCCACCGGCATCGTCTTGCCCGATCTGCCGCGGGATTGGCGCGTCACCGATGTCCAGCTGTTCCCGACGCCCGACAGTCCGGCCATCGCCATGTCGCTGGAAACGCCGCGGGGCGAGCGCCTGTCCTTCTTTGCCGACCGCGCCGAAACGCCGGCTGAAGGCAAGCCGCTGATCGAGCGCCGCGCCGCCGATGTGATCGCCTATTGGGAAGCGGGCAACATGGCCTATGCGCTGACCGGCCAGGCAGCGCCGGCGCGCATCATGGAACTGGCCGGCGCCATCGCGCCATCGGGTTGACGCGACCATTGAGACGGGCGGAGCGGCCTGCTAAGCGCCGCCCATGGAGGATGTCCCGGTAAAATCCCACAGCGCGCGGCCCGCGCTCGGCAGTCTGGCGATGCTGTGGCGCTTCGCGCGCCGCTATCCCGGCCGGATCGCGGGCGCGCTGCTGGCGCTCATCGTCTCCTCCGCCGCGACGCTGGCCATCCCCAACGGCTTCCGCCTGGTGATCGACAAGGGGTTCATGGGCGGCGGCGACATCAGCCGCTGGTTCGAATATCTGCTGCTGATCGTGCTGGTGCTCGCGATCGCCAGCGCGTTGCGCTTCTATTTCGTGTCCTGGCTCGGCGAACGCGTCGTCGCCGACATTCGCAGCGCCACGCAGGCCAATCTGCTGCGCCAGGCGCCGCGCTTCTTCGAGGAAAATCGCCCGTCCGAAATCGCGTCGCGCCTGACGGCCGACACCGCGATCGTCGAACAGGTGGTCGGCTCCACCGTGTCGGTGGCGCTGCGCAACATGGTGACCGCCATCGGCGGCCTCGCCTATCTCTTCGCGCTGGCGCCCAAGCTGGCCGGCCTGCTGTTGCTGGGCATTCCCGTCATCCTGCTGGTGCTGATCGGCCTTGGCCGGCGCGTGCGGACCTTGTCGCGCGCCAGCCAGGACCGGCTGGCCGACATCGGCAGCACCGCGACCGAAGTGCTGGGCGCAATGAAGATCGTCCAGGCCTTTGGCCAGGAGCAGCGCGAGGCGGCGCGTTTCACGGCGACGGTCGAGCGCGGGTTCGCCACCGCGCGCCAGCGCATCCTGCTCCGCGCGACCATGACCGCGGTCGCCTTCGCCCTGGTCTTCGGCGCGATCACGGGCGTCATGTGGCTGGGCGCCATCGATGTCGCCGCCGGGCGGCTGTCGGGCGGCAGCATCGCCGCCTTCGTCCTGACGGGCGGGCTGGTCGCGGGCGCGTTCGGATCGCTGTCGGAGAGCTGGGGCGACCTGCTGCGCGGCGCGGGCGCTGCGAGCCGGCTGGGCGAATTGATGACGGCCGAGCCCGACATTCGCACCCCTGCCGCGCCGATCGCCCTGCCCGCCGGCGACCAGGGCGCACGGCTGAGCTTCAGCAACGTCCATTTCCATTATCCCACCCGACCCGATCAGGCGGCGCTGCACGGCATCGACCTCGACATCGCGCCGGGGGAGACGGTGGCGGTCGTCGGCCCTTCGGGCGCCGGCAAATCGACGCTCATTCAGCTGGCGCTGCGCTTCTACGATCCCGATGCGGGGACGATCCGGCTGAACGGCTGCGCGCTGCCGCAGATGGATCCCGCGTCCCTGCGGGCAATGATCGCGATGGTGCCGCAGGACAGCGTGATCTTCGCCGCGTCAGCGCGGGACAATTTGCGCTATGGCCGCTGGGACGCGAGCGACGACCAGATATGGGCGGCCGCGCGCGCCGCCAATGCCGAGGGCTTCTTGGCGGCACTGCCCGATGGGCTGGACAGTTTCCTGGGCGAAGGCGGCGCGCGCCTGTCCGGCGGGCAGCGGCAGCGGGTGGCGATCGCCCGCGCACTGCTGCGGGACGCGCCGATCCTGTTGCTCGATGAAGCGACATCGGCGCTGGACGCCGAATCCGAACGGCTGGTGCAGGATGCCTTGGCCACGCTGATGCAGGGGCGCACGGTCATCGTCATCGCCCATCGCCTGGCGACGGTGCGCGCGGCGGACCGGATCATCGTGCTGGATGAAGGACGGATCGTCGAACAGGGCGATCATGCGGCGCTGATCGGGCGGGATGGCCTTTATGCCCGGCTTGCCCGGCTGCAGTTCCAGGACGGTCCCGCCGCCTGAGCGGCACGATCATTGGCCTGCTTCGCGCAGCCCCATTTGCACGACATGATCGAGAATGGCGGGGTGCAGCGGCCGTTCGAACGTGCAGCCCGATTCATGGCCCCGCGTCCACAGCACGCGCGCGCGCCGTCCTTCGAAGCCGGGGAGCATCAGCCACAGCTCGTCGCCCGGTCGCAATTTCATGAAGCTCTGCAGGCGAAAGCCGGTGACCGACAGGTCGGCGATGCGGCTGCTGAACCAGGTTTCGCCGGGCCGGCGCACCTTGATGCCGATCTGGACATGACGCCGCTCTGCGTTGCGGCGTTTGCGGTCCTGTTCGAAATGCGATTCAGCGCCCATGGTCAGCCCTCATCGACATCATCGCGCCGCGGGGTAAGGAAATTGTTAATTTCGCCCCCGAAATGTCCGCGCACAAAAAAAGGGCCGCCAGTGGCGACCCTTGATCAGTCCAGCTTTACTGAAATCCCTTGAGCCTGTCGCGCGAAGGGGAAGTCCTTGGTTGCGCGACAGGTCCGAGACGGGACCTCAGAAGCTGCCATATTGTTCGTTGCCGACGAAACCCAGCTTGGTCACGCCCGCGCGCTTGATTTCCGCAAGCACCGAATCGACGACCACATAACGGGTCTGCGCGTCGGGCTGGAACTGCAGTTCCGGCTCGACCGGCAGGCGCAGCGACTGCTGCAGATACTGACGCAGGGTCAGCAGGTCGATCGGCGATCCGTTCCAGGTGATGACGCCACCGGCATCGATCGCGACCTTGTTCTTGACCGGGTCGATCACGCTGTCCGAAGGCGGCGCATTCTGCGGCAGGTCGATCTTCACCGCATGGGTCTGGATCGGAATGGTGATGATGAACATGATGAGCAGAACGAGCATGACGTCGATCAACGGCGTCGTGTTCATTTCCACCATCGGTTCGCCGTCATCGCGGCCGGCACTCATTGCCATGGCGAATTCTCCTTGTTCGGCCGATCAGAGGCGGGTGGAATTCGAACCGGGTTCCGGTTCGGAGATGAAGCCCACCCGCGGGAAGCCGGCGCGCTGCATCGTGTAGATGGTGCCGCCGATGCAGCGATAAGGGGTGTTGATGTCGCCGCGGATATGCACTTCGGGCAGATCCTCGGGCGTCAGATTTTCAACGCCGCCAGCCTTCTTGATGTCCGATTCGAGCTTCGCGACGGCACGGTCGAGCAACTCGTCCGACGACACCGGCGTCATGCCCCAGAAGACCGCACAATTGCCATCGGCATTGGTGGTGATCGAAAGGGACACATTTTCCGGCTTCGTCGTCGTCGGCTCGAACGCCACCTTGGGAAGCTGCAGCTCAACCGTCTGGACGACGACCGGGACCGCGATGAGAAAGATGATGAGCAACACCAGCATGACGTCGACGAGCGGCGTCGTGTTGATGTCGGACATCGGCTTGTCGTCACCGCCGTCGGAGCCAACACTCATTGCCATTGATACTATCCTAACCTTGGTGTCGATGGCCCCCCGTCAACCTGGAGGCGAATTGGGAGCCATGGTCGGCGGGGAGCCGGGCGGTCGCAGCCGCCACCCGGTTCCCCAACCGGCGTCTTGAGACCGATCAGGCCTTGGTCGGCGTGGCGGCCGGCTTGGCGACCGGAGCAGCCGGAGCGGCAGCAACGGTCGGCTTCACGGCGCCGTCCGAAACCAGATAGGCCAGCAGGTCGACGGTGAAGCCGTTCAGCTGTTCGGCGATCGCCTTGTTGCGGCGCTGCAGGAAGTTGTAGGCCAGAACCGCGGGAACGGCGACGGCCAGACCCAGAGCGGTCATGATCAGCGCTTCACCGACCGGGCCGGCGACGGCGTCGATCGAAGCCTGACCGGCGGCGCCGATCTTGATGAGCGCGCGGTAGATGCCGATAACGGTACCGAACAGACCGATGAACGGCGAGGTCGAACCGACGGTCGCGAGGAAGGCCAGGCCACCGTTCAGCGACGAGTTGATCGCGGCTTCCGAGCGGGCCAGCGAGCCGTGCAGCCAGTCATGCGCTTCGACCGGATCCTTCAGCTTGCCATGCTCTTCCTGCGCCTTGATGCCGTCATCGACGATCTGCTTGTAGGCCGAGTTCTTCTCGAGCTTGGCCGACGCTTCGCGCAGCGAAGCCGAACGCCAGAAGGTCGCGCGGACCTTCTTGCCCTGGCTGATCACCTTCTGCTGTTCGATCAGCTTGGTGAAGAGGATGTAGAAGGTGCCAACCGACATGGCGCACAGGATGATGAACACGGTCCAGGCAATGGTGCCGCCCTGTTCGAGGGCTTCCATCAGGCCGTACGGGTTTTCGGCCTGGGGAGCCGCAGCTGCGAGATACATCAACATGTTCAAGACTTCCCTCTCAATGAGATCAAGCAAGGGGAAGGCGGCGCCGGGCGCGCGCCTTGCCCGTTTGGATTATTCCGGCAGACGCCAGGTGATGCGCCCGGTGTAGGTGTCGGGCATTTCATTCCCATCCGAACCCTTGGCCGGCGTGAAGCGCGCGCGGCGCGGCAGCAGGCGGCAGGTCGCCTCGTCGAGATCGGGATGACCGGTCGAAGAGGTGATGGTGCAGTTGGTCACCCGGCCGTCCGGCCCGATGTCCAGGCGGAAGCCGGCGGTACCCGAGCGTTCTTCGCGCTGGGCGCGGCTCGGATAGTCGGCGTCCGTCAGCCACCCACCCGGATTGCCGCGCGGCTTGGCGCGCGACGCAGCGACCGGCGGCGGCGGCGGAGCCGGCGGCGGAGGCGGCGGTGCGGCGACCGGCACCGGGTTGAACACCGGCGGCGGGGTCCGAACGGTCTGGATCGGCGGCGCGGGGGCCGGGGTCCGGACGATCGGCGGCGGGGCAACGACCGGCGGCGGCTCGACCGGCTGTTCCGGCGGCGGCGGCGGCGGTTCCTCGTCGGGTGGCGGGGGCTCCTCCTTCACGTCGATCACGTTCAGCTGTTCCGCCGCCTTTTTGACATATTTCATGCCAAGACCGGTGACGAAGGCATAGCCGAGAACAGCGTGAATCAGGGCGACGATGACGATCGATATCGTGCGACTCGATCCTTGCGAGTGGTCAGCATAGGCCATTCGGCAACGACACTCCTTAACTCATCTTACCAGTGGTTTATACAAATCAGCCAAAAACGACCCAAGCTGCCCGGGTTGATCCCGACCACCTTTGGCCCCTGTCCGTTCATTTGCTACCGAGCAAACTCCTATCGCGGCGCATCGTGGCACGCAAACGCTTTATCGATGTCGCCATTTGCGTTTACCATTTCCTATCAGAATGACTTGCCTGTGACATCCGCGCCACGGGCCGAAATGATAGGACGAACAAGTTGATGAAACCCGCCACCGCCCCGCGCTGCCTGCGCCTCGCCTGCCTCATTTCCGCCGCACATGCGGGGGTTTTTCCGGCGTTTGCGCAGGAACCGCCGGTGGTAGCGTCATCATCCGCCACGGCCGCGCCTACGACCAATGGATTAACCTATGCCGACATCGTCGATCTGGCGCAGGACGCCCCGCTGGTCGCTCATGTGCGGATTCGCAACAGCATCGCCTTGAAGGCGGAACGCGCCTCCAACGTGCCGCAGGGGCATCGCCGCGTCTATATCGAGGCGGATGTTGTCGGACTGATTCGCGGCGAAGGCGGCATCAGCCCCAGCGTCACCTATCTCTATGACGTGCCGCTGGACCGGCGCGGCAAGCTGCCCAAGCTCAAGAAGGACGAAGTCATCGTCTTCGCTCGTCCGGGCGGGCGGCCCGGCGAGATCCAGCTGGTCGCTCCCGACGCGCAGGTATCCGCCACGCCCGAGAGCGTCGCGCGCGTACGGTCGATCCTGTCCGCCCTGGTCGCGCCGGACGCGCCGCCGCGCATCCTGGGTCTGGGCGAGGCGTTCCACGTCGCAGGCACGATCGCGGGCGAAGGCGAAACGCAGATTTTCCTGCGGACGGAAAATGGCGACCCGGTGTCGCTTTCCATCCTCCGCCGGCCGGGCCAGGCGCCGCGCTGGGCGGTAGCGCTGGGCGAGATCGTGGACGAAGCCGCTCGCCCGCCCGAGGAGGGCAGCCTGCTCTGGTATCGCCTCGCCTGCGGCCTGCCCCCCGCCCTGCCGCCGCAATCGGTCCGCACCCTGTCCGCCCCGGACGCGCAAGCCGCGCGCGCCGACTATCAGCTGGTGATCACCGCGCTCGGCCCCTGTCGCCGGAGCCGCAGCGGCGGCTGAAGGCCGCTTTTCCTTGGACAGGCGGTCAGACACGGCTATCAGCGCGGCTTTGCGAACCAGAAAGGGAAACCAGCCGCCATGACCAATCTGCACCGCCATGCCCCGCTGCGCGTCGCGCTCGTCGGTCTCGGCACGGTGGGCGGCGGCGTCATTCGGCTGCTGGAGACAAATGGCGACCTGATCGCGCGCCGCGCCGGCTGCCCGATCCAGATCGTCGCCATTTCCGCGCGCGACCGGAACAAGGATCGCGGCGTAGACCTGTCGCCCTATGAATGGGTGGACGACATGACGACGCTGGCGACGCGCGACGATGTCGACGTGGTGGTGGAGCTGATCGGCGGCGCGGACGGTCCTGCCCTGACGCTCGCGCGCCAATGCCTGACCGCGGGCAAGCCCTTCGTCACCGCCAACAAGGCGATGCTGGCCCATCATGGTCTGGATCTGGCCCGCCTGGCCGAAACCGGGGGCATCGCGCTCAAATATGAAGCGGCAGTCGCGGGCGGCATCCCGGTCATCAAGGGGATGCGCGAAGGCGCCGCCGCTAACGAGATCGCGCGCGTCTACGGCATCCTCAACGGCACCTGTAACTATATCCTGACCACCATGGAGAAGGAAGGGCGCGGCTTCGATGACGTGCTCAAGGAAGCGCAGGAGCTGGGCTTTGCCGAAGCCGATCCCAGCTTCGACATCGATGGCGTCGACGCCGCGCACAAGCTGACCATCCTGGCGAGCCTGGCCTTCGGCACCGAACTGGATTTCGACAGCATCGCGGTGACGGGCATCCGCCATGTCATCGCCGCCGACATCGCCGAAGCGGCAGCGCTGGGCTATCGCATCCGCCTGGTCGGCATGGCGCAAAATGGACCGGAGGGCCTGTTCCAGCGCGTCCACCCCATGCTGGTTCCGGTCGACCACCCGCTCGCCCATGTCGACGGGTCGCTGAACGCGGTCGTGGCGGAGGGCAATTTCGTCGGCCGCCTCTTCTTCCAGGGGCGCGGCGCGGGGGACGGCCCGACGGCGTCGGCAGTCGTCGCCGACCTGATCGACGTGGCGCGCGACGAATATGGCGATGCCTTCGCCATGCCGGTTGCCGCCCTGACGCCCCAGCAGACGGCCGATGCCGGCGCGCGCATGGGCCGCGCCTATCTGCGCTTCAAGGTCAAGGACCAGCCGGGCGTCCTGGCCGAGATCGCCGCGGCGACGCGGGACGCGGGCGTGTCGATCGAAAGCATGATCCAGCGCGGCGCCAACCAGGAGGATGGCGTGCTGGTCGCCATCGTCACTCATGCGGGCGAGGAGCGCTGCGTGCGCCAGACGCTGGAGCGGCTGGCCGGGTCCGACAGCCTGCTCGACACGCCGATGGTGATGCACATCCTCGACTGATCCGCGCGTCAGCGCGGCGTCGCGCCCTCGAACCGGTCGGGCAGCGGCGGCGGCGGGGCGAGATTTGCGTCGGGATCGACAATCGCGGTGACGCCTTTCGCCAGCACATCGATCACTTGGAAGACCGACAGCCCGCCGGTGCATCCCGCGCCCTGCCCGCCCACGACGCCGCACGCACCCTGGCGCACCGGCGCGGCCGAGGCGCGCGGGGCTTCACCCGGGACAATGCGCCCCGCGTCGGGCTCGCGCGGCAGCGGCAGCCGCTCCTTCGCGTTGCGCTCCGCCCGATTGCCGCACACGACGATGCCGCCGCCGCTACGGTCGCAGGGCTTCACCACCTGCGTCCTGGCGCGATAGACGGCCATCGGGTCCTTCGGCTCATCGGCCTGCGCGCCGCTCGCCAGCAGCAGCATCGAAATGAAAGAAAGGCCTGATATCCGCATCGCGCAACAGGAGACCATGGGATGATGGCGCGATGATGGCGATGCTCGACAAGCCCGGGGCGAGGGCCTATCGCGCCTCGCAAGAGACAAGGGAAGAGGATATGATGGAGCAGGCAAGCGCCAATCTGGACCGGGTGCTGGTTCTGGAAATGGTCCGCGTGACCGAAGCGGCGGCGATCGCCGCTTCCCGGCTGGTCGGGCGCGGCGACGAGAAAGCGGCCGACGCCGCCGCGGTCGAAGCCATGCGCATGGCCTTCAACGATCTCTACATGGACGGCACCGTCGTCATCGGCGAAGGCGAGCGGGACGAAGCGCCCATGCTCTATATCGGCGAGAAGGTCGGCAATGCGATCGGCAAGGGCCCGCGCATCGACATTGCGCTCGACCCGCTGGAAGGCACGACCATCACCGCCAAGGCCGGCCCCAATGCGCTGGCCGTGCTCGCGATTGCGGAGGAAGGCGGGCTGCTGAACGCGCCCGACGTCTATATGGACAAGCTGGCGGTCGGGCCGGGCTATCCCGACGGGGTCATCGACCTCAACCGGTCGGTGCGCGACAATGTCGCCGCCGTCGCCGCGGCGAAGGGCGTCGATCCGCACGAGATCATGGTCTGCGTGCTCGACCGGCCGCGCCATGAGAAGCTGATCGCCGAACTGCGCGCGATCGGCTGCGGCATCATGCTGATCCCCGACGGCGACGTGGCCGGCGTGATCGCCACGACCGACCCCGAAACCAATATCGACATCTATATGGGATCGGGCGGTGCGCCGGAGGGCGTGCTGGCCTGCGCCGCGCTGCGCTGCGTGGGCGGGCAGTTCAAGGGGCGGCTGCTGTTCCGCAACGAGGATGAAAGGCAGCGCGCCCGCAAATGGGGCATCACCGATTTCGACAAGATCTATGACCTCACCGACATGGCGAAGGGCGACTGCATCTTTGCGGCGACGGGCGTGACCGACGGATCGCTGCTCGACGGAGTCAAGCGGCTGCCAGGCGGCAAACTGACGACCGAAAGCGTGGTGATGCGCGCCAGCACCGGCACCGTGCGCTGGGTGAAAGGCGAGCATAGGATCGACGCCGAGGCGAATTGAGCGACATGCGGCGGGCGCCCCTGCGTTCGCTCAGGTCAGATGCTAGCGGCCGGCCCTGTGGTTCAGATCATGACCCAGGGCCAGGATGCCGACGCCGATCAGCGTGTAGACGCTTTCCTGCAAGCCATGGTCCATCGTCAGCGCGCCGGTCATCACACCGAGGCCAAGCGCGCCGACCGCCGCGGGCATCATGAAGCCATGGACCACCGCGCCATGGCCCAGCGCGACCGCGCCGAGCAGGATGGCGAGCCCCAGGCCCACTTCATGGAAGATCGGACTTTCGAAAATGCCGCCCGCCGACGCCAGCAGCCCCAGCAGCATGGCAGTGACGAAACAATGCGCGACGCACAGCCCCGACATGGCGATCGCAAGGCGATCAAGACGTCCGGTAGTAAGGGCTTGGCGAAGGCTCTGCGACATGGTGACCGCTACATAGGCCAGTCCTGCAGAAGTTACAATATAACATGAGAATTTTCCTGCGCTTGCCGACAGAAGCAATCAGGCCGCCAGGCGCATGCAGTTCCGGCCGCTATGCTTGGCTTCGTACAGCGCCTGATCCGCCGCCTCCAGCATCGCCGATCGAGTGGAGCCGCCGTCCAGCGCGACGAGGCCGGCGCTGAAGGTGACGCTGATCGCCTCCCCCCGGTCGTTGACGTCGATCGGCGCGGCCAGACGGGCGCGCAACCGATCGCAAAGCTGGCTCGCGCTGTGGCTATCGCAATCGACGAGCAGGATCGCAAATTCCTCCCCGCCCAGCCGACCGATGCTGTCGAGCCCGCGCAGTTCGGGCAGAAGCCGCTGGACGAAACCAGTCAGCACCCGGTCGCCGCCGCTATGGCCGTAGCGATCATTGACCGCCTTGAAATGATCGAGGTCGATCAGCAGCAGGCAGGAGCGCGCGCCCTGCGCCACCCGCCCCATTTCGGCGTCCAGCTTGTCGAGGAACGCGCGCCGGCTGTCCGCGCCGGTCAGCGAATCGCGCGCGGCGACCTGCTGCAGCGCGCGTTGCCGCGCCTTGTGCTTCGATATGTCGCGGATCATGCTGACCAGGCCGACGGCCTGCCCGCGATCGTCCACCACGGCGCGGCTGACCATCTCGCAGCAATCGAGATCGCCCGCCGCCAGCAGCGGCCGAAACTCCACCTGATGCACGGTGCCCGGCCGCGCCAGCGCCTGCCGGTGCGCCGCCAGCACGGCGTCGCGATCCTGCGGATCGACCAGGTCGGTCGCGCTCTGGCCCACCAGCAGCCCGGGCGCGCAGCCAATCTGTTCCTGCGCGGAGGGCGAGGCATATTCGATCACCCCCTCCATGCTGATGTTCAGCACCACGTCGCCGCTATGCTCCGCGATGGCGCGGTAGCGCGATTCGCTTTCCTGCAGCATCTGGAACAAGCGGCGACGGCCATTGAGTTCGGCCGCGACCGGCAGCGACAGCAGGAAGCTGAGCGCCAGATAGAATTGGAAAGCCTGCACCCGCTCGCCCATCGACCCGTCGATGATCATCAGCGGCCCGGTGCCCGACAGGGTGGCGACGCCGCCGATCAGCGCCAGGATGACGATCGACGCGGCCGCGCCGATATGGCCGACGCGAAAGGCGATCAGGACCAGCGGCAGCAACGGCGCGAACAGCATCGGGTAGCGCGCCCAGTAGAAGACATGGACGGTGGTCAGCGTGAACAGCGCCAGCAGCGCCACCGCCTCGATCTTCATAGGCCGGGGCGTCGCGCGCAGCCAGCGGCCGAATTCGCCCTGCAACAGCAGGATGAGGACGGGCGTGCAGATCAGCCCGCCCAGCGCATGGCCGGTATACCAGTGCAGCCAGGACGCGCCATAGCTGGCGGGCGTGCTCAGCGTGGCGACCGCCGCCGCCGCGAAGCCGGTGACGATGTCGGCAACGCCGCACAGCGCGAGGATGAAGACGATCAGCGGGTGCATCGACCCGGTTACCGTGCGGTTGCTGAGGAAGTGGCGGCAGATGATGGCGACGATCAGCGCTTCGCTGACATTGATGAACGCCATCGGCAGCGCCGCCGCCGGGCCGAGACCGAACAGCGCCGTAACGGTCATGCTGGCGAGGAAGCAGGCGAGCATCGCCCGCGGCCAGTAGGATATGCGCGACGTCAGCAATTCCGCCATCAGAAAGGCATTGGCGCCCCAGATGAAGGCCAGGCCACCTTCGAAGCGCGACACCGAAACCGACAGCGTGGCGGCGGCGAAATAGACGCATCCAGTAACGACCGGCGCAGCGAGGGATTGAGGGCTTCGAAGGGTGAACCGCGGCATGGCCCGGACATAAGGCCGTATCCTTAATTTTTCCCTCAACGCCCCGCTACGGAAGAGCGCGTTCCGATGCCGCCAGAAGGGCGCCCCAGGTCTTCAGCCGGTCGGCCCGGACACGGGCGTCCATGGCCGGCGCGAAACGCTGCCGCCCTGGCAGGCGCGCGGCCGCCGCCTCGATCGAGGCATGGAGCCCGGCCCCAAGCGCGGCGAGCATCGCGGCGCCGCGCGCGGTGGTTTCGACATCGGCCGGGCGTTCGACCGCGATGTCGAGCATGTCGGCCATGTCCTGCGCGATCCAGTCATTGGCGCTCATCCCGCCATCCAGGCGCAGGCTGGTCCAGGGCGCGCCGTCGGCGGCGAAGGCGCCGGCCAGATCATGGGCCTGATGCGCGATCGATTCGAGCGCGGCGCGCACGATGTGCGCGCGGGTGGTGCCCTGGGTGAGGCCAGCGATGACCCCCCGCGCCTCCGGCCGCCAGTGCGGCGCGCCCAGGCCCGAAAGCGCCGGGAGCAGCGACACGCCGCCATTGTTGGCAACCGACCGGGCCAGCGCTTCGGTTTCCTGCGCCGATCCGACCAGGCCCAGCGCATCGCGCAGCCATTTGACGAGGCTGCCGGCGACGAAGATCGACCCTTCCAGCGCGTAGCGACGGCGGCCGTCCAGCTGGCAGAGGATGGTGCCAAGCAGGCGGTGGTCCGACCGGGGCGGGGCATCCCCCACGGGCGCCAGGATGAAGGCGCCGGTGCCGAGCGTCGCCTTGGCCTGGCCGGGGACCAGGCATCCCTGGCCGATGGTCGCGGCCTGCTGGTCGCCGGCAAGGCCGCAGATCGGTATCGGCCCGCCGAGCAGGTCGGGACGGGTCGCGCCGAAATCCCCGGCATTGTCGACGATGACAGGCAGGGTGGCGGGCGGGATGTCGAACAGCGCGCACAGATCCGCGTCCCATCCTGCGCCGTCGAGCGCCAGCAGCTGCGTGCGGCTGGCGTTGCTGGCGTCGCCGATATGCAGACCGCCGGTCAGTTTCCACACCAGCCAGCTTTCCACCGTGCCCAGCGCCAGCGCATCGCCCGCCTGAGCGACGGCGGGTTCATGGTCGATCAGCCAGCGCATCTTGGTCGCGGAGAAATAGGGATCGATGACGAGGCCGGTGCGCGCCTGGATCAGCGATTCATGGCCCGCATCGCGCAGCGCCTGGCACTGGTCGGCGGTGCGCCGGTCCTGCCAGACGATGGCGCGGGCGAGCGGCCGGCCGCTGCGCCTGTCCCAGGCGACCACGGTCTCGCGCTGGTTGGTGATGCCGATGGCGAGGATGCGGTCGGCGCCGCCCGCCTGCGCCACCATCTCCTGCGCGCAGGCGAGCGTCCGCTCCCAGATTTCGGTCGCGTCCTGTTCGACCCAGCCGGGCCGCGGATAATATTGGGTGAGGTCGCGCTGCGCCGTGCCGACCCGCACCCCGTCAGGCGTGTAGAGCATCGCGCGGGTCGACGTGGTGCCTTCGTCCAGCACCAGCAGCATGGCTTCGTTCATCCCCGATCCTTCACCCATTGTTCCAGCGCGGTGACATCTGCGGCGGTGAAGCGCAGGCCCAATTTGGTCCGCCGCCACAGCATGTCGTCGGCAGTGCGCGCCCATTCCCGATCCATCTGCCAGGCCGCCTCCGCCTGGGTGAAGCCGACGGCGAAATGGACACCCAGGTCCGCCATGCTGCGCGCGTCGCCCAGCCATTGGCGCGCGCAGGTACCATAGGCGCGGCCGATCCGGTCAATGGTCGCGGCGTCGAGGAAAGGATAGTCGCGCGCCAGGCCGTCGAGCAGCGCGGGCAGCCCGGTCATCGGGAAATCGCCGCCCGGCAGGGGCGCGGTCGCGGTCCAGTCGCCGCCGCGCATCATCGGCAGACGGGGCTGGAGCAGAGACACCGCTTCGGCCGCGAGATGGCGATAGGTGGTGATCTTGCCGCCCAGCACATGCAGCGCGGGCGCCTCCCCCTCCCCGCCCGCATCATAGTCCAAGCGATAGCCGCGCGTCGCGGCTTCGGGCCGGTCGGAGCCGTCGTCGATCAGCGGCCGCACCCCGGCATAGGACCAGAGCACATCCGCCGGCGCAACCGCGCGAGCGAAATAGCGGCTGGCGGCGGCGCAGAGATATTCAATCTCATCTGCGCTCGCCACGATCCGGTCGAGCCCGCCTTCATGGTCGCGATCGGTGGTGCCGATCAGGGTGAAGTCGCGCTCATAGGGAATGGCGAAGATGATGCGGCCGTCGGGCAGCTGGAAGAAATAGGCGAAGTCGTGATCGAACAGGCGCGGCACGACGATGTGCGAGCCGCGCACCAGCCGCATGCGCCGGCCGGTCAGCCCCTGCCCCGCGCCGGGCAGCGCCAGCACGGACGGCCCGGTGGCGTTGACCAAGGCGCGGGCGCGAAAGCGCAGCGGCGCCCCCTGGGCGGTGCGGGCGTCGATCATCCAGAGCCCGGCCTCCCGCGCCAGGCCAGTGACCTGCGTGCGCGTTCGCACAGTCGCGCCGCGATCCGCCGCGTCGCGGGCATTGAGCAGGACCAGCCGGGCATCGTCGACCCAGCCGTCCGAATAGCAATAGCCGGTGGTGAAGCCGGGGCGCAGCGGCGCGCCCGCGACATGGCGGCGCAGGTCGATGGTCCGCGTCGCCGGCAGCACCTGGCGGCCGCCCAGATGGTCATAGAGGAAGAGGCCAAGGCGCAGCATCCAGCGCGGCCGCAGCCCCTTGGTCCAGGGCAGGACGAAGCGCATCGGGTGGATGATGTGCGGGGCGATGCCCCAGAGCCGCTCCCGTTCGGCCAGCGCCTCGCGCACCAGGCCGAATTCGCGGTGCTCCAGATAGCGCAGGCCGCCATGGATCAGCTTGGTCGAGGCGGAGGATGTGCCCTGCCCCAGGTCGCCGCGCTCCAGCAGCAGCACCTGCGCGCCCCGGCCCGCCGCGTCGCGGGCGATGCCGCAGCCATTCACGCCACCGCCGATCACGGCCAGGTCATGGATGGCGGCGGGGTTCTCCTGCGTCACGCCCGCCGGTGTAGGGGCGCGCGGCCGCCAAGGAAAGGGGGCAGAGATTTTGGCCGGCGGAGAGTCCCCGCTCCGCCGGCCGCGCCGCCCCGGTCGAAGCGGCGAAGGCGTCGGCTCGTCAGGCGAGGCTGTCGACCACCAGTCCGCTGCTGCTGCTGTCGCTGTTGCTGGCGACGCTGCCATAGAGCGATTGGGAGAGGCGGGTGCGCAGATTTTCGAGGAAGGCGATGATCGAATCGAGCTGCTCGGTGGCGCTGGCCGTGTCGGTTTCGCTCGTTGCGCTGCTGCTCGCGCTGTCCTCTTCCTCGCTTGCGGCCGGCGGCGGTCCGGGCGGCGGGCCGCGCATCGGACCCGCGCCGCCGACGCCCGATAGGCCGTCGATCGTCCTGTCGGCGCTGACGCTGTCGCTCGAGGATGGGGCGCCCGGCCCCTGGGCGAAGAAGCCCTGTAACTGCGCCGCCTGTTCCTGCGTCAAGGTGCCGGCCGACAGCTGATCCTCGATTAGCGAATCGATCCGGTCCTGCATCGCGGACGGGTCGAGCCGGCCGGTTTCGGAACCGGCGGAGGCGGAGAGCGCGCTGTCGATGGAGTCGAGCGCTGTTTCCATCGCGGCGCTGTCGACTTCGGACACGGAGCCCGCTTCGACCACGGCCTCGATGCGGCGATCCATCATCGCGCGCGGCGATGGCGGCAAGGCCATGGAGTAGTTGGATATCGTCGTCATGCTGGAAGTCCCCACTTCGTTTAGCGGGGCCATGATCGGCGAAATGTCTGAAAAAACCTTATATTTCAATCACGTAATTGTTTGAAATATAAGCGCTACTTGGGGATGGGCGGCTCAGGCCTTTTCGAGCGTGCACTGGAGCGGATGCTGGTTCTGCCGCGCAAAATCCATCACCTGGTTCACCTTCGTCTCGGCGACTTCATAGCTGAAGATGCCGCAAATGCCGACGCCGCGCTGGTGGACGTGGAGCATGACGCGGGTCGCTTCCTCCATGTCCATGCGGAAAAAGCTCTGCAGGACATGCACGACGAATTCCATCGGGGTATAATCGTCGTTGAGCATCAGCACCTTGTAGAGCGAAGGCTTCTTGGTGCGGGTGCGCGTGCGGGTGGCGACGCCGACATTGGGTCCGCCGGGGCCTTCGCCCTGATCGTCCTGGTCCCGGCCCGCCATGTTCACGGACCATGATGCGGTGGTGAGACTGTTCATGATGAAAGAGAATATGGCGATTTGCGCCGGCATGGCAAGGGGTCGGCGCGGCCGGTCGCCGCATCGCGCCCATCCCGACGCGACGCCCGAAACGGCAAGGGCGCCCTCTCCGCCCGGGAGAGGACGCCCTGCATCCAGGCGTCAGAACGGCGCGCCGATCAGGCGGCGACCGCCTTCACCTTGTCGGTCACCAGCGTCATGCGCGCGGTCAGCGGCTGAGCGACGTCGCCGGCCAGCTTCATCATCGCTTCGCTGTTCTTGGCGGCTTCCTTGGTGAAGTCGTCGAAGCTGGTCGAGATCAGCTGGCTCTGCAGCTGGAAGAATTCGGTCGGCGTCTTCACGGTGGCGAAGGTCTTGAACGTCGCGGTCGCCTTCTCGAAATTCTTGCGGGTGAAGTCGACGGCTTCCTGGCCCATCACTTCCATGCCCTTGGCGGCGATCTTGCCGGATTCGACCAGGGCTTCCATGTTGCCCTTGGCGATGTCGCTCATTTCCTCGACGGCCTTGGTCGACTTTTCGACCTGGGCCTTGGCCTTTTCGTTGAAGTCCGCATAGGCGGTCTCGAACTTGGCCTTGGTGTCTTCGGCGAACTTCTTTCCGGTTTCCATAACGTCGTTCATGATCTTGGTTCCTTCTGTGGCGGGCAGCGGCTGGGTCGCAGCGGTTTCGGCCATTGCTGTCAGGCTCTTGATGTTGGCGGAGGGCGCGAGCGCGTCGGCCGGGGCCGGCGCGGGCGCCGGAGTTGGCGCCGGGGCAGGCGTGGGCGTCGGGGCCGGCGGTTCCACCGGATCGGGCGCGGGTTCCGATTGCGGGTTGGTTTCGACCGGCTTCACATTGCCGGCGGGCGCATCGGCTTCCAGCGGCTTGACGCTGGACGCCTTGCGAGGGGCGGGCTTCTTTTTCACTGGCTCGGTCCCGATCGCCGCTTCGGCGGCCATCAAGGCCTCGGCCGCCGACATTGTCGTCGATCCTGCCTTGGCGCGCGGCATGTTCCTCGGGGTCTTCGGGGTTTCGGCCATGACCATCCTCCGTTTGTTGCACTGCACAATATAGCCTGGATCAGTCGCACGCAAGGCATTTTGTGCAGTGCAACAAAAATGCCATCTTCAGCTCGTCGCATTTGCAAGGCGGCCGAACGCATCGCTGAAAAATTAGCGCCTTTACCGCGCCTTGACGTAGCGTCCGGGCGCATCCTCCAGCGCCTTGAGCTTGCCTTCGCCCGGCATGCGCGCGCCCTTCGCCGGCACGGTGCGCGAATCGATCCCGTCCAGCCAGGCGCGCCAGTCGGGCCACCAGCTGCCCTTCGTCTCCGTCGCCTTGTCGAGGAAGGCGTCGAGCGTCGGCTGCGCTTCGTCGCACGCCCAATATTGATATTTGCGGGCGGCCGGCGGATTGATGACCCCGGCGATATGGCCCGACCCCGCCAGCAGGAAGCGGACCGGCCCGGCGAAATGCTCGGTCAGTTTCCAGACGCTTTTCAGCGGCGCGATATGATCTTCCTTGCCCGCCTGCACATAAGCGGGGGTGCGCACGCTGCGCAGGTCGATCGGCGTGCCCGCGACGCTGATCGCGCCGGGCGAGACGAGCAGATTGTCGCGGTAGAGCTGAGTCAGATAATCCTTGTGCCAGCGCGCCGGCAGGTTGGTGGTGTCGCCATTCCAATAGAGCAGGTCGAAGGGCGGATAATCCATGCCGAGCAGATAATTGTTGACGACATAGTTCCAGATGAGGTCGCGCCCGCGCAGCAGGTTGAAGGTCGCGGCCATGTAGCGCCCGTCGAGAAAGCCCTGGGACGACAGCTGTTCCACCAGCTTCATCTGATCGTCATCGACGAACAGGCTGAGGTCGCCGGCCTGGCTGAAATCCACCTGCGCGGTGAAGAAGGTGGCGCTCGCCACCTTGTCCGCCTCGCCCCGCGCGGCGAGCAGCGCCAGCGTGGCCGCCAGCGTCGTGCCGGCGACGCAATAGCCGATCGCATGGACGCTCTCCACCCCCAGCAGGTCGCGCACCGTGTCGATCGCGTCGATCTGTCCGTCGATTATATAATCGTCCCAGATCAGGTCCTTCATCGAGGCGTCGGCCGACTTCCAGGACACCAGAAAGACGCTGATCCCCTGGTCCACCGCCCATTTGACGAAGCTTTTTTCCGGCGACAGGTCGAGGATGTAGAAGCGATTGATCCAGGGCGGGAAGATGATCAGCGGGGTTTCCAGCACCTGCGCCGTCGACGGCGCGTAATGGATCAGCTGGTAGAGCGGGGTTTCGTGGATCACCTTGCCCGGCGTCGCCGCGATGTTGCGGCCCAGTTCGAACTTGGTGCCGTCGGTATGGGTGAGCTGCCCCTTCTCCATGTCGGCCAGCATATGCTTGAGCCCGGTGACCAGATTTTCGCCGCCGCTCTCGATCGTCTTCTGCACGACCAGCGGGTTGGTGAGCGGGAAGTTGCTGGGCGCGATCGCGTCGAGCAGGCCGGTGGTGGCGAAGCGCAGCTTGGCCTTCTGCCGGGGATCGACGCCGTCCACAGCGTCGGCCAGCTTCATCAGATAATCGGACAGCAGCAGATAGCTTTGGCGGATGAGGTCGTAGAAGGGATGTTCGGTCCAGGCGGGATCGGCAAAGCGCCGATCCTTGCGCGCGGCCGGGCTGGTTTCGGGCGCGGGATCGGGCCGGTCGCGCAGCAGGCCGCCCGCGTCCAGGAAACGCTGCCACAGCGCCAGCCCTTCATCGGCGAAACTGGTCTGGATGCGCGCGACGATCGCCGGGTCGAACGGCAGGGTCTGTCCGGTCGATCCCGCCGCCTGTTCCAGCATCAGCTGCTGCGCGCGGCCCAGCACCTGCGTCCATTGCTGCATCTCCTCCAGGGTCGGCAGGCGGGGCTCCAAAACGTCGCTTTCTTGCATGGCCACCATCCTCCTCCTGGCATTGCGCGGGCCGCGGCTTTCGCTGGCAAGTCCTTATCCGGCCGGTTATAGCCCGATTATGACACGCCGGCGGCGCGTCACGCACTATTCCCTACAGGAAGCTTTCAGGAAAGCCCCGATAATGTCCGAAGAATTCTACCGCATGAAGCGCCTGCCGCCCTATGTCATCGCCGAAGTGAATGCGATGCGGGCCGCGGCGCGTGCGGCGGGAGAGGATATTATCGACCTGGGCATGGGCAATCCCGACCTGCCCCCGCCCGACCATGTCATCGACAAGCTGGTCGAAGTGGCGCGCAAGCCGAGCGCCCATGGCTATTCCCAGTCGCGCGGCATTCCCGGCCTGCGCAAGGCGCAGGCGAACTATTATGGCCGCCGCTTCGGCGTCGATGTCGATCCGGAGACCGAAGTCGTCGTCACCATGGGATCGAAGGAGGGGCTCGCCAGCCTGGCCACCGCGATCACCGAACCGGGCGACGTCGTGCTGGCGCCCAACCCCAGCTACCCGATCCACACATTCGGCTTCATCATCGCGGGCGCGACCATCCGGTCGGTGCCCACGACGCCGGACGAAACCTATTTCCGCTCGCTCGACCGCGCCATGGCCTTCACCGTGCCGCGCCCGTCGATCCTGGTGGTGAACTATCCGTCCAACCCCACGGCCGAGACGGTGGACCTGGCCTTCTACGAGCGGCTGGTGGCCTGGGCGAAGGAGAACAAGGTCTGGATCCTGTCCGACCTTGCCTATTCCGAACTTTATTATGACGGCAATCCGACGCCTTCCATCCTGCAGGTGCCGGGCGCGAAGGACGTCGCGATCGAGTTCACCTCGCTCAGCAAAACCTATTCCATGGCCGGGTGGCGCATGGGCTTTGCCGTGGGCAACAAGACGCTGATCGCGGCGATGACGCGGGTGAAATCCTATCTCGACTATGGCGCCTTCACGCCGATCCAGGCGGCGGCCTGCGCCGCGCTCAACGGCCCCCAGGACATCGTCGAGAAGAACCGCCTGCTCTACCACAAGCGCCGCGACGTGCTGGTGGAAAGCTTCGGCCGGGCGGGATGGGACATTCCCGCTGCGCGCGCGTCGATGTTCTGCTGGGCGCCGCTGCCGCCCGCGCTCAAGGACATGGGAAGCCTGGAATTTTCCAAGCAGTTGCTCACCCATGCCAAGGTCGCGGTCGCGCCGGGCGTCGGCTATGGCGAGGATGGCGAAGGCTATGTCCGCATCGCCATGGTCGAAAATGAACAGCGGCTGCGCCAGGCGGCGCGCAACGTGAAGAAATATCTCCAGTCGATGGGCATCAACACGCCCACGTCCAAGGGCGCGGCCTGAGCGGCTCTGGAGGCGGCGCGATGAGCGGCATGATGGTCCTGCCCCAGGTCAGCCAGGTCGCGGCGACCATCCAGCTGGCGGTCGCGCCGGTGTTCATGCTGGCGGGGCTGGGCGCGTTCCTCAATGTCTGCGCCGGGCGGCTGGCGCGCGTGATCGACCGGGCGCGCAAGGTCGAACAGAGCGTGCTGGTGACGCGCGGGCGCGAGCATGACCGGCTGGTCGCGGAAATCCGCGTGCTCGACAAGCGGATGAGCGTCGTCAACGGCGCGATCTTCCTGTCAGTCGCGTCGGGCTGCGCCATCTGCCTGGTCGTCATGCTGCTGTTCGCCGCCGAATTGTTCGACGCGCATCTGGGCACGGCGATCGCGCTGATCTTCATCCTGGCGATGCTGCTGCAGACCGCCGCCTTCGCGACCTTCATCCAGGAAATACGCCTGGCGTCGCGCACCATCCACATCCGCAACGAAGTGCTGTTCCACCAGGCGGAGGAGGAAGAGGATGACAGCGAGGCCAGCACCGGCGCATGACCAGGTTCACCGTCAATGACCGGCCGGTGCAATATCGGATGGACCCGGACACGCCCCTGCTGTGGGCGCTGCGCGACGCGTCGAACCTGACCGGCACCAAATATGGGTGCGGCACCGGCGATTGCGGCGCCTGCACGGTGGACATCGATGGCGAGGCGGTGCGATCCTGCCAGGTGACCATCGCCCATGCCGAAGGGCGTTTCGTCACCACGATCGAGGCGCTGTCGCCCGATCGCGGCCATCCGCTGCAACAGGCCTTCGCCGCCGACAATGTGTCGCAATGCGGCTATTGCATCCCCGGCATGATCATGGCGGCATCGGTGCTGCTGCGGCGGAATGCCGATCCGACCGACGAGCAGATCGACGCGGCGATCACCAATATCTGCCGCTGCGGCATCTATCCCCGGCTGCGCGGCGCGATCAAGCGCGCGGGCCGGATCATGCGCGGCGAGGAGCAGATCGCCGCCGCCCCGCCCCCCGGCATCACGCCCGAAGCGGCGGCGCGCACCGTGCCCGCGCTCGGCCGGCCCGGCGTTCAACCGAAGCGATAGCCCGACACGGTCCAGCCCAGCACCGAACTGCGATGCGTGCAGGTCGCGGGCGATCGGTCGCCCGCGCCCAGCGCCACCATCAGCGGCAGCAGATGCTCCTCGCGCGGGTGGGCGAAGCGGGCATGCGGCAGATCCGCCCAGGCGGCGACGCGCGCCGCGCGCTGGTCGGGATCGGCATCCGTCGCGGCCGCGGTCAGCGCATAGTCCCAGGCGGTCGACGGCGCGATCGCCTGCGGCCCACGCACACGCAGATTGTGGAAGCTCATGCCCGATCCGATGATCAGCACGCCTTCGTCGCGCAGCGGGGCGAGCGCGCGCCCGGCGGCGATATGGACGGCGGGATCGAGATCGCGGCGCAGCGACAGCTGCGCGAGCGGAATGTCGGCGTCCGGCAGCGCGACCTTCATCGGGATGAAGACGCCATGGTCCCAGCCGCGTGCCGTCTCCTCGCGCGTGGTGAAGCCCCCGCCGCGCAGCAGGTCGGCGGCGCGGCGCGCGACATCGGGCGCGCCGGGCGCATCCCAGCGCAGCTGGTAAGTATGGGGCGGAAAGCCGTGATAGTCGAACAGCAGGGGCGGCCGATCGCCGACATGGACGGTGAAGTCCGCCGCCTCCCAATGGCCCGACACCAGCAGGATCGCGCGTGGCCGGGCCGGCAGATCGGCGACCAGCCCGCTGAGATAATCCTGCATCGGCTGCCACATCGGATCGCTCTGGACGCGATCGGGATCGGCAGGGTCCATGAAGAAACAGGGGCCGCCGCCATGCGGGATGAACAGGCTGGGCTGGCGCAGGGCGGCGTCGGGATCGGAAACGGCATCGGTGGACATGGACGCCATATCGGCAACGCCCGGTCCTCTCGCAACGGCAAGCGGCGAAACCGAGCGTTTCGTCGCCGCCGCCTCAGGTGCCGGGATTGATCACCGGCTCCAGCGCCTGCGCCAGCGTCGCGCCCGAATAGGGCTTCTTGACCAGCGTCACATCCTGAAACCGGGGCGGCAATTCCAGCCCGTCGCCATAACCGGTGGCGAAGAGGAAGGGGATGCCGCGCTCCGCCAGCAGGTCGGCGACCGGCAGGCTGTTTTCATGGCCCAGGTTGAAATCCAGCACGGCGACATCGACGCTGTTGAGCGCGATCGCTTCGCGCGCGCGGCCGATGCTGGCGGCGGTGAACACGTCCGCGCCCAGATCGCGCAGCGCATCCTCCCCATCCATGGCGATGATCATATTGTCTTCGACCAGCAGCACGTTGCGGCCCAGCAGCAGGCCCGGCGTAACGGCCGCCGCGGGGCGCGCGCGCTCGCGATCCGCGCTGTCGGCCAGCACCGACACGACATGGCGCGACGGGATGCAGAAATGCGCTTCGATCCCGCCCAGCCGATAAGTGATTTCCGCATGGCCGCCCAGATCATAGGGGATGGAGCGTTCGATCACGGTCGATCCGAAGCCCCGGCGCGTCGGCGCCACGACCGGGGGACCGCCGCTTTCGGTCCAGTCGATCAGCAGGCTGCCATCCTGGTCCACGCGCCAGTCGATCGCGACCGTGCCATGGTCCGACAAAGCGCCATATTTGGCCGCATTGGTCAGCATTTCATGGATGACCAGCGCCAGCACGGTGAAGCAGGCCGGCGTCAGCATGACATTGGGGCCGCTCAGCCGCACCCGATCGCTGCGCTCGCCCAGATAGGCGCCAGCCTCCACTTCGATAAGGTCGATGAGCCGCGCGGGGCTCCAGCGGTCGGCGGTGATCTGGTCATGCGCGCGCGCGAGCGCATGGACGCGGCTTTCCAGCGTGCCGATGAACTGGTCGACCGACTGGGCGCTGTCGCGCGTCTGCGAAATGAGGCCGCGGATGAGCGACAGGATGTTGCGCACGCGGTGATTGAGCTCGGCGATCAGCAATTCCTGCTTCTCATGCGCCCGCTGCCGTTCCGCATCGGCCGAATCGGACAGGCGCAGGATCACTTCCAGCAAGGCCGTACGCAGCGCTTCGGCGACGCGCAGTTCGGCCGGCGTGAAGGGCAAGGCGGTGCCCTTCACCAGTTCCGACCATTCCTCGAAGCTCTTGCGCGGGGTCAGGCGCGGGCCGTTGGGGCCATATTCGATATGCTTGTCCTGCTTGCCCGCCCAGCGCACCGAGCGCAGCTGCTCCGCGCGGAACAGCACGACATAGTCGCGCGGCCGGCGCGAGATCGGAATGGCGAGCAGGCCCGCCGCGCGATCGGCATGGGCAGCGGCATCGGGCAGCAGGCGCGACAGATTGTCGGTGGTGAACACCTGGCTCGCAGCCACGCGGTTGAGCATCGACACGATCGCCGCAAAAGCGGGTTCATCGGGCGTCAGGCCCGAAAAGGTCATCTGCCCGTCGATATAGACGCCCACGCCATCGGCCGGGATGGTGTCGATCACGATATCGCCCAGCCAGCGGGCGTTGGACAGCAGGTCATGATCCTGCGCCACCGCCGACAGCAGCCGGTCGGCCACCTGCCGCGCCTTGCCCTCATAAGAGGCGGTTTCGGCGCGCTCGCGGCTTTCGAGCATCATCGAGAAGATCTGGCCGAACAGTTCGGCGGCGCTACGCTGCGCGAAGGTCGGCAGCCGCGCTTCATAATGGTGACAGGCGAACAGGCCCCACAGCTTGCCATCGACGATGATCGAAATGGAGAGCGAGGCGCCCACGCCCATGTTGCGCAGATATTCGATATGGATCGGCGAGACGGCGCGAGTCAGGCAGAGCGACATGTCGAGTGCCGCGCCGGTGGGGTCGACCGCGGGCACGACCGGCACCGGATCCGACTGGACGTCGGCAATGATGCGAAAGATGTTGCGCAGGTAGAGGGCGCGGGCCTGAGCCGGAATGTCGGACGCGGGATAGTGCAGCCCGAAGAAGCTTTCGATCCCCGGCCGCAGCGCTTCGGCCACGACTTCTCCATCGCCGCCATCGGCGAAGCGATAGACCATGACGCGGTCGAAGCCGGTCAGCGCCCGCACCTGGCGCGCGCCGTCCCGCAGGAAGGCAGACATGCCCTCCGCCTGGGCAAGGCGCGAGACCATGGAGCGGACCGTGCTGCTGGCTTCCATTTCGTCATGGCTGGCGGGCTCCGCCTCCACCACCACCATCGGGCCGGAAAAATGCACCGCCACGTCGAATGCGGGGCCGCCTTCGATCAGCGGCACCGAAAAGAGGCGCTCGACCGAATCCGGGCCGCGCAGCAAGGTGATGCGGTTACGCAGCGCATGGATGGCGTCGCTGGCGAGGATGTCGCTGATCGGGCGACCGAGCATGTCGTCGGGCGACAGGCCGATAAAGTCCGCGCTGTTGGCCGACACGCGCGCCACCAGCCAGTCGGCCGTCAACGCGATCAGGAAGCCGAAGGGCTGGACCTTGCCCAGCACATGGATCGGTTCCCGATCGCAATTGCTGAGGTCGACCGCATAGTCGGGGCCGTTTGCGCCGCCATCAGCCATGGGCCACCGCCTTCTGCTGCGTCGCGGCGGTCGCGAAAAGGGCGAAGGCGGCAAGAGCGCCCTGCACGGCGTCCTCCAACCAGCCTTCGCCGCCCTCCGCAGCAGCGCCGTCGAGCGCGCGCTGGAAGGCCAACCATTCGCCCTTGCCATGAGCGGCCGACAGATAAGCGTGGGGCAGCCCCGCGCCGACCCGCCGCGCCAGGAAAGCGCCGCCCAGGCGCGATCCTTCCAGCGCATAGAGCAGCCCCCAGCGAAAGCCGTCGCTGTCCTGCGCTTCGAGCGGGAGCGGCGTCGGCAGGGGCGCGTCGAGCGCCGCGAGATCCTGCGCCAGCAACGGCATGCGGGTCTGATCGGGGCGCGCGGCAGGCTCCAGCGCCGACAGGGCACGACCATGCGCGCTCAGAAAGGCGGCATAATCCTGCGGCGTATCGAGCGCGAAGTCCGCGAAGAGGGCGTCCACCCGCTCATGACTCGTCATGGTCGCTTCGCGCAGGGCCTGACGAGTGCGGCCGGCATCAGGGGATTTCGTCACTCGGCAGTCCTAAAGGGGATGACAGGGGAATTCTTTGATCTGAATTAGTTTCGCTGCGCGACAGGACGTGTCGCCCCGCGGATACGTTGAACGTAATAAGAAGTCCCTTCCCCAATAGCCATATGGACCCCCGGATTCTTTCATAAAGCTGACATGCGGGTTCAGCGATCCGACACGCGCGCCTTTGTAGAAGAGGCGTATCAAGGGGCGACCTGCCCCTTCCTGAAGAAAGTCTGGACGCATGTTCAAGAAGATGATGCTGGCGGGACTGATGAGCGCGACGGTGTTGAGCGGGATCGCGCCGGCCTATGCGCAGGAACGCGCCGCGCGCAGCGAGCGCGCGACGCGCGGCGGCGGCGATGCGGCCGTGTCGCGCGGCAACCGCATGACCGCGCCCCGCAACGATGGCGTCCGCGCGCAGCGGCCGCAACAGCGCGCGCAGCAGCGGCCGCGCCAGATGACGCCGACGCGTCCCGACAATCGCCTGCGCGGCGAACCGGCGCGCGCGCTGGAGCAGGCGCGCGACCGTCGCGACCAGACGCAGGCGCGGCGCGGCGACCAGCGCGCTGATCGTCCGCAGACCCGCAATGACTGGCGCGAGGCGCGGCAGGATGCACGCGATGATCGCCGCGACTGGCGAACCGACCGCCGGGACGATCGCCGCGACGACCGGCAGGATCGGCGGGACGACCGACGCGATGATCGGCGCGATTGGCGGAGCGACCGGCGCGATGATCGCCGGGAGTGGCGCGATGATCGGCGCGATGCGCGCTGGATCGGCGAGCGCGACTGGACGAACGGGCGGCGCTATGACGACCGCACCCGCTGGAGCAGCCAGCGACGCTGGGACAATGGCTGGCGGCAGGACCGGCGCTATGACTGGCGCAGCTATCGCAGCCGCTATGGCGATCGCTACCGGATCGGCCGCTATTATGCGCCGCGCGGCTGGAGCTATGGCTATCGCTCCTTCTCGGTCGGGATTTTCCTCAGCAACCTGCTCTACGCGAATAATTACTGGATCAGCGATCCCTATGCCTATCGCTTGCCGCCCGCCTACGGCACGCTGCGCTGGGTCCGCTATTATGACGACGCGCTGCTGGTCGACATTCGCGACGGCTATGTGGTCGACGTGATCCACAATTTCTTCTGGTGATCCGTTTCGCTTCCTGAACTGGCCTTCAGGAGTCACTGGCCCCGGCGCGGCGACGCGTCGGGGTCTTTTCATCGGGCCCGGCGCTATGGCAGGAGGGGCGGCATGACCTCTATTCCTGATGATGGCTGCCTGGATGATGGCGGCGTTGCTTCGCCTGCCCGCGCCAGCATCGGCGACGCCGTGCGCGCGCGGCTGGACCGCAACCCGATGGTGAGCCGCATCGACGCGCCCAACCTCGACATCTATGGGCGCCAGGCATTTTTGAGCGCGGAGGAATGCGCCGGGCTGCGCACGCTGATCGATTCGAGCGCGCGGCCCTCCACCTTGTTTTCCGGCAGCGCCAATGCCGAATATCGCACCAGCCACAGCGGCAATCTGTCGCCTTGGGACCCGCTGGTGGAAAGCATCACCAACCGCATCTGCGCGCTGACGGGCCTGCCCGCCAGTCATGGCGAAACGCTGCAGGGCCAGCGCTATACGCAGGGCCAGGAATACCGCGTCCATTGCGACTATTTCCCGGTGACGGCCGATTACTGGCAGCAGATGCGCGGCACCGGCGGGCAGCGCACCTGGACCGCGATGATCTATCTGTCGGCGGTCGAAGCCGGGGGCGAAACCCATTTTCCGCAATGCGAATTCATGGTCCCGCCGGTCGAGGGCATGATCCTGATCTGGAACAACATGACGCGCGACGGAGCGCCCAACCGCTTCAGCCTTCACGCCGCACGGCCGGTCGAGCGCGGCACCAAATATGTCGTCACCAAATGGTTTCGGGAGCGCCCCTGGGGCTGATCGGCCGATACAATTTGCGACATAAATGACTGGATTCTGACTGAAACATTCGCCGGCCGTTCAGTTGCTGAGGCCCATATCTCTCCTCACTGGCGCAGGAACCCGACCAGACATCGGTCCCACGCCACGCTGAAGGAGACCAAAGATGCGTAAACTGATCATTTTGGGCCTGCTGGCCGCCACCGTCGCGCCGAGCGTCGCATCGGCGCAATCCTATGGCGAAGCGCGCCGCAGCGAGCGGCAGCTGCGCGAAGAGAAGCGCGACCTGCGGCAGGCGCAGCGCTATGGCGACCGCGGCGACGTGCGCGACGAACGGCGCGACGTGCGTGAGGCGCGCCGCGAAGTGCGCGAGGACTGGCGCGACTATCGCCGCAGTCACCGCGACGTCTATCGCGGCGGCAACTGGCGCGCCCCGTTCCGCTACACCGCCTGGAATTCCGGCGCGCAGCTGCGGCCGGTCTATTACAGCTCACGCTATTATATCGCCGATCCCTATCGCTATCGCCTGCCCCGTCCGGGCGCCAATCTGCGCTGGGTCCGCCACTATAATGACGTGCTGCTGGTGAATGTGCGCACCGGCCGGGTGGTGCAGGTGCATCGCGGCTTCTTCTGGTAAGCCGCCCGGCGCTTGAAACAACAGCGGCCCCGATCCGGATGGTTCGGGGCCGTTCGCCTTGTTCGGCTCGTGCTTTGGTTCAAGCGGGTAAGCTGCTACCGCCCTTGGCCGCGCCGCCCGTTTCCGGGCGCACGCGGCCGATGACGCGCGCGAAGCGCATCACCAGTCCGAAAGGGGGGTGGACCATAGAGGCAAACGCCCTTTTACCCGCTTTGTTCCCCCATTTCGTCGGATCAGGCGGCAAGCGCCTCAGCGATTAATTTCCGGCTGTTTTCAATGCCATAGAGCGCGATGAAACTGCCCATGCGCGGGCCTTGATCCGCGCCCAGCAGCGTCTGGTACAGCGCCTTGAACCAGTCGCGCAGTTCCGCGAAGCCAAAGGCCGCATCCTTGCCGATGGCGTAGACGATATTCTGGATGTCTTCGGCCGTGGCGTCCGCGGGCAGTGCGGCCAATTCCTGGTCCAGACGGCGCAGCGCCGCGGCTTCCTGAGCATCGGGCGCGCGGCGCTGCAGCGTCGGCGCGACGAAATCGCGATGATAGGCCAGCGCATGGCCGATCAGCGCGTCAAGCTCCGGATAGGTCTCGGCGCTGGCGCCCGGCACATAATTTTGCAGATAGCCCCAGACCTGATCCCGGCTGGCGTCGCCCATCACCCCGACCAGGTTCAGCAGCAGGCCGAAGGTCACCGGCATTTCGCCTTGCGGCAGCTGGCCGTCATGGATGTGATGGACCGGATTGCCGAGCTGCTGCTCGATCGCCTGGCGCGGATAATTGGCGCGGAACTGCCAATATTCGTCCACCGCGCGGGGGATGACGCCCATGTGCAGCTGCTTGGCCTTTTTCGGTTCGCGATAGGCGTAGAAGGCCAGGCTTTCCTGCGGGCCATAGGTCAGCCACTGCTCCAGGCTGAGGCCATTGCCCTTGGACTTGGAGATTTTCTCGCCCTTTTCGTCGAGGAACATCTCATAGTTGAAGCCCTCGGGCGGGCGGCCGCCCAGCGCGCGGCAGATCTTGGACGATTGGGTAACGGAATCGATCAGGTCCTTGCCCGCCATTTCATAGTCGACGCCCAGCGCATACCAGCGCATCGCCCAGTCGACCTTCCACTGCAGCTTGGCGCCGCCCGACAGGATCGACTGTTCGATCGTCTCGCCGTCATCCTCGAAGCGGACAAGGCCCGCTTCGGCGTCGATCACTTCGACCGGCACCTGCAGCACGATGCCGCTGCGCGGGCTGATCGGCAGGACCGGCGAATAGGTCGCCTGCCGTTCCTTGCGCAGGGTCGGCAGCATGATGTCCATGATCGCCTGATAGCGCCGCAGCACCTGGCGCAGCGCGTCGTCGAAGGCGCCGGCGCGATATTGTTCGGTCGCGGACACGAATTCATAGTCGAAGCCGAAGCGGTCGAGAAATTCGCGCAGCATCGCATTATTGTGATGCGCGAAACTCTCATATTTCCCGAACGGGTCGGGCACCTGCGTCAGCGGCTTGCCCAGATGTTCCGCCAGCATCGCCTGGTTGGGCACATTGTCGGGCACCTTGCGCAGCCCGTCCATGTCGTCGCTGAACGCCACCAGCCGCGTCGGAACGTCGGACAGGGCGTGGAAGGCGTTGCGCACCATGGTCGTGCGCAGCACTTCGTTGAACGTGCCGATATGCGGCAGGCCCGACGGGCCATAGCCGGTTTCGAACAGGATATGTCCCTTGTCGGGCGCGCCGCCACCTTCGGTCAGCCCATAGCGCTTGAGCAGCTTGCGGGCTTCTTCATAGGGCCAGGCCTTGGACGCCTGCGCGGCGGAGCGGAGAAGATCGGAAACGGTCATGGTGCCACAGCCCCTAGCCCCGCCGGTGCCGAAAGGGAACGCCCTTTCATGACAAACATCGACAGGAACCGCTGCCTGCTTTACTTTCTTATAGTGGTGCATGTTATAGTCGGCCAGACTGGAGGCGAAATGCACGTACAGCGCAGCCATGAACGCATCTCTGTCGAGATCCCCATTGTCGTGACCACGGTGCTCGACAGTCTGGACGGCAAGATCATCGACCTGAGCCAAGGTGGCGCGCAGGTCGTGGGATGCAGCCTGCCTGCGGGAACCAGCTGTCAACTCGACCTGGACGGGCATATCACTTTCGGCACGGTGCGCTGGTCTGAGGAAGACCGGATGGGCATCCGCTTTCCCTATCCGCTGGCCGACGGGCCGCTGCTGGAACAGCTGGATCGCGCGCGTTCGGCGCTGCGCGCGCTGGTACCCTTCCAGCCGCGCACGCATGCCGGTGGCGGGTTCGGACGACGCCTGGGCTAAAGCCCCGCTGAAACAGGTTTTCCTTTTGTTCCCGTTCCTCTAAGCCGGGCGGGTGATCGATCCTGCATCCCTGCCCGCGCTTCACGCCAGCCATGGCGGCATATGGCTGCGCGAACATGGCCGCACCCTGGGCCTGGCCAAGGGGCAGGCGATCGCGCGCGCGGCCGAAACGCCGGTGCTGCTGCTCAATGCGCCGCTGACCGGGCAACGGCTGGGCTATCATGAACTCAACGGGCTGGACCTGCTCGAACTCTGGGCCTTTCTGCATCCCGCGCGCTTCCTGGTGCCCACGCCCAAAGGGCTGGCGGCGGCGCTGGACCTGCCTGCGCCGGCGCAGGAGGGCGATATTCCCGCGCTGCTGCAACAGGCCGCGGCGCTGCTGCTCAATCGGCTGGATTCGCCCGACTGGCTGGAGCGCGAGGGCGGCTGGACCGCGGCGCAGGCGCTGCATCGACTGCGCTGGCCCTGGTCGCCGCTGGTCGCGCCGCGCATCGCCCGCCCCAGGGAGGCGGAGCGCTGGCTCTTTTCCAAGCTGCCCGAATGGGAGGAGGCGCAGCCCCGCCCCGCCCCGCGCACGATCAGCCTGAACGAGGATCAGGTGCTCGCCCGGCTCGATGCCCTGACCGGCGCCGCGGCCGAGCCGCGCCCGGGGCAGCGCGCCTATGCCGCCGCCGCCAGCGCCGCCTTCATGGCCAAGCGCCATCGCGACCAACCCAACATGCTGCTGGCCGAAGCGGGCACCGGCATCGGCAAGACGCTGGGCTATCTCGCCCCGGCCTCGCTCTGGGCGGGCGAAGCGCAGGGCACGGTATGGGTGTCGACCTATACCAAGGCGCTGCAACGCCAGCTCGACCGCGAATCCCTGCGTCTCTTTCCCGATCCGGCGCTCGCGGCCAAGCGCGTGGTGGTGCGCAAGGGGCGGGAAAATTATCTTTGCCTCCTCAATCTGGAGGATGCGCTGCAGGGGGGCTTTTCCGGCCGCGCCGCCATATTGGCGCAGCTGGTCGCGCGCTGGGCCGCCTTCACCAAGGATGGCGACATGGTGGGCGGCGACCTGCCCGGTTGGCTGCCCACGCTCTTTCGTCGCAACGGATCGACCGCGCTGACCGACCGGCGCGGCGAGTGCATCTATGCCGGCTGCCCCCATTATCGCAAATGCTTCATCGAGCGATCGGCCCGCGCCAGCGCTGACGCCGACATTGTCATCGCCAACCACGCGCTGGTGATGATCAACGCCGCGCGCGGCCGCGAAACCGGCCAGCGGCCGCAGCGCATCATCTTCGATGAAGGCCATCATCTGTTCGATGCGGCGGATTCGACCTTCTCGGTCGCGCTGTCGGGGCAGGAAGCGATCGAGCTGCGCCGCTGGATCATGGGGCCGGAGGGCGGATCGCGCGGGCGCAGACGGGGCCTGGCCGCGCGCCTGTCCGACCTTGCCAGCTATGACGAGGAAGGCGGCCAGGCGATCCGCGCGGCGATCGACGCGGCGCAGGCCCTTCCCGCCGACGAATGGCTGAAGCGCGTGGTGGCGGGCGAGCCGTTCGGGCCGCTGGAGGCGCTGCTCGCCGCGGTGCGCGGCACCGTCTACACCCGCGCCGCCGACGCGGGCGAGGCCGATGCCGGCTATGGGCTGGAAACCGAACTGGCCGAGCCTGACGGCGCGCTCGTCGAGGCGGCGCAGGAAGCGGCGCTCGCGCTCGACGCGCTCATCAAGCCGCTGGTGCGGCTCGCCCGCCGGCTGGAGGCGGTGATCGAGGATGCGCCCGACTGGCTCGACGGCGCGGCGCGCGCGCGGATCGAAGGGGCGGTGGCGTCGCTGGGCTGGCGGCGCGACCTGATCGCCGCCTGGCTGGCGCTGCTGGCGCGGATCGGCGGCCCGGCCGATCCCGATTTCGTCGATTGGATGACGGTCGACCGGATCGAGGGGCGCGAATATGATATCGGCATTCACCGCCACTGGCTCGACCCCACCCGCCCGCTCGCCGAAACGGTGCTGAAGCCGGCGCAGGGCGTGCTCATCACGTCGGCCACGCTGAAGGGCGGCGGCGAATGGGACAATGCCGAAGCGCGCGCCGGCGCGATCCACCTGCCCCATGGCGCGCAGCGGTTCGAAGCGAGCAGCCCGTTCGATTATCCCGACCGCGCCGAGGTGCTGATCGTCACCGACATCAAGCGCGGCGACATCGCCGCCCTGTCGGGCGCCTATGGCCGGCTGATCGAAGCGGCGGGCGGCGGCACGCTGGGCCTGTTCACCGCCATCCGGCGGCTGCGCGCGGTCCACGCCCGCATCGCCGACCGGTTGGCGCGCGCCGGCCTGCCGCTCTATGCCCAGCATGTCGATCCGATGGACACGGGCACGCTGGTCGACATCTTCCGCGACGATCCGCGCGCATCGCTGCTGGGCACGGACGCGCTGCGCGACGGCGTCGACGTGCCGGGCCATTCGCTGCGGCTGGTGGTGATGGAGGGCGTGCCCTGGTCCAAGCCCACGGTGCTGCACGCGGCACGGCGGCTGGCCGGAGGAGGCAGCGCCTATGACGACCGGCTGATCCGCGCGCGGCTGGCGCAAGCGTTCGGCCGGCTCATCCGCCGCGCCGAGGACCGGGGCAGTTTCGTCATCCTGTCCGCCGCCATGCCCAGTCGCCTGCTGTCGGCCTTTCCGCCCGGAACCCCGGTGCGCCGGCTGACCCTGGATGAGGCGATCATCGCCGTCAGCCGCTCCGCACGCAGCGAAACGCTTGGCGAACGCGCCGCCATCGGGCATCAGGGGCACGAATCCGGCTTGCCCCGACAGGAGTGACAATGAAGCGGCTGACCCTGTTGCGCCACGCCAAATCGGACTGGGACGATCCGGTGGCGCGCGACTTCGACCGTCCCCTCAACCGCCGCGGCGACAAGGCGGCGCGGCTGATGGGGCAGTTCGCCGCCCGGCAGGCCATGCGCTTCGACCAGCTGGTGGCATCGCCCGCCGAACGCGTGGTCCAGACGCTGGACGCCTTTTTCGCGGGCTATGGCGAAACGCTGGAGGCGCGCTGGGACAGGCGCATCTATCTCGCCTCGTCCGCGACCCTGTTCGACGTCGTGCGCGACTTGCCGGAAACGGCGGAGGCGGTGCTGATGTCGGGCCATAATCCGGGGTTCGAGGAACTGATCCTGGACCTGGTCCCCGATGAAGGCGACAATGGGCTGCGCGACGATGTGGAGGTCAAATTTCCGACCGCCAGCCTAGCGGTGATGGATCTGGACGTCGCGCGCTGGGCCGATGCGCGCCCGGGCGTCGCCACGCTCAAGAGCTTCACTCGCCCGCGCGACCTGGACCCGGCGCTGGGCCCGGAGGCCCGCTGAGACGACGCGGCCGGCGGCTCAGGCACCGAGCGCGCGCGCGAGCGTCGCGCGCACATCCTCCAGCCGCGCCAGCAGCGTATCGACGGCCGGGGTCGCCGGGGCGGCCGGCGGCGCAGCTGGCTCGGGCGGCCGCAGGACCACCCCGCCTTCGCTCAGCGCCTTCTGCGCCCCTTTGACGGTGAAGCCTTCGACATTGAGCAGATGATGGATGCGCCGCGCCAGCAGCACGTCGTCGGGCCGGTAATAGCGGCGATTGCCCGCGCGCTGGAGCGGCCGCAGCTTTGGAAAGCGCGTTTCCCAGTAGCGCAGTATATGTTGGGGCACGTCCAGTTCAGCGGCCAGTTCGCTGATGGTGAGAAATGCCCCCTCCGCCTTTTTCATGACCGGAATGTTGCACCGATCCGCGCGGCGGCGTCAACTGTCCTCGGCGGCTCTCGGCACGGAAAAGCGGCGGATAATCCTGCGCTTTTCAGGCGACGCGTTCGCGCATCGTCTGGCTGGCGCGAAAGGTCAGCACCCGGCGCGGCTCGATCGGCACTTCCACCCCGGTCTTGGGGTTGCGCCCCATGCGCTGCGTCTTGTCGCGCAGGACGAAGGTGCCGAAGCTGGAGATCTTCACATTCTCGCCGCGCTCCAGCGCGTCGGACATATGATCCAGGATCGATTCGACCAACGCCGCCGCTTCGGCGCGCGACAGGCCGACATGCCGGTTCAGCGTTTCGGCAAGATCCGCGCGCGTCAATGTGCCACTATCGCCCATGATGGTCCCCTCTCGACCAATTGTGTCGGTCACCCCCCGATGACCAGCCGCAAATCTGACCGATTCGCGCTGATTCGGCAAGCAGCACCAAGGATCAGAGGCGAAGGACGCAGGCGCCCCAGGTGAAACCGCCGCCCATCGCCTCCAGAACGACCAGGTCGCCGGCCTTGATCCGCCCGTCGCGCATGGCAAGGTCGAGCGCCAGCGGCACCGAGGCGGCCGAGGTGTTGGCGTGACGATCCACGGTCATGATGACGCGCTCGGCCGGCAGCTTGAGCTTGCGCGCGGTCGCGTCGAGGATGCGGGCATTGGCCTGGTGCGGCACCAGCCAGTCGATGTCGGTCGCGGACAGGCCGGCGATCCCCATGACTTCGGTCAGCACCGCCGCAAGGTTGACGACCGCGTGGCGGAAGACTTCCTGCCCCTTCATGCGCAGCTTGCCCACGGTTTGCGTGGTCGACGGCCCGCCATCGACATAGAGAAGCTGGTTGTGGCGGCCATCGGCGTGCAGCTTCGACGCCAGGATGCCGCGCGCGGTAGCGGGGTCGGTCGCCCCGCTTTCCTCCGCGCCCAGCACGATGGCGCCGGCGCCGTCGCCGAACAGGACGCAGGTGGTGCGATCCTCCCAGTCGAGAATCCGGCTGAAGGTCTCCGATCCGATCACCAGCGCGCGATTCGCCGCGCCCGACCGGATCATGCTGTCCGCCACCGTCACCGCGTAGAGAAAGCCCGAACAGACCGCCGCCACGTCAAACGCTACGCAATCGTCGATGCCCAGCGCCGCCTGCACCTTGGTCGCGGCGGCGGGGAAGGTCTGGTCGGGCGTCGCCGTCGCCAGGATGATGAGGTCGATGTCCTGCGCGGCGAGGCCGGCCACCTCCAGCGCGGCGCGCGCGGCGTCGGTCGCCAGCGTCGCGGTGGTCTCGCCCTCACCCGCTATGTGGCGCGCGCGAATGCCGGTCCGCTCCACGATCCATTCGTCGCTGGTGTCGACCGTCTCCGCCAGTTCGGCATTGGTGACGACGCGCTTGGGAAGGGCAGAGCCCGTCCCCAGGAGAATAGAACGGCGGATCACTTGACGGGCTGCTCCAGCTTCGATGCGACAGAGCCCAGCCCTTCGACGCCCGCCATGTCGGCGGCGATACGGCGAGTGATATCCTCTTCCAGCAGGCGCGCGGCGACATGGACGGCGTTGGCCACGCCTTTTTCGTCGGCGCCGCCATGGCTCTTCACCACGACACCGTTGAGGCCCAGGAACACCGCGCCATTGTGATTATTGGGGTCGAGGTGATGCTTGAGCATATACATGGCCGGCTTCGAGATCAGGAAGCCGATCTTCGAGCGGATCGAGCTGGTAAAGGCCTTGCGCAGCACGTCGGTGACGAAGCGCGCGGTGCCCTCCGCCGTCTTGAGCGCGACATTGCCGGAAAAGCCGTCGCACACGATCACGTCGGTGTCGCCGCGAGCGATCTTGTCGCCTTCGGTGAAGCCGTCAAACTGGAAGGACAGGTCGTTGGCGGCGCGCAGCACGGCGGCGGCGTCCCGAATCTCGTCGGTGCCCTTCAGCTCCTCGGTGCCGATGTTGAGCAGGCGCACGCGCGGGCGATCAAGGTCGAGCGCGATGCGGGCATAGGCCGCGCCCATCACCGCGAACTGGACGAGGTTGCGGGCGTCGCATTCGGTATTGGCGCCCAGGTCCAGCATGATGGCGTCATTGTCGCCCAGCGTCGGCAGCATCGCTGCGAGCGCGGGCCGATCGACCCCCGGCATGGTGCGCAGCGCCAGCTTCGCCATCGCCATCAGCGCGCCGGTATTGCCGGCCGATACGGCGGCGCCGGCCTGGCCCGCCTTCACCGCGGCGATCGCCATCGCCATGGAGCTGCTTTTCTTGCGGATCGCGACGCTCGGTTTGTCCGACCCGTCGACGACGCTGTCGGAATGCACGACGTCCGACGCCGCCCGCAAATTGGGATGACGGTCGAGCGCCGCCTTGATCCGCGTTTCGTCGCCGAACAGGGTGAAGCGCAGGCCTTCATGGCGGCGGCGGGCCAAGGCGGCCCCCGCCATCATCACGCGCACGCCTTCGTCCCCGCCCATCGCGTCGATTGCGATTCGCGGCTGGCTGGACACTGTCAGGTCACCCCTTTGCGGAGTAGAGAATGGGCTCAGGCCCCGACGGCGACGATTTCGCGGCCGTTATAGTGACCGCAGGCGTCGCACAGATTGTGCGGACGCTTCAGTTCACCGCAGTTCGAGCATTCCTGAAAAGCCTCGACGCGCAGCGCGTCGTGGCTGCGGCGCATGCCGCGACGGGAGGGGGAAGTTTTCCGCTTGGGGACAGCCATGTCGGCACCTTGTTCCGTATATTGATCTGGTTGTGCGACTGGCCGGTTTCCGAAGAGACGCAGACGCCAACGGCGCCGCAGACCCATGCGGCCCGGGTGATCGCGAAGCCCTGCGCCTATAGCGGTTTTTGCCGGGCGCGCAAGCCCTTCCTTCCTTTGCGCTTGCCCGCGCCGCCCCGCGCTCTAGGCTGCGAACGGCCTTAAAAGGGGGAAACGCCGCATGCTGCTACCGATCACATTGACCTTCGCCGCGGCCTGCGCGCTGCTGAACCTGTGGCTGGCGATTCGATGCGCCCGCTTCCGCATCCGGGACAAGATCCTGCATGGCGATGCCGGCCATGGCCTGCTGGCGCGGCGGATGCGCGCGCACGCCAATTTCATCGAATATACGCCGATCATCCTGATCCTGTTCGCGCTGATCGAACTGGCGGCGGGCGCGTCCCTCTGGCTGTGGATCGGCGCGCTCGCTTATGTGCTGGCGCGGGTCGCCCATGCATTCGGCATGGATGCGGACCGGCCGACCGCCTGGCGCGCGGGCGGCGCGATCGTCACCTGGACGATCATGGTCGTGCTGGCGGGCGCCGCGCTCGCCATCGCCTATGGCCAGACGCGCGAAATGCCGGTGCCGCCGGCGCTGGCGGCGCAAGTATAGCCTCGCGGATGGCGCGGCGTCAGCGCGCCAGCACCGAATCGGCGACGAACGGGTTGGTGCGCCGTTCATGCGCGAAATTGCTCATCGGGCCATGGCCGGGCACGAAGGCGGTCTCGCCGCCCAAGGGCCAGAGCTTTCCGGTGATCGCGTCGATCAATTGCTGATGATTGCCGCGCGGAAAATCGGTGCGGCCGATCGCCCCCTGGAACAGCACGTCGCCCACGATCGCCAGCTTGCTGGGCGCGTGGTGGAAGACGACATGGCCCGGCGTATGGCCGGGGCAATGATAGACGTCCAGGGTGAGCTTGCCGACCGTCACCTGATCGCCGTCATGCAGCCAGCGATCGGGCTCGAAGCTTTGCCCCGGCACGTTCCAGCGCTGGCCATCCTGCGCCAGCCGGTCGATCCAGAACCGGTCATCCTCATGCGGCCCCTCGATCGGCACGCCCAGGTCGTGGGCCAGCACGCCCGCCTGGCCGCAATGGTCGATATGGCCATGGGTGACGAGCAGCTTTTCGATCGTAACGCCATGCTGCTGCGCCGCCTTCTTGAGCATCGGCAGGTCGCCGCCGGGATCGACGAAGGCGCCGCGCATCGTGTCCGTGCACCAGAGCAGCGTGCAATTCTGCTGCAACGGCGTCACGGGGATCAGGGCGGCTTTGAGCGGCGGGTTGGTCATGCCCCCGATGTGGCGAAGCCGACCGAGCAACGCAAGGGTCAGTCCTCCGCCGCCAGCGGGATGGGCTCGGCCAGGCTGATGCCGTCCAGCACCTTGGCGGTCTCGTCGCGCACGCGCAGCATGATGCGGTGCAGGCGGCATTCGCTTTCGGGCAGGCAGTTGGTGCAGCTTTCATGCGCGAAGCGGCTGGCGCAGGGCGTGAGCGCCAGCGATCCGCGCGTCAGCCGGACGATGTCGCCATAGCTGATGTCGATCGGCGCCAGCGCCAGCCAATAGCCCCCGTCCCGGCCGCGCTGCGTCGCCACCAGCCCTTCGCGCGACAATTCGGACAGGATCACCGTCAGGAACTTGGCCGGGATATTCTGGCGGGTCGCGATTTCGCCCAGCGGCACCGGCCCCTGGCGGTAACGATCGGCAAGATGCTGAAGCGCGCGGATGGCGTAACGGGTCTTCTGGGACAGCATGGCCCCGTTATTCGCGCCCGCCCGCCGTTTGACAAGCGCTTAGGGCGCGGGCGTCATCGCCGCGCGGGCCTGGGCGGGAAAGTCGCTGAACAAGCCGTCGACCCCGGTGCGCACCATGGCGCGGACATAGCCGGCGAAATCGCCGCGCCCTTCGGGATCGTCGCCGCGCTGATATTGCGCGGGCAGAAACGGATTTTCCATCCGCAGCGTCCAGACATGCACCTGCAGCCCCGCATCATGCGCGCGTCCGACCAGCGCGGTCGCGCCTTCGGGCGCGATCACCAGCGCGGCGGACGGCCCGATGCCGTCGGCATAGGTCGCGATGTCGGCCAGGCCCTGCACGGTCAGCAGGTCGTCATAGCGGGTGCCCGGCAAGTCCGCCGGGCCGCCTTCCGCATCGACCAGCTGGATGAGGCGCAGGCGCGTCGCGGCGCGCAGCGCCTTGAGGTTCCCGACCTCGAAGGACTGGATGAAGACCGGGTCGGCCTCCGTCATATAGCCATAGCGGTTCAGCAGGTCGAGCAGCGGCGCCTGATGGGCCAGGCCGATGCCCGCGAAATAGCTGGGATGCTTGGTTTCGGGATAGAGGCCGATGCGGCGCCTGCTCTCCGCCTCCTTGGCGCGCACCAGCTTCAGGATCTCCTCGAAGGTCGGGATCTGGTAGAGCGTATCGAAGCGCTTGTTGGCCGGGCGCAGGTCGGGCAGCCGCTCGCGGGCGCGCAGCGTGCGCAGTTCCGCCAGCGTGAAATCCTCGGTGAACCAGCCCGCCATTTCGACGCCGTCGATGACCTTGGTCGTTTTGCGGTCGGCAAATTCTGGGTGATCGGCGACATCGGTGGTGCCGCCAATCTCATTTTCATGCCGGGCGACCAGCACGCCATCCTTGGTCAGCACCAGGTCGGGCTCGATGAAGTCCGCGCCCTGGTCGATCGCCCGTTCATAGGCCGCCAGCGTATGTTCGGGCCGTTCGCCGCTGGCGCCGCGATGGGCGATCAGCAGCGGCTCGGCCTGAACGACGGAAAGAGGGAGGAGGCTCATCAGCAGGAACAGCCCAATGCGCGCCAGCTCCCGCCCGATCACGCCGTCACGCCCTGCAGCGCGGTTTCATAGGTGGTCGCCTTGAACCCGACGATCGTGCCTTTGCCCGTGTCCAGGATCGGGCGCTTGATCATCGACGGGTTGGCCATCATCAGCAGGATCGCCTTGTCGGCGTCGATATGCGCCTTGTCGCCCGCATCCAGCGCCTTGAAGGTGGTGCCGGAGCGGTTGAGGATGGTTTCCCAGCCATGCTCCATCACCCATTCCTCCAGCTTGTCCTTGTCCACGCCCGACACCTTATAGTCGTGGAAGCTGTAGGGGACGCGCTCATTGTCCAGCCAGTTGCGGGCCTTCTTGATGGTGTCGCAATTCTTGATGCCATACATGGTGATCATCTGCGGGGCTCCTGTTACCCTTTGAAGGCGGTGACTTCGATCTCGATCTTCATCGCCGGCTTGATCAGGCCGGCGACGACGCAGCTTGCCGCCGGGCGGATGTCGCCGAAAACGGGCCCCGTAATGTCGCCTAACACGTCCCAATAGGCCGCGTCGGTGATGTAATAAGTGACGCGCACCACATCGGCGACGGAAAAGCCGGCATCCTCCAGCGCCTTGCCGATCACGACCAGCGCGTTGCGCCCCTGCGCCACGACATCGTCGGGCATGACCTTCGTGTCCGGGTCGGCCCCGGTGGTGCCGGCGACGAAACACCAGTCGCCCTGGACGACGGCGCGCGAATAGCCGACCTGCGCCTCGAAGGGCGAGCCGGACGAAATGAGCTGGCGCGGCATGAGGATTCCTGTTGCAATGCGAAAGGATCGGGAGCGCCTTTGCCCCCTCCTCCGCGCGCTGTCCAGCGCTTTTCCCGGAACAGCCGCCCCGCCCGGCCGTTCACAAGAGCCACAGCCAAAGCAGGAGACTTGAGGATGGACCGCCCCACCCCCGACCGCGAGATGGAAGAGAATAGCGAGCAGGCCGATGCCGGCGCCCAGGCGCAGGACGTCGCGGACGACGCCGTCACGCGCAGCATCGACCTCAGCGAAGACAGCGAGCGCGGCGGCCGCTCCGATCCCGCCCAGCTGGTGCCCGACGATACCGAGGATCTGGTCGAGAAGATGAACGCGATGAACCGGTCCGGCCGGCTCGACATGGACGCCTATACCGGCGAGCCGCAGATGGACGATGAGGAAGAGTTTCTCGGCGATACCGAGGATGCGGACGACGAGGACGGCCTGCCCTGATCCTACGCCCCAGCCGGCATCGGGCGCATGGCGCGGGAAGGTGATCATGCCGCGCGCCAGGGGCCCCAATGCTTGCGCCGTCGCGTCCCCGACCACCGGGTCGAGCGCGTCTTTGCCTGCGATGTCGCGGGTGAGGGCTGACGCTCACTGATCCGCAAGGGCCGGCGTCAGTGGGAAGGCGCGATAGCAACCGGATGCAGGGGCTGCGATCGAACTCGTTCCGCGGGCCGCTGAGCCAGCCGGAAACGGGTGAGCCCATGCCGCACCGGCTCCAAGTCCGCGGCACGGACCGCGGGTAGCGGCGCGTGGGGCGGGTCACCGTCCAGAAGATCATGGACATCCTCGAGGATGGCCCGCGCGACAGGCTCCCGCCGATGCCGGCGCAGAGGCTGGTGGTCGCGGCGGCGTTCATCAATCGGCTCCGTTGTGGATGGACTGCGCCGGCATGGCCGCCGCCGCTCGCCGGGCATGGATCGGCGGCGATATCCGACCGCACCATAGCGGCGCGAAGCTGGCGCGGTCTTAACCGCTTCTTTGCCGCCGCCATGGCACAGCGGCCGCATGGCGAAACGAGGATCGGGATGGCGTCGTTCGACGCGCGGGGCGCAGGCGCGGCAAGGCTGGTCGGCGTATGGCCGGCGCGGCGGGGCCGTGGCGCCTCTGCCGCGCGCGCGCTCCAGCGCCGGCGTCAGCGGACCGGCGATCGTCTACATGATCTGCATCGGGCTGCTGCTCGGCTGGTACGGGCCGGGATGGTGGGACAAGGCGCGGCAGCGGAGCGCGCCCACCTCGTACAGCCTTGCCCCGACTGACGGCCTGTCGGCGCAGTTCGGTTTCTGCCACAGCGGCGGCGGCGTCGATTGCGTGGTCGATGGCGACACATTCTGGTTCCAGGGCGCCAAATATCGGATCGCGGATATCGACACGCCGGAAACCCATGGCCCGCGCTGCGCGGCGGAAGGCGCGCTTGGTGCGCGAGCGACGCTGCGCCTGCAGGCGCTGATGAACGCAGGTCCCTTCACTCTGGAAACCGTGGATCGCGACAGGGACCGCTATGGCCGGGCGTTGCGGGTGGTCACGCGCGGCGGCGAATCGATCGGCGGCATGCTCGTCGCCGAAGGGCTCGCCCGCCGCTGGGACGGCGCGCGCCACCCCTGGTGCTGAGCGGGAGGAGCGTGCGCCGCCCCTCCCCCAAACCGATCAGCGGCAGCTGACCCCGCCGCGATCAATCTCCCGGCCCAGCAGTGCGCCCGCGCCGCCGCCGATCAGGATGCCGGCAATGTTGGACTGGCCGCGATCGATCTGGCTGCCAAGCAGCCCGCCCAGCGCCGCGCCCACGATCAGGCCGGTCGTGCCGTCCGATCGACGGCAATAATAGCGATCGTCATATCCGCGATAGATGCGGGTGCGGCGATCGACCCGGATCGGCGCATAGCCGGCGCGATAATAGCGGTCGGGCCGATAATAGCGGCCATAGCGCGGATCGGGCCGGTTATAGTCATAGGCGTAGACGACGCGGCCGGGCCGACGATAGTCGCGCCGGTCGCTGCGCCAGTCGCGGCGGGCGTCCCGCACATCCTGGCGATAGTCGCGCTGGGCGCGGCGCTGGTCCTGCGCATAGCGGCGCTGCGCCTGCTGGCTGTCGCGGCGATAGTCGCGCTGCGCATCGCGCACGTCGCGCCGATATTCGCGCCCATCGCGGCCCTGCTGCGCCAGCGCCGGCGTGACGGCGATGCCCGCCAGCGTCATCGCGCCCAGCGACAGCGCCGCCAGCGCACGCGTGAAATAGGATGTCATGGATCGAGGCTCCTTCCCGATGAAATATCATGTGCGCACAACCCATGTTTGTAGAGGATGTTGCATGAACGGAACAAAACCGCCCGTTCAGACGGGGGACAGCGAGGGGCGGAGATGGGTGGTTTGCGGACCGCTTCCTTCTAAATCGATAACAAGAGCTGCCATGTCAGTTCACGACAGGCCGTTCGACATTCCAACCTACCTCGGCACAGCGACGCTGTTCACATAAGCCGCTATCAATAATTTTCTGTCGAATGAAATTCTTTCTTTGCTTCGAAACACCCGGCTCAAACTCTACGAAAACGCGGCCACCATTTGGGCGTCTTGCAATTTGTTGAAGATATCGTTCCAGCGTCTCCTCATCAACAGGCGCGCTACTCCAAGTGAATGGAGGATTTTTCGGCACTCGCAGTTGGTATCCATCTAGAAAACCGGTGCTATTATCAAACGGAAGTTTGATCTCGGTTGGCTGCTCACATCCTGCCAACCCGATGATAGCGACTGCAAAGATTGCCTTCCTCATCAATGCCTCTTGCATGGTTGGAGGTCCGCTTTCGATCATATGACATGAAAATCTAATTGGAAAAAATTGGTCGATTGATGCCAGCGGCAGGGGATCGAACCCGCACCTTTCGGCGAGGATCGCTGTAGCGATACGTCTACCAATTCCGTCACGCTGGCGGTCCCATCTAACGGTAAAAGGGTTGTTGTCGCAATGTCCGGTTTCGAGATGCGCGATTGACATCACCAAGGGCAAAAACTGGTCGATTATGCTCCGTCAGCTTTCCCGCCCAAAAACCGGACGGGCGGCTGTCAGGGCTGATAGGCGCGAACCGGGCGGGCGAACGGCGATCGAGGGTGGATTTCGTACAGGCTGCTTTGGGGGCGAAACCGGCGTTAACAGCCGTGGTATCTCAGAACCCTAACATCAACGACTGCGCCGCTCATGTGACGAACAAAGGCATTACGAAGCCCGTCGATGTGACTTTGCCACTTCGTCCGATCCTCGTTCGGATCGACGCCATCAGCCTCAAATAGCCAATTCACAAACTGGTCGGCTGTTACTGTTCCGCTTGCGGGCAGAAAGTCGGTAACATTCAAAGGCCGATCATCAACGACTGCGCCACACCAACCTCGCTCAACGCAGACCTCGTGCATTAACGCATCAAATGGCTCTCGGTTTTGCATCTGTTTATATTAGCAGGTCGATCGCCTCATGTCTGCTTTCAGAAACCAAGCTATCTGCTCCGACCGGAAACAAGTGTCGGAAGCGGACTGTCAGTTTCGATCTAACCCTGAGCCAGTGGATTTCTGTCGGCGAAGCCTATTGCGGCGAAGGCATTGCTCAGAACGCCGTGTAGAGAATGCGCCTGTGCCTGTCATCCGGCGCACTTCAATCCACATGGTTACGGCTGAGAAACCTATAAAGCCTGAAACGACAAGCAAGGTTTGCAGCCATCGGGGCAAAGGTAGCGACGCCAAAGTGCTGCCCAGCAGCACAGGCGAAAATGCGATCAGGCGATGTCGTAGCGTGTGGCTTCCACACCAGCTGGCCTGATCCATTCCCGGTCGATCATGGTTCGAAGTTGGTCAGGCAGTGACATTGTAGGAAATACGCCGGGAAACCTCGTGCCGCTAGAGTTCGGTGGCTTATCACTCCTTCTGTTTCAGGAAAGGCTGGGGTGGGTGCGAGTGGAGCGAACTGCTCCCAGCCGACGGGTAGAGCAGTGTTCATGCGGTGCACCTGCCCTCTGCCCCCCTTGCTTGGGGAGCGGAGATCAAGGCATCCTATCGATGAACCCGCCCGGCTAAGTTTTTCCCCGCGACTTCGTCCTCAAAGCCACGAAATACTTCCACCAAGCCGATAGAGGCTTCAAGGCCGGGCACCGTTGATGCGCCCGGTGGGGTCGCCGCCATTGCTCGCCGCCCGTTCGTCAGGGGTCGCGTCATCGCCCGGACCCTGCGGTCCCACCAGGTTGAGCGCGGTCAGCAGAACGAGGATCGCCCAGAGCAAGGCGAGTCAGCGGCTAGTAAAGAGCGAGCGGAGGCGAACACCAAAGAGCATCTGCATGCCTTGGGGCGAAGAGGTTAATCCCATGCCACGGTGCCGGCCAGCTACGCTCTTCTTGTCCCGCTCGACGCCGGGATGACGTCCGCACTCTGAGCCACGCAGCTTCAACGACCGTGCGATGCAGGCGGCCGCGCTCGGCGCGCCGGACGCATCCCCCCTCAAGGTGGCGCGCCTTCCATCCGATCAGGCGCGGCGAAGGTGATCGAACTGGTCAAAACCACCTGCTCCGCGCGCGTCGGGCCAAGGCAGTGATGGCAGTGGATGTGATCAAACAGCGTCTCGATCACCCAGGCCTGCGCCGCTACATCCCAGATCGCCCAGGCGTCCCGCGTGACATGGTCGCTGCCGCAAATGTGGCAGATATGGGCGTAGCGGGTCTGGGCGGGACTGGACATGTGCGCACCATAGCGCCCTTACCGCCATAGTGGCGGCAGATCGGTCCATTATGGACATGTCTTGCTCAGGCGGCCGGGTTGCCCCGACATAAGTCCTTGCCTCGCCTCATGCGCCGTTTGAGCCGGCCCATCGCCACCGGCGCCATTGCGATGGCCGCCGCCCAGGACGGCCCCGCGCGGGGTCGCGCGCATCGAACAACATCAAATGCGCATTTTCAGAGGTGGCAAGAAACGGGCCGCACGACGCTCATGACCCTCGGGCCACAAAGGGACAGGCGATCACCACCTGCCCCCTTGCGACCTTGATATCACTCCGCCGCGATCCCCGCGGCCTTGAACATGTCCGGGCCTTCCTCGTCGGCGTTGGCGGCGGCGCTGCCCTTGATCTTCTGGCGGCGGTCGAACGCGTCCCACACGTCGTTCCACTGGCCGCGGGTCGCAGCCTTGGAATATTCGGTCGCGCGGGTTTCGAAGAAGTTCGCATGCTCCACCCCGTTCAGCAGCGGGGTGAGCCAGGGCAGCGGATGCTCGTCGATCATGTAGATCGGCTTCAGGCCCAGCTGCCCCAGCCGCCAGTCGGCGATGTAGCGGACATATTTCTTGATGTCCTTGGGCGTCATGCCGGGCACAGGCCCCATTTCGAAGACCAGATCGACAAAGGCGTCCTCGATCCGGACGGTCTTCTGGCACATGTCCATGATGTCGTCCTTGACGCGGGCGGTCAGGCAGTCGCGCTCCTTCACGAAGGCGTGGAACAGGCGGACAATGCCTTCGCAATGCAGTGTTTCGTCGCGCACCGACCAGCTGACGATCTGGCCCATGCCCTTCATCTTGTTGAAGCGCGGGAAGTTCATCAGCATGGCGAAGCTGGCGAAGAGCTGCAGCCCTTCGGTAAAGCCGCCGAACATCGCCAGCGTCTTGGCGATATCCTCGTCGGTGTCGACGCCGAACTGCTGCAGATAGTCATGCTTGTCCTTCATCTCCTTATATTGGAGGAAGGCCGAATATTCGCTTTCGGGCATGCCGATCGTGTCGAGCAGATGGCTGTAGGCGGCGATATGGACCGTCTCCATGTTGCTGAACGCGGTCAGCATCATCTTGATTTCGGTCGGCTTGAACACGCGGCCATATTTTTCGTGGTAGCAATCCTGCACTTCCACGTCGGCCTGGGTGAAGAAGCGGAAAATCTGCGTCAGCAGGTTGCGCTCATGGTCGCTGAGCTTCTGCGCCCAGTCACGGCAATCCTCGCCCAGCGGCACTTCCTCGGGCAGCCAGTGCAGCTGCTGCTGGCGCTTCCAGAACTCATAGGCCCAGGGATATTCGAAGGGCTTGTAGACCTTGCTGGCTTGAAGAAGGGGCATGTGGGTTACTCCGCGAAATCTTTTCTTCCCCTCTCCCATCGGGAGAGGGAGGGGCCCGCGCCGTCAGGCGTGGGAGGGTGAGGGCGAGAGGCGCGCCGCGATGACCGCTACGACGCCTTCGATGTTTTCCATGACTTCATGGTTCCAGACGCGCAGGATCTGGTAACCCTGCGCCTCGAAATAACGGGTACGGACAGCATCCTGCTCGACGCTGTCCGCGTGACTTGCGCCATCGACCTCGACGATCAGCTTGGCGGCAAAACAGAGGAAATCCGCGACATAAGCACCATGGGGCACCTGACGACGGAATTTCGCGGCGGGGAGCTGTTCACGCAAGGCGCGCCAGAGACGTTTTTCTGCCTCCGTGGCGTTGCGGCGGAGAGTGCGGGCTTGATCGACCGACCCCGAAGGCAGATCGCGATAGTTGCGCATCGCCCTCACCCTTCCGCCGCTGCGCGGCTCCCTCCCTCTCCCGCCGGGAGAGGGAATCTGCTTACTGACAGGCGAGGCACTCGTCATAGTCGGTCGTCTCGCCAATTTCGAACTTGGGGGCGTCGATCGTGTTGTCGGCTTCCACCCCGCCGGCGAAGCCCGCGCGCTGGACCGACTTGGACCGCAGATAGTAAAGCGACTTGATGCCCAGTTCCCAGGCGCGGAAATGGAGCATCAGCAGGTCCCATTTCTCGACGTCCGCCGGGATGAACAGGTTCAGGGACTGGGCCTGGTCGATATAGGGGGTGCGATCGGCGGCGAGTTCGAGCAGCCAGCGCTGGTCGATCTCGAAGCTGGTCTTGAACACGTCCTTTTCTTCCTGAGTCAGGAAGTCGAGATGCTGGACCGACCCGCCCTTTTCCAGGATCGAGTTCCACACTGCGCTCGAATCCTTCGACTTTTCGACCAGCAGCTTTTCCAGATAGGGATTCTTGACCGCAAAGCTGCCCGACAATGTCTTGTGGGTGTAGATATTGGCCGGAATGGGCTCGATACAGGCCGACGCGCCGCCGCAGATGATGGAAATGGAGGCGGTCGGCGCGATCGCCATCTTGCACGAAAAACGCTCCATCACGCCCTGGTCGGCGGCGTCCGGGCACGGCCCGCGCTCCTGCGCCAGCAGCATCGACGCCTCGTTCACCTTGGCGTTGATATGCTTGAAGATGCGCAGGTTCCAGCTCTTGGCCATCGCGCCTTCGAACGGGATGCCGCGCGCCTGCAGGAAGCTGTGGAAGCCCATGACGCCCAGGCCCACGGATCGTTCGCGCATCGCGCTATATTTGGCGCGCGCCATTTCGGGCGGGGCGCGGTCGATATAATCCTGCAGCACATTGTCGAGGAAGCGCATGATGTCTTCCGCGAAGGTCGGATGATCCTTCCACTCGTCCCAGGTTTCCAGGTTCATCGACGACAGGCAGCAGACCGCCGTGCGATCATTGCCGAGATGGTCGCGACCCGTCGGCAGGGTGATTTCGGAACAGAGGTTCGACGTCGACACCTTGAGCCCCAGTTCGCGGTGATGCTTGGGCATCATCCGGTTCACTGTGTCGTTGAAGACGATATAGGGCTCGCCGGTGGCGAGGCGCACCTCGACCAGCTTCTGGAACAGGGCGCGGGCGTTCACCGTGCCGCGCACCGACTGGTCCTTGGGGCTGCGCAGGTTGAATTCGGCGCCGTCGCGCACCGCTTCCATGAACTCGTCGGTCAGCAGCACGCCATGATGCAGGTTGAGCGCCTTGCGGTTGAAGTCGCCGCTTGTCTTACGGATTTCCAGGAATTCCTCGATCTCCGGATGGGAGATGTCGAGATAGCAGGCGGCAGAGCCCCGCCGCAGCGACCCCTGGCTGATCGCCAGCGTCAGGCTGTCCATCACCCGGACGAAGGGGATGATGCCGCTGGTCTTGCCGTTGAGACCGACGGGCTCGCCGATGCCGCGGACATTGCCCCAATAGGTGCCGATGCCGCCGCCGCGCGACGCCAGCCAGACATTCTCGTTCCAAGTGTTGACGATGCCTTCCAGGCTGTCGTCGACGCTGTTCAGATAGCAGCTGATCGGCAGGCCGCGCCCGGTGCCGCCGTTCGACAGGACGGGCGTGGCGGGCATGAACCAGAGGCGCGAAATATAGTCATAGACGCGCTGCGCATGATCGGCATCGTCGGCATAGGCCGCGGCCACGCGCGCGAACAGGTCCTGATAGCTTTCGCCGGGCAGCAGATAGCGGTCGTTCAGCGTCTCCTTGCCGAACTCCGTCAGCAACGCGTCACGCGACGCGTCCGTCACGACCGAAAAGCGGCGCGCCTGCACGGCCGACGAGGAAAGCGGCTCGGCCGCCGTCTCGGGCGCTGCCGTCACCGCTTCGCTCATCTTCTCCAACACTTCGTCCATCACCGTCGCCACGTCTGCCGTCCCTGCCTGTCCGCTGTCCCGAAAATCCATCTGCGAGTCCCCGATGTTCCTGTTCCGTTCGATTCGGTCAAGCCCGGTCGCAGCAAAGCGCGCATCCTAGCATCAACCAATCCGCACGGGCACGGAAATGGGCCCAACCGAGCGGATTGCAGGGCTGAAACAGCCCGTCCAGGAGATAGGCTCTCGCTGGAGCAATCACAATCTATTGGGGAACCCCCGTTAACCCGATACAAGGGATAGTGCCACAGCTGCCCGGAGGCGCAAGAGGGTAAATGACGGTTCGGGGACTCTGCCCGCCGACGTGACAGACCGATCCGCCAATCTCTCCGGCGGGCGCCGGCATGCGACGCGCGCTCCTTCCTTGCCCCCAAAAAAGGCAAGGGGGTGATTGCCGAAAAGAAAATAAATTTGGCTTGCCACGCAAAGCCGTGCGTCGCCGCCGACATGACTTTTTCATGACACGGACATGACCGTCGCGGCCCCTTCGCCCCCTCTTCGCCGCCGCGATGCCGACCCGCCGCGAGCTCTGCCCGCCCATGCGCCTGCCCATGCGCCTGCTGGACTCGCCCCTCTCAATGCGTATAGCCGCGCCTGGCAAGGACCTGCCGTGCAGAGGCGGGCCACACACTATGGGACCAGGGTAGATGACGCTCATCAAGACCGCCGACCTCATCGAGAGCGTCGCCGACGCGCTCCAGTTCATCAGCTATTATCATCCGATGGATTATATCCGCGCGCTGGGCGCGGCCTATGAGGCGGAGGCCAATCCGGCGGCCAAGGACGCGATCGCCCAGATCCTGACCAACAGCCGCATGTGCGCCGAAGGGCACCGCCCGATCTGCCAGGACACTGGCATCGTCAACGTGTTCGTCAAATGGGGCATGGACTGCCGCCTCGACGACAATAGCCGTTCGATGCAGGAGGTGATCGACGAAGGCGTGCGCCGCGCCTATCTCAATCCTGAAAACCGCCTGCGCGCCTCCATCCTGCGCGACCCGGCGTTCAGCCGCCAGAACACCAGGGACAACACGCCCTGCGTGCTCAACGTCGAAATGGTGCCCGGCAACAAGGTGATCGTGGACGTCGCGGCCAAGGGCGGCGGCAGCGAGAACAAGACCAAGTTCAAGATGATGAACCCCAGCGATTCGATCGTCGACTGGGTGCTGGACATGGTGCCGCAGATGGGCGCTGGCTGGTGCCCGCCCGGCATGCTGGGCATCGGCATCGGCGGCACGGCGGAAAAGGCGGTGGCGCTGGCCAAGGAAAGCCTGATGGACCCGATCGACATGGGCGAGCTGAAGGCGCGCGGCCCCCGGAACAAGATCGAAGAGCTGCGCATCGAGCTGTATGACAAGGTCAATGCGCTGGGCATCGGCGCGCAGGGCCTGGGCGGCCTCGCCACCGTACTCGACATCAAGATCCATGACTATCCCTGCCATGCGGCCGGCAAGCCCGTGGCGATGATCCCCAATTGCGCCGCCACGCGCCACGCCCATTTCACGCTCGACGGCTCTGGCCCCGCCTATCTGGAAGCGCCCAAGCTGTCCGAATGGCCGCAGGTCGACTGGAAGCCGAGCAAGGAAGCGATCCGCGTCGATCTCGACACGCTGACGCCGGACATCGTGCAAAGCTGGAAGCATGGCGACCGGCTGCTGCTCAATGGCAGGATGTTGACCGGCCGCGACGCCGCGCACAAGCGGATCGCCGACATGCTGGAGCGCGGCGAGCCCCTGCCCGTCGATTTCAAGGGCCGCGTCATCTATTATGTCGGCCCCGTCGATCCGGTGCGCGACGAAGTGGTGGGCCCGGCCGGCCCCACCACCGCGACGCGCATGGACAAGTTCATGGACATGATGCTGGAACAGGGGCTGGCCGCCTGCGTCGGCAAGGCCGAACGCGGCCCCGCCGCCACGACGAGCATCGCCAACCACAAGAGCGCCTATCTGATGGCGGTCGGCGGCGCGGCCTATCTGGTCGCCCGCGCGATCAAGGAAGCCAAGGTCATAGGCTTTGAAGATCTGGGCATGGAGGCGATCTACGAATTCACGGTCGAGGACATGCCCGTCACCGTCGCGGTCGACAGCGAAGGCCAGAATGTCCACCGCCTCGCCCCGCTGGTGTGGCAGGAAAAGATCAGGCGGGAAGGCCTGCTGGAACAGGCCTGACGTGCACATCCTCCCCGCGTGGTGCGCGGGGAGGATGAAGTGACTGATCCTTGTTAAGCACAGGAACCGGCGCACGTCCGCAGCATTGTTCCCGGCACCCACAGCCGGAGCCCGTCATGTCCTTCACCCAGCTCGATCCGCCCCTTCCCGTCGATGTCCAGGGCAAGGGGAAGGGCTTCGCCTTCGCCGTGATCGATTATGGGCAGGAACATAATCTCATCTGGGTGACGGGCCTCAGCGAAACCGGCGAAATCTGGTGCGCGCCCAATCCGATGGTGCGGCTGCAGGCCAACTGGACGATGGGGCGCGAAGGCCATGCCGGCGCCGACTGGCAGGGCGTGACCCTGGCGCCGCTCAAGCCCAGCTGAACCAAAAGGCGCGCCGCCCGCAAGGATGAGCGGCGCGCCGGAGGAAGCCAGCGATCGGGGCCGTGTCGGCGGCCCCAATCGCTGTAATTTTTACAGCTTGCCGCTCAGCGACACGCCGATGACGCGCGGCTCGTTGAACACGGCCGCCATGTAGTTTTCGATCACGCCCTTCAGGTTCTTCTCATTGGTGATGTTGCGAGCGAAGGCCGCGATCTCCCACCGATTGTCGGGCGCGGTATAGCCGATCTTCAAGCCGCCCTCGAAGTCGCCCTTTGAATAGAATTCGTCGGTGCGGTAGAGGACGAAGTTGGTATAGCCCTGCACGAACCAGTCGGTCGCGGCGAAGATCTTGCCGCCATTGCCGAGCGGCACGTCGTAGCGAGCCGCGACATTGGCGGTATATTTGGGCGCGTTGGGCAGCGGGTTGCCGTCGATCTGCGCGAACAATGCGGGCCCCGCAAAAGTGTTGGCGGTGATCGTGGGGTCGTTGACGGTACATACGACCACGCCGTTCAGCGCGCAGACCTGGGCATAGACATCCTTGTCCTTGATCTCGCTGTGGAGCAGGCTGAGCCCGGCCGACAGCGTGAAATTCTCGAACGGCCGCGCCTCCAGTTCGGCCTCCAGGCCATAGGCTTCCGCCTTGTCGGCGTTGAACAGCACGCCATTGCCGTTGACGTCATTGCCGTTCAGCTGGATGTCCTTCACCCGATAGGCGAAGCCCGACAGGTTGAAGCGCACGCGATTGTCGAGCAGGCTGGTCTTGATCCCCGCTTCGCCCGACAGGATCGTTTCCGAATCCGCCGTGGTGAAGTCGCTGTTGAAGACCGCCGAGCGCCCCTGGATCGTCGGGCCGCGGAAGCCGCGCGCGACGCGGGCGTAGAGGCTGACATTGGGGTTCACTTCATACAGGGCGCTGACGTCCCAGCTCGGCTCCTCGCCCTTCAGCCGGACATAGCGCCGCCCGGCATAGCTCGACACGCCCGCCGCATTGGCGGCGGTGCGGACCAGGCGCGTTTCCTTGATATCCTTGGTGTAGCGGCCGCCGGCAGTCAGGGTGAAGCCGGGCGCAAGCTCGTAGCTGGCCTGGCCGAACAGCGCCCAGCTTTCATTCTTGTTGCGCAGCCGCACCCAATTGTTGGGATTGTTGGCGGCGCCGGTCAGGAAATAGGCGCGCTGGTAGAAATCGGTGGTGTCGCGCTGGTCGAAATAGAGGCCGCCGACCTGCCATTTGAAACGGCCGTCGCCATCGCTCGCCAAGCGAATTTCCTGGGTCAGCTGATCGAGATCGCGGACATTGCCCTGGCTCTGGCCGAAGCCGTTGGCGACGCCGTTCACCGGATAATCCGCACCCGCGCCGCCGTCGGTATCGCCGCGGCTATAGCCTGACGTGGTTTCATAAGCGGTGATGGACGTCAGCGTGACGCCGCCAAGGTTCAGCGTGATATGCTCCGACGCGCCATAGGTCTTGTAGGCCTGCGGGTTGTCCATCGCCTCGTCGAGCGCGATCTGGCTGCGCGGCTCGTCCGCCACGCTGTTCGACCCCTTGGTCAGGCCGGCGCGGTGAAAGATGGTCGACGTGCCCTCATAGTCGCGGGCATGGACGCTGGTCAGCATCGACACCATGTCGCTGGGCGCCATCAGCAGCTGGAGGCGGACATCCTTTTCCTCGAAGCCGCCCATGGCGTCCTTCTTGGGGCTGACGGTGCCGTCCGCGCTCGGACCGTCATAGACATTGTCGACCCAGTCGTCGCGGCGCTGGTAGAGCGCCGACACGCGGAAGGCGAGCTTGTCGGCGACGATCGGCCCGCCGACGCCGCCGTCGAAGGTCACCGTATTGTAGCTGCCATAGCTGGCAGACGCGCGTCCCTGCCAGTCCATCGTCGGGCGGTTGGTGTCGAACTTGATGATGCCCGCGGTCGTGTTGCGGCCGAACAGCGACCCCTGCGGGCCACGCAGCACTTCGACTTGGGCAATGTCGAACAGCGGGTTCGACTTCAGCACCACATGTTCCAGCACGACATCGTCCTGGATGATCGACACGGGCTGCGACGCGCCCAGATAGAAGTCGATATTGCCCAGCCCGCGAATGTAGAAGCGCGGGAAGATGCGGCCGGTGGTGGTTTCGGCGTAGAGGCCCGGCACGCGCGCGGCCAGTTCCAATATGTCGCCGCCGCCCGCCTGGATGGCGCGCAGCTGGTCCCCCTGCACGACGCCGACCGATACCGGCACGTCCTGCAGATTTTCCGAACGCCGCTCGGCGGTGACGACGATTTCGTCAAGCTGCGCCGGATCGGCCGGGGCGGTCTGGGCGGCGGCCGATCCGGCCGCGGCGAGCGCGCCGACGGCGCAACCGAACAGGAGCGCGGAGCGCCCGAAAAGCGTGGTCGACACGAATGTCTCTCCCTGAAAAACAGAAGTTTGTCCCGGCGCCGCGGCCGCTCATTGCGGCCCTCTCCCCTTGCGCGTGCGCCCGGTCGTCCCCGCCGCTAGGCCCGGATTGTGGCGCGTTGGTGACAAATATTTCAGCCGCTTACATAGCCGCATCGAAAAGAAGAGCGCCGTGGCAATCGCGCAACAGCGACGCTAAGCCCGGCAGGATCATCCCTGCGGCGCATGCGTTGGCCCGCCAGTTCCCGCGCGCTTGCGCCCTTATGTGAAAGGACGACCGATGCCGCTGCGTCACGCCCTCGCCTTGCTGTCCCTTGGCCTTGCCGCCCCGGCGGTGGCCGATCCGATGCTGGCCGATTTTTCCTATGGCTGGCCGGTGTCGCGCCACAGCCTGGTGAGCCAGGATGAAGCCATGGAAATGGCCTATATCGACGTCAAGCCCACGCGCCCCAACGGCCGCACCGCCGTGCTGCTGCATGGCAAGAATTTCTGCGCGGGCACCTGGGACGCGACGATCCGGGCGCTGGCGGGCGCAGGCTTTCGCGTGATCGCGCCCGACCAGATCGGCTTTTGTAAATCGACCAAGCCGGCGCGCTATCAATATGGGCTGCATACGCTGGCGGCGAACACTCATGACCTGCTGACGGCGCTGGGCATCGAAAAGCCGGTGCTGATCGGCCATTCGATGGGCGGCATGCTGGCGATGCGCTACGCCATTCAATATCCTGATGCGCTTTCGCGCCTGGTGCTGGTCAATCCGATCGGGCTGGAGGACTGGCGCGCCAAGGGCGTGCCCAACGCCACCGTGGATCAGCTTTATGCGACCGAGCGCAAGACCACGCGCGACAGCATCAAGGCCTATCAGCAGAGCACCTATTATGCCGGCGGCTGGTCGCCCCGCTATGACCGCTGGGTCGACATGCTGGCATCCATGTATCTGGGCAAGGGCGGCGACATCGTCGCCTGGCACCAGGCGCTGACCGCCGACATGGTCTTCAACCAGCCGGTCATTCACGAGATCGACCGGATCAAGGCCCCGACGCTGCTGATGATCGGCGCCAGGGACAATACGGCGCTGGGCAAGGGCCGCGCCGACCCGGCGCTGCAGGCGCGGCTGGGCGACTATCCAGTCCTGGCGCGCGCGGCGGCGGCGCGGATCAGGGGCGCGCAACTGATCCTCTATCCCGATTATGGCCATAGCCCGCAGGTGCAGGCGCCCGACCGGTTCCATGAGGATTTGCTGAAGGCGCTGGCGCGCTGACGGGTCAGGAGGCGACCGAGCGCGCCGGCGGGCGCAGCGTGGCCTGATCGATCGGCCGATCGAAGGCGACGCCCATCCGGTCGTCCTTCGACCAGCGCGCCGTCGCCTGCACCACCAGCCGCTCGGCCAGCTCGATCGAGAAGCTGGTGCCCGGCGGCACGTTCCACAGCCCCTCGATCAGCGCGCCGGTCTCGGAAATATTGCGCACCCGCCCGGTATAGACATGGCCGTCATGATGGACCGCCACCGTGCGCAGCATCGTCCGGCGCTCCGGCCGGCTCGACAGGAACCCCTTGGGCGCGGCCGCCGTGGCGCCGCCGCGATGCGCGACCAGGACATCCTCATTGGGCATCGGCCGGCCATAGACATAGCCCTGGATATGGCTGCACCCCAGCTGCCGGATCAGCGCCAGCTCGTCCTGCGTCTCGGCGCCTTCGGCGGTCGTGTCCATGCCCAGCGCTTCGGCCAGGCTGACGATCGCCTTGATGATGGCGCTGTTGCGGCTGCCCTTCATCGCGGCGCCGCGCACGAAGCTCTGGTCGATCTTGATCTTGTCGAACGGCGCCTTCTTCAGATAGCCGAGCGAGGAATAGCCGGTGCCGAAATCGTCGAGCGCCAACCGCACGCCCAGCGCCTTGAGCCGCGCGAACATCGCATCGGTGTCCGCGTCGTCGTTGAGGAAGACGCTTTCGGTGATCTCCAGCTCCAGCCGCTCGGGCGCGAGCTGCGCGGTGGCGAGCGCGTTCATCACCGTGGAGGGAAAGCCCGGATTGGCGAATTGCGTGGGCGATACATTGACGGCCACCCTGATGCCCTCGGGCCATTGCGCCGCGTCCAGGCAGGCTGTGCGCAGCACCCATTCGCCCAGCGGCGCGATCAGGCCCGTATCCTCGGCGATGGGAATGAACATGGTGGGCGAAATCGCGCCCCGCGTGGGATGGTCCCAGCGCAGCAACGCTTCATAGCCGGTGACCTGCTCCGTGCCCGACGACACCACCGGCTGGTAGACGAGGTGCAGCCGGTCGCCGGCCAGCGCACGGCGCAGATCCTCCTCCAGCTGCCGGCGATCCTCGGCATCGGCGTGCATTTCGGGCGCATAGAAGCGATGCACGCCGCGCCCGTCGCCCTTGGCGGCATACAACGCCAGATCCGCGTTCCGAATCAATGCGTCGGCGGTGACGCCATCGCGCGGGCAGACGGACATGCCGATCGACACGCCGATCACCACCGCCGTCCCTTCGACCATATAGGGTTCGGAAATGGTCGCGATGATCGTGCGCGCCAGCAGCTCCAAGCTCGCCTTGTCGTGATTGCGCGGCAGCAGCACCTTGAACTCGTCGCCGCCCTGCCGCCCGACCAGCCCCTTGTCGCCGACCACCCGCTGCAATCGCTGGCTGACCTGGCGCAGCAGCGCGTCGCCCGCCGGGTGGCCCAGCGAATCATTGACGCTCTTGAACCGGTCCAGGTCCAGCATCATCAGCGTGCATTCGCCCGGCCGGCCATGGCGCACGGCCACTGCCTGCTCCAGCGACCGCAGCATCTGGATGCGGTTGGCAAGGCCAGTGAGCGAATCATATTGAGCCAGCCGCGTGACTTCCGCCTGGCTGCGGCGCATTTCGGTCAGGTCGGTGCCCGATCCGCGAAAACCGTGAAACTGCCCATATTCGTTGAACACCGGCTGACCCGAAATCGACCACCAGCGCTCTTCCTTCGACAGGGCGGCGCAAACGGCGATCTCGGCGAAGCTGGTGCGGGCGGACAGATGGAAGCCCAATGTCCGCTCGCCATCGCCCGCCTGCCGGTCGCCTTGGCGCAATATGTCGGTGAAGGCCCGGCCGATCAGGCTGCCGCAGGGCACGCCCAGCGTTTCGCACAGCGCATCGGAGATATAAGTGAGGCATCCCTGCCGGTCGGTTTCCCAGAACCAGCCGCGGCCGCTGCGCTCATGCTCCTGCAACAGCCGGTCGGATCGCTGGGCGCGCAGGTCCTGCCGGTGCAGCGCGATCGCGCGTTCGCGATCGGCCGACGCCTGCCGCACCGTCGCCACCGCCATCACCAGCATGCAGCTGGCGAGCAGGGCGATCTGCGTCAGCCCCGCCCTGGCCGCCATGGCCGCCATGGCCGCCAGCAGCAGCCCCAGAAAATAGCTCATGCCCAGCAGCCTGCGGTCTCCCACGATGCAGGCGACCAGCAGCGCCACCACCAGTTCGGGCACCGCCAGCTTCAGCACCGCGCCGGGCGCGGCCGGCAGCTTGCCGTCCAGCCACAGGCTGTAGACCAGCCCGGACAGGAACAGCATCGCCAGCATCGCCCAATTCTGGACATGCGGCATCAAGCTGCGGAACCGCTCCTGCCGCGGCAGGATCATCACCAGCCCGTCGACCAGCAGCATCAGCGCCAGCAGCCCCGCCTGCACCCCGTCGCCCAGCCGGAAGAAGGGCAGGCGCAGCATCATCACCATGCAGATCTTGGCGAGCAGGATCAGCGGCCAGAGCCGCGCGATATGGACGAACGCGCCGGAAATCCAGGAAGCGGACACCTCCGTCCCGCTGCGCGTCAGGCCCAGCGCCATCAGCAGCGTGACGGGACTGACCGGCTCTGACGAGGACGCGCGCATCAAGGACATGTGCGCTGTCTAATGCCGACTTGTTGACAGAGACTTACTGGCTGCGACGGGAAAATCGCCAGCCGGACGATCGCCCGACAGGACGATCGCGCCAGCGACGCGCGTCAGACGCGCATCGGCATCAGCACATAGAGCGCCGGGCTGGCGTCGCTTTCGCGAATCAGCGTCGGCGCGGCCGCATCGGCCAGATGCAGTTCGACCAGATCGCTGTCGATCTGCCCCAATATGTCGAGCAGATAGCGGGCGTTGAAGCCGATATCGAAACCTTCGCCCTGGAACGCGCCCGGCACTTCCTCGGCCGCCGTGCCATTTTCGGGGCTGGTCACCGACAGGGTGATGCGGTCCTTGTCCAGGCTCATCTTGACCGCGCGGGTCTTTTCCGTGGCGATGGTGGCGACGCGATCGACGCCGTCCTCGAAGCTGCGCGGATCGATCTTGAGCAGCTTGTCGTTCGCGGTCGGGATGACGCGGCTATAGTCGGGGAAGGTGCCGTCGATCAGCTTGCTGGTCAGGATCGCGCTGCCCAGGCCGAAGCGGATCTTGCTCGCCGACAGGCTGATCTGGACCGATCCCTCCACCTCGTCGAGCAGCTTGCGCAGTTCGCCGATGCATTTGCGCGGCACGATGATGCCCGGCATGCCGTCGGCGCCATCGGGACGGGCCACGGTCACGCGCGCCAGGCGATGGCCGTCGGTCGCCGCGGCCTTCAGCACCGGCTGGCCCTCATCGGACACGTGGAAATAGATGCCGTTCAGATAATAGCGCGTCTCTTCGGTCGAAATGGCGAAGCGCGTCTTGTCGATGATCTGCTTCAGCGTCTCGGCCGGCAGCTCGAACTGCGTCGGCAGGTCGCCCTCGGCGATCACCGGAAAATCGTCGCGCGGCAGCGTCGACAGGTTGAAGCGCGCGCGGCCCGCCTGGATCAGCATCTTGCCCTCGGCGGCGTGCAGCGACACCTGGCTGCCTTCGGGCAGCTTGCGGGCGATGTCGAACAGGGTGTGCGCGGAAATGGTAGTCGCGCCGGGCTGCTCCACCTGGGCGGAAATGCTTTCCACCACCTGCAGGTCCAGGTCGGTCGCCATCAGCTTGATCGCGCCATCGGCCGACGCTTCGATCAGCACGTTGGACAGGATCGGGATCGTGTTCCGCCGCTCGACCACCGACTGGACGTGGCTCAGGCTCTTGAGGAGCGTTGCGCGTTCGATGGTGGCCTTCATGTCCCTGTTCTGTCCGTTCTTTTTAAGCCGATAGCCGGGTGTTCGGTCGAATCCCGGCGACACTGATGGATGCTTCTTCATAACCGCTGTTGCCGTCCCTGCAAGCGCGGCCTTCGCCCTTTCGTTACGCATGTCGATCGTCCCGGGGGTTGCAAATGGGGGCGGCTTGCGCTTTGCCGGGGCGATGCGTCGCGCCCTTGCCTGCCTGATCCTGCCGCTGGTCGCCGCGACGCCCGCCATGGCCCGCGATTCGCTGGGCATATTCGAAAGCTGGGGCGCCTTTCGCGATCCTGCCGCGGGGCAAGGGGAGCCGCGCTGCTACGCCATCGCCCAGCCGCTGGCGCGCCGCGGGCGCGCGCCGCAGGGCTTTGCGGCCGTGGGCAACTGGCCGCGCCGCCGCGTGCGCGGGCAGGTGCATTTCCGCCTCAGCCGCGCCCGCGCCGCCGACGCGCCCGTCCAGCTCAGCGTCGGCGAACGGCGCTTCACCCTGGTCGCGGGGCAGGTCGACGCCTGGGCGGCGGACCCGCGCGCCGACGCGCAGATCATCGCCGCCATGCGCTCGGCCAGCAGCATGAGCGTCTCCAGCGTCGGCGCCAACGGCCGCGCCTTCGCCGACAGCTACGCCCTGCGCGGCGCCGCCACCGCGATCGACGCCGCCGCTTTGGGATGCGCCCGGCTGCGCTGATGTAACACGGCTTTAAAAATCCGCCGAAATCGGCTATGGGCGCGGCCATGCAGACAGCCGCCAGCCCCCTGATGCCGATTCCCGGCGCTATCGACCCTGTGCCCGTGCCGCGGGCGGTGACCCCGCGCGCGGATGGGCGCGTCGACCTGATGGGCCTGTCGCGCGCGCAGATCAAGGGCGCGTTCGAGGAAGCGGGCCTCGACGCCAAGGCCGCCAAGCTGCGCTCCAAGCAGATTTTCCACTGGCTCTATCATCGCGGCGAAACCGAATTCGACGCCATGACCGATCTCGCCAAGCCGATGCGCGGCTGGATGGCGGAACGCTTCGTCGTCGGCCGCCCGCAAGTGGTGGAGGCGCAGGTGTCGAGCGACGGCACGCGCAAATGGCTGCTCCGGTCGGACGATGGCCAGGATTATGAAATGGTCTTCATCCCCGATGCGGACCGCGGCACGTTGTGCGTGTCGAGCCAGGTCGGCTGCACCTTGAACTGCAGCTTCTGCCACACCGGCACGATGCGCCTGGTGCGCAACCTGACGCCGGGCGAGATTGTGGGCCAGGTCATGCTGGCGCGCGACGCGCTGGGCGAATGGCCCAAGGGCAGCATGGCATCGGCCAATGACGACGAGGAAAGCGACGAGGCGTCGCACTACACGTCCGACGGCCGGATGCTGACCAACATCGTGATGATGGGCATGGGCGAACCGCTCTATAATTTCGATCATGTCCGCGACGCGCTCAAGGTGGTGATGGACGGCGACGGCCTCGCCCTGTCGAAGCGCCGCATCACTCTGTCCACCAGCGGCGTCATCCCCATGATGGCGCGCGCGGGCGAGGAGATCGGCGTCAACCTCGCCGTGTCGCTGCATGCCGTGACCAAGGATGTGCGCGACGAGCTGGTGCCGCTCAATCGCAAGTTCGGGATCGAGGAGCTGCTGGCCGCCTGCGCCGCCTATCCCGGCGCCAACAATGCCCGTCGCATCACCTTCGAATATGTGATGATCAAGGACAAGAATGACAGCGACGCGGATGCGCGCGAGCTGGTCCGGCTGCTGCGCCACTACAAGCTGCCGGCCAAGGTCAACCTCATCCCCTTCAATCCCTGGCCGGGCACCGACTATGAATGTTCGACGCCCGATCGGATCCGGCGCTTTTCCGACATCGTGTTCGAAGGCGGCATTTCCGCGCCGGTGCGCACGCCGCGCGGCCGCGACATCATGGCGGCCTGCGGCCAGTTGAAGAGCGCGAGCGAGAAGAAGAGCAAGGCGGACATGCGCCGCCTCGCCGAAGAGAAGCAAGCCGCTCTGGGGTGATCCGGGGCACATGATGCGCGCATGCGCTTCTTTGAACCCCGCCCTTACCCGGCGGGGTTTTGCTTAAGGGGGACGGACGATGACGGACGATGAGATCGGGGCGCTCGCGCAAGGCTTCGTCGCCTGCACCCTGCCCAAGGCGCGCTGGACCCATGGCGCGCATGTCGCGACCGCGCTGTGGCTGATGCTGCGCCGGCCCGATCTGCTGCCCGAACGCGACATGCCCGGCCTGATCCGCCGCTATAATGAAAGCGTCGGCGGCGTGAACAGCGACAGCAGCGGCTATCATGAGACGATCACGCAGGGTTCGCTGCGCATGACGCGCCGGCTGCTGGCGGGCCTGCCGGCCGACATCGCGCCATCGGCTGCCTTCGCCGCGCTCATGGCCTCGCCGCTCGGCGACAAGGATTGGCCCTTCGCCTATTGGTCGCGCGCGCTGCTGATGACGCCGGCGGCGCGCCGCGCCTGGGTCGAGCCCGATCTTCAGCCCCTGCCCGTCTGAGCGCGACAGAAAAAGGGCGGCCCCCTGCGAGGCCGCCCTTCCCTTGATCTGATCTTGAGAGGGACCAGAAAGGCTTGGATCAGAAGCGGAAGCCCACGCCGACCATCGCGGCATCGCGGCCACCGACATTCTGCTCATATTCGGTGCGCTGATATTCGGCCGAGATGTAGGTGGTCGGCGTCGCGGCGAATTCCAGGCCGCCGCCATAGCGCACGCCTTCCAGCGCCGCGCCGTCGCCATCGACCTCGAAGCGGGTCGAGGCATAGCCGACCTTGCCGAAGGCGAGGACGCGCGGGGTCAGGACATAGCCGGCGCGCAGCGAAGCGGCGAGATCGCGGCTGACGTCCAGGCCGCTCTCGTCGACGGTGCTGTCGCCCAGGCTGACTTCGACGCCGCCGGTGATGCGGGGGGCGAGCGCCAGGTCATAGCCAGCGGTCACGCCATAGGCGAAGCCGTCTTCGCCGCCGATCTTGTCATAGCCCAGCGTAACGCCGGCGCGCGGCCCGGTGAAGGGCGCAGCGTCCTGAGCGAAAGCAGGGGCCGAAACAGCGGTGGCAGCAGCAATCGCTGCGAAAATCACAGTCTTCATAAAGTCCTCGTTTTTATTCTAATCGCCTCGACTTAGATATTCATCGGGCGTTCAGGTTCGATGCAAAGAGACCATGGCTATTTACCTATGCTCACTCCTGCTTCTGTTCTCTCCGTCTTGGGGAGAACAAAGCGCGTTGTGCATCATCATCGCGCAGGGCCCATCTAGGATTGCAAAAATCAGTTGCAAAGAGGGGCAGACTTTATTTCAATCAATTTCGCCGCTTGTGTTGCAAAACGGTTACATCGCTCGCCGGCGCGGATCAGGCGCCGCGCGCCGACCTGTCATAAAAGAGGGCTAGGGACTATTGGCCATGGACAGCTTGCCCGACATCGCCGGACCCATCGTGAAGCGGCACCGCCTGTCGACGCGGCTGTGGCATTGGCTGAACGCGCTGCTGCTCTACATTCTCTTCGCCAGCGGCCTTGGCATCTTCAACGCCCATCCCCGCCTCTATTGGGGCCAGTATGGCGCGAATTTCGACCGCGCCTGGCTGGAGCTGGAACGGTTCGGCAGCTGGTGGACGCTGCCGGCCAGCTATAATCTGGCGCTGTCGCGCCACTGGCATCTGGCCGCCGCGCCGATCTTCGCCTTCGCCCTGCTCGCCTATATGCTCTGGAGCCTCGCCAACCGCCATGTCTTCCGCGACCTCGCCTTCCGCAGGGGTGAACTGGCGCCGCGCCATGTCTGGCAGGACATCCGGGACCATGCGCGCCTGCGCTTCCCCACCGGCGCGGCGGCGCTGCGCTACAATGTGCTGCAGAAGGCCAGCTATATCGGCGTCATCTTCGTCGCGCTGCCGCTCGTCATCCTGACGGGCCTCACCATGTCGCCGGGGATGAACGCGGCCTGGCCCTGGCTGGTCGACCTGTTCGGCGGGCGGCAATCGGCGCGCTCGCTGCACTTCATCGCCGCCTTTGCGCTCGCCGCCTTCTTCCTGGTCCATATCCTGATGGTGCTGCTTGCGGGCCCGCTCAACGAGATACGCGCGATGATCACCGGGCGCTATCGCGTGCCGCAGGACAAGAGCGGAGAGCGCCCATGATGTTCGCCCGCCGCGCGCTGCTCCTGGGCGCCACCGCCGCGCTGACCGGATGCGACCGGCTCGCCCGCAACGATCAGTTTCGCCGGGCGCTGTTTTCGGCCGAGAATTTCCACAAATGGGCGCAGCGCAGCCTGATGGCGCGCGACGCGCTGGCGCAGGAATTTCGCCCCGACCAGATTTCCCCGATCTTCCGCGCCAATGGCACCGCCAATCCCAACACCCCGGCCTACAAGGCGATCTGGCGCACCGGCTTTGCCGACTGGCGGCTGCGCGTCGATGGCATGGTGGCGCGCCCCCTGTCGCTTTCGCTGTCGCAGATGCACGCCCTGCCCCATCGCGAACAGATCACCCGCCATGACTGCGTCGAAGGCTGGAGCGCGATCGGCAAGTGGCGCGGCGTGCCGCTGCGCATCCTGCTGGACGCGGCGGGGCTGCGAAGGGACGCGCGCTATATCGTCTTCCATTGCGCCGACGACATGGGCGGCGGGCGACCATATTATGAGAGCATCGACCTGGTCGACGCCTTCCATCCGCAGACCATCCTCGCCTTCGCGCTCAACGACCGCCCCCTGTCGGTCGCCAATGGCGCGCCGCTGCGGCTGCGGGTCGAGCGGCAGCTGGGCTACAAACAGGCGAAATATGTGATGCGGATAGAGGCGGTGGACAGCCTCGACGCGATCGGCCGCGGCAAGGGCGGCTTTTGGGAGGATGTTGCGGGCTATGATTGGTATGCGGGCATTTGACGCCTGCGTAACGAGGTGACACAGTAGCAGCATGAAACTTTTCGAACGTGTTCTCAAACGGTTGGTCACACGCGGTCAGCTGACGGTCCACTATGCCAATGGCGAAAGCTTCACCGTCGGGCGGCCCGACCCCGCCTTCCCCACTCTGGCCCTGCGCCTTCATGACGGCCGCGTCCCCTTCGACATCGTCCGGGACCCGCGCCTTGGCATGGCCGAAGCCTGGATCGATGGCCGGGTGGGCATAGAGGGCGGCGGCATAATGGAGTTCATCTCCATGATCCGCGCGAACAATCCCTGGGAAGCGGGCCGCTCGATCGACGCCCGGAGCCGCCTTCGCCGCAGTTTCAAGACCGTGCGGCAGAAGCTGTGGCGCGCCAATCACAAGGCGCGCTCGAAAGCCAATGTCGCGCATCATTATGATCTGTCGGGCGCGCTCTACGCGCTCTTCCTCGATCGCGACCGCCAATATAGCTGCGCCTATTTCCCCGATATGGACAATCAGGCGGGCATCAGCCTGGAACAGGCGCAGGAGGACAAGAAGGCGCATATCGCCGCCAAGCTGCACCTGAAACCCGGCATGAAAGTGCTGGACATCGGCTGCGGCTGGGGCGGCATGGCGCTCTACCTGCATCGCACCTGCGGCGTCGACGTGACCGGCATCACCTTGTCGGAGGAACAGCTCAAGGTGGCGCGGCAGCGGGCGCAGGACGCCGGCGTCGCCGACCATGTCCGGTTCGAACTGATCGACTATCGCGACATGCAGGGGCCCTTCGACCGCATCGTCTCGGTCGGCATGTTCGAACATGTCGGCACCGCCCATTACCGCACCTTCTACAACAAGTGCCGCGACTTGCTGGCGCCCGATGGCGTGATGCTGATCCACACGATCGGCCGGATCGACGGGCCGGGCATCACCGATGCCTTCACTCAGAAATATATTTTTCCCGGCGGCTATATTCCCGCTTTGTCGGAAATGATCCAGGGCAGCGAAGGCACGCGGCTGATGGTGACGGACGTGGAGGTGCTGCGGCTTCATTACGGCCTCACCATCCGCGAATGGTACAAGCGCACCATGGCGCACAAGGCCGACATCATCGCCCTCTATGACGAGCGGTTCTTTCGCCTCTGGACCTTCTATCTGGCCGGCGCGGCGACCGTGTTCGAACATGGCGGCATGGTCAATTACCAGGTCCAATATGCGCGCGATCGCCGCGCCTTGCCGATCACGCGCGACTATATGCAGGACGCGGAAAGCGCCCTGCGCGGACGCTGAACCTGCGCTGACGGCGCCATTCCCGCGCCGTTCAGTCCGCAGGGCGCATCCCTCGAACATGGCCCGCCTGGCGGCGCGCCGTGAGAGGAGAGATGGGTATGACCTTGTTCTGGAAAGGCGCGGCGGCGCTCAGCCTCGCCATCGCTAGCCTGGGCGCGGCGGCGACGCCCGCGCAGGCGCAATATCATGGCGGCTATGGATGGCGCGACGGGCGCGAGGTTCGCTGGGACAACCGCCGCTGGGATGGGCGCCGCTGGGATGGGCGCCGCTGGGACGGGCGCCGCTGGGATGGGCGCCGGCACTGGCGCGGCCAGCGCGGCTATTATCGTCCCCATTATCGCTACCGCGCGCGCTGCTGGACCGAATGGCGCTATGATCGCTGGCGGCATCGCGACGTGCGCGTGCGCATCTGCCGCTGACGCTGCCGATACATCCCCGCAACCCGCCCGATTGAACATTGCGGCGGGTTGCGGCATGTCGGGGGCATGAGCGATCCCATGCCCGTCATCCAGAGCCTGCTTGCCGGCCTGCCGATCCTGCTGCTCCATCTCGCGAGCGCCTCTCTGGTCTGGCTCGGCGCGCTGGCGCTCTATCTGTGGATCACCCCGCATGACGAGTTCGCGCTGATCCGCGCGGGCAATGAGGCGGCGGCCATCTCGCTGGGCGGCGCGGCGATCGGCCTGGCAGTGCCGCTGGGCTTCTGCCTCGCCGGCTCTGTCAATGTCTGGGACGTGGTCATCTGGGGCAGCGTGACGCTGGTGCTGCAACTCATCGCCTTTCGCCTCGTCGATTTCCTGCTCGGCACCCTGTCCGCGCGGATCGAGGCGAATGAGCGTTCGGCCGCCATCTTTCTTGCCATGATGAAGGCGGCGATCGCCTGCCTGACCGCCGCGGCGGTGGCGGGCTGAGGCGCGATGGCGCGCAAGCAGGGCTGTAGCTGCCTGCCCTTCGCGCTGGGCGCGCTGCTGCTGCTCGCTTGGGTCACGCAGGATCTGGCCGTGCCCCCGCTGCAGGTGGAGCAGTTCGATCCGCGCAGCCCGCGCCGGCCGATGCCGCAATGGGGCGATGAACAGTTCGTGATCGAGGATCGGCCCGGCGGCCCCGCCGATTCGATGGGCACCGCCTTCGCCGTCGATCGGGACGGCGCCTGGCTGACCGCCGAACATGTCACCCATGGCTGCACCCGCGTGGGGCTGGAGGATGGCCGCTTCGCCCGCCCCGTCGCGCGCGTGCTCGAAAGCCGGGAGGCCGATGCCGCGATGGTCGAGGCGGATCTGGCCAGCCCCGATGCCCTGCCGCTCGCCGACGCGATGCCGCAACCGGGCACGCCGGGCTATCATATGGGCTTTCCCGCGGGCGAGCCGACGCTGGTCGTGTCGGAATTCATCGGGTCGGCGAGCGCACGCCGCGGCCGCAGCGAATTGACGCAGCCCGTGCTCGCCTGGGCCGAGCGCGGCCGCGTGCCCGCTGGCAACGGCACGCTGTCGGGCATCAGCGGCGGGCCGATATTGGCGGAGGACGGCCATGTCGTCGGCGTCAACAGCGCCGCCACCGACCGGCGCGGCCGCATCCTCACCACCGCGCCCGACGCGGTCGTCCGCCTCGCCACCGCCAGCCGCGCGATCGACGAGCGGCCGGTCGCCTATCCCATCGCCGGCATATCCGACGCCAGCGCGCGCTTCGCCGCCTGGCTGGACCAGGGCGTCATCCGCCGCATCTTCTGCGATGTCGACGAAAGCCGGAGCGGACTTGGCGGCGGTTGACGAGCGCGCGCCCCAGGCGCTAGGCGCGGCGCAACTTTTCGAGGATTTCCATCATGAGCGACACGCCCCCCGACCATCTGTCCACCAACCCCAAGAGCCCCCATTTCGACATGGACGTGCTCCAGCGCGGCATCGGCATCCGGTTCAAGGGGCGCGAGCGCAAGGATGTGGAGGAATATTGCATCTCCGAGGGCTGGATTCGCGTCGCCGCCGGCAAGACCCGCGACCGCCACGGCAATCCGCTGACGATCAAGCTGAATGGCGAGGTCGAAGCCTGGTTCGAAACGCCGGCCGAAGGCGCCGCGGAAGACAAGGCGGCCGACGCCGAATAAGCAGACAAAGGACAGGGCGCCGCAACAGGCGCCCTTTTCGCATCAGTTGAGCATCGTCTCGCGCTTCACATCCGCGATGATGGCGCTGAGGCTGCGTTCGGCCGGCGCATTGTCGGCAAAGGTCAGGATCGCGGGATCAGTGCGCAGATGGGGCGTGCGCCCGCGCCGCGCGGGCTTGGGCTCCGCCACGGCCTGCGCGATCCGCACCGACATGCGACGGTCCGGCGTGGCCTTCTCCTCCTCCCAGCGGCCGGCATCGACCCGCGCGAAGCGGATGCTGGCGCCCAGCGCCGGATCGGGCGTGAAATCGTGCAGCCTGGCCTTGGCGGGATAGATGAAGCCGAAGGTCGGATTGGTGCGCGCGCCCATCTGCGCGGTCGGGCTGTGCCAGACCCGCACCTGGCTCCAGTCGCCCAGCGCCGACACGTCGATGGCCAGCACATCCTCCTCGATCGCGCCGGGCGCCGACCAGTTGGCGTGCCGGATCAGGATGCGGCGATCGTCCAGCACGCGGCTCACCACCGCGACATGCCCCAGCGCCATCGGGCCGAACGCCCGGAACGCCAGCACCGCGCCCTTTTTGGGCCTGTGGCCGCGCTGGAACCGGCCGTCGGCCTGATCCCACCAGTTGAGCGCGTCGCCATGGATGTCCACGCCCGACACGATGCGCGCATAGGGCACGCATTGCAGCATCCCCGCGCTCCAGCCAGGCGCGGCCGTCATCCCGGACAGCAGCAGCGCTGCGGCCCGGATCATTGCTCGAATCATTTGCGATCCCGAAACGTCAAGAATCGCCCCACCGGGGGCGACCCTATGCGTCGGTCGGTTGGGAAAAGGTTAACGGCTCAGAAAGCAGAGCGGATCGCCGCGCCACCCGCCGCATCGGCCGAAGCGACCTGCACCGGCTGGTCGATGGTCGCGGGCTCGTCGGCATAGATGAAGCCATTGGCGGGGTTGGACCGGGTGCCAAGGCCGCCGATCGGACCGTACCACACGCGCACGTCGGTCCAGTCATTATTGGCCGACACGTCGACCGCGCGCACGTCGCGCTCGATGCCGCCGCGATAGGACCAGTTGGCGTGGGTCACCAGTATTTCGCGATCGCTCACCACCTTGCTCACCATGGCGACATGGCCGACCGGCATGGAGCGGCTGGACGCGAAGGCGAGCACGGCGCCGACGCGCGGCTGATGGCCGCGGGCGTAGCGGCCCTCGGCCTGGCCCCACCAGGTGTTGGCGTTGCCGTAAATCTCGATGCCGGACACCTGCCGGGCGAAGGGCGCGCATTGCAGCGTGCCGGCGGCGGCGGGAACGGAAATCAGGGCCGAAAACGCAAGAACAGACGCCGCGAAAAACGCGCGAAAACCAGCCAACATGCGATTGCGACCCCGACTTTATAAAGGCTTGAACCCCGATGGCCGCTTTAGGGCAGACGCCGGCAGGGATGAAAAGAGCCGGGCGACGAGTCGTTTGATCGATGCGTTATGCTGCGGAACGAAAAATATGCCCGGCCGTTACCGTCAACCGGGTGGCAGAGACCAAGTCACTGAAAAGGCTTGGTTCGGTCCCGGTCATCCACACTTGCCCCCCGGTTTCGGCCAGCCGGTCGAATAAGGCGGCCCGGCGCAGCGGGTCGAGATGCGCCGCCACTTCGTCGAGCAGCAGCACTGGCGGCTGCCCACGATCCGCCGCGACCAGCCCGGCATGGGCCAGCAGGATGGATAGCAGCAAAGCCTTCTGCTCCCCGGTCGAACACAGCGCCGCCGCCTGCCCCTTGGCCGCATGGATGACCGCCAGGTCCTGGCGATGCGGCCCCGACAGCGTCCGACCGGCCGCCGCATCGCGCCGCCGCTCCCGCCCCAGCCGTTCGGCCAACGGCGCCTCGGCGCCCTCCTCGCCGGTTTCGATCGCGATCATCGGGCGCGCGAACGGCGCGTCAGGCTGGTCCGCGAGCAGCTGGTTCAGCCGCTCGACCAGGTCGGCGCGGGCGGCGGACAAGGCCGCGCCATGGTCGCCCATCTGCGCCTCCAGCGCGGACAGCCACGCCGGATCGGCGCTGCGCAGGTCGCTCAGCAGCCGGTTGCGCGCGCGCATCGCCGCGTCATAGCGCGCGCTATGCGCCGCATGGCCGGGATGAAGCGCCAGCGTCAGCCGGTCGAGAAACCGGCGGCGCGCGCCCGGACTGTCCAGGAACAATCGGTCCATCGCGGGCGTCAGCCACACGATCGACAGATGGTCGGCCAGCGCATTGGCGGAAGCGGCCACCCCGCCGATCCGCACCTGCCGTCGTTCGGGCGCGGCCGCCTGGACCCCGGTGCCCAGCACCACCCCGTCCACCTCGGCGGCGATGCCGAACCCGCCCGGCCCGTCCTGCCGCGCCATCGCGCCGAGCGCCGCGCCGCGCAGCCCGCGCCCGGGCGCCAGCATCGATACCGCTTCCAGGATATTGGTCTTGCCCGCCCCATTGTCGCCGGTCAGCAGCACGAAAGCGTGATCAGGCAGGATCAGCGCATCCGCATGATTGCGGAAATCGCTCAGGGTCAGGCGGCCGATCATCGCGTGGCTGTAGCGGGGACTGGACCGCGAAGGAAGCACGCTTCGTCAGCAGCGCTTGCGCGTCACGGCCGTTCCGTCATTGACGATGGTCAGCCGCGTGCCATCGGCCGACGGCTTGAGGCTGAGCGTCCGGGTCCAGCTCTCACCCTCTCCGGTGAAGGCCGCCTGCACCGCGATGCGGCCGTCCGCGCCCGTGCTGGCCGACTGCACCTTGCCCACGCTTTCGTGGAAGATCAGCTGGTCGGGCGCGATCGTCAGTTCCAGCGCGTCGGACCGGTCGCCGCAGCGCGCCTCGATGCCGGCCCAGCGCCCCTGCACATTGGCGGGGATCAGCCCGGCGGGCGCAGGCGGCGGCGCGGGCGTTTCGATGTCCGGCGGCGGCTCGACCGGCGTGATCGCATTGGGCGGGGGCGCGGGTTCATCCGTCGCAGGCAGGGCCTGGTCCATGATGTTGGACACGACGCCGGGTTGTTCGGCCTGGTTGCCGTCCTGCCGCCCGCAGGCGGCGAGCAGGACAATCGGCAGGAGAGGAAGCAGGACGCGCATGGCGGGAAAACCCGGCGCGCCCGCCCCCGGTTCCAGCATCGCCCGCATCATGGTAGAAGCGGGGCACTTATCAAGGGGAGTCGATGCCATGCCGGTGCTGGGAATGGGCGGCCTTTTCTTTCGCGCGCGCGATCCCGAAGCGCTGGGGCAATGGTATCGCACCCACCTCCATGTCGGCGGCGGCTGCGTCGCCGATCCGGCGGCGCAGGCCAATGAATGGGTGTGGCAGACGCTGGGCGGGCCGATGGTGTTCGCGCCCTTCAAGCAGGACAGCGACTATTTCGCCGCCGACAAGGCCTTCATGCTCAACTTCCGCGTATCCGACCTCGATTCTCTTCTGGACAGCTTGCGCGCGGCCGGCATTGCGATCATCACCAAAACCGACTGGGACGATCCCGCGGTCGGCCGTTTTGCCCGCATTCACGATCCGGAGGGCAATGCGATCGAATTGTGGGAGCCCCCGGCCCAGTCCGCCTGATCCGCATGCCGCCCTCCGCATATCGCCTGTTCCAAGGAGTCCATCGATGAAGCGCCTGTCCCTGATCCTCGCCGCTGCCGCCCTGCTGCCGGCCGGCAACGCCATGGCTGCGCTCGCGGTCGGCGCGAAGGCCCCCGACTTCACGACGCGCGGCGCGCTGGCGGGCAAGACCTTCACCCTCACCCTGGCGCACCAGCTCAAGCGCGGGCCGGTGGTGCTCTATTTCTTCCCCAAGGCGTTCACGCCGGGCTGTTCGGCCGAAGCACGCGAGTTTGCGGAGAATATCGACAAGTTCAAGGCGGCGGGCGCGACGGTCATCGGCATGTCGGCCGATCCGGTCGATGACCTCGTATCCTTCTCCACCAAGGAATGCGCGGGCAAATTCCCGGTCGCCTCGGCCGGCCCGGGCATCATTTCGGGCTATGACGTGGCGCTCAAGATGCGGCCGGGCATGACCGACCGCACCTCCTATGTCATCGCGCCGTCCGGCCGCATCGCCTTCGTCCATAGCGAGATGAACTATGCCAACCATGTGAAGGCCACGCTGGACGCTGTGGAGTCGATGAAGGCGAAGTAGGAAAGCCTCGCTCACCCCTCCAGCTTGGTGAGCATGAACGCCAGCAGGAAGCCCGCGACCGCGATCAGGCCGGAAAATTCGTGGGTTTCCTCGGTCGCTTCGGGGATCATCGTATCCACCAGCATGGCCAGGATCGCGCCCGCCGCGACGGCGGTGGTCGCGGCGATGATGTCGGGACCGGCGCCCGCCATGGTGACATAGCCGATCGCCGCCGCCACGCCCGATGCCGCGGCGATCGCGCCCCAGACGCCGAAGATATAGCCGGCGCTGCGCCCCGCCTTCTTCATGCCCGCCGCGCTCGACAGGCCTTCTGGAACGTTGGACAGGAACACCGCCGCCACCGTCACCAGGCTGACGCCCGCGCCCTGCAACAGGCTGACGCCGATCACGACCGATTCGGGTATGCCGTCCAGCAGCGCGCCGATGGCGATGGACAGGCCCGACCCTTCGTCCGCGTCGGCTTGGCTCTGCGCCGGGTTGGATCCCGATCGCTTGCGATGCTTCGCCCCCGCCCGCGACACCAGGATGTTCGCGGCGGTATAGACCAGCGCGCCGCCGAAGAAACCCAACGCTGTCGCGTCGAAGCCGCCGCGCGCATAGGCGTCATCCATCAGGTCGAAGGCGACGGCGGAAATCAGCACGCCCGATCCCACCGCCATGATCGCCGCGATCAGTCGCTGGGGCAGGTGGACCAGATAGGCGATGGCCGCGCCGATCAGCAGCGCCGACCCGCCGACAAAACCCCAAAGACCTGCGGCGACGGCGCCTTCCATGGCAATTCCTCTCAACGATCAGCAATGATTGGGGAAAGCGTCAGCGCCGGGCGGGGTTCCGGCGCTTGAGGCCGCGCGTCAGGGCGCCAGGAAGTCGCCGCTCGCGATCGGCGCCAGCCCCGCCGCGTCGCGAGCATAGACATAGGTCCAGGCACAGGCAGGTCCGCCCGGGCCATCGACCATGATCCGGCTGCGCCGATATTCCCGCGGTTCGGGAAAGCCGGGCGCGCATTCCTCATAGATGTCGATCCAGCCCAGGGTCGTTGCCGGGTCCGGAAGGGCGAACAGGTCGCCGACCACCCAGGCCGCGCCGCCCGGCACCAGGCCGGGATAGTCGGCAATCCGATACAGCAGCCCGGCGGTCCTGGCGCGGCCCAGAAGCCGGGCTTCGCGCCGCAGCCGCTGCGCCATCGGCCCGGCAAACCCGGCCCGCAACGTGCCATAGACGAAGAGCAGCGCCTCGCTCATAGAATCTCCACGCGCTTTTTCCCAACTCCACGCAAATTTCGCCAATAATCCGCGATAATCGCTGTCGCTCCTAGATGCGCGTGACGCAAGAAGCTCGGAAATCCGCCGAAAATGGAAATTGGCACACCCCCTGCAATTGCTTTGGGCATCAAGGCCGGATGGTCCGGCCGCACAATCAGGGAGTATCCACCATGTTCATCGCCAAGATCCAGAACGCCGCTTTCGCCCTCGTCGGCGCTGTCGTCTTCGCCAGCCTGTTCGTGGGCGCAGCGGTTCCGGTTGCGCCGATCGCCTGATCGGCGCGCCCCATCTTCCAGACCATGTAATCCATAGAAGGCCAGACTCATGAACAACAGCTTCACCCTCGACCGCCGCCACGGCAAGATCATGGGCGTGTGCGCGGGTCTTTCCAACCAGTCGGGCATCGACGTCACGCTGATCCGCGTCGCGCTGGTGCTGCTGACGCTCTGCGCGCTGGGGCCGATCGGGGTCGCGGCCTATCTGCTGGCCGGATGGCTGGCGGAGGGCTGATGCTCCCCCGCGCGTTGCTCGGATCGCCGCCCCTTCCCCCTCATGAGGCCGCTCCGGCGCCAGCCGGACGCGGCCTTGCCGTTCATGCGCCCGGCCTCACCCTTTCGAGGCCGCCAGCGCCGCGATCATTGCCTGTGCCGCGGCAGGATTGCGCTCCTTCGCGCCGCTGATGAAGAAGGCGAAGACATCGCCCTTCTCCGCCTGTTCCCTCGCCTGCTGCGTCCACCGCCCGATCGCGTCTGCGGCATAGCCGGTCGGCTCATCCGCCTGCGCTTGCATTAGGCGCATATAGCTGAACCCCACATCATGGCCCCTGATCGCCGGATAGTCCGGATGATCCGCCAGCACGACCGCGACGCCCGCCTCGCGCGCCATGTCCAGAAACGCCGGATCGTCGAAACTCTCATGCCGCACCTCCAGCGCATGGCGCAGCGGCACGCCATCGACGCTGCCGGGCAGCAGCGTCAGGAACGCGCCGAAATCATCCGGGTCGAACCGCTTGGTCGGCATGAATTGCCACAGGATCGGTCCCAGCCTGTCGCCCAGTTCGGCTATGCCCTGACCGGTGAATTTCGCGATCGACTCCGCCGCCTGCGCCAGCTGCTTGCGATTGGTGCAGTAACGCGATGCCTTGACCGCGAACCGGAAGCCATCGGGCACCGCCCTGGCCCAGTTGGCGAAGGTCGCCGGCTTCTGGCTGCTATAATAGGTCGCGTTGATTTCCGTCGCGGTCAGATGCTGGCCGACATAGGCCAGCTCGTCCTTCTGCCGCAGCCCGGCGGGATAGAAATTGTCGCGCCACGGCTCATAGACCCAGCCGCCAATGCCCACCCTGATCCGTCCCGCCATAGCGCATCTCCCTTGCCCTCCTTCTGATCGCCTGACCCGATCAGAGCCAGCGGAAAAAGCCCTTTGGCATTATTGCGAATAGTTCTTATTTGCATCTTCAGCCAAGGAGATGCCCCATGCCGCTCGACCTCATCAAGACGCTCACCTATCTGACCATTCACCTGACCGTCAGGTTCACGGTCGCCTATGTCATGACCGGATCGGTCGCGCTGGCCGGCGGCATCGCGCTCATCGAACCCGTCATCAACGCGGTGGCCTTCTTCTTCCACGAACAGGCATGGAAGAAAGTGCAGGCCCGCCCCCCGCGCGAAGGCGGCCGCGCCTGGCTGCGCAGTCAGGCGGCCTTTGCCTGAACCTGTCTATTTCGCTGTCCGCTTCAGCCCCAGCAGCCACGGCTTGGGCCCGCGCGACGGGGTCGGCCGACCATCCAGGCGGCGCGCGCGGCGGATGATGATGGGCTTGACGATCATCTGGCCGCGCATCGGGCCGGAGCCGCAGCAGGTCGACACCGCCAATATCCGTTTCACAACGTCCATCCCCGCCACCACATGGCCAAAGGCGGCATAGCCGATATAGGCGCCGCGCGCGTCCATATTGGGCGTCGCGCCGATAGTGATGAAGAAATTGCCGGCGGCCGAATTGGGGCGGTTGGGCCGCGCCATCGACAAGGTGGCGTCGAGATGGCGCAGCCCCGTCTTGCTGGTCGGTTCATGCGGGATCGGCGGCAGCGACCGGCGCAGATCGGTGTCGATCCCGCCCTGGATCAGCCCCAGCCTGGCATTGCTCTTGCGCCGCGCCGCCCGGTAGAAGGTGACGCCGTCGAACCGCCCGTCATCGACATAGGTCAGGAAATTGGCCGACGTGCGCGGCGCGCGCTTCAGGTCCACCGCCACGATGATCGTGCCCACCGACGTCTCGATCGCCACCCGGGCATAGCCGGGCGTCGGCTTGTTGGCGGGAAGCGCAAGCGCCGCAGCGGGCGCGGCGCACAGCAGCAGCAGACATAGTCGAAACACAAGCAGCATCGCGCGCGGTGGTAGAGAGCCGGCGAGCGGCGCGCAACCGGCAGGAGGCTGGCAAGACGCGTCTCCCGCCCGCGCCAGCTGCCGCCCCGCCCCGCGCACCTGCGACAGCCAGCCATCCGCTTTCGGGGTTAATCCCGATCCTCTCATCCGCCCGGCCGTGGAATAAGGACAGCCGCATTGCTGCTCGCACTCTTCAAGGACGACCGATCATGCGACTTGCCCGATATTCCATGCTGCTCCTGCTTGTCGCAGCAGCAAGCGCCCACAGCGTCGCGCAGGCGGCGACGGTCCAGGATCAATTCGAAGTGCGGGTCACGATCGAGCCGACCTGCACCGTGACGGCAGGCACCGCCTCGGATATCGACCTGGGCAGTCAACCCGCCACCGGGACGGACGTCACGGGAAGCAACACGATTTCGGTGACATGCTCCGACACCACGCCCTACACCGTCGGTCTGGAACCGTCGAACGCCGCCACCGACGGCGCCGGAGTGATGACCGGGACGACGGGCGACGAGGTCCCCTACCAGCTTTATTCCGCCACCGATGTCATCTGGGGCAACACCGCCGTGGTGGGCGATGAGGGCAATGGCGTGGCCGGTACCGGCACCGGATCGCCCGTGACGCATCAGGTGACGGCGATCGCGCCGTCGATGAATTTCACGCCGGGCGATTATGCCGACACCGTGACGGTCTATGTCAATTACTGATGCGCGGCGACGAAGGGCCCTGCATGCGGTTGCTGGTCTCATCGGTCTGCTTGCCGTCACGCCAGCCGCGCAAGCTTCCGGGCTTCAGGTTTCACCAGTCCTGGTGACCATCACCGAACGATCGGCGATCCTGAAGCTCAGCAATGTGACGACCGACGCCATGCGGGCGCAGGTGCGGGTGTTCCGCTGGGATCAGGTGGAAGGGACGGATCGGCTGAGACCGACCGACGACGTCCTCGCCAGTCCCCCGATGATCGACGTGGGTGGCAACGGGCGTCAGATCGTGCGGCTGGTCCGGCGCGACATGACCAGCGCGCAAGGGGGGCCGTGCGAGACCGCCTATCGCCTGCGCGTCGATGAACTGCCGGCCCCGAAGATGCGGCCGAGCAAATCGGGCCTGGACTTTCGCATGAGCTATTCGATCCCCCTGTTCGTGACGGCGGCGCGCTGTCGCAAGGATCAACCCCGCCTGTCCTGGCGGATCGGCGGCGAGGGCGCATCGCGGACGTTGACGGTCGCCAATGGCGGCTCGCGCCATGCGCAGCTGGCGGCGGCCACGATCATCGGGCGCGGCGGGCAGCGCCAGCCGATCAGCCAGGGTTTGATGGGCTATGTCCTGCCCGGCTCCAGCATGCACTTCCCGGTGCGCGGGAATGTCCAAATTCCGGCCGAGGGAATGATAGAGGTGATGATCAATGGGCAGAAGGCCTCCTGGCCTGTCCGTTCGGCTGCTTCTGGCCAGTGAAATACTTATCCAGTGTTTCGGCGCGGAAGTATCCAGCGGAGCGGTCGCGCCCAACCGGGCGAGCGAAGGCGAAAGCCCGCTATCGGCGCCGCTGCCGGCCGATGAGACCAGCCTGATCTTCTCACCCGGACTGATCGTGAGGCCCGGCGCCGCAGATGGCGCGACGGTGCCGACGACGTCGTTGATCCTCGCCGTCACCGTCAACGGCATGGACAAGGGACTGCACCAGTTCGCGGAAATCGGCGACGAACTGTGGACCGACGTCCAGACGCTCGTGAATATCGGGATCGGCAGCCCGCCGGGAGTCACCGGCGCCGTTTCCCTCACCCGGATGGCCGGCGTCTCCGTCAACTATAATGTGTCGGAGCAGCGCGTCGCGCTGATCGTGCAGCCGCATCTCCTGACCGGCCCCGCCACCATACTCAACGCCGGGTACAGGGAGCGGCCCGTGACGCAGAAAGCCGCGGGGTTCCTGTTCAACTATGACGTGTCGGCCAATATCTATCGCGGCGACACCAGCCTCTCGGCCTTGACGGGGCTGCGCTATTTCAACGGCAATCATGTGCTGGAAAGCACCGCCATCCTGCGGACGGACAGCGGGCGGGGCTATGGCGGCGAAGGCGTGACGCGCCTCGACAGCCGATGGTCCTACTCGATCCCCGAAAAGCGTTTCACCGTCACGCTGGGCGACACGCTGACGGCGCCCTCGCGCTGGACCCGGACGACGCGGATGGGCGGCATCCAGTTCGGGACGAACAATCGCCTTCAGCCCTATCTTGTCACGGCCCCCCTGCCCTCCTTCATCGGCAGTGCCACCCTGCCGTCGAAAGTCGACCTGCTCGTGAACGGCATCCGGCGGTTTCAGGGCGACGTGCCTGCCGGACCGTTCGATCTCAGTCTGGGCGCGACGCGCATCAACGGCGCGGGCAACGCGCAGGTCGTGCTGACCGACGTCAGCGGACGCATCACCACGCTGGACTTCTCGATCTACGACACGCCGCTGCTGCTGCGCCAGGGACTGGCCGACTGGTCGGTGGAAGCCGGCGCCGTGCGGGAAGACTATGGGCTGCGCTCCTTCGCCTATGACGACGATATTTTCGGGTCGGCCAATATCCGCTACGGATTGACCAACTGGTTTACCGCCGAAGCGCATGGCGAAGTCGCCAATGGCTATGGCAATGGCGGCGCGGGCGGCGCCCTTCTGCTCGGTTCGCTGGGCGTGCTGTCGGGTGCGGCGGCTGTCAGCCGGTCGCACGGCCGGACCGGTCATGTCCTTCAGGGCGGGTATAGCTGGACCAACGGCATCATCCGCATCGGCGGCGAAATCGCGCGGGCCAGCCGTGACTATACCGACCTGGCCGGACGCCATGGCGCGGACTATCCGCGCGAGCGGGACGTTGCTTATGCCGGCTATACCAATCCCCGCCTCGGCAGCTTCTCGCTCAATTATGTGAACCAGCGCTATCCCGGCAATGACCGCTTCCGCTATGTCGCGCTGGGCTGGCAGAAACCGCTTTCGCGGCAATGGTGGGTCCGGGTGCGCGCCCAGCGCGAACTGGCGGGTGAAAAGCGGACCGGCTTCCTGGTGACGCTCAGCTGGGCGCCAGGGAATGGCACCAATTTCGGCGCATCGGTCCAGACGGATGATCGGCGCACGATCGGCAATATCTATGCCCGCCGATCCGCACCGCTGGAAGGCGGCATCGGCTGGTACGCCAATGGCTGGACCGATGGCGACGAAACGGGCGGCTTCGGCCAGATCGACTATCGCAGCGCGCATGGCGAAGGAACACTGGGCGCCACGGTGCGCGACGACACGATCTCTGGCTTCGCCGCCTGGCGCGGCTCCATGGTGTTCATGGACGGCGGCCTCTACGCTGCTCGCCCGATCCAGGATTCCTTCGCGCTGGTGTCCACCAGCGGCGTGGAGGACGTGCCGATCCTCCTCTACAATCGCGAATTCGGGCGGACGAACGCCGAAGGACGCCTGCTGGTCACGGGCCTCAACGCCTATCAGCGCAACGATCTGGCGATCGACACCACCAACCTGCCCCCGACCATGAGCGTCACCACGACGCAGCAGCAGGCGGTGCCGGCCGACCGCGCGGGCGTTCGCCTAGAATTCGACATCAGGCAGTCCCGCGCCATGCTGGTCACCTTGACCGATCGGCGGGGCGGGCCGGTGCCGGTCGGCACACAGGCGCGCTATGCCGATACTCCGTCCAGCCTGTTCGTCGCCGGCTTCGACGGGCAGATTTTCATTGAGGATGCGCGACCGGGCGCCCTGCTCGACGTGATGCTGCCCGACGGGCGGTGCACGGTCCGCCTGCCATCGCACTTGCCGCCCGATCGCGCGGGCCGAACGGGGACATTGACATGCCAATAGCCATGGTCACGCGTCGCATAGATCGGGGGCAGCCTGCGACATGGGTGAAATCCCTACTGCTCCTGGGGGCGCTGCTGTTCGCGCTGCTCGCCTTCTATCCCCAGCAGGCCCGCGCCAATCTCGACTGCTCGGTCGCCAATGTGAACATGGACTTCGGCACGGCGGAGACCGGCACCGACGTCGTGAGCTGGACGTGCACCATCTATTCCGACAATCCCGCCAATACGACGCTGTGCCTCTCGCCGGGCGATCCCTATCCCGGAACCCCGGACGCGCCGGCGATGCAGAACAGCACGGGCACGCTCCTATATTATCATCTGTTCAGGGATCCGGGCCTGACACAGCCCCTGACGCCTGCCGAACCGGCGACCGTTCCCGTGTCGATGCCGGCGGGCATCGGTGTGACGACGGGAGGGACGATCACCATATATGGTCGGATCGATCCCGGGCAGACCGTGGCCTCAGGCGACTATGTCGGCGATTTCTTCAATTCCGTCCTGGGCTTCATCGCCGAAGGATCGTCCGAATGCCAGTCGTCGATCCAGGTCGGCGACGAAATCTATACCGGCCGCGCCGGCACGTTCGAAGCGACCGCGAACAGGGAAGCGAGCTGCACGATCAGCGCCCTGGGCGACGCGGATTTCGGCAATGTGCTGCAAACCGACACCGACGTGTCGACCAGCACCCAGATCAGCGTCAACTGCCCGGTCGGCACCCCCTATTTCATCGGATTGGAGCCGTCGAACGGCAATGATGATGGCGCAGGCGTCATGGCCGGGAGCGCAGGCAACAGCGACACGCCCGGCTACCAACTCCGCTCCGCGAGCGCCACGGGTCCGATCTGGGGCAACAGCGCGACCGAAACCAGCGTCGGCAACGGCGTCGCGGGCACAGGCACCGGCGCGGCCGACGCGATCAGCGTCTTCGTGACGCTGCCCAGCACGGCCTTCCGGCCCGACAGCTATAGCGACGTCGTCACGGTCAACCTGAACTTCTGACCGGCGCGGCGCCCCTCCCGGCGCCGCGCCTGATGATGATCCGACACCCCTGACCTGAACGCGCAACGATTGCGTGCGACTGGAACCCTGGTGCAAAAGATCGAACGCACCTGTCCGCTTCGCTGTCTCGATCGTTCCCGCATGACCATTCCCATTTTCGGTTGACCGCCGGATTGGCGGAAGATCATGTCGACATGCTGATACAGCAGATCAGGACCGTCGATCCCAGCTATCGGCTGGACTCGCTCGGGTTCCCGGCGACGCTCGAAGGTCAGACGAATCTGATACGCCAGCTTCGCCTTGATCGAGCAGTGGCTTTCTATCACGTGAAGGGTGAGGCACGGCCGCTGCAGGGTGAAACACTGCGTTTGATGCAGGAGCGCGCAGACAGCGCTTACGCCGAAGGGCAAGCCCTCTTCGATGCAGGGCGCCTGCAGCCGCGCCTCTCTCGCGAAGAGGCGATTGGCAATTATGTCGATCGCGCGGTAAGGCGTGAACTGCACGACTTATACAACATTCGAGGAATCGATTATTCCAAGGGACAGCAAATCAGGGTGATTGGCAGGGAATATGACACCTCAGGGAGTGATTTCACATATAGGATTCCCGATGCGCGGGTGGGCAATATCGCGTTTGATGTCACGCTAAGTCGTAAGACCCTTGCGACTCCACAAGTCCGGGGATTTTTCAACAGCGATTTCAAGCCGGACGCAGTGCTTATCGTTCGACCGGCTCAACTTGGTTCGAACAACACGTACGCCATTTCCAGGCCGGGGAAATAATATGTTCAGTTCGAGCTACAGTTCCGATAAACCCTACATTCCTCGGAGCATCAGTGAAATATGGGACTTTCTGGGGGCGATGATGCTCTCGGCGCCGACGTTCAAGGACAAGACCGGACACTGCCCGGATCGCAATGTTGACACCGAATTCTTCGCGCTCAACGAGGGGCTGAAAACCATTCGCAAAAAAGTGGGTGAGGAGAATTATCAGGCTCTCGTCGCACTGTCTGATAAGATGCGGGCGCATTTCGAAGCTGATCCCGAGGACAAGACTGAGGACGGCATCAAGGGGCGGGATTGCATCATCGAGATGGAGGAAATTCTGAAAGCCAGCGCTCGACCTAAGTCACGCTGATTTCCGAGCCTTCCGCCGTCTGGAAAATCCGGTAGCACGCAAAAGGCCTGGAGAGAAAACCGGCCGGAAGTGCCAGAATTTCCCCGTCTTCGGTTGTTTTCAGGGACGTGAATAACACCAGAAAGGCCGAAAATAGGCCGGCTAGATGTAGTGGTCCTCGGGCTCACCGCTTGGTAGCAAATGGGATATTCGCGACTGTCGGGTGCCGGCTTTTGCGCGCTTCAGCCATGATCTCGGACTGCACGGGTCGATGGGTCTTTTGCTGGATGACGGTCGCGCGATCCCGAAACGACCACGCGCTCATCAGGTCTCCGATCCTTATTTTTACCAGATCGCAGCCGCGCGATTTGCTATCGATGGCGAGATCGAACAGTGCCCGGTCACGCAAACGTTTATGTTCGTCGAGGTAGAAGCGGATCGCCCAGATATCGCGAGGCTTCAGCGGGCGCTTCGGGCCAACTTTTTTCCCAGCATTCCAGGGGCTCCGATCATGAACGGCGGGGTCAAGGTCTGAATGTCCCATGATAGTTCTCCAATGGCCGAAACGGCCAAGGCGACTATAGCCTCCATACCGCGTACCGGACCGACGTGTGTCACGCGACACTTGACATACGCGCGCCGCTGCACTATGTTCGAGCAATGGAAATAGAGAGCATCAGGCACAAAGGCCTGCGCCGCTTCTTCGAGACGGGCAACGCCAAAGGCCTGGTTGGAGATACAGGACGGCTACGCAAGATGCTCGCCTTCATCGACGCTGCGGAAAGCTTCGAAGAATTGTCGGTGCCTCCGAACTTCGGATTGCATGAATTGGCAGGCGATCGGAAAGGGAGCTGGTCGATGACGGTTACGAGAAACTGGCGGATGACCTTCGGTTTGAACGATGAAGGCATGCTAATTGATATGGATCTGGAGGATTATCATGGCGCTTAAGATGCACCCTTCGCTCGCGGTCCATGTGGGGGACTGGTTGAAGACTGAAATCGTAGAGCCTGCGCAGGTCAGCGTGACGGCTTTGGCTAAGCATTTCGGCGTATCCAGGCAGGCATTGAGCACCTTGCTGAACGGCAATGCAAACCTGTCTGCCGATATGGCTATCCGATTTGAGAAAGCGTTTGGCATCAAGGCCGACACTCTGTTGCGGATGCAGACGACCTATGAACTAGCCCAGGCCCGCGAATACGAGCAAGACATAAAGGTTCAAAGGTTCGCCAAGGCAGCCTGAAATCGCCGACAAAGCCGCCGTTCGCGGCTCAAGCTGAAGCCTACAAACTTGCCTTACGTTCATCGATCAATGGGCGCGCCAAAGTGACTTGGTTTGGGACATAGCCGCCTGTCAGCTTCCTATGAACAATGGTAGCTAAGCGGACGTTCTCACGGGCATGTCAGAATTAATCCGGAAGCGCTTGATCAACTTAAACGGCGGGTGTTCGGGAGTTGGAGACTTGAAAAATTTGCCGCCATCCATCCCAAGCTGCAAGGGCTGTCAATATACACAGGATCGCAACCATTATGGTCATTAGGGAAAGCGAAGAAGGTGCCAGGCCTTGAGCATACTGATCAATCCAACTAGCTGTTAGCAAAGCGGAAAAGCCAAGACCAATCTTGGATACTGCCGTAAACAGACCATAGCTTGCAGAAAAGCTAGGTTTCGTGGACAAAGGGGAGCCAGAGCAATGCTGAGGCGAGGCTGACGAAGCCGAGGTAGGAGCTTTTGCTCT
>NZ_JAJGNO010000014.1 GCF_020782235.1 Sphingobium naphthae
TTTAAAAAAAGTGACATATGGCCTTCGAGCCAGCCATGACGCGGCGTCACCCTGCCCCGCCGTGTCATGCCTTTATGGCGAGTAGCAGAGTTCAGAAGGCGTCGGCAGGCAAGGCCATCAGCGAGGCTTCGCCCGCAGCGATGGATTCGGCGAGCCCGCGCGCCTGCGGCAGCATGCGCCGCGCGTAGAATTCTGCGACCATTCGCTTGGAGCGATGCAAGGGGCTGTCGCTGGTCGCGACCCGGGCCATGCGCGTCCACATCCAACCGAAGGCGACCAGCGCGAACAAGCGCAGATAGTCGACCGCCGCCGCGCCCGCGGCGTCGGCGTCGGCCCCGCGCAAGTCTGCCGTCACCTGCCGAAGCGATGCCAAGGCCTCTCCCGTCCTCTTCGCCACGAAGAGATCGGCCGCAGATCCGATGTCGGCTTCGATCAAGGCGAACAGCTCCTCGACAACCGCGCCGCCGCTCAAGGGGAGCTTGCGCCCCACCAAGTCCATCGCCTGCACGCCATTGGTGCCTTCGTAGATCTGCGCGATGCGCGCGTCGCGGACGAACTGCTCCATGCCCCATTCGCGGATATAGCCATGGCCGCCGAAGACCTGCTGCGCCTCGACCGCGCTTTCAAAGCCGAAGTCGGTGAAGGCAGCCTTGATCACGGGCGTCAACAAGGCGACGCGCGCATCGGCCTTGGCGCGCTCGGACGCGTCCATATGGCCATGAGCGCGATCGAGCTGAAGTGCGGTCCATCCCGCCAGGGCCCTCCCCGCCTCGACGAAGGCGCGCGTCTTGAGCAGCATGCGCCGGACGTCGGCATGGTCGATGATCGGCACGGGTCCCCGCGCGCCATCGCTGCTGCGGCCCTGAAGCCTGTCCTTGGCATAGGCGGCTGCCTGCTGATAGGCCGCGCCAGCGATGCCGAGGCCCTGGATGCCCACCATCAGGCGTTCGGCATTCATCATCGTGAACATGGCCGCTAGGCCGCGGTGGGGTTCCCCGACCAGCCAGCCCGTCGCACCGTCATAATTCATCACGCAGGTCGGCTGCGCGTGAATGCCCATCTTCTTTTCGAGCGCGCCCACCGACATGGCGTTGCGTGCGCCGTCCGGCAGGAATTTCGGGACGAGAAAGAGGCTGATGCCTTTCACCCCAAGCGGCGCATCGGGCAATCGCGCCAGCACGAGATGAATGATGTTGGACGCCATGTCGTGGTCGCCCGAGGAGATGAAGATTTTCTGGCCTGTGATCGCGAAGCTGCCGTCGTCCCTGTCCGCCGCCTTCGTCTTGAGCAAGGCGAGATCCGTGCCGGCGCCGCTTTCCGTCAGCGCCATCGCCCCCGTCCACTCGCCGCTGACCAGAGGCGGCAGATAACGGGCCTTGAGGTCGTCGCTGGCGTGCGCCGCGATCGCCTCGGTAGCGCCGCGCGTCAGACCGGGAAACAGGCCGAAGGACAGGTTCGATGCGGACAACATCTCATCGAGCCAAAGTTGCAGGATGAAAGGCAACCCCTGCCCGCCATGCGCGGGGTCCGCCGCCAGGGCGGGCCAGCCTGCTTCTGAAAAGGCGCGATAGGCCTCGGCGAAGCCCGGCGGGACGATCACGTCGCCGTTGACGAGCGCGCTGCCATGTTCGTCGCCTTCCCGATTGAGCGGATGCAAACGCTCGGCGCAAAATTTGCCGCCTTCTTCCAGCACGGCCGCGGCGAGAGACGCGTCCACATCCTTGCCCAGATCCGACATGGCGCGGTCGAATTCGAGCACCTCCTCCAGCAGGAAGCGATAATCGTCGATCGGGGGCGTGTAGTCTTGCATCGTCAGGAACCTCTCTTTGCGCGCCACCTATACCAAACAACTGTTACAGTCTCAAGCCGGGGGCGGATCGTCATCGTCATGCCGGAAGACACGAACGATCTGGGCCGCGATATCGTGCGGCATCATCCTGCCGGGCCGGACCCAGTCGGCGGCCGAATTGAGCTGGCTGAGCAGCAGGTTCCGGTAGATCGAGCGGTCGATTTCAGCGGGAAGCGGGAGATCTGCGACGAGGCTTCGGAACAACTGCTCGAACCGGTCGCGCCGATCGATCAGGGCGGCGCGGACCTGTTCGGGCACTTCCCTGAAATCATTCATCATCGGCATGGTGAGCGAATGGGGATCAAGCTGGATGTCCAGCAATGTCGCGCAGGCGGCTTCCAGACGAACCCAGGGATCATCGTGGCAATCGATGGCCGCCGCGATCTGCTGTTCGGCGGCATCGAGCGCCGCGTGATGCAGCTCGACGAAGAGCGCATCCTTTGACTTGATATGATGATAAAGCGACCCGCCCAGCACGCCGGCGGCTTCGCCGATGTCGCGCATGGACGTTCCGCGATAGCCTTTGCGCGCGAAGATCTGCGCCGCAATTTCCATGATCTGCCGGCGGCGCCCACCCGCCGCTTCGCCTTCGTTCATCCTGCTCATGCCGTGCGTCTAGCATGGATGACAGGGACAGATCATCCAGTTCAGGCTCTCAGCGTGGCGCCGCCATCGACATAGAGGTCGGTCATGGTGATGTGGCCGGCCCGGTCCGATAGAAGGAACAGGACAGCCTGGGCGATGTCATTGGGCGTTGCCAGCTTGCCGAGCGGGATGCCGCTCTTGAACGTCTCCAGATTGCCGGCGATGACGCGAGCGGCGCCCTGATCATCGGCCCACATGCTTGTCTGCATCGGTGTCAACGTCGATCCTGGCGCAACGATGTTGCACCGGATGCCATGGGGCGCGAGTTCAAGCCCGAGGCAGCGCGTGAACATGGTCGCCGCCGCCTTCGACGCGGCGTAGGCCGACATGGCGTGACGCGGTATGCCGGCCGCGTTGGAGCCGACGGTGACGATGCTGCCCCGGCCACGCGGCGCCATCACCCGCCCGAGCGCCCGGCCGACATGGAAGACGCCATGCGTATTGACGTCGAAAGTGCGCCGCCAGTCCGCATCGCTCATGTCCAATATGGTGGAGCCGGAGAGGATGCCTGCGACATTGACGCCAAGGTCGACCGGCCCCCAGTCGCGCTCGACGGCGTCGACGAGCATGTCGACCGCAGCACTATCGGCAACGTCGAGCGGCGCTGTCCAGACGTCCTTCATGGGAGTGGGCGCGGCAATATCCGTCGCTACGACGCGCACGCCCTCTTCCAGCATCGATTCGACCAGCGCAGCGCCGATGCCGCCCGCAGCGCCCGTGACGAAGGCGATGCGCTCCTCAAGCCCGAGCCAGCGACTCATGCGGGCACCGCCTCGCACGCGGCCATGCGCTGCGACAAGATAGGCGCGATCAGCGCCGATGCCGCGGCACCCGTCATCTCGGAATGGAGGAAGGGGACGGCGACGCCGTCTACCAAAGCGGCATGGGCGCGCCACAGGTCTGCGGTCAAATCAGGACGATCCTTGTGATCATTGGCGGCGCGGATATGGGTGAGCGTACCATCGAAGGCGCGGTGATGATGGCCGCGCACCAGACGATTGGTATCGAGCACGGTGCGCACCACCCCATCCAGAGTGCGCGCGGGCAGGCTGCCCAGGGGACTGTCGCCCGCGCGGAGGAACGCCGTGACTGCTGCGCGGGTGGCGAGATGCGGATAAGCGTCGGGATCATGTCCGGCAATGGCGAGCAGCGCGCGCAAGGCCTGCGCCTGGGTCGGCTCGGGCGCATCGCGCCAGCATTCTGCGGGATAGGCGTCCAGCAGGGCGAGCAGCCCGACCTCTCGGCCCATGGCGCGCAATTCCGCCGCAACCGCCTGCGCCAATATCCCTCCGACCGACCAGCCGGCCAGATGGCAGGGGCCGTGCGGCCGCGCTTGCGATATGCGGCGCGCATATGCCGCGGCCAAGGCATCGATGCTGGCAGGCGGCGGAGCATCCGGGTCCAGCGCAGGCGATTGCAGGCCGAAGACGGTGCGCGCAGGGCTGAGCGCCATGGCCAGCGTGCGATAGCCCCAGCACAGGCCGCCTGCCGGATGGATCAGGAACAGTGGGGGCATCACCTCTTCCGATGCCCGGCGCAGGGTGATGAGCGGGCCGGTGCCGGCGTCCCCACCATCTTCCATGGCGTCCACATGAGCGGCCAACCCGGCCACGTCGGGCCATTCGAACAGGGCAGCGAGCCCTGGATCGCGTCCGATTCGCTCGCTCAAGCGCAATGTCAGGTGCACGGCGGACAGGGAATCGCCGCCCAGCGCGAAGAAGTCTGCGCGCCGGCTCGGCGGCACATCCAGCTTCAGGATTTCGGCGTATAAATCCGCGATCAGCTGTTCGGTGGGCGTCGCCGGTCCCTCCCCGTCTCGTTCCCCAAGGACTGGCCGTGGCAATGCCTTGCGATCCAGCTTGCCATTGGCGGTGACCGGCAGCGCCTCCAATTCCACGAGCGCTGCAGGCACCATATAGTCGGGCAGGCGCGCGGTCAGAAAATGGCGCAGCTTGTCGGCGCCATAATCGGGGCTCGGCGTCACATAGGCAATCAGCCGCCCTTCCCTTGCGATCACTGCCTGCGCACGCGTCAGGCCGGAGGCAACGATCGCCGCTTCGATCTCCCCCAGTTCGATGCGCAAGCCGCGGATCTTCACCTGATCGTCGGCGCGGCCCAGGAAGAGAATGGCGCCGTCCGATCGCCGCTTCGCCAGGTCGCCGGTGTCGTAGAGCCGCTCGCCAGGAGCGAAGGGATCGGGAACGAAGCGCTGCGCGGTCAGATCCTCGCGCCCCAGATAGCCGCGCGCCAACTGCACGCCGCCCAGGAACAGCCGGCCGACGACGCCAGGCGGCGCCGGGCGGAGACGATCGTCCAGCACCAGCAGGCGCGTATTCCAAACCGGATGGCCGATCGGCACCGGCCGTGAAGCGTCGCCGGCATCGGCCGGCCAGTAGCTCACATCCACGGCCGCTTCGGTGGGGCCGTAAAGATTGTGCAGCTGCGCCCTTATGCGCCGATGAAAATGATCGCGCAGGTCCGGCGACAATTCCTCACCGCTGCAGAACACCCGCGTCACCTGCATGCCGGCCGAATCTGGGGCATCCAAAAAGAGGGCGAGCATGGATGGGACGAAATGCAGCGCCGTTACGCCATAATCGCGGATCAACCCCGCAATCGCGCGCGGATCGCGATGTGCGCCGGGAGGCGCGACAACAAGGCGCGCGCCGCTGATCAGCGGCAGGAAGAATTCCCACACGGATACGTCGAAGGTCGCCGGTGTCTTCTGAAGGATGACGTCATCGGAATCGATGCCGTACTGGCTTTGCATCCATAGCAGGCGGTTCACGATCGCACGATGGGTGATGACGACGCCCTTGGGATTGCCCGTCGATCCCGACGTGAAGATCACATAGGCCGGGTCTGTAGCCGAAGGCGGCGAGAGAGACTCGCCCCTTTCCTGCGACCAGTGCGAGGGGCTGAACAATCGGTCGCCATATAGTTCCGCAGGATCATCCTGCGCCAATATCAGCATGAGAGCCGCCTGCGCGAGGATGGTCGCTATGCGAGCGGGCGGGTGATCGAGGTCGATCGGCAGATAGGCGCCGCCAGCGCGCAGGATGGCGACCAGCGCCACCACCAGTTCCAATGATCGCGGCAGGGCTACGGCGACGATCGCCTCGGCTCCGACGCCGCGCTCGCGCAATTCCTGCGCCAGCGCCCGACTGCGGCGATCCAGTTCGGCGTAGTCCCATGTTTCCGACCCGAACGACACCGCCGGCCGATCAGGAAAGGCGCGCATCGCGTGTTCGATTAAGGCGGCAAGGCTGGTGTCAGGCACAGGGTGAGCCGTGGCATTATAGGCCTCAAGCTCCCGCCTGGCTTCCTGTGGCGTAGCGGTCTGCACCGCGGACAGCGTGTCGGCCCGGACGGCGTTCGCCAGGAAAATGGCCAGCCGCTCGCCATGGGCAGCCACTTCCTCCTGCGTGTAGAGGTTGGGGTTCGCGTCGATTTCCAGAGTCAGACCCTGGACCGCATCGCCGCGAAAGGTGAAGTTTATATCCTCCACCGGACCAGTGCCGGTCACATGCAGCGTCGCGTCGAGCCCGTGAAAGCGTGGCGGACGGTCATAGGGCTGAACATTGACGAGCGGTCCATATAGTCGCTTCGCGCCGCCGATGAGCCCCAGGTCGCGACGCAGCTGTTCGCTGCGATAGCGGCCATGTTTTCGCGCCTGCGTCAGCGTGTCGGACAGCGCAGCGATATAGTCGGCGATCGAGCCATCTTCATCCGGCGCGACGCGGATCGGCAGGACGTTCATGACCATCGCCGGAACCCGCGCCGACACGCTGCCGAAGCGGCCCATATGCGGCACGCCAATCAGCAGCTCGCTCGTACCCGTGAAGCGACGGCAATAGGCGCCGACCAGCGCAGTCAGGGCATCGGGCCAGTTGATGCCGGCTTCTTTGGCCAATGCGAGCAGGGCTGCGCGCGTCTCCGTCTCCATCGCACGTTCGTGGCGATGGAAGCTTCGAGCGGATAGGGCGCGGCCCGGCGCCATGCCCACGACATCGTCGATGCCGGCCAGATAATGATGCCACCATGCAGCGTCCTGGGTGCGGGCGGCTGACGCCACATAGGCCGCATCCTCGGCCCAGAGCTGCTCGATCGACGAGAAGGGCCGCCCGGCCGCTCGCGCGCCACATGCCGCGCCATAGAGTTCGGCAACGCGGTTGGTGAGCAACACCATGCCATAGCCATCATTGACGAGGTGATGCACACGCTGCGCCCAGATATGATGGTCGTCGGCAAGGCGGTAGAGCGCCTGCCCCGCCAGCGGATCCGCCAGGGGATCGACCGCGCGCGCGATGTCCTTTTGGATCGCATCCAGCGCAGTTGCCTGCGGATCGCGCTCCGCGCACAGGTCGATGATGGCGAGGCTGGGGCGGCGGCTTTGGTCCACCTGCTGTGATGCGCCTCCAGGCCCCTCCGTGAAGCGCAGCGCAAGCGCCTGCGCCTCTTCGCCGACCTGATCCACCGCAGCCTGAAAGGCGTTCAGATCCAGCGGTCCCTTGAGGTCGATATATTGGCCCGTATTGAAGATCGGATTGGCAGGATCCAACCGCTGTGCGTACCAGAGGCCCGATTGTGCCTCGGTCAGCGGCGCCGTCTCCCCGCCGGTCACGGTTGCCGCGCCTCCAGCATCGTCCACAACTCCCGCAGGGTCGGCGCTTCCGCAAGATCGGTGAAATCCAGCGGCACGCCCGCCTCCTCCCACCGCATGGCAAGGTTCATCGCGCGCATCGAATCCAGCCCTATGTCGATGAGATTATCATCCTCGCCGATCGCTACCGGCTCCTCCAGCATCTCCTCGATCTGAGCGCGCAGCTGGTTCATGGTCAGGCGAGTCATGCGATACGGTCCATCAGGTTGCGGGTGGACAGGACATGGGCGCAGCAGTCGGCTGCCTGTGCAAGCGCCATGTCATGCCAGGCGCGCGAGAAATCGCCGAGAGCGTCGGCAGCGAAGAAGGGCTGGATGTCCCGCTGAAAGGCTTCGGCCGCGGTGAACAGGCAGCCGATATGGGCATAGACGCCGCAGATGATGAGCTGGTCACGCCCGCGCGCACGCATCAGCGTGTCGAGATTGCTGCGCTGAAAGGCGCTGTAGCGATGCTTGACCAGCACCATGTCCGCGCCTTCCGGCTCGAGCGGCGGGATGATCGGCTGATGATCGGCGATATGACGCATGCCCGGCCCCCAGAGATCAGCCTGCAATCCCCGGTCGCGCCGGTCCTGGTCGCCATGCTGGGCGGTATAGAAGACCGGGAGCCCCGCCGCGCGAGCCGCAGCCGCCAGCGCCGCGATGTTGGCCACCAGGCCGGGCACGGGATCGGCGTCGGGCGTGAAGGCGTCGACGAAATAACGCTGCATGTCGTGGATCAGCAGCGCGGCGCGACCCGGCTCTAGGGTCCAGTCGGCCCGCGAGGCCGGCCACTCGCCCTCCACAGGAAGCGCATAGGGCTGGATCGAGGGCAGCCGCCGGTTGATGGTCATGCATCATTCTCCTGCGCCAGCAATGTGGCGCGCAGGCTGGCGCGCAATTCCTTGCGGCTGATCTTGCCGACGGCGGTCGTGGCGAATTCGGGCACGAAGATGATCTGGTCGGGTATCTTGAACGCGGCGATGGCCCGGCCGCGCATCCATGCCTTGATGTCGGCAGGCCTGGGCGCGTCGCCCTGCGCGATCAGGAAGGCGCAGCTGCGCTCGCCCAGAAAGGCGTCGGGTATCGAAACCACCGCCGCATCGAAAATGTCCGGATGAGCGAGCAGATGATCCTCGATCTCCTCGGCCGAAATCTTTTCGCCCGCACGGTTGATATGATCGGTAGCGCGTCCCTGCACGACCAAATAGCCGCCGGGCAGACGCTTCACCACGTCGCCGGTTCGATAATAGCCGTCGGCGGTGAAGGCGCGGGCATTGGCCGCCGGATCGTCATGATAGCCGCGGATCGTGTACGGCCCGCGGGTCAACAGATTGCCGGTCTCGCCATCCGCGACAGGATCGCCGGCATCGTCCAGGATCAGCACCTCATCATCGGGCGAGATGGCGCGACCCTGGGTTTCGGTGATAATTTCCTCGGGATCGTCCAGCCGCGTATAGTTGACCAGCCCTTCGGCCATGCCGAACACCTGCTGCAACGTGCAGCCCAGCACCGGGCGAACGCGCCGCGCTGCTTCCGGCATGAACTTGGCGCCGCCCACCTGCAGGACCTGCAGGCTGGACAGGTCATGCGATGTGCGCGGCGCCGCCTGCAGCCACAGGAGCGCCAGCGGAGGCACAAGCCCAGTGATGGTCACGCCTTCTCGCGCGATGAGGGGAAAGGCGATGTCGGGCGTGGGCTGCGGCGCCATCACCACGCGCGCGCCTGCATATAGCGCGCCGAATATGCCCGGTGAACTCATCGGAAAATTATGCGCCACGGGGAGCGCGGCGAGATAGACGCTGTCGCCATCGACGCCGCAGATCGGGTTGCTGGCGCGAATGCTGTAGAGATAGTCCCTGTGCGTGCGCGGGATCAGCTTGGACAGACCCGTGCTGCCGCCCGAAATCTGCACCAGCGCAACGTCCGACGAGTCTGCCTGGCCGCTCGGCAAGCGATCCGGATCAGCCGTGAAGGCTTCGAAAGCGACATGATCGCCCGGATCGCCAACGACGATGACATGGCGGAGCGCCGGCACGTCCGCCTTCACGGCATCGGCCAACAGGCGATAGTCGAAGCCGTCATGCCCATCGGCGATGACATAGGCGGCCGCGCCCGACTTGCGCGCGAAATGGGTGATTTCCGTCAGGCGATGCGCTGGCAGGGTGAAGACGGGTATCAGGCCCGCACGGAACAAACCGAACGTCACCGAGAGGAAAGCCGGAATGTTGGGGAGTTGCACGATCACGCGATCGCCGGGCTGAAGCCCCAAGGCGAGGAAGCCCGCGGCTGCGATGTCCGCCCGCTCCGACAATTCGGCATAAGTCCAGCGTATATCGCCGCCGACGACGGCGATCCTGTCTCCATGCCTTGCCGCGCGTTCGGACAGGAGGAAGCGGAAGGTTTCGTCGGTCCAATAGCCCTTCGCCTGATAGCGCTCGGCAAAGGAGGTCGGCCAGCATTGGGTCAACGGCGCGTTCAACGATCCAGCTCCTGCTGCGCGGCCATGTCGTCCAGTTGCACCGCGCGCAGCATCGCCTGAAACTTGGCCTGCGTTTCCGCCACCTCGGCGTCCGGGTCTGAGCCGGCGACGATCCCCGCCCCCGCGTGCAGGATCAGATCCCGGCCCCTGATTTCCGCACAGCGCAAGGTGACATACCAATGGCCATCGCCTGCCGCATCATCCCAGCCGATCGCGCCGCCGTAAAAGCCGCGGCTGTTGGGTTCCAACGCGGCGATCGTGGCCATCGCCGCCGCCTTGGGCACGCCGGCAACGGCCGGGGTGGGATGCAGCATGGCAGCGAGCGCGGCGGCGGACGGAGCGCCATCGCCTTCTTCCCGCAATTCGCCATCGATCCTGGTGCCCAGGTGCCACATGCTCGCGGTGGATTGCAGCGCGGGGCCCTTGCTGGAGAGGGAGGTGCAATGCGGCGCCAATATGTCCATGATATAGTCGACCACGAGCGCATGCTCGCGAATGTCCTTTTCCGATTGCAGCAGGGCGCGGCCGGCCTGCTCGTCCCGCCAGGGATCAGCTGACCTCTTGGCTGAACCGGCCAGTGGGTTGGACCGGATATGACGACCCTGGCGCGCGATCAGCAATTCGGGCGTCGCGCCGACCAACCAATTGTCGGCCAGTCCGGATATCGGCGACAGGTCGACAAGGTACGTCAGAACGGACGGATCCTGCGCCAGGCGACTGGCAAGAGCGACGGGGTCCACCGGCCTGTCCGATCGCCCATGCAGCTGGCGCGCCAGGACGACCTTGTGCAAATCGCCCGTTTCGATCTGCGCAAGTGCCTGAAGGACCGTGCGGGCATAATGATCCGGCGACGGCGAAGACGACAGGACGGGCGGCGAAGCCTGTCGCTCCGACGAACCGGATCCGACAAGCAACGGGGCGACTCGAACCCCGGTCCGGAGCGCGCCCAGTGGAAGGAAATGGGCGGGCTGTTGTCCAGAGAAGGGGATCAAACCGGCCGTGGCAGAAGGCGTCGCAGATGCATTGCCACCATGGCGGAAGAGACCGCCCAGCGATTCGACGGGGGCGCTATAATGGCCCTGATGGGCATGTGCCGCCAGGGCCTGACCCTGGCCGTGCATTAGAAATACGGGCTGTTCGATTTCGCTCACGCCGGCTCCATAATGCGATCAATTCTCATCTGCAATAGCGTGCGCGCACTTGGGCGATGCGGATCTGATGTGAATATCGCTTATTCGGACAAGGTTGCCCGAACCGATCACAAGCTGGTCGCGAGGCGCAAGGCGGGTGCAATGGTGGCGCCGAACGTCGCTCCATGGGGCAGTGGCCCGAGGTCGATCTGTTTCAAAATCACGCCCGATCGCGTCTGCAGACGGTGATAAAAGGCGGCCCTGTCTGCAGCGTCGATATTGAATCGCGATATGCGCGGGCGCTCCTGTCGATCCTGCGCCACGGCGCTGCCTTCCCCGATGAGGAGGGTACAGCGCCGTGGATGCGTCGGCGCGGCCACCGCCATGGTCATGATGGCGCCGCCATCCCACCAGAGCGAGGGGCTCGCGGCATAATAGCCGGCAAAGGCATCCGGTCTGCGCATCAGGCTGTGAAGGACGAACAAACCGCCCAGGCTGTGGCCCCATATCGTCTGGCGTCGCGGGTCGATGGGCGCAACACTCTCGACCTTCGGCCGCATGACGTCCAGGATGGTGGCCAGAAAGGCATCGGCGCCGCCACCCAGGCGCGCTCCTTGCCCGGCGCCGGGTGCGGTCGGAGTATAATCCCGCGCTCGTTCGGGCCCATCGAGCCGCAGCGGCGTGTCATGCCCGATCGCGACGATCACCGGCGGACCGGCCGCATCCAGCGACGCCAGCAGCGCCTCGTCCACATGGGCCATGGCAGCTTTGCCATCGAGAAGCCAGGCAATGGGGTAGCCGGATTGAGGGGCCATTCTGCGGGGCACAGCGACGATCAGGCGATAGGATCGCGCCCCGTGTTGCGATGCAACGGGAATCGTTAGAAACCGATACAGCGCCGAACCCCGATCCGCGATCGTCGGCGGCGCCAGCCTTTGCATATCCGGTTGCGCGAACGATCGGGTCGGTACGCCCAGCAGGCCGAGCGCGCCACCGATCAGCACGCCGCGGCGCGACAATATGTCCGGGCGCGGCATCACGGCCGGCTCGCCAGGCGCAGGGCGCGGGGCATGGCCGCCGACACCAATGAGGCATGATCCTCTTCCGGCAACAGGCGGAAACTGCAATGACCTGGCGGTAGATGCGCGGCCATGCGCTCACTCAATGCGCGGGCCGTTCCGATCATGTCGCGCTCGGCGCGACGCGCGCGGACGCGGTCGGCATCGGGCTCCCGCGCTTGCCAGGGCGGCAGGTCGCCTTCCCATTCCCCCATCAGGATGTCGACATGGCTCTCGCGACCGGCGAGGTGCGGCAAGCCCGCGAGAAGATGATCCTGATCCCACCAGATGGAGGGGCTGGCGGCGCACACCCGGTCGAACGGGCTTTCCGCCTCGAACAGGCTCCAGAGCGCGAAATAGCCTGCGAGAGAATGGCCAAAGAGCGTCAAGCGGCGCATGTCGATGGAAGCGAAGCGGCCGATCATCGGCAGCATGTCGGATCGCAGGAAGCGCAGGAAATCGACTGCGCCGCCCGACGTGGGGTCGTCGCCGGAGCGTGGCGTGGTAAAGTCGCGCTGCCGCATCGCCGGTGCATGGCCGCCGACGGGGCCAAGCCCGACGATGACCATGTCCGTCACGGCTGTGGCATCAGGTCGGCGCGCCATCCGGCGGAGCGCTTCCACCGCGGTCGCAAAACATCCGTCCGCATCGAGGAGGAACAGGGCCGGCCACCCCCCGCCGGGAGCCGGGGCCTCGGGCTGGAAAAGGTGGAATTGATAGCTGTGGGTGGCCGTCTCGACGACGCCTGTACGGGCATTGCCCAGCGAGAAGGATTGCATGCGGTAACCTGATAGCGGGTGAACGGAAAGAATTTGGATTATAGCGCTTGCGAATGGAACATGCTCTTTACAATCATTAGCAGATAAATGACAGGCAGGTCTGTCGGGAGCATGGAGCAGACTATGGGGGCCATGGGAATATCGGGCAACGCGCAGGCGCATGCGCCTTGGTGGAGCGTCGTCATGGCGGCACTAGGCGCGCTTTTGCTCATGTCTTGCCTGAGCGGCTGCGCGCCAGAGGCCGGGCAGGAGGCGCCAGCCGAGGGCGCCCTGGTCGATCTGCGCGGTCGGCCGATCGCGCTCGACAAGCCCGCGACTCGCCTGGCGATCGATGATAGCCGGTATCTGGTCGCGCTCGGCCTGCTGCATCCTGATCCTGTATCGCTGCTGGTCGCCTGGCCCAAGGATATCAACCGACTTGGCCCCGAAACCTATGCGCAGTTTCTGCGCAAGTCCCCTGCCCTCGCCGATCTTCCCAAGATCGGCAGTTCCGCTGGCGCATTCGATGCCGAATCGTTGCTGGCCGCGCATCCCGACACCGCCATCCTGTCGCTCGAGAGCGGCGTGACGGACAGCCAGATCGCCCAGCTGGAGCAGGCGGGAATCAAGGTGGTGGTGCTGGACTTCTTCCAGAAGCCCTTCGAGCATCTGGAGAAGAGCTTACTGCTGCTGGGCAAGATCACCGGGCGCGAGGCGCAGGCGCGCGATTTCGTCGCCTTTCGCACCGGGCATATGAAGCGCATCGCCGATCGCGTGGCGCAGCTGGCAGTGGATGATCGTCCGGCGGTGTTCGTCGAGGCCCATGCCGGCATGACGCCCGACTGCTGCAATTCGCCCGGACGCGGCAATATCGGCGACTATATCGATTTCGTCGGCGGCCATAATATCGGCGCGGACGTCATCGACAAGCCGTTCGGCAAGCTGAACCTGGAATATGTCATTTCGCAGCGGCCGGCCGTCTACATCGCGACGGGCGGTCCCCATCTGGCCAAGGCCGGCGGGCTGGTGCTGGGCGCTGGCTATGATCCAGCACAGGCGCGGGCGTCGCTCGCAAAGGTTTCCGCCCGCCAAGGCCTGTCGCAACTGCCTGCCGTGCAATCGGGCCGGACCCATGGCTTTTCACATCAGCTGATCAATTCGCCGCTCGACATCGTCGCGATCGAGACGTTCGCGACCTGGATCCATCCCGACAAGTTCAAGGATGTCGATCCGGCGCAGACCCTTTCCGAGATCAACCGGCGCTTCCTCGCCATACCCTATCAGGGCACCTACTGGACCAGCCTGAACTAGGCCGACGGGTGCCCCTTCGCTTTCATCGTCAGGAGTAATGCCAATGTCTGTCTTGCGTGCCAAAGGGGCCGCGATCGGCCTGTTGCTGGCCAGCGCCGCCCTCACCCCCGGCGGAAGCGCGGTCGCGCAATCCGCCTTCACCACTCTTGACCGCACAGCGGAGGCGCAGGTCAGCTTCTCCGGTCCGGAGCGCGGCGCGCCGATCCTGGCGGGCAGCACGGTCAAGGTATCGGGCCAGAAATTCCGCCCCGGCCAGAAAGTGACCTTGCTCTACGGCGCGGAGCCGCTGCCCGGCGGCAGCTTCACCGCCGACGCCGAAGGCAAGATCACCGGCAGCATCGCCATTCCCGCCAATGCCGTGGCGGGAAGCTTCCCGATCATCGTGGTCGCCCAGGCGCCCTACTTCGCGGCTGTCGAAGAGCTCAAGGTCTCGCCCACCATCCCGCTCTCGGGACAGCAGGACTATAAGATCAGCCAAGCGCAGACCGCGCGCGGCGTCTATCAGTCGGCCTATAGCGCCAAGAACAATGCGCTGTTCACGGCTTCCTCCCAGGGTCGGCCGCCGGTCGCCAATTCCGAGCTGGTGAAGCTGGACGCGGCCACGATGAAAATCCTGGCGCGCGTGAAGCCCGCGGTGGCGCCCGAGCCCGAGCGGCGGGGCGGACAGGCAGCCCGGCCCGGCGGCCCGGGCGGCAACGCTGCCCGCGGGCCGGGGGTCTATGCGGTCTACGGGGTGGGCGTGGACGACGCCAAGGATACCGTCTGGGCCACGAATAGCAGGCAGAATACCGTCGCCGTCTACAAGCAGTCGGACCTGTCGCTTGTGAAGCAGTTCCCGGTCGGCACGGTCAATCATGCGCGCGACGCGGTGATCGACAGCGCGCTGGGCAAGGCCTATGTGAGCGCCACCTTCCAACCGGAAGTGAAGGTGTTCGACACCGCAACGCTGGCGGAGCCCAAGAGCGTCGCCATTCAGTCGCTGGCGCGGGGCAAGGATTTTTCGGCTGCCAGCCTGTCGCTCGATCCCGCCGCCCACAAGCTATACGTGGTCAGCGACGCCACCAATGAGGTTGCGGTGATCAACACCCGCACCGACACGGTCGAGCATGTTTTCCCCGTCCCCGGCGGCCGCAGCACGATCGGGATCAGCCATGATCCGCAGACCGGGCGCATCTATGTCGCCGGCCAGGGCAGCGACAATCTGATCGTGCTGGATGGAACGAGCGGCGCGGTGATCGCCGACACGCCGGTGGGCGCAGGCGCGCTCAACGTCGTGTTCGATCCGGTCAAGCGGCGGGCCTATGTCGCCAATCGCGGCGCGAGCACCATCGCCGTCACCGATGCGGACGGAAAGCTGGTGGCCAATCTGGGTCCGGCACCGACGCCCAACCATGTGGCGCTCGGCAAGGGCGGCACGGTCTATGCCGTCAACAAATCCGCCAATGCGACCGGCGAGGAAGCCGATAGCATCATGGTCATCCAGCCCAAATAAAGCCCAGGATCCGGGCGCCTGAGACAGGGTGCCCGGATTCACCGATCAGGACAGCGAAAGCGACAGGTGGAGCGACATCGCACCAAATGCCTCTGCGGCTGTCGCCTCAATCGTCCAATATATCCCGCAGGTCGATATGCAGTCGATCGGGCGGGCCGCTGATGTCGGCCGCGACGCGGTAGACGGACGCCAATATGTCCGGCGTGATCGCCTGCGCCGGGGGGCCGTCGGCGACCAGCCGACCCTCGGCGAAAACCAGGATGCGGTCCGACCAACGGGCCGCGATCGACAGGTCGTGCAGCACCATCAGCGCGATCATGCCGCGCTCGGCGGCGAGTTCCCGCACCAGTTTCATGACGCGCAGCTGGTAGTGGAGATCGAGCGCGCTGATCGGTTCATCGAGCAGCAGGATGCGCGGCCTGCGCGCCAGCGCCTGCGCCAGCGAGGCGAGTTGACGCTGTCCGCCCGACAGATGATCGAGCCCCGTCATGGCGAGCGCGCCGATGCCGACGCGCTCGATCACCTCCATCGCGCGCACCAATATGGCCTGGTCGCTCCCTATCGCGCCATCGACGGGCGACGCGCGCAGCGCGCTGACGACCGTTTCCAGCACGGTCAGCGCCACTCGCTGCGGCAGGGACTGCGGCATGTAGGTGACAAAGCGCGCATGATCGGCCAGCGGCAGGCGCAGCAGGTCCCGGTTGCCCAGGCGCACCGATCCTTGCGCTGGATGAAGGCCGGCGAGCGCGCGCAGCAATGTGGTCTTGCCCGCCGCATTGGGCCCGATCAGCGACACCACCTGCCCCGGCGTGACCGGGGCAAGATCGAGCGGATGAACGATCGTGCGTCCGCCATAGCCGGCGCTGAGGCCGATAACGCCCAGTGCGTCGTCGAAGCCCGCCATCATGCCCGCTCCGGCCGGCGCAGGATGAGCGCGAGGAAGACGGGAACGCCGATCATCGACGTGACGATGCCGACAGGCAGCAGCGTGCCGGGCACCAGCAGCTTGCTGGCGACCGAGGCCAGCGACATGATGAGCGCGCCAGTCAGCATGGCGGCGGGCAGCAGAAAGCGATGATCCTCCCCCAGCAGCAGCCGGGCGATATGCGGGCCGACCAGGCCGATGAAGCCGATCGTGCCGACGAACGCGACCGATGTCGCCGCCAGCGCGCTGATGCGCAGCAGCGAAAAGAAGCGCAGCCGCTGCACGTCGATGCCGAAGCTGCGCGCCCGGTCCTCCCCCAGGCGCAGCGCGGTCATGGCATGGCCGGCGCGCAGCGAGAAGGGCGTGACCGCCGCGATGACGAGCGCGAGCACGATCAAATTGGTCCAGGTCGCCCGCCCCAGCGATCCCATGCTCCAGAAGACAAGCTGCGACAGCGCTTCCTGACTGGCGATGAACTGGATCAGCGCGACCAGGGCATTGAAGGTGAAGACCAGAGCGATGCCGAACAGCACGACGCCTTCAACCCCGGCGGCGCGGCTGCGCGCCAGCGCTTCGAGGAGCAGCACGGATGCGAAGGCGCACAGGAAGGCGTTCACCGGCACCATCCAGTCGGCCGAGACGAACGGCAGGCTCAATCCCATGACGATCGCGAGCGCCGCGCCGAAGGAGGCGGCCGACGACACGCCGAGGGTGAATGGGCTGGCGAGCGGATTGTTGAGGATGGTCTGCATTTCCGCCCCCGCCAGCGACAGGGCGGCGCCCACGAGGATGGCCATCAGCGCATAGGGCAGTCGCACCTGGCGGATGATCGTCACCTGCGCATCGGAAAGCGCCGACGGATCGAACAACCCGGCCCAGACGTCGCGCAGCGGCAGCGAGGAGGGACCCGTGGAAATATCGAGCGCGAAAGCCAGGCCGCACAGTAACCCGATCAGCAGCAGCAGTTGCAGCCGGCGCTGCATCATGCGCCGATAGGATCGCAACGTCGCGTCAGTGTGAAGGGAAGCAGTCAGCCTTTTTTCTCCATTGCGAGGCAGTTGCAACAGCCGATAGGGAGCATCCTGTCTAAGGGCAAGCGCGCTTGACCGCGCGCCGCGATGCCGGAGGATGGGCAACAGCAGGAAGGAAGAGCCGATGAAGACGGTGGAACAGATGGAGCGGCTGGCGCCGGCCATGACCGAGTGGCGGCGGGACTTCCATCGCAACCCGGAACTGGCGTTTCACGAATCGCGGACCGCCGCGATCGTCGCCGACCGGCTGCGCGAATTCGGGCTGGACCCGGCGACCGGGATCGGCGGCACGGGGGTCGTCGCCGTGATCGACAGCGGCAAGCCGGGTCCGTCGATCGCGCTGCGCGCGGACATGGACGCGCTGCCGATGGACGATGCGTCGGGCAAGCCCTGGCACAGCCACAGCCCCGGCGTCGCCCATGCCTGCGGCCATGACGGCCATAGCGCGGCGCTGCTGGGCACCGCGCGCCATCTGGCCGATCATCCGCCCGCCGCCGGGCGAGTCGTGCTGATATTCCAGCCGGCCGAGGAAAATGGCCTGGGCGCGCGGGCGATGATCGCCGACGGCCTGCTGGAGCGCTTCCCCTTCGACGAGGTCTATGCCTTCCACAATATGCCGTTGCTGGACCCCGGCGTTGCGGCGGTGCGGGCCGGGCCGACGCTCAACGGCTATATCATCTGGGATATCGAGATCGAAGGCGTGGGCGGCCATGGCGCGGCCTTCTTCAAGACCATCGATCCCGTGCAGGCGGCCGCGCGGCTCACCATCGAGATCGGGTCGATCGTCGGCCGCTACCTGGATCCCTCCGAAAGCGGGCTGATCACGGTCTGCGCGTTGCAGGCGGGCACGTCGCACAATGTCATTCCGGAACGCGCGACGCTGAGCGGTACGCTGCGGGCGTTGCGGCCCGAGGTGATGGACCTTCTCTACGCCCGGCTGGAAGCGGCGTGCGACGGCGTCGCGGCGCTGACGGGATGCAGGATCAGCCTGCATCAGGCGGCGCAGGTGCCCCCCTGCGTCAACGCGCCGGACGCAGCGGACCGGGCGGCGGCGGCCTGCGCGGAGATATTGGGAGCGGACAAGGTGATCCGCGACCATGCCCCCTTCCCCTTCACCGACGACATGGCGCTGCTGTTGCAGGCGGCGCCGGGCGCCTATCTGTTCCTTGGGCAGGACAGCGCCATGTGCCATCACCCCGAATATGATTTCGATGATGCACTGTTGCCGGTGGCGGCCAGCATCTTCGTCGCGCTGGTGCGCCAGCCGCGTTGAGGAGCGCCGAGTATCAGTCGGCCGGCTGATCCAAGGCGGGCATGGCGAGCCACTGCGCCACGACGCGATTGAAGGCGTCTGGCGCCTCGGCCGGGAGCATATGGCCGGCGTTCGGCACCACATGGAGGCGCGCGCCGGGGATGGCCGTCGCGATCGCTTCATGCTGAGCGACCGGCGACCAGCGATCCTGATCCCCCACGATAGCGGCAGTCGGGCAGCCTATGGCGGGGAGCAGGGCGTCGAGCGCCGGGCGATGGAGGAGCGCTTCGATCTGCGCTTCGAAGACGGCAAGGCCCGCCGACACGCACATGGCGGTGAGCCGCGCCATCAGCGCGTCGTCGCGCGCCGCCGCGTCCCCCATCATCGGCGGCAGCCATTGCGCCACCAGCGCGGCCATGCCCTGGGCGCGACCCAGATCGCGCAGCCGATAGCGCCCTTCCCGTTCGCCGGGCTTCACCGGGTGCACGCCGGTGTCGACCAGCGCCAGTCGCTCCACGCGGTCGGGCGTCTTGCGGATGATCTCCAGCGCGACCCGCGCGCCCATCGAATGGCCGAGCAGGGCAGCGCGGGCGGGCATGCGCGCCAGGACATGGTCGGCCATCGCCTCGATCCGGTCAGCGCCGCCATAGAAGCCGCCCATGACGCGGCTTTCGGGAAAGGCTGCGAGCGTCTCGCCGAACATGCGGGAGTCGCAGATCAGCCCGGGGAGAATGACGAGCGGGGCGGGGGGTGTGGGAGACGCAGAAGCAGGCATGATGCTGTCCCTACAGGATAAAGGCTGGGCACGCGGCAAAAAATGTGCCGCGACAAGCGAACCGCGCCTCAACCCGCATCAGCCCCTTTCCATTTGCAATGGGGGCGGAAAACCCCAAAGGAGGCGGCATGAAAAAAGCCCTGCCGATCGTCCTGCTGTCGACCCTGCCCTTCCCCAGCTGGGCGCAGACACCGGACCAAGCGCCCACGATCGTGGTGACGGGCGCGGGGCTTGACCTGCCGCCGGGGACGCCTGCCTATGGGTCGGTCGTGATCGGGCGCGAGCGATTGATGGACAGCGCGTCCGGGCGGATCGAAAACATATTGGGCGATGTCGCCGGTTTCCAGCAGTTCCGCCGGTCTGACAGCCGGTCGGCCAATCCATCGTCGCAGGGCGTCACGCTGCGCGCGCTGGGCGGCAATGCGTCGAGCCGGACGCTGATGCTGCTGGACGGCGTGCCGCTGGCCGATCCCTTTTTCGGCTATATCCCCTTCGGCGCGCTGGCGCCCGAGCGACTGTCGGTGGTGCGGGTAACGCGCGGCGGCGGCAGCGGCGCCTTCGGGTCCGGCGCGGTGGCGGGCACGATCGAGCTCGCAAGCGCAACCCGGGAGCAGTTGCCCGATGTCGCGGTGAGCGCGCTCTATGGCAGCCGCGACGCGACAGAAGTGTCCGCGACCGTGACGCCGGACCTGGGCGATGGTTATGTGTCGCTGTCGGGACGCTGGGACCGAGGCGACGGCTTCTACACGACGCCGCGCGACCAACGAGTCGAAGCGAGCGCGCCGGCCGCCTATGATGGCTGGTCAACCAATATTCGCGCGGTGGCTCCGCTGTCGGCCGATTCCGAACTGCAGTTCCGCGCGACCCTGTTCGAGGACAAGCGCACGCTGCGCTTCACGGGCGCGGACAGCATGAGCCAGGGGCAGGATGCCAGCATCCGCTATGTCGCCCGCGGCGCGTGGCAGGTGGATGCGCTCGCCTATATCCAGGCGCGCAACTATTCCAACATCGTCATATCCTCCTCCACCTTTCGCAGGACGCTGGACCAGCGCAACACGCCGTCCACGGGATTGGGCGGCAAGGTCGAGCTGCGGCCGCCGGTCGGTCCGGACCATGTGCTGCGGATCGGCGCGGACACGCGCCAGGCATCGGGCGACATGTATGAGGACGCCTATAATGCAAACGTCGCCAGCAACCCGCGCACATCGCTGCGCCATGCCGGCGGAGAGCAATGGACGGCGGGGATCTTCGCCGAGGATGACTGGACATTGGGCCGCCTGATCCTGACGGCGGGCGCGCGGGCGGACCATTGGACGATTCGCAACGGCTTCTACCGCCAGGTCAGCGCAACCACGGGGGTGGCGAGCGGCGAGGATTATGCCGACCGGTCGGGCTGGGAAACGACGGGACGGGTGGGCGCGCTGTTCCAGCCGAGCGAGGCGGTGGCGTTGCGCGCGGCGGCCTATAGCGGCTTTCGCCTGCCCACGCTCAACGAGCTTTACCGGCCCTTCGTCGTGTTCCCGATCACCACGCAGGCCAATGCGGCGCTCGACCCTGAAAATCTGAAGGGCGTGGAAGCGGGCATCGACCTCCGCCCGGCGCGCGGCGTCACCCTGTCCGCCACCGCCTTCTACAACCGGCTGGACGATGCGATCGCCAATGTGACGATCGACGCGGAGACTCGCCAGCGCCGCAATGTCGACCGGATCGTCGCCAAGGGCATCGAATTGACGGCAGCGGCGGAGCTTGGCGACATGCGCCTGTCAGCATCCTACGCCTATAGCCACAGCCGCGTCCATGCGCCGGGCGAGGCGTTCGACGGCTTCACCCCGGCGCAGACGCCCCGCCATGCGGCGAGCGCGACCCTGGCCTGGGCGCCGCGGCAGGGGCCCTCGCTCTCGACAACCCTGCGCTATGTGGCCAAACAATATGAGGACGACCTTGAAAGCGACGTGCTGCCCGACGCGCTGACGCTGGATGCGGTCGCGCGGCTGCCGGTCGGGCATGGCGTGACCGTGGTCGCGCGGGGCGAGAATCTGTTCGAAGAGACGGTCGTCACGCGCAATGCGGGCGGGTCGATCGACCTCGGCACGCCGCGCACCCTGTGGATCGGCCTCAGCTTCCGCGGCTGAGCGCAGGGCGCAGGGCGCAGGGCGCTGCGTCAGAACCAGAAGCGCAGGCCCATGACCAGGCTGGTGGTCGATGCCCCCTCCCCCGCGGCGCGGGCAAATCGGGCGCTGTCGCCGACGCGGCGTTCCCAGTTGATGCCGACATAGGGAGCGAATTCGCGCGCCAGTTCGTAGCGCAGGCGCAGGCCAAGCTCGACATCGGACAGGCCGGCGCCGATGCCGAGTTCCGGCACGTCCTGCGCGGCGACGTTCAGCTCCGCGGCGGGTTGCAGGATGAGCCGCTGGGTGATGCGCTGGTCATAGCTGCCCTCGATCCGAAGATGGGCGTCGCCCCTGTCGGACAGGAAAGCCTGGGCCTCGACCTCGAACCAGTAGGGCGCGAGGCCTTCGATGCCGATGGCGGCGTAGCTGCGCTGGGGCTGCGGGCGGATGTCGTGGCGCACGCCCGCGATCAGGTTCCACCAGGGATCTATGGCGCGGCTGTAGAGTGCCTGCAGTTCGGCCCTGTGCAGCGCGCCGTCGACGGCGCCCTCCCCTTCCGACTTGATGGCGAGGCGGTTGATGTCGCCGCCGATCCAGCCTTCGCCTTCCCAATGATAGCGGTCGCCGCCCTTGTGCGCGCGATATTCGGCGCGGTCGACCATCAGTTGCGAGAAGGTCATGCCGCCATTTTCGCGGATCATCGCCGCGCGAGCGCGCGCCATGACGGCTGGGTCGTACAGGGCGTCCGCGGCATGATCGGTCGGGATCGGCGGCGGCGCGGCGGCGGGCATGGACGCCGCCGCGGCCGGCATGACGTGGCCGGCATGGGGATCGGCAGAGGGGTCGACCGCGGGCTGCGCCGTATGCGCGCCATGATTCATCTGACGATGGTCCATATGGCTGTGGTCCATCGTCTGCGACCAGGCCGGCGGCGTGAGGAGCCCGCCCAGCATGAGGATGGCGGCCACGCGCATCATGCAGCCGCCTCCTCGTGCCGCACGGTCACGATGCGCATCATCCCCGCATGCATATGCAGCAGCATGTGGCAGTGGAACGCCCAGTCGCCAATCGCGTCGGCCGTCAGATCGAAGCTGAGCTTGCCGCCCGGCAGCACGTTGACCGTATGCTTGCGCGGGAAATGAGCCGCGTCTTCGCCAGTGACGAGTTCGAAGAAATGGCCGTGGATGTGGATGGGGTGCGGCATCATCGTGTCGTTGATCAGCGTGACCCGCACCCGCTCCCCATGGCGAAAGGGAATGGGATCGGCGCCGTCCGACAGCTTCACCCCGTCGAACGACCACATATACCGCTCCATATTGGCGGTGAGATGGATGTCGAGCGTGCGGCTGGGCGCGCGGGTGTCGGCATTGGGCTCCAGCGCGCGCAGATCGGCATAGGTGAGCACGCGATGGGCGACATGCTCAAGACCCGTCGGCCGATCGGCGGTGCGATCCATCGGCATGGGCGACAGGGTCGCGACGCCGGGGCCCAGCGGCAGGGCGGGCGCGACGGAGGGATCGCGCATCGACATGCTGTGGCCGCTCATGGCGTGCGCGGCGCCGCTGCCATGCGCGCCATGATCGCCCGGCATGGCCGGCATGGCCATCCCCATGTCCTTCATCCCCAGCAGCGGACGCGGACGCAGCGGCGGGACCGGCGCGGCCATGCCCGCCCGCGGCGCCAGCGTTGCCCGGACAAGGCCGGAGCGGTCGATGGCTTCGGCGATCAGCCCATAGGGCCGCGGCTCGGTCGGCTGGACGATCACGTCATAGGTTTCGGCGATGCCGATCTGAAATTCGTCAGTGTCGACGGGCCGCACATTCTGGCCGTCGCACTGAACGACGCGCATCGGCAGCCCGGGCAGGCGGACGTTGAAATTGGTCATGGCCGACGCGTTGATGATGCGCAGCCGCACTCGCTCGCCCGGCTGGAAGAGGCCCGTCCAGTTTTCCGGGGTGCCATGGCCGTTGACCAGATAGCTGTAGGTGGCGCCCGTGACGTCGGACAGGTCGGTCGGGTCCATCCGCATGGCGCCCCAGTCGAGCCGTTCCTCGAGCGACTGGTCTTTGCCCGCCAGCAGGCCCGAGAGCGTCTGGCGCTGCATGTTATAATAGCCGCCCATCTGCTTGAGGCGCTGGAGCAGCCGGTGGGGGTGGACCGGGGTCCAGTCCGACAGCAGAACGACATGCTCCCGATCATAAGCCACGGGATCGGCAGCGGCCGGGTCGATGACGATGGGACCATAATGGCCCATCGCTTCCTGCATGCCCGAATGGCTGTGATACCAGTAGGTGCCCGCCTGGCGAACCGGGAATTCATAGCGGAAGGTTTCTCCCGGGCGGATGCCGGGAAAGCTGACGCCGGGCACGCCATCCATCTGGAACGGGACGATCAGGCCGTGCCAGTGGATCGACGTGTCCTCCGCCAGGCTGTTGGTGACGGACAGCCGCACCATCTGCCCCTGCTTCAAGCGGATGAGCGGCGCGGGCAGCGTGCCGTTGACGGTGATCGCATGCCCCGACCGGCCGCCGGTGCGAAAATGAGTTTCCCCAACGGTCAGCGCAATGTCTTCGCCCGAAAGGATGCCAGGCGCGGGGTGCAGCCCGGCCGTGCCGCTGCGCGCCCAGGCGGGAAAGGCGCCCGCAAGGGTGAGCGCCGCAGCGCCCCGGAACAGGCTGCGCCGGTCGAGAGAAAGATCGATCATAGGCGACAATACGCGGGAAAAGCATCAATCCCTCAATATTTCGGCGAGCCGGCTGCGCGCGCGGTAGAGCCGCGTTTCCACCGCCTTTTCGCTGATGCCGAGAACCCGTGCGGTGTCGGCCTGGCTCATCTGTTCGATGGCGCGCAGCAGCAGCACCGGCCGCAGGCTGGCGGGGAGCGACGCGATGGCGGCGTTGATGCGGACGAGTTCGGCGCTCGATTGCAGCGCCTGTTCGGGTGTGGCGGCGGGATCGGCGATGGCACGCGCGTCCTCCATCGGCCGGGCGAAGGTAAAGAAGCGGCGCACCGCGCGCCGGCGCGCCCAGTCGCGGCATTTGTTGAGCGCGATCCGCGCGATCCAGATGCGGAACGGCCGCGCGGCATCATAGCGGTCCAGCGCGGCGAAGGCGGCGACGAAGCTTTCCTGGACGATGTCTAGCGCTTCGTCGCTGTCGCCGACGTGGCCGCGCGCCAACCGCCAGACCGCATCGCGGTGTCGCTGCATCAACGCGCGATAGGCGGACTGATCGCCGGCGCGCGCACGACGGGCCAGCGCGCCATCATCGGCGTTGGCATCGGCGTCGGCGGCATCGACTGGGGACGCTGTCACCGCGCCGGCTGGGTCAGCGCCCTGACGACCGCCGCGTCGAACTGCGCCGCCTGGTCGGGGCGCAGGACCGCGCGCATCGCGAACATATGCTGCAACGTTTCCTTCTGCAGCTGTCCCATCACCTGGTGCGAGCGATCGACCGCCTGCGCGACCTTGGGCCCATAGCCATGTTCGGCGGCGATGGCGGCGGCCAGCCGCTGATTGTCGGCGCGCATGTCCGCCTCCAGCGCGGCGCGGCGCGCGGCGAAGGCGGTTTCGAGTGCATGGATGCGTTTTTGCTGCGCAGCATCCAATGTGAGGCGTTGATGAAGAAGGCTATGAACTTCGCTTTCGACCGGCGGGGACGGCGCAAGCCACAGGCGCGCGACCAGCACGGCGGCGAGGGCCGCGACAAAGGCGACCAGCGCGACCGGCAGATAGCGACGCCAGCTCATCGCCCGAGCAGCCGCGAGGGGGCGTAGTCGGACATGCCGATGGCGACCGGCGAGGCGGCGGCAGGCGTCGCCGGCACCATGCTGCCGATCCAGCCGGTGCCCAGCGCGATGAAGCCGGCGACCAGCAGGCTGCGCCGCACCGCGATGCGATCGCGCCGCCGGGCGACGCCATCGAGCACCGATGGCGCCAGCCCCCGCAGCCGGGGATCGGTCGGCGATGCGCGCAGCGCATCCAGCATGTCGTCAAGATCGGTCATCGCATCGTCTCCGCAGCGTCATCATGCCATACGCAGGGGACGCCGCCACCCCTCATGACGCAGCCCTGTCCTTACGCAGCAAGAGCGATCAAACCTGCCGCAGCGCGCGGGCGGGACGGACCGAAAGCAAGGGCAAGGCGCCGGCAAGACCGATGCCCAGCGTCAGCAACGCGCCGGCTGCCAGAGTCGCGAGAACGACATGCCAGTCCGGCGCCCAGGTGAAGTCGAAGATCTGGACGATGACGAACCAGGCCGCGATGCTGCCCAATGCCAGCGCGACCAGCGCCAGCAGCGCGGCGAGCAGCCCATATTCGAGCGCCTGCCCGCCGAGCAGCTGCATCCGGGTGGCGCCCAGCGTCTTGAGGATGACGCTGTCATAGCTGCGCGACTGGCGCGCCGCCGCGATGGCGCCGACCAGCACGGCGATCCCCGCCAGGATCGCGACCGAGGCGGCGACCAGGATGGCGCGCGACATCTGCGTCAGGATCATGCCCACCTGATCGACCACGTCGCCCACGGCGATGACCGAGACGCCCGGGAAAGCGGCCAGCAGCGCACGGGTCATGGCGGTGTCGTGGCGCGGGTCCATGGTGATGGTCGCAGCGACGCTGTGCGGCGCGGACCGGAGCGTGACGGGCGAGAAGACGAGGACATAGTTGAAGCCCATCGTGTCCCAGTTGACCTTGCGCAGGGAGGCGATGCGCGCCTCTATTTCGCGGCCCAGGATCGAAACGGTCAGCCGGTCGCCGACGCCTATTCCCAGCGTGTCGGCCGCTTCGGCGTCGAGCGATACGAGCGGCGGGCCGCGATAGTCTTTGGGCCACCAGCGGCCGGCGACCAGATCGCTGCCTTCGGGCAGCGTGGCGCTGTAGGTGACGCCGCGCTCGCCGCGCAGGAACCAGGCGCCTTCGGGCAGTTGCTCCAGGTCGGCGACGCGCTGGCCGCCATAGGCGGTGATCGTGCCGCGCAGCACGGGCACGATGTTGAGCTGCGCTTCGGGCGCCTGGCGCAGCGCGATCGCGCGGAAGCGCGCCTGGTCGGCGGCGGGAATGTCGAGCACGATCTGCGCGGGCGCCTTGTTCGGCACGACCTGCCGGATTTCGGCGTCGAGACTGGTTTCGATGCCCGCCAGAGTGACGAACAGGGTGAGCGCGAGGCCGAGAGCGACGATGAGTGCGGCGGTCTGCGCGCCGGGGCGGTGGAGATTGGCGAGCGCAAGCCGCAGCCAGGGGCGCTTGGGCCGTGGCAGGCGCCGCGCGCCCCACCGAACCGCGATGCCGATCCCCAGCAGTAACAGCAAGACCGCCCCGACCGCGCCCAGGACGGCCGCGGCAAAGAGCGGATCGCGCGCCGTGCCGAGCGCCAGCGCTACCAGCAGTGCACCGGCCACGCCCATGGCGGCAAGGCTGCGCCGGTCGAGCCCCGAGCGGCTGTCGACCGCGCCGCGAAACAGGGCGGCCGCCGGCTGAGTGCGCGCCCTGGCCAATGGCGGGAAGGTGAAGAGAAAGGCGATGAGCAAGCCGTAGAGCGCGCTGGTGAGGAGCGGCAGCGGGTGCAGACGGAAGCCGGGACTGACGGGCAGCACATCCCCCGCCAGCGCCACGACCAGCGGCGGCAGCGCTGCGCCCGCCAGCAGGCCCGCGCCGATTCCGAGCAAGGCGACCGCGCCGACCTGCAGCCGGTAGATGCGAGCGATGTCGGCGGCGGTGGCGCCCAGCACCTTGAACGTGGCGATGCCGCCCCGCTTGCCGGCCAGATAGGAAGCGACGCCATTGCTGACGCCGATGCCCGCGATCACGAGCGCGGCAAGGCCGATCAGCGCGAGAAACTGGCCCATGCGTTCGATGAAGCGGTTGGCGCCGGGCGCTGCGCGATCGCGATCCTTGAACGTCCAGCCTTCGCTCGCGCGCGCCTTTTCCCAATCCTTGCGCACGGTCGCGGCATCGAAGCGCGGGTCCAGGCGAATGCGATATTTGGTCGCGTAGAGGCTGCCCGGCTGAATGAGGCCGGTGCGGCGAAGGCCGTCCATCGACACGATCGCGACCGGGCCGAGCGTGAACCCCTCCCCCAGCCGATCCGGTTCGTCGGCGATGATGTCGCTGACGATGAAGCGCGCATCGCCATAGCGCAGCTGCGCGCCGCGGCCGATGTCCAGCCGTTCGGCCAGCGCTTCGCCGATGACGATGTGGCCGGCATCCAGGGGACGATAGGCGCCATGGCGCAGGGTCAGCGCGCCATAGAGCGGATAGGCGGTGTCGACCCCCTTGAGTTCGGTGAGGATCGCGGGCGGCGCGTCCCCCCTGCCCTGCCCGACCCGCTGCGCCATGGCGCGCATGCGGATCGTTTCGCTGAGCGCGCCGAGCTGGCGGAAAGCCTGTTTGTCGCCAAGGCTCGCCTGGCGCTGGGTCATGCCGATTTCCACATCGCCGCCCAGGATCACCCGGCCGCGATCGCGCAATTCCTGTGTGATCGCGCTTGTCAGGCTGCCGATCGCCGCCAGGGTCGCGACCCCCAGGAACAGGCAGAGGAAGAGCAGGCGCAAACCCCGAAAGCCCAGATGCAGGTCGCGCCGGGCAATGCGCCAGGCGGCGCGCCAGCCAAGGCCGTTCATGCCGGTCGATCCGACAGGATGCGTCCGTCGCGCATTTCGATGATGCGGCCGCACCGCTGCGCCAGCAGGGGATCATGGGTGATGATGAGCAGCGTCGCGCCGGCCGCGCGCTGGCGATCGAACAGCAGGTCCATGATCGACGCGCCGGTCGCCGCATCGAGATTGCCGGTGGGTTCGTCGGCGAAGAGCAGGGTCGGACGCGGCGCGACGGCGCGGGCAATGGCGACGCGCTGCTGCTCCCCGCCCGACAGCTGCGCGGGATAATGATCGAGGCGATGGCCAAGGCCGACCGCGCGCAATTCGTCCGCCGCCCGCGCGAACGCGTCGGCATGGCCGGCCAGTTCGAGCGGCACGGCGACATTTTCCAGCGCGGTCATGGTGGGCAGCAGATGGAAGGATTGCAGGATGATGCCGATCCGGCCGCGGCGCGCGCGCGCCAGATCATCTTCCCCCAGCGCGCCGAAATCGACGCCGCCAATGTCCACCTGGCCGCCGCTGGCGCGCTCAAGGCCCGACAGCACCGCCATCAGCGAGCTTTTACCCGACCCCGACGCGCCCAATATGGCGACGCTTTCGCCGCGCAGGATGGTGAGGTCCAGCCCTTTCAGGATCGCCACCGGCGCGTCGCGCGTTCCCAGCTGGAGCGTGACATTCTGAGCGCGGATCGCGATAGTCGCGGGATCGATGGGCGAATGCATGAAGAAGGAGCGTTCCTTGGCGGGCAGGTTGATGCAATATGGGGCGCTGGCGCTGATTGTCCATCTGGCGAGCGGCTGTTCCGACCAGGCGCCGCCCCCTCCCCCGCCGACCAATGCCGCAATCAGCGCGGAAGGCGCGGCGCCCGCCACGCCCGCGGCCGACAGGAAGCTGGTGGTCGCCTTTGGCGACAGCCTCTATGCCGGCTATAATCTGGACCAGGGCCAGGGTTTGGCGCCCGTGCTGGAAGCCACGCTGGCCACGCGCGGGGTCAAGGCGCAGGTGGTGAATGCCGGCGTGTCCGGCGACACCACGGCGGCGGGGCGAGCGCGGCTGGCCTTCACGCTCGACGGATTGCCGCGTACGCCCGACCTGATGCTGGTGGGCCTGGGCGGCAACGACATGCTGCGCGGTTTGTCGCCCCAGGACACGCGCGCCAATCTGGATGCGATCCTGGCCGAAGCGAAGGCGCGCGGGATCAAGGTGATGCTGACCGGGATGCTCGCCTCCCCCAATATGGGGGCGGATTATGCCGCCGCCTTCAATAGCATCTACCCCGATCTGGCGCGCAAATATGATGCGGCGCTCTACCCCTTCATGCTGGATGGCGTGCTGGGCGATCAGGCGCTGCTGCTGCCCGACGGCATCCACCCCAATGCGCAGGGGGTGAAGAGGATCGCCGGGCGGCTGGCGCCGATGGTCGCCGAGGCGCTGGCGCCCTGATCCGCCCCTATTCCAGCGGCTCGCCATCCCAGGTTTCGGTGTCGATCTGCGCCTGGGCGGCCTTGGGATAGCGCGGGCCGGAGACGGCTTCGAACGTAAAGAGCGCGTCGACCGCGGCCAGCGTATCGGCCGAGACGTCGATGGTCAGCGTCGCGAGATCCTCGTCCAGATGGGCAATGCTGGTGGTGCCGGGGATGGCGACGATGTTGGGGCGGCGCGAGAGCACCCAGGCAAGGCTGAGCTGCGCCATGGTGCAGCCGGCGGCTTGAGCGATGGTCCGGAACCGCGCGGCGAGTTCCAGATTATGATCGAGATGCGGCGGGTGGAAGCGCGGCATCGCATGGCGCACATCGCCCTGCGCCACGCCATCAGGCCCCACGCTGCCGGCCAGCACGCCGCGGGCGAGCGGCGAAAAGGCGACGAAGCCGACATCGAGTGCGACACATGCGTCGAGCACCGCCACTTCGGCATTGCGGGTCCAGGGCGAATATTCGGTCTGCATCGCCGCGATGGGATGGACGGCATGGGCGCGGCGCAGGGTGGCGGCGGACATTTCCGACAGGCCGATCGCGCCGATCTTCCCCGCCTCGACCGCGCGAGCGAGCGCGCCGACCGACTCCTCGATCGGGACGTTCGGGTCGAGCCGATGGAGATAATAGAGATCGATATGGTCGACCCGCAGGCGCCGGAGCGAATCCTCCAGCGTCGCGGTGATGGCCTGCGGCGAGCCATCCAGCCCCCGCTGCCCGTTCTTGCCGCCGAGCACGCATTTGCTGGCCAGCACGAATTCGTCCCGCCAGTCCATCAGCGTGCGACCCAGCAGTTCCTCATTGGCGCCGAACCCGTAGAGCGCGGCGGTGTCGAAGAAATCGACGCCCCGATCGAGCGCGTGCAGCAGCAGCTTTTCCGCGTCGCGCGGCTCGGGCCGGGGAAGATAGGCGTGGCTGAGGTTCATGCAGCCAAGGCCGATGGCCGATACGGTGAAGGGACCGATGGAGCGGGGCGAGGGCGCGACAGTCATGGGCGTGATGTTCCTCTGGCAGATCGGGAAGATGGCTCGCCCATAGCTTCAGGGGGCAGCCGGTTCCAGCAGCCTGTGACGACTTTCCTATCGATCGGCCGCGCAAAGCTATTGGCCCGACGTCACGACAATCCTGGATAGGCGGCCCATGGCCGGTTCGATCAGACGATGATGCAGGAACCAGTCGGGCGGAACATGACAATGAGGAGAGCCGAACTGAAGCCGAAGCCCCTGAAGGTCCATGCCTGGCTGGCGTGCCTGGCTTTCCCGGCCGTCCCCGCCGCCGCACAGGAAGCACCCGGCGCGGACGAGGATGCGTCGGCGCCGACCATCGCCCGCAGCTTTGGCGACACCGGATTGATGGCGCGGTTCAACAGCAGCGAACAATATGGCGCGGTGCAGGCGCGCACCGGCCTTTACACGGCACATGCCAACGTGGCCCAGGCCGGCGGCGTCACGACGGGTTTCAAGGACGATGTCACGACATTGGTCACGCCCGTCAATATGATCATGCCCCTGCGCGGACTGGGGCAGGGAGTGCATGTCAAGCTGGGCTACGCCAACATCCTGTCGCGCGGTTCGGAGGGTCATGCGACGCAAGTGGACAATGACAGCCAGACGGGGTTGGCGCAGTTGCTGTGGTTGATCGGCGATCAGGCCCTGATCGGCGGCGGCGTGATTCACGAGGTATCGAATATCGGGCTGCGCCACAATGAAGGCGGGATCACGACCCAGGGGACCGGCGTGCGCGTCGACATGCTGTATCGCTTCGCCTCCAACTGGGGCGCATCGCTGCGCATTTCCCGGCTTTCCGGCGAAGCCGACAGCAAGATCCCCAATGCGCGCCTGGGCGTCATCGCCAACCGGCAATCGTTCCGCCGCACCTATAGCGAAGCGTCGGTCGTGGGCACCTATCGCGGCGCGCAGAGCGCCTTTGTGCCCCGTGGCTGGATCATGCGCCCCTCGGCAGCGCTCATCTGGCAAGACAGTCGCTTTTCGGCGGGCACGAACAATCTGGGCACAGCAGTGGCGAGCCGCTCCGAACAGTATATGCTGGGTACGGCGACCGTGCGGCTGGAGCAGGATGGTTTTGCGCCCTGGCGGGTGCGGAGCTATGGCGAAGCGGGGCTGGAACAGGAATTGCGCAACAACGTGGCGCAGGTCGATGACGATCCCACCAGCCTCTATATCAAGGCCGGCGCAGCCATGAACATGGGCGGCAAGGGCCGGCTGGACCTCTATGTCGCACGCCGGGACAGCATCAAGGGCAGCTTCCAGTCCACGACGGTCAACCTGCTGCTGAGCATGGCCTTCTAGGCAAGTGCGCCAGCAGTCGCCGTGGCGAACGGCCTGCACGCATCCGCCATCAAGGATTTCGGTTGGTTTTGGTCGATCCATCACCCACAATGACGCGGTTCGGCCCTGACGAGGAGGAAAGCATGACTGATTTCGACGCCGGCGCAGCCACGGGCGCTGCCGATTATCCGCGCAAGGTGCTGGACCTGTTCGACGCCTATGTTCATGGCGCGCTGGATCGGCGCAGCTTCCTCAATCAGTGCGCGGCGCATGTCGGCGGGATGGTTTCGGCGACCGCCGTGCTGGCGGCGCTCAGCCCGGATTTCGCGCGCGGCCAGGTCATCCCCGCCGATGACGCGCGTGTCGCCACCAGCCGCATCGACATCCCCTCCCCCCAAGGCCATGGCACCGTGCGCGCCTATGTCGCGCGGCCGGCAGCCAAGGGCGATGCCGACCTGCCGGTCGTGATCGTCGCGCACGAGAATCGCGGTCTCAATCCCCATATCGAGGATGTCGCCCGGCGGCTGGCGCTGGAGGGGTTCATGGCGGTCGCGCCGGACGCGCTGACGACGCTGGGCGGCTATCCCGGCGACGAGGACAAGGCGCGAGAGATGTTCGCAACGCTGGACCGGGCGAAGATCGGTGAGGATTTCGTCGCTGCGGCGAACCATGCGCGGACCATGCCGGGCAGCAACGGCAAGCTGGCGGCGACGGGTTTCTGCTTTGGCGGCGGGATCGCCAATCTGCTGGCGACGCGCCTGCCGGACCTGCGCGCCGCCATCCCCTTTTACGGCAGTCCGCCGCCGCTGGAAGACGTCCCCGCAATCAAGGCGCAACTGCTGATCCATTATGCGGGCAACGACACGCGCGTCAATGCGAGCTGGCCGGATTACAAGGCTGCGCTGGACAAGGCCGGCATCGACTATCAGGTCTTCATCTACGAGGGCGTCGAACATGGTTTCAACAACGACACCACGCCGCGCTTCGACAAGGAAGCCGCCGCGCTGGCGTGGAGCCGGACGCTGGAGCTGCTGCGGCGCACCCTGAACTGAACGCGCGGCGGCCGGTCAGCGGACGAAGGTGATGCTGACCGGCTTTGGCGTTGGCGTGCGGCGCCCGGTATCGGTCAGGCGGCCGGAGCGGCGATCCACCGCGAAGATGCTGATCCAGTCCGATCGTTCATTGGCAACCAGCATCCAGCGGCCGTCGGGGTGCAGGGTAAAGCCCCACGGCACCTCTCCGCCCGCATCGATCCGCTGAAGGAAGGACAATGTTCCTTCCTTCGGGTCCACGGCGAACACCACGATGCGGTTTTCGGCACGATTGCCGGCATAGACGAACCGGCCGTCGGCGCTGACGAGGATTTCCGAAGCGCTGCTGGCGCCTTCATGATCCGGGGCGTCGGTGGCGATGGTCTGAACGGGGTCGAGCCGCCCGTCGCGAGCGTGCCAGCGCAGCACCTGCACATCGGCCGTCAGTTCGTTCACCAGATAGAGAAAGCGGCCATTGGGCGCAAAGGCGATATGGCGTGGGCCGCTGCCGGCCGCAGCCACGAAATGCCGCGCCGTTTCGGCAGGTTCCGTGTGGATCGCATGCTTGCGTCCGTCGAAGGGATAGACGAACAGGCGGTCAGCGCCAAGATCGGCCACCAACACGAAGCGACCGGTCGGATCGACCAGGACGCTGTGCGCGTGCGGCTTGGCCTGTCGGCGATGCGGGCCGGACCCGCTGGCCGCGACGAGGGAAACCCGGTCGCCGAGACGGCCGTCGCTCAGGATGGGAAAGCTCGCAACCGATCCGCCGGCATAATTGGCCGCAAACAAGGTCATCGAACGGGGATCGAGAGTCAGATAGGTGGTCCCGCCGCCACCGGCATCGACTTCGTTGAGGCGAGTGAGCGCTCCTGTCGCGGGATCGACGCGATAGGCGATGACGCTGCCATTGCGCGTCCCATCATTGCCATCCTCGTTCGCGGCGTAGACGATGGGCAGGCGCGGATGACGGACGATCCAGGTGGGACGCGGCACCGCCGCGACCGTTCCGATCATCGCCAGGTCGCCGGACCGGGCATCGAAGCGGCCCGCCCTGATTTCGGGTCCGTGCATGCCGACATAGACCAGGTCCGATGGAGCCGGCGCCGCAGACGCGCCGCCGGCGACGGCCAGAAGCATCAGCAAGGCGCTCCAGCGTGGCTTATGCGTCCCTGTTTTCATGTTGCCCGCCATAGCCTCCTATCCCGCTCCTGCTTGCAGGCCGATGTCGCATGAGCGCATGGGGTGACGCTATAAAAAGCCGGGCGGGCGCCATCAAATCTCACGCGCCGGCCACTCGACCGCCGTCACGCTCGCTGATAGCGCGGCGGCACGATGACCGCCCCGCGTCACCCCTTCGCCTATCGCGATTTCCGCTATCTTTGGATGGCGCGCGTGTGCGCCATGCTGGCCCATAGTGGCCTGGTGGTTGCGCTGGGCTGGGCCGTCTATGACGAGGCGCGACTTTCCATGGGCATTGGCGCGGCTGCCTTGCGGTTGGGCCTGATCGGCCTCGTCCAGTTCCTGCCGATCCTGCTGCTGAGCCCGGTCACGGGGCTGGCCGCCGACCGGTTCGATCGTCGCCAGGTCGTCCGCCTGGCGCTGCTGGGCCAATTCCTCTGTCCGGCGGCCTTGACGCTGATGGAGATGGGGCCGGGACAGACCCTCTATGCTCTTTACGGCGCGGCCGCCCTGTTCGCGGCGGCGCGGGCTTTCTACATGCCGGCGATGAACGCCCTGCCTGCCGCCCTGGTGCCGCGGGAAACATTGCCGCAAGCCATCGCGTTCAGTGCCATCGCGGGTCGTGTCGGGGGCATTCTGGGACCAGTGCTGGGCGGGTTCGCCTATGCAGGGGGCGCGGTCTGGGCATTCGCCCTATGCGCAGCGCTGCTGGCGACCGCGATCTTGCTGCAGTTTCAAATCCGGCCGATCGTGCAGCGACCGATCCAGGGAGACAGGCGCGCGCTGGCACAGATGATCGAGGGATTTCATTATGTGATGGGCAATCGGCTTCTGCTCGGCGCGATCAGCCTGGACATGTTCGCCGTGCTGCTGGGCGGCACCAATGCGCTGCTGCCCATTTTCGCGCGCGACATATTGCATATGGGTCCCGAAGGTCTGGGCGCCTTGCGCGCGGCCGCCTCCACGGGCGCGCTGACCATGGCGGGCTGGCTGTCCTGGCGACCCGTGCGCGACAATGTCGGGAGGAAGATGCTGGTCGCCGTCGCCATCTACGGCATTGCCACCATCGGCTTCGGCCTGTCGCGCACGCTGATCCTGTCCCTTCTGTGCCTGATCGTCCTGGGCGCCGCCGACATGGTGTCGGTCTATATCCGCCAGTCGCTGGTGCAGATCGCCACGCCCGACGATCGGCGCGGCCGCGTGGGCGCGATCTCCGGACTGTTCATCGCCGGATCCAACGAGCTGGGCGAAATGGAGTCGGGCGTGGCGGCCGCCTTGCTGGGTCCGGTGGGCGCCGTGCTGCTGGGAGGAGCGGGCGCGATCCTGCTCGCCGGGCTCTGGGCACGCCTGTTCCCCGAACTTCCCGCCGCCCGACGGTTTGAGCAGGTCGACGCGAACTGACGCCGGGCGTCAGGCCGGCTCCAGTTCCATGACGCGTGGCCGGGCGGTGATTTCGCTTTCGACATGATGACGGATCATCTCGATGAAATCCGCATGCAGCCGCGTCGGCAGCCAATTGGCGCGGGTGGTAACGCCAATGACCGGCACGGGCGAGATCGGCCCATGGGCGATCGCGGTCAGACCCTGCCCTTCATGCTGAAGCTCATAGGACGTCATCAGCGTCAGCCGGTCGCTGGCTGCGAGCAGTGGACGGATGATCGCCAGCGCGGATGTCGCGATGGGCGCACGCGCGGGCGGTCCACCCTGGAACAGATGATCGAAGCAGGCGCGCCGGCTGGAGCCCGGAGCGCCGATGAGCCAGTCATGGCCCCGCAGATCGGACACAGCAACATCATCCCTGCCGGCGAGAGGATGACCATCGCGCGCGACGATGGAGTATGGGGTGTGCGCGAGCGGCAGGGTATCCAGATCGTCTGCATCTTCACGCGGCAGCAGCCCGACCACGAAATCCACATCGCCTGCGCGCAGGCTTTTCACCATTTCCACGGCGCTTTCATTGCGAATGACGACCTGCGCATTAGGCGCGTGCGCCATGTAATCCTCAAGCATGGAGGCAAGCAGGACGCTGCCGCCCAGCGGCATGGCGCCCACGACGATCGGCGCGGTCGTTTCGCCCTGTAGGGCCGCCAGTTCCTGAACGCCCCAGTCGATTTCCTGAAGACAGAGTTTGAGCCGGCGACCCAGTTCGATACCATCGGGCGTCGGAATGGTGCCCGCCGCCGTCCTGTAGAAAAGCGGCTTGCGGAGATTGCTTTCAAGGTCGCGCGCAGCGCGCTGGAGGGTGGCGGGCGACAAGCCGAGCGCTTGCGCGGCCAGAGGGAACGAGCCCTGCTCCACAATAGCGATCAGCGCCCGGACCTGCGATCGCAGCAGGCGAGCCGCGACGACCTTCGCCCCGGCCTCGCCGCCTTCGACGCCGAACAGGGTGAGCGCCCGTTCGAACTGGGCCAGGAAACGCACCACGCGGCGGTGGAACAGATCGCCACTGGCATTGAGATAGCTGCCGCTGGCGCGCCGTTCGACCAGCTTGACGCCGACGAGCTGCTCCAGCTTGCTGAGCGATTGAGTCACAGCAGGCTGTGATAAGTTACAGTCCTCCGACGCGCCCCGCACACTCTCCAGCCTGCCGACGCTTTCAAACAGCCTGAGCTGCCGGAAGCTGATCGATTCAATCGTCTCTTGCGACATTTTCTCGCCTTTGCATCCTCTTTCCGGTCAGGGCGATAGCATGATTTTTATACCTATTGAAAGAGTGAAGAGAAGGCGAGTTGCAGCGCGCCTGATTGAAAACATGCCGCGCCTCTTTGGTAAGCCGTGCGGTCGCGTTGACTAATGTCCCGCCGCGGCGCTTCACCATGAACGGCAAATATCAAAGCGGGAGAGTCCCTGTGTCCAAGGTTCATCTGAAAATCGCCGTCGCGGAACATCCGCACACATCCGCCATTCGCGACGGGTCGATCCCGATCGAAGGCGTCGACGCCGAAATCGTGACGGTCAAGCCGCAGATCGGGGCATTCCGCCGGATGGTTCGCGACCTGGAATTCGACGTCTGCGAGATCGCGCCGACGACCTACATCATCGCCCGCGCCTATGGAAAGAAGTTCAAGGCGCTCCCCATCTTCGTGGTGCGCCGCTTCCACCATGCAGGCCTGCTGGTGCGTCCGGACGCGGGCATCACCAGCCCGAAGGATCTGGAAGGCAAGAAGGCGGGCGTGCGCGCCTATTCGGTCACCACGGGGGTGTGGACGCGGCAAGTGCTGATCGACGAATATGGCGTCGACAACAGCAAGATAAACTGGTTCGTCGATGACGAGGAACATGTTCAGGAACTGAAGCTCCCCGCCAATGTGAGCCATGTTGCGGCCGGCGACAGCCTGGCCGACATGATGGCGCGCGGCGACATCGTCGCGGGGTTCGACGCCGCGGCCGGCATCGGCCGCACCGGCGCGCCGACCGGCGGCTGGCAGGAGGTCGAGGCCAATTATCCCGACCTCTTCCCCAATGCCGAGGAACTGGAAGCGGACTATTATGCCCGCACCAAGGTCTATCCGATGCACGGCACCATCGTCGTCAAGGACAGCGTGCTGGAAGAGCATCCCTGGGTCGCGCGCTCCATTTACGACGCCTTCACCAAGGCCAAGGACGCGTGGGTCGCCAAGCTGAACAGCGGAGAAGCGACGGGGGCCGGCGCCGACAAATATCGCAAGCTTCAGAAAATCGTGGGGGCAGACCCGCTGCCCTATGGCATCGAGGCCAATCGCGCGACGATCGAGGCGCTGGAGAAGACCGCGTTCGATCAGGGGCTGACCCCGCGTCGCATGAGCATGGACGAACTGTTCGTCGACCCCGAGCAGGGGCCCGCGCTCACCGCCTGATCCCTTTGCGGGTGCGGCCATCCGCACCCCTTGGCGGCCACAGCGCCGCGCCAAGCCACCACGCCGCACCAGGCGGACGGAGAGTTCAATGATTATCGATTGCCATGGTCACTTCACGACGGTCCCCCAGTCTTTCCGCGAATGGCGGAGCAAGCAGGTCGCCGCTGCCGACGATCCGGCCAATGCGCCCAAAATGGCGGACTGCATCGTCACCGACGACGACATTCGCGAAGGTGTGGGGAACGGGCAGCTCAAGCTGCAGCAGGAACGCGGCAGCGACCTGACGCTGTTTTCCCCCATTGCCGGCCTGATGAGTCATCATCTGGGCAATGAGCGCACCAGCCTGGAATGGGCGACGATCAGCAACGACCTGGTCCGCCGGGTGTGCGACATCTATCCTGACAATTTCGTGCCGGTGGGCATGTTGCCCCAGTCGCCGCTGGCGCCGCCAAAAAATTCGATCCCCGAGCTCAAGCGGATCGTCAACGAACTCGGTTTCGTCGGGGTCAATGTGAACCCCGACCCGACCGGCGGCTACTGGACCGGCAAGCCCTTCACCGACAAGGAATGGTATCCTCTGTTCGAGGCGCTGTGCGAGCTGGACGTTCCCGCGATGGTCCATGTCGCGGCAAGCTGCAATCCCAACTTCCATGGCACCGGCGCCCATTATCTCAATGCCGACACGTCGGTGTTCATGCAGATCCTCCAGTCCGACCTGTTCAAGGACTTCCCGACCCTGCGCCTCATTATCCCGCACGGCGGCGGCGCGGTGCCCTATCACTGGGGCCGCTATCGCGGCATGAGCCTGGAGATCGCTGGCCGGCCGCTCGAAGGGCTGCTCGACAACATCTTCTTCGACACCTGCGTCTATCACCATCCGGGCGTCGAACTGCTGACCAAGGTGGTGCCGACCAGCAACGTCCTGTTCGGGTCGGAGATGATCGGCGCGGTGCGCGGTCGGGATCCCGACACGGGCGAATATTTCGACGACACCAAACGCTATGTCGACGCCTGCGAGGCGCTGTCCGAAGCCGATCGCCACGCGATCTTCGAAGGCAATGCCCGCCGGGTCTATCCGCGCCTCGACGCGCACCTCAAGGCGAAGGGTCTGTAAGCCATGACCGTGATCGACATTCATCCGCATATCATTTCGGACGATGCGGACCGCTATCCCCCCGCTCCGCTGTTCGGCAAGCGGTCCGACTGGTCGCAGGAGCGGCCGTGCACCGTCGCATCGCTGATCGCGGCGATGGACGAAGCCGGCGTCGACAAGGCCGCGGTCGTCCATTCGTCCACCACCTACGGCTTCGACAACAGCTATGTGGTCGATGGCTGCAACGAATATCCCGACCGGCTGATCGCGGTCGGGTCAGTCGACGTCGCTGCCAGCGACGCAGTTCCAGTGATCCGGGGCTGGGTGGATAAGGGCCTCAAGGGCCTGCGCATCTTCACCGGGGGGTCGACCAAGGATTTCGACCCAACCGAGCTGGAAAACCCGGCCGCCTATCCCGCCTGGGAGGTGCTGGGCGACCTGGGCATCCCGATGTGCATCCAGACCGGACCCATCGGCCTGCCGCAGGTGCGCGATCTCGCCGTCCGCTTCCCGAAGGTCAACATCATCCTCGACCATCTGGGTCGTCCCGATGTCCTCGACGGCCCGCCCTACGCCAACGCCGACAGCCTGTTCGCCATGGCGGACCTGCCCAACATCTATTTGAAACTGACGCCCCGCATCATGGGCGACGTGACCAAGGGGCAGGCGAGCGCCGACACCTTCTTCACCAAGGTCGCTGCCGTCTTCGGCGCCAACCGCATGGCATGGGGGTCCAACTTCCCCACATCGCCCGGCACGCTTTCGGACATTCTGGCGACGGCGCGAGACCGGCTCGCCTGCCTCAGCGATGAGGATCAGAACTGGGTCTTCGCCAAGACCGCACAGACGCTTTACCCGGCGCTGAAAGACTGACGAAAATACATAAGGAGAGGGTTCATGGCCACATCACCGATACCGAAGGAAGCGCCGGCTTCGGCCGCGCGCCTGCCAGAACTTTCTCCCGCCGCGCGCTGGCTGGTGCTGTTCCTGCTGGCGACCGGCGTGCTGATCGCCTTCGTCGATCGCACCAGCATTTCCTCCGCCCTGGCCGATCCGCCGTTCATCGCGCATTTCGGCCTGTCCGATGTGGATCGGGGCTGGCTGAACTCTGCCTTTTTCTGGTCCTATGGGCTGGTGCAGATTCCCATGGGCTGGCTGGTCGACCGCTATGGCGTGAAAGTGCCCTACACGATCTGCTTCGTCCTGTGGTGTCTGGCGACGGCCGCGATCGGCCTGGTCGACGCCTTTGCCGCGCTGCTGACCATGCGTCTGCTCATCGGCGCGGCCGAAGCGATCGTGATGCCCGCCAGCTATCGTTGGATCCGCAATAATTTCACCGAGCGGCAAAATGGCACCGCCGTCGGCCTGTTCGCGATGGGCAACAAGCTGGGCCCCGCGATCGGCGCGCCGGTCGCTGCCTGGCTGATCGTCAATTATGACTGGCGCATGATGTTCATCCTGACGGGCGTCGCCGGCTTCATCTGGCTGGTGCCCTGGATGCTGACCGTTCAGAATGACTGGCCCACCCCCGAGGAACGCGCCACCGCCAAGCGCAAGGCCGCATCCGTCACCTTTTCCAGCATCCTCAAGAGCCCGCTGGTCTGGGGAGCGATGATCGTGAATTTCTGCTACGGCTATTTCACCTTCTACTGCATGACCTGGATGCCGGCCTATCTGGTCGAGGAGCGCGGCCTGTCGCTCAAGCAGTCGGGTCTCTACACCTTCTTCAGCTTCGCCGGCATCGCCATCGTCGCGGTGGTCGCGGGCTGGGTCGCGGACAAGCTGATCGAGCGCGGCGGCGATCCCGTGTTCGTGCGCAAGGCCTTTGTCATCGCCGGCTTCATCGGCGCGTGCACCGTGCTGCTGGGCGCCTATTCGCCGAGCCTGTCGATGGCCTTGTTCTGGAACGTCTTTTCCCTTTCGTTCCTGGGCCTCGCCACCGCGAACAACCTGGCGCTGTGCCGCCTGACCTTGATCCCCAAGCCAGCCATCGGGCTGGTGACGGGCGTGCAGCAGGTCGCGACGTCCCTGGCCGGGGGCGTGGCGGCAAGCCTGTCGGGCTGGCTGCTGCATGTCAGCGGCGGCTATGACCTGCCAATGCTGGTGATCTTCGTCTTCCTGATCATCGGCGCAGCCGCGACATGGATCCTGCTGCGTCCGCAATGGGCGCCCAGAATTTCGGAATAAGCAATCGCACGGAGCGGGCTTTGGATTGGCCGCTTCCCATCAGGGCGCATAATGTGCCCGCCGGACAAACAGAGGATATTATGGCGAAGATCGTATTCGGGATGGCGGTGCCGCATAGCGGCATGCTGGGACAAAAGCCGGAGGACTGGCTGAACAATGGCGACCGGGATCGCAACAATCCCGAGCTCTGGTTCCAGAACCGGACCTGGACCTATCCCGAACTGGAGGCGCATCGCGGCGCGGCGTTCGAGCCTTATCTGACGATCGAGGAGCGCACCGCCCGCGCCGGGCGCTGCCGGGCGGCGCTTGACGCGATGGCGGAAGCCTACAAGGCGGCCAAGGTGGACGTCGCCATCATCCTGGGCAAGGATCAGAAGGAAATCTGGCCCGACCAGTCCCCCTCGATCACCATCTACACCGGGCAGGACGTGCATAATGGCCCGCCGCAACGCGCCGTATACGCCCCCGACCATCATGTCGTGCATCAGGCCTATCCGGATCTGGCCACCTACCTCATCAAGACCTTCCAGAAGGAAGGGTTCGACCTCAATGACCTGATGGCGTGGCCCGAAAATGTCTGGATGGAGAAGAATCAGGGGCGGAAAGCCGATTATCCGGTCGTGCCGCACGCCTACAGCTTCGTCTATCACCAGATCATGGGCGATGACGTGCCGCCGCATGTGCCGGTGCTCTTCAACCTCTTCTATCCCCCGACCCAGCCATCGATGCAGCGCTGCATCCAGTTCGGCCGCGTGCTACGGGAAGCGATCGAGGCATGGCCCGAGGATGTGCGGGTCGCGGTGATCGCCAGCGGCGGCCTGTCGCACTTCGTCAATGACGAGGAGTTCGACCGGGACGTGATGGAGAAGCTGGCCGCCTATGACTATGAGGGCCTGGCGGCGATCCCGGACGGCTATTACCAGTCGGGCACGTCGGAAGTGAAGATCTACTCGATCGTCATGATGGCGCTTGAGCATACCGGCGCGCAGATGACCCTGGTGGACTATGTCCCCTGCTGGCGCACCGCCGCCGGCACCGGCGAGGGCATGGGCTTCATGTACTGGAACGCGCCGGAATAAGCGGCGCTTCCCTTTTCCCATTCACATAGGACGACCATCATGACCGATACGCGCCTTAACGGCGTCATCCGCGCCTTCGAAGCCGGCAAGCCCGCCTTCACCTGCTTCTCCAAGGTCGACAAGCTGACCGCGCAGGAACTGACCGACGCGCCCTATGACGGCATCGTCTTCGAAATGGAGCATAACCCCTATGACGTCGGCGGCCTCGGCGACGCGCTTCAATACATGCTCAACCGCAAGAAGATCGCCGAAAGCGGCGCCGTCGCGCCTTCGGTGACGCCGCTGGCGCGCATTCCTGCCAACGGTGCGGAGATGAACCAGTTCCAGGCCAAACAGGTGCTGGATCGCGGCGTCTATGGCGTCATCACGCCGCATGTTTCGACCGTCGAGCAGGCCTATAACATGGTCGCGTCGTGCCGCTACGCCAAGCCGACCGGCGCTGCCCTCTACGAGCCCAAGGGCGTGCGCGGCGATGGACCGGCGACGGCAGCGCGCTACTGGGGGGTCAGCCAGGCGGACTATTATGCCAAGGCCGATGTCTGGCCGCTCGCCCCGCATGGCGAGATCCTGGTAGGCATGATGTGCGAAAGCCCCGAGGCGATCGAAAATCTGGACGACATCCTGGCCAATGTGCCGGGCATCGGCCTGGTGCTGATCGGCGAGGGCGACCTCAGCCAGGCGCTGGGCTATCCGCGCCAATATGACCACCCGGAAGTGGTTGGCGCGATGAACCGCATCGTGGAGGTCTGCAAGAAGCACAATGTCGTCGTGGGCAACCCGCACACCAATGCGAAGAATGTCGAGCGGCTGATCGGCGAGGGCTATCGCTTCCTCATGTCAGCGCCCACCCGCAGCTATGGCGTCGTGGGCCAGGGCCGCGAACTGGCGGGATATTGACGCCATGAACGGTGCGGAAAGCCTGGTCTCCACCCTGGTCGACCAAGGTGTCGATATCTGTTTCGCCAATCCCGGAACGTCGGAAATGCATTTCCTGGCGGCGCTCGACAATCCCAGGATGCGGAGCGTCCTGTGCCTGTTCGAGGGCATAGCGACGGGCGCAGCCGATGGATGGTACCGGATGAAGGACAGGCCCGCTTCCACCCTGCTCCATCTGGGGCCAGGGCTGGCGAATGGCCTCTCCAACATCCACAATGCCAAGCGCGCCTCGTCGGGCATGGTCAACATCATCGGCGAACATTCGGTGGCGCATCTGCGTTATGACCCGCCGCTGCAGTCGGACATCGAAGGGCTGGCCCGCCCTTTGAGCCACTGGGTCCGGCGTGCCGACAGCGCGTCGACCATCGCCTGGGACGCGGCACAGGCGGTCGCGACGGCATCGGAGCATCCCGGCAAGATCGCAACCCTGATCCTGCCCGGAGATACCAGCTGGCAGCAGGCCGACAGGGCCGTCACTTTGCCCAAGATCGACCAGCGCCGTCCCGCACCCGCGCCCGCACGGATCGATCATGTCGCCAAGGTGCTGACGTCAGGCGAGCCCACGCTGATCATCCTGGGCAACAAGGCGACGCGCGGCCGCGCGCTGGAGCTGGCGGGCAAGGTCGCAGCAGCCACCGGTGCGCGCCTGGGATCGCAATTCTTCACGGCGCGGATCGAGCGCGGCGCGGGACGAACGCCGATCGAGCGCATTCCCTATGCCGTGCCGCAGGCGATGGCGTTCCTGGACGGCTTCAAGCATATCATCACGGTCGAAACACGCGAACCGGTCGCCTTCTTCGCCTATCCCGACAAGCCGAGCCTGATGAAGAAGGAAGGCACGCTCGTCCACCCTCTGGTGGAGGAGCATGAGGATAGCGCAGCGGCGTTCGAGATGCTGCTTGACGCGCTCGGCGCGAGCGCCGTCCAGCCGATCGTGCAGGCCAGGATCGAAACGCCCTCTCCCACCGGCGCGCTCACCCCCCTCAGCATCGCGCATGCGCTGGCCGTCGCCCTGCCCGAAAACGCCATTCTGGTCGATGAATCGCTGACCACGGGGCGGGAATCCATGGGCCATACGATGGGCGCGCTGCCGCACGACCTCATCAACAATATGGGCGGCTCGATCGGCTATGGCACGCCGGTCGCTACCGGCGCGGCGCTGGCCTGCCCGGACCGGCGCGTCTTCTGCACCGTGGGTGATGGCAGCGCCATGTACACGATCCAGTCGCTCTGGACCCAGGCGCGCGAGGGGCTGAACATCACCACCATCATCTACGCCAATCGCAGCTATGCGATCCTGAAGGCCGAATATGCCAATATGGGCGCGGGCAGTCCGGGGCCGCAGGCGATGGCGATGATCGACATCGACCGGCCGACGATCGACTGGATCGCCATGGCCAAAAGCATGGGGGTGCCGGCAGTGGCGGTCGAAACGGCGGAGGATTTCGTCAAGGCGATGCAGAACAGCGCGCGCGAGCCTGGTCCGGCGCTCATCGAAGTCAGACTGTAGGACACAGAATAAGGGGTAGAGGATATGGCGACGAGCGCCGAAGACATACTGACATTGCGCACCAACCTGGCCGAATATCCGGTGACGAAGGCAATCCGCGACGGGCGGGTCACTTCCGACATCGTCAAGCTGGACTGTTGCGGGCCCGAGCCGGCGCAAAACGGGTTCAAGGACATGGTCCGCCGGAACATGTATGATGCGGGCGAACTGGCGATCGTCACCTATTTGCAGGCCAAATGCTACGGCAAGCCATATGTGCTGCTGCCCGCGCCCGTTTCGGGCCGGTTCCAGCATCATTGCGCAGGCTACAACCGCGAGCTCGGCCATCTCGATCCCAAGGACATCGAAGGTCGCCAGGTGGGCGTACGCACCTATGCGCAGACGACGGGCCTGTGGGTGCGCGGCATCCTGCAACATGAATATGGCGTCGATCTCGACAAGGTCACCTGGATGACCGTGGGGGAAGGCCATTTGGAGGAATATAGCGATCCCGCCAATTGCATCCGGCTGCCCAAGGGCTCCGATATCGGGCAGATGATGCTGGACGGGGAACTGGCTGCCACGCTCCAAGGCGTCGACCTGCCCAAGGACCCGCGCGTCGAACGATTGATCCCCGACCCCTTCGATGCCGCCAAGGACTGGTTCGCGCGCGAGGGCGTGGTGCCGATCAACCATATCTTCGTCGTGCACGAGGACATATCGAAGAACCGTCCCGATGTGGTGCGCGAAATCTACCGCATGATCGGCGAGAGCCGTGCGTTGACGCAAGGCGGCGTGCCCGATCCGTTCCCGCCCATGGGGCTGGAAGCCAATCGCAAGGGGCTGCAGCTCGCGATCGACTGGGCTTTCGAGCAGAATATCATCCCGCGCAAGCTAAGCGTCGATGAGCTGTTCGACGACGTTACGGGAACTCTCGGATAACATAGGCGAAACGAGGCGGCGGGAATTGATAGACTCCCGCCGCCTTTCTTATAAGCGCGGACCCAGCTTCTCTTCTACCTAGCGTGCACAATCCGATAACAATGGGTTGAATAATCAGCGCACCATGGGGAGGACACATCATGCGCCGCTGCAACTTTTCAATACCCGCCCTGCTCGGCGGGATTTCTATCGCCGCGCTTGCCGCTTCGCCCGCCTTCGCCCAGCCCGTGGAGCCGCCCGCGGCCGCCCAGGAAGGCGTTTCCGACATCATCGTCACCGCCCAGAAGCGCAGCGAAAATGCGCAGAATGTCGCGGTTGCGATCACCGCGCTCAGCACGGAAGATATCGCCGCATCCGGCGTGACCAGCACGGAGGATTTGCGGGCAGCCGTGCCTTCGCTCAACGTCACGACGGCAGCAGGCGGCTTTGGCCTGCCGCGCATTCGCGGCGTCGGCGCCACCGGCCAGGGCGCCGGGATCGAGAACCCGGTCGCGGTCTATGTCGACGGCGTCTATTACGGCTCCGCCATCGGGGCGCTGCAGTCGCTGTTCGATGTCGAGCAGGTCGCGGTTCTGAAAGGGCCGCAGGGCACGCTCTTTGGCCGTAACGCGACCGGCGGTCTCATCCAGATCACCACGCGCAAGCCCAGCTATGACTATACTGCCTCCGCCCGCTTCGGCTACGGCAATTATGATACGGCGAGCGCCGCCGCCTATGTTTCGGGCGGCCTGGCCCCTACCCTCGCCTTCAGCCTGTCGGGTCAGTATGAGAATCGCGGCGACGGCTATGGCCAGAATGTCTTCACGGGCAACGACATCCAGACCGATCGCACCTATTCGCTGCGCGCCAAATTGCTCTGGGAGCCGGGCGACACCACCTCCATCGTCCTGTCCGGCGACTATTTCGGCCGGGAAGCGGCCGATCCGGCGTTCGTCACCTTCAGCCGCAACAGCGCCGGCCAATATGTGCCCGACGTCATAAAGTCTCTGGGCGGCGACCCGCAGCGCGACATCTATGCCGATTTCGATCCCACGTTGCGCGGCCGGCAGAAGGGCGTCAGCCTATCGATCGACCAGGAATTGGGCGGCGTGAACCTGCGGAGCATCACCGCCTACCGCAAGACCGAGTTGCGCACCTATTTCGATCCCGACGGGACGGTGGCGCCGCGCCTGCGCATCGACAACAATAATCGCGACAAGCAGTTCACGCAGGAGATCGACCTGATTTCCGACAATGCCGGGCCATTCAACTGGGTTATCGGCGGCTTTTACATGAAGAGCAGCGCTGGCCAATATCCTGGTCGCACCACCGGCCTGACGACCTTCGGCGACAACGGCTATTCGGACGACTATACCGACATCGGTCTTGAATCGATTGCCGGCTTTGCCGACGGCACCTACGAACTGGGCGAAAACACCAAGATCACGGCTGGCATTCGCTACACCTATGACAAGCGCGATATCGATGCGACCCGCATCACCTATAACGGCAACACGGACGTCACCACCACAACCACCTACGGCCCTGAGAAGCGCAGCTTCGACAAGCTGACGTGGCGCTTGTCGATCGACCATCGCTTTTCGCCCGAGTTGATGGCCTATGCGAGCTACAATCGCGGCTTCCGCAGCGGGACGTTCGTGCCGCAGATCGCGACGCCCTTCAACGTGCTGGAACCCGAGGTCGTCGATGCCTATGAACTGGGTATCAAGACCGATCTGTTCGATCGCAAGGTGCGGCTGAACGTCGCGGGCTATTATTACGACCAGTCGGCGGTGCAGGTGATCCAGGTCATCGCGGGCGTGAACAACGTCTACAACGCCCGGCAGGGTGCGCGCATCTACGGCATCGATGCCGACATGACCTGGCAGGTAAGCGACAATCTGCGCCTCTTCGGCGGCTTCAACTGGACCGACGCGCGCTACAGGGATTTCACCGACGCGATCATTTCCATCCCCTATCCTGTCGCGGCCGGTTTTTCGCCGTCCGACTATAGTTATGTCGACAGCCAGACCGGACAGACGGTCGCGAATACCGCCTGTTTGGGTACATTCGGCGCTCCGACGGCGCAGCTGGGCGGCAATTGCCTGCTGCGCGGCGATGCGTCGGGCAATCGGCTGCAGAATACGCCCGAAATCACCTTCAGCCTTGGCGGCAGCCTGGACATCCCGACCAGCGCGGGCATCTTCACCCTGGCGGGCAATTATTACTATAATGATGGCTTCGTCGCGACCGCGGACGAACGCGTCACGCAGCCAAGCTACAACACGGTCGACGCGTCGATCACCTGGAAGGAGCCCGGCGAGAAATTCTATGTTCGCTTGTGGGGCAAGAATTTGACCGACGCCTTCTATCGCAGCCAGATCAGCGCCACCAACAGCGGTGACAATGGCTATGCAGGCGCGCCCCGCACCTATGGCGTGACGTTCGGCTTCGACTACTGACCCGGCGGCGTGTGACGCCCCTTTTCGCGAAACGCCCGCCATCGCCCATGATGGCGGGCGTTTTGCCGTTCCAGCGCCGGCAAATCTATCGTCGCAGGCGCAACTTCAATTGTTCAGTGCCGAACGATCGCCCGACCAAAGGCAAAGAACAGGCGATTACCAGCGTCATCATCAGCGGCAGCGGTCAAGCAAATGCCGACCAGCAGATCGCATTCAGGAGAGCAACCATGACCCAACCCTCATCTGCGCAGATCGGCTCACCGGAACAACGATCGCCTAGCGCAGCCGCAGTCTGGGGCATCATGCTGCTTCTGAGCTTGGGCGTGCTGATCGCCTATGCCGATCGCGCCAGCATATCCGCGGCGATCGCCAACCAGCAGTTCATCGATCATTTCGGCATGTCCGATGTCGAGCGCGGTATCGTGGGTTCGGCATTTTTCTGGTCCTATGCGCTGGCGCAGATTCCGATGGGGTGGGTGGTCGACCGCTATGGCGTAAAGTTGCCCTATGCGCTGTGCTTTGCACTATGGTGCTGCGCCACGGCGGGTGCCGGGATCATGACCGCCTTCAGCGGATTGGTGATCATGCGGCTCATCGTCGGCGCTACAGAGGCGGTGGTGATGCCCGCCAGCTATCGCTGGATCCGCCACAATGTCCCGGAGCGCCACACCGGCGCTGCGATCGGCCTGTTTGCGATGGGAAACAAGATCGGGACGGCCCTGGGCGCGCCGCTGGCTGCTTGGCTGATCATTCTTTACGACTGGCGCGCCATGTTCGTGATCACCGGCTTGCTGGGCCTGGTCCGGCTGGCGCCATGGACATTGTGCGTGCGCAACGACTTTCCCAAAAAGGCGGACATGGCGGCGGTGATGCGGCGGGCAGCCACGGTGCCGTTCCGCAACATCATCACGTCCCCTGTCGTATGGGGCGGGATGATCGTGAATTTCTGCTACGGCTATTTCACCTTCTACTGCATGACCTGGATGCCGGCCTATCTGGTGGAGAGCAGGGGGCTGTCGCTCACGCAATCGGGCCTCTATACCTTCTTCAGCTTCGCGGGCATCGCCGTCGTCGCCATCATTTCCGGTTACCAGCTATGAAGCGACCGCGACCACAGCGAAGAAAGGTTGTGCCGAACAGGGCTATCTGACCGGTGTCCGAGACATGATGTCCGAAATAGCGGAATAGCAGCCGCATCCATTGTGGAAAAAGGAGGCCTTGGATCGCTCCCGGCCTCCTCTTTCCCTTCATGCCCCCGCTTTAGCTGGGATCGCTGAGATACAGCGGCATGGAATCTTCCCATTTGCTGTCGGTCAGCAGCCGCTTGTTCGAGCCGTCGGCGTTCATCACGTAGATTTGGCCATATTGCTGGAAGGTCTGATCGTAGAGCGCGGCCTCGTCACGGAAGCCGTGCTGCGATCCGCTCCACATGATCCGGCCGTCAGGCGACCAGACGGCATGGCCGTCGCTGGACGGATGGGTGGTTGCGCGGAACAGGCCGCTGCCATCAGGCTTGATCGTGTAGATATCGAAATTGCCGTCGTCGCGCTTGCGCGTGAAGACGATCCGCTTGCCATCGGGCGACCAGCCGGGAAGATTGTCCAGGCCCTGCGTCAGAACGCGGATCTTGCGCGTGTCGAGATTGAGGATGCGCAGCCCCTTTTCCGTCTCGCCCCAGACGCGGAACACCAGTTCCTTGCCATCGGCCGAATAGCTGGGGAAACCCGAATGGAGGCTGCCGTCGGTGAGTTGTTCGGCGCCGGTGCCGTCGCGGCGGACGCGCCAGAGCGCGGCCGTCATCTTGCTGCGTTCGTTGAACCAGTAGCCGAGGCCGAAGGCGATCCATTCGCCATCGGGCGACCAGCAGGGCTGGAAGGCCCCGGCCAGACCCATTTGCACCTTTTTTTCGTCCAGCCCCCGGCCGGAGGATTCGAAGACTTTTCGCTTTTCGGAGCCGTCCGGCCGCATGATCCAGACCGAGCTATTGCCCAGCTGCTTTTCGGTAAAGACGACCCAGCCGTCGCGCGACAGCAGCGGGAAGACGTCGACATGCTGATAGTCATAGTCCGTGTCCCAGCTGAAAAGCGGCTTGTAGAGCGGGCGCACGGGTTTGAAAGCGACCTTTTCATAGATCACCGACTTGCCATCCGGGGTCCAGTTGGGCGCGCGGATGAAAGCCTGGCGAAGCGCCGGGCGATCGGAGGTATAGGCCAGCCCTTCATTAGGGCCATATTTGACAAGATAGCCAATCTCGCTGTTGCTGAGAAATTGCGGATGCAGCTTGAGATCGACACCCGTCGTGTGTTCGACCCGATCGCCGCCGTTCACATCGACGGAGACAATCTGCGAGGGAGCCTTGCCGACATAGTTGGGACGACGCGCACCCCACGTCGCTTCGACCGTCATTTCATAGAAGACGATTCGCTTGCCATCCGGCGACCATTTGGGCGAGCCGAGACAATAGCCCGGCTTGGAGGCCACTTTGCGGAATCCGGTTCCGTCAGGGCGGATAACGTAGATGGACAATTCCTGCGTATGTTCCCAGCCATGTCCCTTGTCATGTCCGGTCCAGCGCGTGTTGCGATCACTGGAAAAGGCGAGCCATTGTCCATCAGGCGACCAGGCCGGGCGGAAATAGCAGTCCGGATAGAGGTCTTCGCCATGAATGTCGCCAATGCCGGTCAACTGGAGGGTTCGACCGGTGAACAGATCCTGCAGCCAGATGTTGGCGCGATAGCCGTTCCGGGTGGACACAAAGGCGAGCGTCCGGCCGTCGGGCGACAGCACAGCGGCGTCATCCATGCTGTCGGTCGTGATGACAGGCGCAATACCCGTGCCGTCGGCCCGTGCGCGGAAGATATCGGACTGGCCGTCCCCGCGACGTTCGGACGTAAAGATCAGCCACTGTCCGTCGGGCGACAGAGTGCCATTATATTCGTAATCCGTGTCGACGAGCAGCTTGCGTTCATTGCTGCCGTCCAGATTGGCCATCATCAGTTGAGAGATGGAAGGCGCGATGCGGTTCATCAGCATCACACCCTTTCGCCCCAACGGCACATCCGTTGCACGCGCAGCGCCGGCGGCCAGCGCCCCCAAGGACAGTCCCATGAAATTTCTACGGTTCATCACCCTACTCCGATAATATGCTCTGTTGATCGGGACCGCTTCTGCTGGCGATCGCCCTCGTTATCCCATCCATTTGCTCACCGGCACCGCCGACTCTTCCAGCGGCTGGGCGATGACGTCGATCAGCGTGGGACCATCATGAGCGATCGCCTTGCGCATGATGGAGTCAAGCGCTTCAGGATCATCGACGGTCCAGGCCTTCACGCCATACGCCTCCGCTATGCGTGCATGGTCGGTGCGCGTGAAATCGACCGAGAAATACCGCCCGCCATAGCCCTCCTTCTGACTTGCCTTTATCCATCCGAAGGACGCATTGGAAAAAACGATCATGGTGATGGGCAAACCCTGGCGCACGATCGTTTCCAGCTCACCCACCGCAAAGCCGAAACTGCCATCGCCCATCACCGCCACCACCTTGCGCTCGGGCGCGCCGAACTGCGCACCGACCGATGCTGGCAATGCAAATCCCAGGGCGCCATGAGCGCGATTGGTGATGAAGCGGCGCCCGCTCCCATTGAACTGAAAATAACCTGAAAAATAGGGGCACGGCGTGCCGGGATCCGCAACGATGATGGCATCGGAAGGCAGAGCCGCCTGCAGCGCGGCCAGAACGCGCTCCGGGCGAATGGGCCTCTCGCTGGATCGAGCCAGGCGATCGAAAGCGGCACGCTTTTGGGCCCTCAGGGATGCGACCCGCTCCGCGGCGCCATTGTGGCGTCGTGCACCCGCAAGGCGCTTCTCTATCTCGATCCGCAGCGCCGACAGGCACAGCAGCGCGTCGCCGACGACGCCAGCCTCCACGCGATAATTGCCTGAGACAACCATGGGATCAATGTCGATGTGGACGATCGGCGTGGTGCGGGATGGCACGCTTCCATGCTCCGTCGTCGTGGAGCCCGCGCGGCAACCGACGAAGATCACGCAGTCCGCCGCCGCAATGACCGCGCGTGTTTCGTCCGTACCGCCGTTGGCGCCGACCACGCCGACCGCCAAGGGATGATCGTCAGCTATGGCGCCATGACCGCTCACCGTCGAAGCGACCGGTGCGTCGAGCAGTTCAGCCAATTCCGCGAGCAGGTTGCAGGCGCCCGCAAGGATGACGCCCCCGCCACAGATAAAGGCCGGTCGCTTGGCGGCGAGGATGACATCGGCTGCGGCAGCAATCAGTTCGCTGTCCGGGCCCGTGCGATAAGCGGGGAAGGTCGTATGGCGCGGATCCGCCCAGATGTCGGCTGTCGAAAGATGCTGCTTTTGCAGATCATAGGGCAAGCCGATATGCGCGGCGCCCGGCCGCCCCGTCGTCGCCGCGCGGAAAGCGGTGCGGAAGATGTGCGGGATCTGGCTGACATGGTCGACCACGCTATTCCACTTGGTCAGCGGCGCGAACAAGGCGCGCTGGTCGAGTTCGGTCAAGGGATAGCGACCCCGTGCCGTTACCGAGATGTCGGAGGTGATGGATAGCAAGGCGACGGAGGATTCATTGGCTTCGATGACGCCCGGCAGGATGTAGGTCGCCCCTCCCCCGCTTGGTCCTTCGCAGACCCCTACCCTACCCGTGACGCGCGCATAGGCATCCGCCATATAGGCCGCGCTGCGCTCGTCGCGCGTGAGAACATGGTCGATGCCATGATCCAACCGCGCCAGCGCGTCGTAGAATGGCAGGCTGGTGTCGCCGCATAGGCCGAATATATGGCGCACGCCATGCGCCTGCAGCATCCGAACGACCGCCTTTGCGCCCGTAAGGTCCGCAGACTGGCCATCGGGGAAAGCCAGTGCATCCGAGGGGAGATCGTCAGGGATCATGCAGACAGCATTAAGGATCAAAAGCCCGGCTCCCTTATCGAAAAGCGAGCAAAGGCGATTGATGGGGCAGTTTGAACGTCTGGCCGGCCCAACCCGGAACAAGAGACTACACTTGCTGAAGGTGCTTTATCGTTGACTATTTCATGCTATAGAATTGTTCTAGATTGATATTATCGGATCGGTGATGAACAAAGGATTGGGTGTTATAGCCCATTATGCCGCGGCACAATCCGCGCTGGAACGGCTTGAGGAGCGTTTGAAGCTCAGCCCCGTGCGTGTGCCTTTGCGAAGCCGGATGCAGATAGCTGAACGCCAAGCGCTAGCGCGTATGGATGAGACCGTTCTGATGGAGGAGGATGTATATGTCGACGGGCGAAGAACCGTCAGCACGTCTCCTTTTGACCTCAGTCGCAGCCGGCATACGATGTCCGCCCACATTACGCTTGAGGCCTTAGCCGAGGAACCAGGCGCAGTGCTGGAATGGCTTGATGCGCCAAAGGCCGTAGCGGCTGAACGCGCCGCGCCAATGGTAAGTGTTTTGGAGCGGGTCAGGGCATGGCAGGGCGCGAGCGCCGCATTTGCCCCCTCCCCTCCCCTGCTCGGCAGCGCGCATATGGCGCGGCTGTGGCGCGCGCATGCCCCGCTTGGCCGAGGCGACCTGGTGGCGAGCTTGCTGATCGGCGATCGCTGGGGGCCTGGGCGGTGGGACGGATCGAAGGGCGGACTAGTCGCCTTGGGCCTTGAAGGCAGCCACCAGCCCTGGAAGGTTGCGGAAGGCGAGCAGCTGGAGCGAGTCTGGCTCGAAGCGATCCGGCAGGGCGCGCAAGCGCATCTCGACCTCGAGCTGCGCCTGCGTGCCTATGCTGTGCGTGCCGCACAGTTCCTTCAGGCCAAGCGCAGGCCCGGCCGGCTGAAGGACATGCTCCTGCTCGCCATGATACGCCCGCGCGTCACCAGCAGCATGGCAGCCAAGGCGCTGGGCATCACCAGCGCTGGCGCCATAAAGCTGCTGACGATCGCGGCCGAGGCGGGCCTGCTGGTGGAGCGAAGCGGACAGGCAAGCTATCGCCATTATGCCATCCCCGTGGCGGCTTCGTCGGAAATGCCGCGCCGGTTGGCCGATCCGTTTGATCCTGAGGAAGAATGGAACGGGGAACCTCAAAACGTTAGCGGCATATTGAGCTCGGAGGCCTGACACCTTCACGACCGCTGATCGCGCAGCAGGTACTCACAGCGACTTGCCGATCGTACTTGGTGAGGTCGCTATCGCTCCTTGCAACTAAGGGCGGGCCCCAGCTTCCTAGCCAGACAATCAGCCTCCCGAACAGCTCGTTTGGATGATTCTGATAACACGTTGAGGCCGATCAGAGCGTGGAGCAGGCAATTACCAGTAGGATTTTGAGCAAGGCGTCAGTTCCGGCTCATTCCGTATAAACGATGCAATCCCAGAGGCGTTGCGTCCTGCTATGCAGGCGACACGGGCCGGACGATGAAGATGCAGGTCTTCGCTGAGCGGTCAATGACTGATGCCGCTCGAACACCTTAAAGTCTCTCAAGCCCTACGATCTTCCCGTCGCATCGTGTTATCAGAATCATGCAAGCAGCGGTCCATGAGCGCCCTCTAAAGCTGAGCGGCTCACCATCTCATTGGATGAACAGGATATAAGCAGCCTTAGTGCGGCTACGCCGAGGCTCAGCGAATGATTCCGAAAACACGTCCGCGCGGGAGTGAGTTAAAGGCGGAACTTGTTCCGGCGATGATGTTCCTTGACGAAGCCGTAGAATCGCTTCGAATAGTTGCGCGGCAGTTCATCCGGGTTGGATCCCAGGAAGGCGTCGAACCGCTCGATCAGTGCATCATAATCCCACCCAGGGAAATCCACGCGGATGGCCGCATAAATCTCCTGATCCAGCACCTTGTTCGCGCGGGGAGGGATGGCGGGGGAGGGCGCGCGCGTCGGTCTGCGCTCCGGTCGCTTCGACGCGACCTGAGCATCCTCATGTCCCGGGGTCACGCGCAGACCCTTGCCCAGACCCGCAATGATCCCCTGCGTCAGGCGGGGGTCGATCAGATCATCAGACGTGTCTGACGTGTGATCGGAATCGCCAGCCTCAACCGATCGGGACAAGGAGGGGAGGGGACGCTTCCGGGGTTTCGCCTGGTTGAGATGACGGCGCATCACCATCTTGAGCTTCGGCTTGATGCTGTCGCCATCCACCACTTCGAGGCTGATGTCCGGCAATTCGTTGTGACGCGCCAGTTCCATCAGCTTGCGCTTGAACACCGGATAGCTGCTCTCGCTACCGCTTTTCTGATGCAGCGTTTCAAAGCCGATGGTGAACCCTTCCGCACCATTGCCGCCGGCATGCTTGCGCGAGGCGCGATACAGCCATTTGCCGAGGCCGCTGGTGATTTCGAAATAAAGCGGCGAAATCGATAGCACGTTGCGCTTGTCCATCACGCCATCGAAAAACCATTTCGACAGGGTGATCTCCATGCCGAGCGACCTTTGCGTGCGTTCATCCACCAGATGCGTGTAACTGTCGATCCAGGAGAAGGTCGTCTCCCGGCTCTTGTTACTGGCGCGTATGTTGGTCTTGATCGTGGTTGCCTGTAGCCGATCCAACGCGCTCACCAGCCGCTCATAGGCGCGGCCGCTGGTGCCCCAGCAGATGCGCTTGAGCAGATCGCCAGGCTGAAGGCGGATCACTGGCGAGATGTCGTTGGTGCCACGCTCCCGCATCTCATTGAGATGAGAGGCGAGATAGATCATGATGTCGGCGTCCCAGATCGTTGCCATGCCATAAGCGGCATTGGGCAGAACCTGCACGGTTACCGTGCGGTCGGGACTCACATAATCGATCGGCTTGATGCGCTTGCGCTTCGACAGGCTGAAGAAGGGCCGCTGCATCGTCTCCTGATAATCGCGCAGGGAAATGTCGCTGAAATCGGGAAGCGTGAAGAACATTTCGAATTGGACCTTCCGCTCCTTGAGCGGCGGTCTCGCTTCGCTGTCTTCGTCTACCTGTCCCATCCCATCCCCGCTTCCCCCCGGAGGGAAATCAGAACCAAGCTATTGATATTAAAGGAATAATAATCCTTTTTCAGCTTTTTATCGGTTAGCGCCTGCGGGTCGATCGCATCTTCGCCTGCTCGATCACGGGCCGCAACGCCTCCAATATCTCATCCACCGTCAGATTGCTGGGGGAGAGGGAGAGGGTGAGGACCTTCTGCTGATCCTTTTCCACTTGGCCGATGGCATCGCCGCGCGGCGCGACGATCGTGGCGCGCTGGACCCGTCCTTTAGTCGTCGTCGATTGGACCAGGCGCGACAACACCTCCGGTCCGGTGATAGGCTGCTCATCGCCTGACCGCCGGAAGCTCTGCTCCGCGGCAATCTGATCGGCGGCAGCCTCCAGCTTCGCGCGTGCGCTTCCATCGCGGAGCAGCGGCAGCAGCTTTTCGGCATATTTGGCCTGAAGGTCCATCGGCGAATGAAAGGCGCTGACGATGAAGGGCGGGATTTCCGTCAACGCGATATAGCGCGACAGCTGCGACTTTGAGATTTTGAGCCGTTCCGCCATGCGCAGCTGTACGCCGCCATAATAGCTGTCGACCGCGGCCTTGTAGTTCAGGCCGCGCTCAAGGTCCGAAATGTCCTCCCGCTCGCGATTTTCGATATCGGCCAAGCGGAAGGCGGCTTCGTCGTCGAGATCCTCTATGATCGCGATCAGATCGATGTCAGGATAATGATTGGCGTTGAGCCAGGAGATCGCCCAATGGCGACGCGTGCCCGTGACCAGCTCATAGGGAAGGGGGCCGCCCGGCGTTCGACGAACCACCGCCGGGACGCGATTGCCGCCTTCGGCAAGGATCGAATCGATGAGGCTGCGCAGCCGGAACTCGTCCAGCATCGAATAATCGCGCGCATTGCCGGGCCAGATCGAACATTCGGCCGGCTTCAGGCGGATGGTGGGGCGCTTGACGATGCGCGCGGCCTCGCCAAACGCCTCCAGCCGCTTGTTGGTGAAATTGGGGCGCGGCGTTGCCGGCGTTTCAGGCGTGGGCGTGGCGGACGGTTCACTGGGAACCGATGCAAGCGCTTCGCCGATGAGGGAGCGCCGGCTCATGCCGCCACACTCACGTCAGCGGTGAGGCTGGTGGACGGCCATTGCTGGCGAATCTGTTGCTCCACCTCGGCGAACACGGCGTCGAGATTGTCGCGGCAGCGCGTATAGGTCTGGTGCGAAGCCGAGGGTTTGGACTCATAGATGGACCGGAAGGCCTGGGTGGCGTTCTTGATCTCCTCCGACGCGAGGATCGGTTGACCAAGCAGCAGCCCCGCATAGGTCGCCTGCATGATCCGCCACATGTCGTTCTCGCCGGGCTTGCTGGGCGAAAAGGCCGAACAGACGACACGGATGAAGCCATAGCTGACCGGCGTGCCATTTTGTTCGAGTATCTCGATATTGTCCGCGATCGTATCCATGAAATGGATGGTCGACAGATAGTCGAGCTGCCGCGCGGGCACCGGGATCAGCAGCCCGGTCGCCGCGGCCATGACATTGAGGCCGAGGAACCCCATGGCTGGCGGTGGGTCGAGCAGGATCACGTCGAAATCCTTGGTCACGCTGGCGATGCCGATGCGCAGCGCCTGCAGGCTTTCGCGCACCGCCTGCCCGCCTTCGCGCAGCGTCGAGGTGAGATCCCACTCCGCATCCTGAAGGCCAAGGCTGGAGGGCACGATCTTGATCGTCGGCCAGGGCGTGTCGCGAATGGTTTCGGCAAAGTTGCTGAAGGTGCTGCGCGGCGAAAGGAAGGCGCCCAGCGTCTGTTCGTCGTCGATCAGCGTTTCGGGCTGGATGTCGAACATGGTGGTGGTCGATGCCTGCGGATCGCAATCGATCACCAGGACGCGATAGCCGTGCAGCGCGAGATAATCGGCAAGATGCTTGGTGATGGTGCTCTTGCCGACGCCGCCCTTGAAGTTCTGAACCGCCAGCACGACCGCATCCTCGTCGGGCTGCTTGCCGACATGGATGCCGAGGGCGCTGCGGATATGGGTGAGGTCTTCGAGCGTGTAGTAGCGCCGGCCATTGGGCTGCGTCTTGGGCTGGGGCAGGCGGCCTTTGGCTTCCGCTTTGGCAAGAGCCTCGGGCGTGCGGCCGATGAGCTCGGCGGCAATCGTCGGGCCGAAGCTGATATCCAGCGTCTTGCGGTTGTCGGGGCGGAACACGATCGTCTTGATGTGATCGCGCATTTGCTGGCAAGCCGTGGTGACGTTGCGCAGCGTATTGACGGTGAACGACATGATGCCCCTCATGCTCGAATCAGAAGTGGATATAGGTTAGGGTTTAATGCGCCGATTTGCGCGTGAAAGTCAAACCGGAAGCCAAGATGCCGTGACGATGGGCATCGGGCCGATCGCGTGCGCTGGAAAGCAAACCTCAGCGCGTGTCGCGATCGTTGCGTTTTCACCCTCCTGAAAAGCCTATTGGAGCCGACCTGGCGATCACAACAAGGTCGAGATGCGTCCCGCGGGCTCCACGGTCGCCATTATGGATTTTATTCAGGGATTATGAGGGTTAGGCCCGGGGCCACGCGGCTGTTTGTGGCGGATTTCCGCCATGGCTGGACGCTTCGAGCGATCCGATGACACGTCAGGCCGTGACCGAAAACACGTTCGCGCGATTTCGAAACCACGCTGGAGCGAGCGCGATAACACGTTGCGCAATTGTTGCCGCAAGGCGATAGGTCATGCCGAGCCCGCGCGACAAGGCGGGTTGGAATTTCCTCTGATGCTATTGCGCTGGGGCGGCCTGCTTGCAATATGCCCGCAGCGCGGGGGCGTCGTAACGAGAGTGTAGAGAAACAATGCCCTCCCTGTTCGGGATGACGCCGGCGCGATCCGCGACCCTGCTTCACATCGCCTTGCTGATCCTCATGATCCCGCCGTTTCTGGCGGACATGACGCTGCCGCTCGGCATGTCGGTCTGGGTGCTCTATCTGCTCCCGATCACCTTATCCTATCTGACGTCGCGCGCGATCATCCCGCCGCTGCTCGCGGTGATGGCGACGCTTTTGATGGTGATCGGCTATCAGATCGCGCCGGCGGGCGTGGATCCGACCGTGGCGCAGGTCAATCGCTCCATGGGGGGGCTGACCGCATGGCTGCTGGGCGGGCTTGGCTATCTGTTCGTGCGCAACAAGCTCGCCATCCGGCGAGAGGAGTGGGTGCAGCGCTCGCAGATCGGCCTTGGCCGGGCGATGGCGGGCGAACGCAGTCTGCGGACGCTGAGCGAGGATCTGCTGCGCTATCTGACCAACCGGCTGGGCGCGCAGGCGGCGATGCTGTTCGTGGACGATGGCGCCGCCTATCGCCAGGTCGCCAGCATCGGCGTGCCCAAGGGCGCGGACGTCATCCGCTCGACCGGAGCCGACGACGGGCTGATCGGCGTTGCGATCACCGAAAACCGGATCGTGCGCATCGGGCCGGTGCCGGCGTCCTATCTGAGCTACGGGACGGCGATGGGCCATGCCGCGCCCACCACCATGCTGGTCGCCCCCGCCTGCGCCGACGATGATGTCGTCGCGGTGCTGGAGATCGGCTTTGCGCAGGAGCCCGATGAGGAGACATTGATCCTGCTGGAGCGGGCGGGCGAGGGGATCGGCAAGGCGATCCGGGCGGCGCGCTATCGCGAACGGCTGCAGGAACTGCTGGAAGAAACGCAGCAGCAGGCCGAGGAGCTTCAGGCGCAGAGCGAGGAATTGCGCAGCGCTAACGAGGAGCTGGAGGAACAGAGCCGGGTGCTGCTGGATTCGCAGGCGCGGCTGGAAACCCAGCAGGCCGAACTGGAGCAGACCAATGTCGAGCTGGAGGAGCAGACCCAGCAGCTGGTCCAGCAGCGCAACGACCTGACGCGCGCGCAGACATCGCTGGAGGAACAGGCGCGCGAACTGGAACAGGCGAGCCGCTACAAGTCCGAGTTCCTGGCCAATATGAGCCACGAACTGCGCACGCCGCTCAATTCGCTGCTGATCATGGCGCGGTTGCTGGCCGACAATCGGGCCGGCAACCTGACATCGGAGCAGGTGCGCCATGCCGAGACGATCGAGACGTCGGGCAACGATCTGCTGCTGCTGATCAACGACATTCTGGACATTTCCAAGATCGAAGCAGGGCATGTCGACCTGCAGACGCGGCATATCCGCATCGCGCCGATGGTCGAGAAGCTGCACGCGCTGCTGGAGCCCGGCGCGCGGCAGAAGGGGATCGCGCTGCGCATTCCATCGGCCGCCGACATGCCCGCCGAGATCGAGACCGATCCGCACCGGATGGAGCAGATCCTCAAAAATTTCCTGTCGAACGCGATCAAGTTCACGGAGAAGGGCGAAGTGACGCTGACGGTGCAGGCGGCGGCGAACGACTGCATTGCCTTTACCGTGCATGACACCGGCATCGGCATTCCGGCCGAACAGCAGCAGACGATCTTCGAGCCTTTCCGCCAGGCCGATGGATCGGTCAGCCGCAAATATGGCGGCACCGGCCTGGGGCTGTCCATTTCGCGCGAGCTGGCGCGGTTGCTGGGCGGCGAGATCAGCCTGGTGAGCGCGCCGGGCGAGGGGAGCAGCTTCACCCTGACGCTGCCGCGGGACTTCAGCGAAACGCCCGTCGCGGCCCCGGTCTATCGCCCCGCGCCGCGCGAGGCGACGCCGCTGCTGGCGACGCGCACCGATCTGCCCGCAGCGCCGGCGCGGCCGCGATCGCTCGACGATGACCGCGACGCGCTGACCGGCGACAGCCGCGTCATCCTGTTCGTCGAGGATGATCCGGCCTTTGCCCGCATCCTGTGCGACCTGGCGCGCGAGATGGATTTCCAGTGCCTGCTGGCCGAAAGCGCGGACGAGGGCGTGATGCTCGCGCGGCAATATCTGCCGCAGGCGATCATCCTCGACATGGGGCTGCCCGACCATAGCGGCCTGTCGGTGCTCGACCGTCTGAAGCGCGACGTCAATACGCGCCATATTCCGGTCCATTGCGTGTCGGTGGCCGACCATGCCCATGCGGCGCTGTCCAACGGCGCGGTCGGCTATATGTTCAAGCCGGTCAAGCGGCAGGAACTGGCCGAGGTGCTGGAAGGGTTGCAGCATCGCTTCGCCGCGCGGATGCGGCGGGTGCTGCTGGTCGAGGACGATGCGACCCAGCGCGAGAGCCTGCGCCTGCTGCTGGCGACGCGGGATGTCGACACGGTCGAGGCGGCGGATGCGAGTGAATGCCTGGAGCGGCTGTCGACCCAGACCTTCGATTGCATGGTCATGGACCTCAACCTGCCGGACGCTTCGGGCTTCGAACTGCTCGAACAGCTGAGCCGCGACGACAGCCTCTCCTTCCCGCCAGTCATCGTCTATACCGGGCGCGACCTGTCGGCGGAGGAGGAGCTGCGCCTGCGCCGCTATTCCAAGTCGATCATCATCAAGGGCGCGAAGTCGCCCGAGCGACTGCTGGACGAGGTCACATTGTTCCTGCACCAGGTCGTGGCCGACCTGCCCGCGCGGCAGCAGGCGATGTTGGCGACCGCGCTCAACCGCGATGCGCTGCTGGAGGGGCGGCACATATTGGTGGCGGAGGATGATGTCCGCAATATCTATGCGCTGACCAGCCTGTTCGAGCCGCATGGCGCGACCGTCCATATTGCGCGCAATGGTGCGGAGGCGCTCAAATTCCTGGCGGGTGCGCAAGGGCCGGACATCGATCTGGTGCTGATGGACGTGATGATGCCGGAGATGGACGGGCTGACCGCGACGCGGGAGATCCGCGCCAATCCCGACTGGCGCGATCTGCCGATCATCAGCCTGACCGCCAAGGCGACGGCGCAGGACCAGGCGCAGTGCATCGCCGCCGGCGCGAACGACTATCTGGCCAAGCCGCTGGACGTCGACAAGCTGCTGTCGCTGGTGCGGGTATGGATGCCGCGATGATGGCCGATTTGGCCGCGGCGCCCGAGGCCGAGGAACAGCTGCAGCTGCTGGAGCTGGATTCGCTGCTCGACCTTCTGTGGCGTCGCCACCAGTTCGATTTTCGCGGCTATTCCCGCGGCTCCATCTTGCGGCGGATGGTGCGGGCGCAGCAATATTTCGGCTGCGAGAGCCTGTCGATGCTGCAGCACCGGATGCTGCACGAGCCGGCCATCCTGCCCGATCTGCTGAGCTTCCTCACCATCCATGTGAGCGAGATGTTCCGCGACCCCGCCTATTTCCGGGCGCTGCGCGAGCAGGTGCTGCCGCATCTGGCGACCTTTCCCTCGCTCAAGGTCTGGATTGCGGGATGCAGCACGGGGGAGGAGCTTTATTCGCTGGCCATCCTCTTTCGCGAGGAGGGCTTGGACAGCCGCACCCTGTTCTACGCAACCGACATCAGCCCGGCGGCGCTGCGCAAGGCGGAACTGGGCATTTACGACATGGACCGGTTGGCTGGCTTCACCGCCAACCATCAGGCATCGGGCGCGCGCACGTCGCTCAGCGACTATTATACCGCCGCTTATGGCGGGGCGCGCTTCGACCCCAGCCTGCGCGAGCGCACCCTGTTTGCCGAGCATAGTCTGGTGAGCGACCAGGTGTTCGGCGAGGTGCACCTGATTTCCTGCCGCAACGTCCTCATCTATTTCGACCGCCCGTTGCAGGACAGGGCGGTGGGCCTGTTCCGCGAATCCCTGGTGCGGGGCGGGTTCCTGGGGCTGGGCGCGAAGGAAACGCTGCGCTTTTCAACCCATGCAAATGGCTTTACCGAGTTTGCGGCCCAGGAACGTATCTACAGGAAGGCGAACAGCGCGGGGAATGTCGTTCATGTCTGAGGAAGCGCCCGTCAATTTCCTGCTGGTGGACGATGTCCCGCAAAATCTGGAAGCGCTGGAGGCGCTGCTGGCCCATGACGGGCTGCGGCTGTTCAAGGCGCATTCGGGCGCGCAGGCGCTGGAGCTGATGCTGGAGCACGACTTCGCCCTGGCGCTGCTGGACGTGCAGATGCCCGAGATGGACGGGTTCGAGCTGGCGGAGATCATGCGGTCGACCGAACGCACGCGCGCCATTCCCATCATTTTCCTGACGGCGGTCGCGACCGACGAACTGCGCCGCTTTCGCGGCTATGAGGCGGGCGCGGTCGATTATCTGCTCAAGCCCATCGACACGCGCATGCTGCGCAGCAAGACCGATGTCTTCTACGAGCTGAGCCGGCAGCGGCAGATATTGGCGCGGCAGCGCGACGAACTGCGCGATACGGCCGACCGGCTGGCGACGACGCTCAATCGCCTGACCGCTCATCGCGACAATTCTCCGCTGGCGATCGTCGAATTCGAACCGGACCTGCGCCTGATCAGCTGGACCAGGGGTGCCGAGCGGCTGTTCGGCTGGTCGCCCGACGCGGTGCTGGGGCGCCATGCCGGCACGATCGGCTGGATGGATGTGGAGACGGCGGGCGCGGTCACGCGCCATGTCGCGGCATTGACGGTCGGCGGCGAACATCGCGACATGCAGGTCCATTCGGTCCGCCGCGCCGACGGCATGCTGCTGGAATGCGAATTCTATTATTCGCTGCTGCTGGATCGCAGCGGCAAGCCCGTGTCCGTCAGCGCGCAGATATTGGACGTGACGGAACGTCGGCGCGCGGAGGAAACGCAGCATCTGCTGATCGGCGAACTCAATCACCGGGTGAAGAACACGCTGGCGTCGGTCCAGGCGATCGCGTTCCAGACGCTGAAGGGCGCGCCGAGCCCGGCGGAGTTCGCCGACAAGTTCACCGGCCGGCTGCAGGCGCTGGCCCAGGCGCATTCGCTGCTGAGCCGCCAGACCTGGCAGAGCGCCAGCCTGTCGCAGCTGGTGCAGGATCAGCTGGATCTCGGCACGATCGACGAAGGCCGCTGCTCCGTGTCGGGGCCTGCGGTCGAGCTGCCGCCCAATCTGGCGCTGCATCTGGCGCTGGTGCTGCATGAGCTGGGCACCAACGCGGCCAAATATGGCGCCTTGTCCAACAGCGAAGGCCATGTCTTCATCGACTGGCGCCTGCAGGACGGGCGGCTGCTGCTCAACTGGCGCGAAAGCGGCGGGCCGCCGGTGACGCCGCCCAGCCGCAAGGGCTTTGGCAGCGTGCTGGTCGAGCGCAGCCTGCTGGGTGAGGGGGGCGTGGTGAACGCCGACTTCCGGCCCGAGGGCGTGCAGTGGCAATTCGACCTGCCTTGGTCGCCATCGGCGCTCGACCCGGTCGAACAACGGCCGGCGGTCGCACCGGTGGCCGTCGAGGCGCCTATTTACGGCGAGCGGCTGAACAGCCATATCACGCTGGAAGGGCTCGATTTCCTAGTCGTCGAGGATGAGCCGCTGATCGCGTTCGAACTGTCCGACGTGCTGGCCGATGCGGGCGCGCGGGTCGTGGGAACGCCTTCGACGCTGGACGAAGCGACCAACGCCGTCGCTACGCTGGCCTTCGACGCTGCGATCCTGGACGGCAATTTGCAGGGCGCGGCCGTCGATACGATCGCCGAAGCGCTCGCCCGGCGCGGCATCCCGTTCCTGTTCCTGTCGGGCTATGGCCCCGAACATCTGCCCGTAGCCTTCAACAGCCGGCCGTTGCTCAACAAGCCGTTCGACCGCAGCAACCTGCTGAGCAAGCTGCGCCATCTGGTAGCGACCGAATTGCCCCAGCCATCACCGGGCCGCGCCGCCCTGAATTAAGGGGGCGCGGCCTCAGGCGCTAAGCTCTTCGGGCCAATAGAGGCGCATCGGATTGTCGATCAGCAATTTTCGCTGCAGGTCGGCGGTCGGCGCGATGCGCGGGATCATGTCGACCAGATGGCCGTCGTCGGGAATCGCATCCTGCATATTGGGGTGCGGCCAGTCGGTGCCCCAGAGCACCCGGTCCTGATAGTCCGCGACCAGCGGCGCGACGGCATCGGCAAAGGCGTTCCACGGGTCGCCGGTGGGGTCGAGCCGGTCGGGGCAGGTGGCCTTGAACCAGATGTCGTCGCGGCTTTGCAGGAACGCGCGAAACGCCTTCATGTCCGCGCTATCTGGGCCCTGGGTCACATCGGGGCGGCCCATATGGTCGATCACCAGCGGCACGGGAATGGCATCCATGAAGGGGCGCAATTCTTCCAGAATGTCAGCCTCGAAATAGATGACGACATGCCAGCCGGCGGGCAGTCGCCTGGCGACGTCGAGGAACTTGTCCTTGGGCGCGTCGTCGACGAGGCGCTTGAGGAAATTGAAGCGAATGCCCCGAATGCCGCCGCCATGCAGTGCCGCGAGATCGGCCTCCGAGATAGCGGGATCGACGACGGCGACGCCGCGCGCCTTCCCTTCGGACCTGGCGATGGCGTCGAGCGTGGCGGCATTGTCGGTGCCGTGGCAGCTCGCCTGGACGATGACGTTGCGAGCGAAGCCGAGATGATCGCGCAGCGCGAAGAGCATGTCCGGCCCGGCATCTTCGGGCAGATATTTAGCCTTGGCCGAGAAGGGGAAGTCCGCCATCGGCCCGAAGACATGGCAATGGGCGTCGATCGCACCGGCAGGCGGCGTGTAGAGCGGCTTGGACGGGTGGCCGTGCCAGGAAGTGATGCGAGTCATATCCGAAAACTCCGTTCGCCCTGTGCGTATTGCGGGCTCATTTCTACGAAAGGGACAGGCGCGGCAGGAGGGTCAGGCGAAGACGATCCCGTCCATCAACTTGCGCGCGGTGCGCAGCATTGCCGCGCTGGTGACCGCGCCGCTGTCGTCCAGTTCCATGACGCAGGTCGTCTCGCCCGTGGGATGCTCGACCGACAGGGTCTTGCGAGAGCCATCGGGAATGGCGGCGACTTCGGCGGCGGGCGATCCTTCGATCAAACAGGCGGTGGCAACGCTGACCGCGCCCAGCACGCCGATCGACGCGTGGGCGCGATGCGGAATGAAGCTGCGCACCGTGATCGCGCCGCCGTTGCGGGGCGGGGCGACCAGCATCATCTTGGGCACCGACTTCTCTTTGACGTCGCCCAGGTTCATAGTCGAGCCCACGGCAAGGCGGATCTTCTCGATCCGATCCTTGAGCGCGCTGTCCTTGTCCAGCGTATCGCGATCCTCATAGCCGGTGATGCCGACATCCTGCGCCTTCATGACGACGCAGGGCATGCCATTGTCGATCAGGGTGACGCGCACGCCCTCTACTTCGTCCACCGCATTGCCGCTGGGCAGTAGCGCGCCGCAGGTGGAGCCGGCGGTGTCGCGAAATTCCAGCGGCACGGGCGCGGCCGCGCCGGGCACGCCGTCGATCCGCGCGTCGCCGTCATAGCTGACCGTGCCGCCGGGCGTCTGCACCGTGGCGATGGCGATCTGGCCGGTATTTTCCATGAAGATGGCGACGCGGGTTTCGCCGTACTGCGCCGCCACCAGGCCGCGCTCGATCGCGAAGGGGCCGATGCCCGCGAGGATGTTGCCGCAATTCTGCGCGTCGCTGACGATCGCCTGGTCGACGAAGACCTGGAGGAAAAGATAATCGACATCGACACCCGGCCGATCCGACTTCCTGACAACCGCGACCTTGCTGGTGAGCGGATCTGCGCCGCCCATGCCGTCGATCTGGCGCGGATCGGGCGAGCCCATCACTCGCAGCAGGAAGGCGTCGCGCGCGGCCGTGTCGACGGGCAGGTCTTCGGCAAGGAAATAGCCGCCCTTGGACGTGCCGCCGCGCATCCACATCGCGCGCGATTGACTATGCGCCGTCATATACAGCTCCGTTCGTTCGAGCCCCTCGATTGGCTGCCGCCGGGCTCAGTATCACTTCGTCCACCTTGCGGACGCGGCCCGAGCCTCAGATATATTTGAGGCCCATTTCCTCGAGGCGCGGACGCATATTGTAGATGTCGAGGCCGAGCTCTCCGGCGGCGAGGCGGACGCGCTTGGCTTCCTCGGCGGCTTCACGGGCCTGTGCCTTTTCCAGCACCCCCACCGCATCGGCGCGGGGCACGACGCACACGCCGTCATCGTCGGCGATCACCACGTCGCCGGGACTGACCAGCGCATTTGCGCAGATGACGGGGACATTCACCGAACCGATGGTGTTCTTGACCGTGCCCTGGGCGTGGATCGCCTTGGACCAGACGGGGAAGTTCATCTGGGTGAGGTCGCGCACGTCGCGCACGCCCGCGTCGATGATGAGGCCGCGGCAGCCGCGCGCCTGCGCCGAGGTGGCGAGCAGGTCACCGAAATAGCCGTCGGTGCAGGGGCTGGTGGGGGCGAGCACCAATATGTCGCCTTCCTTCAGCTGCTCGATCGCGACATGGACCATCCAATTGTCCCCGGGCGCGGCGGAGATGGTGACGGCGCTGCCGGCGATCCGCGCGCCGCTGTAGATGGGGCGCATATAGGCGGCGAGGAGGCCGGTGCGGCCCTGCGCTTCGTGCACGGTGGCGACGCCGCACTGGGCGAGGCCGTCGATGACGGACAGGTCCGCGCGTTCGATATTCTGGACGACGATGCCGGACATGGCTGTGCTCCTTCTCCCGAATGGGACAGCGACATGGACAGGTGCGGCGCGATGCTCAAATGCGATCTGGCGCAAGTGCATTAGTTTTTGCTAATCATGCGGCATGAAGCCCGACCAGTTCAATATCCGCCATCTCGCCGCCATGGCTGCGATCGTCGACCAGGGCAGCGTCAGCCTGGCGGCGCGCGCGGTGAACCTGACCCAGCCGGCGGTGACTCAGGGCATCGCCAAGCTGGAGGCGCAGCTGGGCGTCGCCTTGTTCGAGCGGCAGCCGGGCGGGATGATGGCGCTGGAGGCGGCGCGCAGGCTGAAGCCCCGGGTCGATGTCGCGTTGCGCCTGATCGGCAGCAACCGCGTGACGGCGACGCAGGTCCGCGCCTTTGTCGCGCTGGCCCGTTCGGGCAGCTATGCCGCGGCGGCCGCCGCGACGGGCGTCGCCGAACCCTCGCTACACCGTGCGGTGGGCGATCTGGGGCTGGCGGTGGGCAGCCGCCTGGTCGACCGGCGGGGCAGGGGCGTGATGCTGACCAAGGCCGGGGTGACGCTGGCGCAGCGGCTGCGGCTGGCGCTGGCGGAGCTGCGGCAGGGGCTGGAGGATCTGGCGGAGCTGAAGGGCGAGGAGGGCGGCCGCATTCTGGTGGGCGCGATGCCGCTGTCGCGCGCGCGTCTGTTGCCCGATGCGATCGGGCGGTTTTGCAGCGACGCGCCGCAGGTGGCGATCAGCGTGCTGGAAGGATCGCATGCCGAACTGGTGGGACCGCTGCGCGAGGGCGAGATCGACATGATGATCGGGGCGCTGCGCGATCCGGCGCTGGCGATCGACCTGAACCAGCGCCCCTTGTTCGAGGATCGGCCGACCATATTGGCGCGGCGCGGCCATGCGCTGGAGGCGGGTTGGGACGCAGATGCGCTGCGGCGCTATCCCTGGATTCTGCCGCCCGAAGGCACGCCGCTGCGCCAGTTGTGGCAGGCGATGTTCGCGGAACTGGGCGGCGACGCGCCGCCCGTGCCGATCGAATGCGGATCGGTCATGACGATCCGGCAGCTGCTGGTGGGTGGCGACTATCTGACGCTGTTGTCGCAGGACCAGCTGGCGCTGGAGTTGCAGGCGGGGCTCCTGTCCGACATCGGTCCCGCGCCCGGATCGGTCAGTCGCACCATCGGCATCACGACCCGCGCCGACTGGCGGCCGACCCGGCTGCAGCAGCAGTTCATGGCCGCGATCGAGGCCGCGGCGAGCGTGATGACTTCGTAATTTCTTATGCAAAGCAAGGGGATTCGATTGGTCGCGATGCGCGCGATACGCCATGTATCGGCTCATGGAGCAGGATGTTTGTCTGATCGGATTTGGCGAGGCGGGCGCGACCTTCGCCCGGGCGGGCGACTGGGCCGCCGCTGCGCATATATTCGACATCAAGACCAATGATCCCGCGACGCGCGACGCGATCCTGGCGGCCTATGCCGATGCCGGCGTCACGGGTGCGGGGTCGCTGGAAGACGCGCTGCGAGACGCGGGGCTGCTGCTGTCGCTGGTGACGGCCGACCAGGCGCTGGCGGTCGCGACCGCGGCGGCGCGCTCCATCGCGCCCTGCGCGCTCTTCTGCGATCTCAACAGCGTCGCGCCGCAGACCAAGCGGGCGGCGGCGCAGGCGATCGAGGCGGCCGGCGGCCACTATGTCGACGTGGCGGTGATGGCGCCGGTCGATCCGGCGCGGCTCAACGTGCCCTTGCTGCTGAGCGGCGCGCACGCGGACGCGGCGCAGGCGGGGCTGCGGGCACTGGGCTTCACCAACAGCCGGATCGTCGGCGCGGACGTGGGGCGGGCCTCCTCCATCAAGATGATCCGGTCGGTCATGGTGAAGGGGCTGGAGGCGCTGACCGCTGAATGCGTGCTTGCCGCGGCCCAGGCCGATGTTCTGGACGAGGTGCTGGCGTCGCTGGATGCGAGCGAGAAGGCGAAGCCCTGGGATGTGCGCGCCGACTATAATCTGGACCGGATGCTGGTGCACGGGACGCGCCGCGCCGCCGAGATGGAGGAAGTGGTCAGGACGCTGGAGGACCTGGGCACAGGCGCGGCGATGACCCGCGGCACCGTCGCCCGGCAGCGCGCGATCGGCGCGCTGGGCGTGAAGGCGGTTCCCGAGGGATTGAGCGCCAAGATCGGCGCGATCAACGAGAAACCTTTCCGTCATTCCCGGGAAGACGGGACGCCATCGGCGGCCCCGGCCTTGGCCGAACCGTCGGGAGACGGAGCCTCGCTGTCGCGAGGATGACGACATGAAGAGTGGAGACGCGAGCGGATGAGCCTGATTATCGATTGCCACGGACATTATACCGTCCTGCCCAAGGGGCATGACGCCTGGCGCGAGCAGCAAAAGGCGGCATTCAAGGCGGGGACGCCCTGTCCGCCCTATCCCGAGATCAGCGATGACGAGATTCGCGAGACGATCGAGGCGAACCAGTTGCGCCTGATCAAGGAGCGCGGCGCGGACCTCACCATCTTTTCGCCGCGCGCGTCGGCGATGGCGCCCCATGTCGGGGACGAGGCGGTCGCCAAGGAATGGGCGATGCGCTGCAACGACCTGATCGCGCGCGTCGTCGCCTTGTTCCCCGAGACCTTCGTGGGCGTTTGCATGCTGCCCCAGTCGCCCAAGGCCGACATGACCAACAGCATCGCGGAGCTGGAGCGCTGCGTCGACATGGGCTTCATCGGCTGCAACCTCAATCCCGACCCGGGCGGCGGCCATTTCCAGCATCCGCCGCTGACCGATCGTTACTGGTATCCCTTCTACGAGAAGATGGTCGAGCTGGACGTGCCGGCGATGATCCATGTGTCGGGCAGCTGCAATCCGGCCATGCATGCGACCGGCGGCTATTATCTCGCCGCCGACACGGTCGCTTTCATGCAGTTGCTGGAAGGCGACCTGTTCAAGGATTTCCCGACGCTGCGCTTCATCATCCCGCATGGCGGGGGCGCGGTGCCCTATCATTGGGGCCGCTACCGGGGCCTGGCGGACATGCTTAAGAAGCCGGACCTGTCGACGCACCTGATGAACAACATCTTCTTCGACACCTGCGTCTATCACCAGCCGGGCATCGACCTGCTGGCGGACGTCATCGAGAACAAGAATATCCTGTTCGGGTCGGAAATGGTCGGCGCGGTGCGGGGCATCGACCCCACGACCGGCCATTATTTCGACGACACCAAACGCTATGTCGATGCGCTGGACATCAGCGATGCGGAGCGGGACGCGATTTTCGAAGGCAATGCCCGCCGCGTCTTCCCGCGCCTCGACGCGCAGCTGAAGGAGCGGGGGCTATGATCACCGAAGATCCCAGGCATCAGGACATTCACGAATATCTGGCCGAGTTCGAGGATATTCCCGGCACGCGCGTCTATACCGCGGCGCGCGCGCGGCAAGGCTATCATATGAACCAGTTCGCGATGAGCCTGATGAAGTCGGAGAACCGCGTCCGCTGGCTGGCCGACGAGCGCGCCTATATCGACGAATGGCCGATGACGGAGGACCAGAAACAGGCGATCCTGGACCGCGATTATAATCGCTGCCTGGAGCTGGGCGGGAACATCTATTTCCTGGCGAAGGTGTTTTCGACCGATGGGCTGAGCTTCCTGCAGGCGGTCGGCACCATGACGGGGATGAGCCCCGAAGACTATCAGGCGATGATGATCGCCGGCGGCCGGTCGCCCGAGGGTGTCCGGTCCATCAAGGAGAAACGCTGATGGCCCGCATCACAGCCGGCGTCGCAACGAGCCATGTTCCCGCGATCGGCGCGGCGATGGACCTCAAGAAAACCGCCGAGCCTTACTGGCAGCCTTTGTTCGCCGGCTATGACTGGTCGCGCCAGTGGATCGCGCAGGAAAAGCCCGATGTGGTGATCCTGGTCTATAACGACCATGCGTCCGCCTTCGACATGAAGATCATCCCGACCTTCGCGATCGGCTGCGGCGAGCGTTACAAGCCGGCGGACGAGGGATGGGGGCCGCGCCCGGTGCCCGACGTGATCGGCGAGCCGGACCTGGCCTGGCATATCGCGCAGAGCCTGATCCTGGACGAGTTCGACATGACGATCATCAACGAGATGGACGTCGACCATGGGCTGACCGTGCCGCTGAGCCTGATGTATGGCCAGCCAGAGGCCTGGCCCTGCAAGGTCATCCCGCTGGCGGTCAATGTCGTCACCTATCCGCCGCCGTCGGGCAACCGCTGCTGGCGATTGGGCGAGGCGATCGCGCGCGCGGTCGAGAGCTTCCCGCAGGATCTCAACGTCCAGATCTGGGGCACGGGCGGCATGAGCCACCAGCTTCAGGGGCCGCGCGCCGGCCTGATCAACGCGGAATGGGACAATCGCTTCCTGGACCTGATGAGCCAGAATGACGGCGAAGCGCTGCGGGCGATCCCCCATATCGAATATCTGCGCGAGACCGGATCGGAAGGGATCGAGATGGTCATGTGGCTGATCATGCGCGGGGCGCTGGGCCGGGCGGTCAAGCCGCTCCATCGCCATTATCATGTTCCCGCGTCCAACACCGCGGTCGGGCATCTGGTGCTCGAACCCGCGGGCTGAATTTCGGCTCGCGCCCCTGTCCTGCCCGCTCGTCGAGGGCGGGGCGGGGGTGCGAGCGTCGCGAGCCTCCTGCGGAGGCGCCCACCCCTGAACGGAGACAGGTGTCATCGTTCAACCCTCCCGTGAAAGGAGGGGCTTTAGATGGAGAAAAGTGCATGCGTATTGCCCTCGCCGGCGCCGGCGCCTTTGGCGAAAAGCATCTGGATGGTCTCAAGAATATCGACGGCGTGACCGTCACCTCGATCGTCGGCCGCGAGCTGGACGCCACGCAAAAGGTGGCGGAGAAATATGGCGTCGGCCATGTGACGACCGACCTCGACGAGACGCTGGCGCGGGACGATGTCGACGCGGTGATCCTGTGCACGCCCACGCAGATGCATGCGGCCCAGGCGATCGCCTGCATGGAGGCGGGCAAGCATGTCGAGGTGGAGATTCCGCTCGCCGACAGCTGGGCCGACGCGCAGGCGGTGCTCGCCAAGCAGAAGGAGACGGGACTGACCTGCATGGTCGGGCATACCCGTCGCTTCAACCCGTCGCACCAGTTCGTCCACAACCGCATCAAGGCGGGCGAGTTCAACGTCCAGCAGATGGACGTGCAGACCTATTTCTTCCGCCGCAAGAATATCAATGCCAAGGGCGAGCCGCGCAGCTGGACCGACCATCTTCTGTGGCATCATGCCGCGCACACCGTCGACCTGTTCGCCTATCAGGCGGGCAAGATCGTCGACGCGCACGCGATGCAGGGGCCGATCCATCCGGAACTGGGCATCGCCATGGACATGTCGATCCAGCTGAAGAGCGAAACGGGCGCGATCTGCACCCTGTCGCTGTCCTTCAACAATGACGGGCCGCTCGGCACCTTCTTCCGCTATATCGGCGACAGCGCGACCTATATCGCGCGCTACGACGACCTAGTGAACGGCAAGGAAGAGCCGATCGACCTGAGCGGCGTCGCCCTCTCCAACAATGGCATCGAACTGCAGGATCGCGAGTTCATCAGCGCCATTCGCGAAGGCCGCGAGCCCAACAGCTCGGTTGCCAAGGTGTTCGATTGCTATCGCGTGCTGGGCGAGCTGGAGCAGCAGCTGGGCTGAGCCGCACCATCATCCCTTCGGGGTCGCAGGAAGGGCGTGGCCGGACAACCGGCCGCGCCCTTTTTGCCGTCAATGATGCAGCATCGGATGAGCGAGACGCACATCATCGAGAAGCGATTCGATGAGAGCGACGTCTCGCCCCATACCTGTCGGGTTCGCCACCCAGTTGCAATGCGGATGCGTCGTGGCGCTGTACAGGCGAATGGGCCCGATCGCCTTGCGCCAATGATGCTTGCTCTTCCCATGATCCCGCACGAGGCGCGCGACGAGCAGGTCGATCATGTCATTGGCGGTCATGCCACGCAGGTAGGCGATCGGACGGGGCGCATCAATGGGTTGAGGCTGGGGGCCGAGGACAGGAAGAGGCGTCACCGGATCACCGGTTATACGAGGGGGCTGGGCGCGAACATGAGCAGTACCGCAGGAGAAGGCATTGGTTCGAGCGATCAGCCGCCGCGTGCTGCGCGGTAGGCGCGGGGCGGCTGGCCGACGTGACGAGTGAAGAAACGCGAGAAATAGGCCGCGTCCTCGAAGCCGACAGCATAGGCGACTTCGGTGACGGACAGCTGGGAATAGAGGAGCAGGCGGCGCGCTTCCAGCAAGGCGCGATCATCGAGCATCTGCGCCGGAGAGCTGCCCGCCACACGCGCGCAGGCCTGGCGCAGGGCCGTCAGGCTGGTGCCGAGCGCGCGGGCATGGACGGACACGGGCTCGCGCTCGCGAAACCGCTGTTCGATCCGCTCGCGCAGGCGGGCGACGAGCGCGGCCTGCTTTTCCGTGCCCGGCGACGTTCCCTGCGCCAGCTGCCCATGGCGCAGCGCCAGCACCATGAGTTGCAGCAGCGCGGCCTCGATCGCGGCGCGCTGGCCGCGGCCCGACCAGCCCAGTTCGCGGGCGAGGCCGACGATCACCTGCTCGGCGGCGCTCCCGTCCTCCTGCGGCAGCATCAGCGCGCGGGGAGCGGCGAACAGGGGCGCGAGATCGGCATCCCGGTCGAGGAGATGGCGCAGATAGGTGTCGGCGATGGTCGTGACATGGCCCTGCGATTCCCGGTGCCAGTCGAAGCCATGCACGATGCCGGCGGGGATCAGCAGCAGGCATGGCGCTTCGAAGCGGACTTGCGCCGCCTCCGCGCGCATCGCGCCGCCGCCGTCGGCGATCAGGAAGATATGGTTGAGATCGCGGTGAACATGCGGGCGGATCGTCCATTCGCTGGGGCGGGAGCGATCATCGAGACTTTCGACGTGGACGAAGCCTTCGCCGACGCTCCGTTGTGGTTCGCCATAGAGATAGAAGCTGGGGACGGGGGGGTGAGTCATGATGAAAAGTCCATATGGCAACGCCGCTCCCACCGGGCAAGCGGGCGAGCGACAGGCCGTCCGTTCAGCCAGCGGCAAAGTTTCGCGGCTAGGGAAGGGGCGTGCCTATGAACCTGCTCGGCTCCTCTGGCGTTCATGCCTCGCTCTTGGCTTGTCCGCGCCGATGTGGAAGACGAGCCGTCGCACCCGATCCGACCGACTGACAGGAAGATGCGCTTGCCACTCAAGAGGATGATCATCGCCCGATGGAGCGCCGCGCTGCTGGCGCTGAGCCTGGCCGGACCGCTGGTCGCTGCCGATCCCGCCCCATTCGAGCTGACGGGCCCGTCGCTCCGCATCCTGGTGACGCGCGGCGACCAGACGCTGCCGATTGCGCAGGTGCCCAGCCTTTCGGAAGGCGACAAGCTATCGGTCCAGGCGGACCTGCCCCAGGATCAGGGCGCGCGCTTCATCCTGGTGTCCGCCTTTCTGCGCGGCGCGACCAATCCGCCACCCAAGGACTGGATTCACTTCGCCGAAACCTGGAAAAAGAAGGCCAAGGACAGGGAATTGACGCTGACCGTGCCCGAGGGCGCGCGGCAGATGGTGCTGTTCCTCGTCCCCGACACGGGCGGCGCGGAAGGCACGCTGAGCGATGCGGTGCGCGGCAAGCCGGGCGAGTTCGTGCGGGCGACGCAGGATCTCAACCAGGCGTCGCTCGACCGGTCGCGGCTCGACAGCTTCATGGGGGCGATCCAGGCGCAGGAAAATACCCATCCCGAATATCTGCGCACGCTCGCGCCTGTGCTCGCCCGCAGCCTGTCGATGAAGCTGAACGAGGATTGCCTGTCCAAGGTGATCGAGATGCAGGCCGCCTGCCTGCTCGACAATCGCGATACGCTGGTGCTGGCCGACGTGCATAGCAGCTCGATGGCCGAAACGCTGACGGGTGCGCCCACCGACCTGGCGCTGCAGTTGAGCGCCACGCGAGAAGCGGGCTACGGCTATTACAGCCCCTATATCGGCGTCGCTCGCGACATCGCGCGCATCTTCGGCGCGTTCAGCAATCCCGAATTCGATTATCTGCCGACCTTGAGCGTGCGGCGCGACGATGCCATGAGCCTGCTGCTCAATGCGGCGCCCTCCTTCCAGAAGCCCAAGTCGGTGATGGTCGTCGCCATGCCCGCGATCGAGGCGGACAGCCCGCCCCGATTGCGCAGCGGCGCCGAAGGGCCGATCTGCGCCGCCCGGCCGGGCGCTGTCCTGCCGGTGGAAGGCGCCCCGCTCATCTATTCTACTGCCTATGCCCGCGAGATGAAGCTGGCGCTCAAGGCCCCGTCCGGCGAGACGATCGAGCTGCCGGTCGAGGCGCGGGCGGACCGGGGCGGCTATGTGCTGATGGACAGGGCGGCGTTGCCGGCAAGCCTCAGCGGTTCGGTGCGCGGGCATCTGTACGGGCAATGGGGCTTTGACCGGTTCGACGGGCCGGACTTCACACTGCAACTGCCCGACTCGCGCGGCTGGAGCGTGCAGGGAGAGGATAACGCGCTGGTGACGGGGCGGGATAATGCGCTTCTGCTCAAGGGCAGCGCGCCAGCCTGCGTCGAGAGCGTCACCTTGCGCGCACCCGGCGGACAGGCGCAGTCGCTGGGCTGGAAGGTGAAAGGTCAGGATGCGATCGCGCTGACCCTGCCGCTGGCCGAGCGCCGCGCGGGGCCGCTGGAACTGGAGGTCAAATATGTGGGCGTGGCGCAACCGTCCGTCCTGTCGCTGCGCAGCTATGCCGAGGCGAGCCGGCTCGACGGCCTCAGCATCCATGCGGGCGACAAGTCGGCGACTCTGTCCGGCCAGCGTCTGGATCAGGTCGAAAGCGTTGACCTGGGTGGGCTGACGCTGCGACCCGACGGGCTGGCGCGCGAGGGGCAGATCGACCAGCTGCGGCTTGTGGCGCAGGACGGCCAGCCGCTGGACGCCGGACGCGCCATGACCGCGCGGGTGGCGCTGCGCGACGGGCGCAGGGTCGACATGCCCGTCACCATCGCCGCGGCGCGGCCGCAGGTGCGGCTGCTTGGCCGGACGATCACGCCCGGCAAGGCGCCGGCGGGCGCCAAGCCGCTGGCGCTCGACGGCGCGGAGTTGCTGCCCGACGATGGTGAGATGACCTTTTCGGTCGCTGTGGATGAGGGCATGCGCCTGAACGCCAGGGATGCGATCGAGGTCGCGCCTGCCGATGGCGCGAACTCGATCCGCCTGACCATGGGGCAGGGGGTGCGGATGGAAGGCCCCCATATACTGGTGGCGCGGCTCGATCCGGCCGATCTTGGCCCCGCCCTGTTCGGGCCGCTGCGATTTCGGCTGTTGCATGAGGGCGAGGCGAGCGACTGGCAGTCGCTGGTGACGCTGGCGCGACTGCCGAAGATCGAGGCGGTGGCGTGCGCCGAACAGGGGGAGGGCTGCACGATCCGGGGGCGCGACCTTTTCCTGATCGAGGCGGTGGGAAGCACGCCCGCGCTGGCCGATGCGGCCACGGTCGCGCATGGCTATACCGGCGCCGTGCTCAAGGCGCCGCGCCCGCAGGCGGGCAAGCTCTATCTGCGCCTGCGTGACGCGCCGGACAGCGTGGTCGTACTCCCGGTTGCCTGATCGTCCAATGACGAACGGACCGTTCGGCACCATTTCCTAGGACGACCTAAGGACGCGGGCTGACGGATGCGGTGGATCGTCCAGGATTTTGGGCGAAGCCGCTCTGTCTTGAACCGACTCTCGCCGGCATGATGCCGCACAAATCGGTTTGTCGGAGAGGATGGCGTGAAGACTCAAGTTGCGATTATCGGCGCTGGACCTGCGGGTTTGCTGCTGGGCCATTTGCTGTGCGCCGAAGGCATTGATGTGATCATCGTCGAGCGGGCGTCCAGCGATTATGTGCTGGGGCGCATCCGCGCGGGCGTGCTGGAACGCACGACCACGGATCTGATGGACCGGCTGGGGCTCGGCGCGCGCATGCATGCCGAAGGACTGCCGCATGACGGCTTCCATCTCGCCGACGGCGAGCGGCTCATCCGCATCGACATCGCCGCCCTGACAGGGCGGCAGGTGATGGTCTATGGCCAGACCGAAGTGACGCGCGACCTGATGGCGGCTGCGCCGGAGCGGGGGCTGCAGATCATCTATGACGCCGCCAATGTCGCGCTTCACGATGTCGAGAGTGATCGACCCTCTCTCACGTTTGAAAAGGATGGAGCGGTCCGGCGCATAGAGGCGGATTTCCTGTGCGGGTGCGACGGCTTTCACGGGCCTTCGCGCCAGGCGGTGCCGCCATCTGTCGCTTCGGCTTATGAGAAAATCTATCCCTTTGGCTGGCTCGGCATTCTGGCGGACGTGCCGCCTTGCACCCACGAACTCATCTACGCCAATCATGCGCGGGGATTCGCGCTGGCGTCGATGCGGTCGGAAACGCGCAGCCGCTATTATGTCCAGGTGGCGCTGGACGAGAAGATCGAGGATTGGCCGGACGACCGGCTTTGGGATGAACTGGCGGTGCGGCTCGGGCCGGAGGCGACGGCGAATCTGACGCGCGGGCCATCGCTGGAAAAATCCATCGCGCCGCTGCGATCCTTCGTGTTCGAACCGATGCGTCACGGCCGGCTCCTGCTCGCCGGGGACAGCGCGCATATCGTCCCGCCTACGGGCGCGAAGGGCCTCAACCTGGCGGCGTCCGACGTCCACTATCTGTCGGAAGCGCTGATCGGCCACTATCTGCGGAACGATCGGGACGGCATCGCCGGCTATTCGCGCAAGGCGTTGGCGCGCGTCTGGAAATCCGAACGCTTTTCCTGGCAGCTTACCAAGCTGATGCACCGCTTTCCCGATGGCGATGCGTTCGACCGGCGCATGCAGGTGGCCGAGCTGGACTATATCGCGTCGTCGACCGCAGCGCAGACCAGCATTGCGGAAAACTATGTCGGGCTGCCGCTATAGGCGCGCATGTCTTGGCTTGGGGCGAGCAATGGGGTGGGTCGCGCGGAAAATTTTGAGGGTCGCGTTT
>NZ_JAJGNO010000015.1 GCF_020782235.1 Sphingobium naphthae
GAACGAAAGGGCGGGTGCCCTTGGTGTTCCCCCGGTGGCAGCTGCCACCACTGACGGAGCGCGGCCCTGGGCCGCTCAAACTATTGCGGTCGCTTTAAGAAGGAGAACCAGCGGCGGCGTGGGGGCTTTGCGACAATGCGATCGAGCCAACCAGAGCGATCAGGAGAACGGGACGCCTCGGCGCTGCACTGACGGTGATGGTCGCGCCGGCGCAGGCCCATAGCAAGGTGGCGGCGGGACCGGCCCGGTAGATCAGGAAGCCGATATAGCTGTTCGGCAGGAACTGCGGATAATCGACAATCAGGCGTGCGACGATCCCGCCGCCTGCGAGAATGAGCGCGGCGATCAGCCATGCCGCGATTGCCTCGATGCGCGGCGATGCACTGTGCCTGGGCGCGGCCTGCATCGTCGTTCGCGTCGCATCATTCATGCTGATCTTCCCTTATAGCCCTGACCGTCACCCGAATGGGCGGAGACGGCTTTGCTGGCTCCGTGGAGCCGCGCGGCGCAGCCGTGTGGTGGAATAGGGCAGGTTCCCGGCTCCGATCATTTGCACTTGTTCGGCAGCTGGCCCCTCTCGATCGCCAGATTCCTCATCGCCTCGTAATCGACACCCCAAAGGCCTCGTCGCTCATCGGCAGCGTCTTTCATGAAACGGGCATAGGCCAGCCCTGAATGTTGCCTGTAATCAACGGCATATCCATGGCGTACCATCGTTGCCGAAACAGATGCCCCATTCGACCGAAACCGGCACGACAGGTTAGACCCGCCCCAGCTCGTCCGCCGCGTGTTGCATATCGGCTCGATCGTCAACTTTTCGTCCTGAAAATCGCTCGTGCAATCCATGCCGCCATTTTGCTTCACCAGCTCTTCCAAATAGAGCTGCGCTGCGATCTTGGGCACATTGCCCTTGCCGTCCTCATCCGGCGCATCAATTCCCGACAACCGCACCCGCTTTTTATCGAGCGTTTCGAGCGTATCGCCGTCGATAATGCGCGGGTTCTCGACATGGATTGAAACCGGCTCGCTATTCCTCGCCTGCATCTGATTGAACAGCGCGCCGAACGCGAAAACAGAGAGAATGGGCAACGCGATTTGCTGATTTCGCGGCCATTTTTTGAAACCTCGGATCAGCACCTGGCTCTCTCCTGAAGAATGTCGTTCCAGTCCATCGGCGCCGGGGCTGGCGGGAGGATGATTTTCAGTTCGCGGTCGTTGGCAGTGAGGTGGTCGCGCGCGTCCTCTATGGCCTGTGCGGCTTCCTGGCCGTGTTGCGAGTAGATGACGATTTTGCGGATGCGTTCGGGGATCGCGATCAGGCCATAGCGGCGAATGCCGCCAGCGCCCCACACCTTGAATTTCCCGTCACTAAGCTGGGTGACGGAAACGGCTTCCTCGAAGCCTTCCGCGAGGCGCAGAACATCGCCGGTTGGCTGGCCGCCGATCCGCATGGCGGCGTGTCGGACCAGGCCGAGCGTCAATTTCGCCTCGCGCAGCGCCGCATGGTAGCGTTTCTCGCCGGTTGCTGGATCGAGCAAGATCCGCTGCACGGCGATTATGCCTTCGTCGGCCTCGAACGGCACGAGAAGGGCAGGATGCTCTTCGCGGGCGTCGGGCGGACCAACGATGCAGCGCGGAGCGAAGCGGAGCTTGAGGCCGGTCGGGTCGATTGCGCGCGAACGCAGATAGCGTTCAGCCGCGGTGCCTGCGATCGGCGCGGCGGAATCCCATAGTTGGAGGGCGAGCTTCCGGCGCGAGGGTTCGGGCGCGCGATCGACCGTTTCACCGCTCGTGTGGCGATTGATTTTGCGGCTGTTGAGCGCGGACCAGACGGCTTCCTGACTGCAACCGGCCCAACATTTGAATAGGACGGCCTTCTTGCCGGGGGTGACTTGGAGCGACGGATTGCGGTCGTTGTGGGCTGGACAGCAAACCATGCCATATGAGCCGCGCCAGTGGCCGCCCATATCCGCTACGATCTGACGTGCGCGTGCTTCGACGTCCATCTGCATCGAACTTCTTTCGTCAACGGTATCCCGACATTGGGATTTATACACATTTCACGATGGCGGGCAAACGGTCGGGATACATGCCAATATCGCGCATGGCCCGACTAGGGCCATTCAATATAAATATCTCCGCCGGTTATCTTCACTTGCGGATGACTCACGTTCTTTCGCCTCAATCGCTTGGCCCAGGCTGGCGAGAATGTCCGCCAGCTCGCGCTTGTCCCGCTCTTCGCGGGTTAGCTCCCATAGGGGCAGCTGATCCCTCATGCGCTCCATGTCGCGCGCCGCCTCGATCTGGCGATATTGTTCGCAAGCGGGGGCTGGATCGGCCGCGACGCCGCGACGGCGGCGAGCAGCGAAGATTTTCGAGAGGAAGGCGGGGAAGAGGAAGCGATAGGCGTTCGTGGCCTGCTTGATGCGCGGGCCAGCGCCTTGCGCTTCGTGGTCGGGAACCGGCTCGTAGCGCCTGAACCAGTCGATAATTCGCGCGTCTTTGAGACGCGAAAGCGCCTGAACGACGCAATTCTTGCTGAGGCCGGTTCCATCCATGATCGTGTGAAGACTGGGGAACAGCGCGCCAGTGCTATAGTCGATGACGCGGGCCAGGAACTCGATGATCTGGATGCCGGCCTGTCCGATAGCTCCGTTGCGAATGCGCGGTGTGGTTGTCCGCCGCTGCGCGAGCGTTTGCCGCTCGTAGAGCTTTGCGGCTTCGATCATCTCGCGCATCTGGCGAGCATTGCGGATCGGTGTGTAAGCCTTGGCCCGCTTTTCGTGGCCTACGGCGATGCTGCCGGCCCAGACTTTGACGCGCGGTTTTTCGGCACGCGCAAGCAAGGCGCGGTCGATCGTGGCGAGGCCGGTGCTACGCAGCACGGCGCCTATGGAAGTGGTCATGCGGACCTCCCTTCGTCGGTCCCGCGAGGCCAAGCACCATCGCTCCCGAAAGCACGCTTTCGAGATTGACTTTCGCCGCAGCACCACCGATAAAGAGAGCCAAGTTAGAAGCGCTCACTTCGGTGGCACAAACAGCCCTCGCTCAGCCAAGCGAGGGTTTTTTGTTGTCCTGTCGCCTCGGGGAGCCACCCCGCACGCAACAGATGAATCGCCGACTCCAAGGCGGAATCAGCGCGTCATAACTGGCTCAAGTTTAAGGGGTTGGCAAGAATAAGCGTGCGCGCACGCTTATAACGCGCTCGTCACGCCAACTTGCGGTAGTGGCGCAGATAGTCGGGATATTCGATCCCGCGTGCTTTCAAGAGATTAATCGTCGCCTCTTCGACCAGGGCGGCAACGGACGTTTGTTCGCGCTCAGCAAGGTTTTTGATCTCTGCCGCCAGCTCGGGTTTCACCGACGCTGCGAGATTGCGCGTGTTCGCGCGGCTCGGCCGACGCCGGGGCAAGGGAACCGGGAGAAGGGGGTCTTCCTGTCTTTTCGGGCGAGCCATAGGTCTAAAACACAAGAGGTTGATGTGGTGCCGGAATAAGCGTGTTGACACGCTTAATGGCTGTAATGTGGTTGCACGGCAAGAGAGGACAAGCCGGGTTGCCCTCGCCGTCAAAGCGAGGATAGACATATCCTTATCGGTAAAAGGGAATAAATCACGATGCCGCATAGCGACGATTGGCAGTATGATCCGATCCTGGAACGCGAACTAACCACCCGCCGCCCCGCTGGGGGAATGATCCAAGCGGTCGAGATTGCGCAGTTGCCGTCGAGTGAATGGATCATCAACGTTAAAGTATCGTGGCATGGCGATAAGTGGCTGAATGTCTGCCTATTCGAGCAACCGACGCTTAAAACATACAAGCGACTGTCAAGTGCCGTGCGGCATGTCGTGCTCGATTACGGATATGAGGATGACCATATCCGATTGGTCCCCGACAAACAATGCAGCAACAAATTGGCGTTTTAGGCTTCCCTTTCCCCCTCATCGTGATATGTGCATAAATCTCGATGACGAGGGAGAAAGCGATGAAAGCTTTTAATTTCGCGCTCGCGGCCGCCTTGGTGGGGGCTGCGGTGCAATCGACCCCCGCTGTAGCGTCGGATAATACTTGGGCATGTGAGGTTGTTCTGTGCATCTCCAACCCGGGTGGTCCGACGCAATATCCAGCCTGTGTTCCACCGATAACGAAACTGTGGCGGGTGCTGGCTCTCGGCGGCAGCTTCCCGACATGCACGGGCGGGGGTATCGCCAAGACAAAATACAAGAAGCCGGATGATGGGAGGCCTGGTCGCTTGACGGTCACTTGGACTGACGGGCGGCAACAGACCTACTATCAGCCGCGCAACTGACCGGGAGCGGGAACGTGTTCCTCGAAACCGGAGCCGTTCTTTCGCTGGCGGCGCAATGCGCCCCAGCAGTAGCACCGCATACGATCGCCGCGATCGTGGATGCGGAATCTTCGAACTATGTGTTTGCGATCAACGTCAACGGCGTGGCCAGTCAGCCGCGCCGTCCGCGTAATGAGGCTGAGGCCATCGCAACCGCGCGCTCCTATGTGGCTCGCGGCTACAGCGTGGATCTCGGCCTCGGCCAAATCAATTCACGCAACATGGGCTGGCTCGGCCTGACGTGGGACACTGTTTTCAAGCAGTGCGCCAATGTCGAAGCGGCAGGGCGGGTGCTCCTGTCCAATTTCCGTTCGGCCAAGACGGGGCGCACCCCGCAAGAGGCCCTTCGGGTCGCACTCAGCATGTATAACACAGGCTCTCAATCGAGAGGTTTCCGCAACGGCTATGTCGCCCGCGTGGAGAACGCAGGTCGCCGCGTCAGCGGTCGGCCTGCGACCGCAATCCCGACTGTCATCGTAGGCGATCAGCCCGCCAGCGCCGCCGTGAGCGACACTGGCGCCGGTCGTGTGCCGGTGGAGCTGGCGGAAATCGCAGCGGAGAACATGGAGGCGGCTCCACCGCCTCCACCGCCTGCGTGGGATGTTTTCGGCCGCGCCCAACACGCGCGGATTGGTTCGTAAGGCGAAGATAGGAGTTGTCGAATGTTTCGTATCTGGAAGATCAAGGCTGAATCCCGGCTCGATGCGCTGCTCGCGCGTCTCAAGCCCTCGCCGCTCATGGCGCGCGCGCTGCCCCTGTCGCTGCTGGCAAGCCTGCTCGTAGCGGAGCCGGCTTTTGCGCAGGCAAACTTTGAAGGCCTGGCCGACAATATTCTCGGCCTGCTGAGCAACGGTTTGCTCCGCACGCTGGCGATCATCGCGATCATCGTCGTCGGCCTTCTGTGGTTCCTGGGCCGCGCGTCGGTGCAGATGCTCGTCACGGTCGTAGTTGGCGTGGTGATCGTGTTCTCCGCGCCTTGGATCGTCGACACGATTACGGGGTGATCGGGGATGGACGGTCAGGAAGAAATGACAAAAGACCCGCTGTTCTTGGCCGTCACCCGCCCCGCTTTGTGGGCGGGTGTTCCCATTGAGGCGGGCGCGCTCATCATCATGGCGGGCGCAATCACGTTGGTTGGTTCGGGCAATCCTCTCTACGGCGGCGCGGCCGCCGTCGCGCTTTATGCGATGGCGCGGCTTATCGTTCGGCATGACGTGAACGCATTCCGGCTGATCTTCCTGTGGGGCCGGACCAAAGCGGCGAACCGGAACCGCGTCTTTTGGGGTGGGTCGAGCTACACGCCGCTGCCGCTCTACGGAATCAAGCGAAAGGGATTTGGTCGTGGTGTTCGGTAAGAGCGCGCTCGCGGAGAAGGTGCCTTTTGACAAGGCCAAGCGGGAGGAAATGCCCGAGAAATTCTTGCCGTATTCGCGGCATGTCAATGAGCATGTGGTCGCCCTCGATAACGGCGATCTGATGCTCATGCTCGAACTGGATGGACGGCCCTTCGAGACTTCGGACGTGCGCGATCTGAACGATTGGCACACGCGCCTCAACGGGGTCTGGCGCAATATTCATGACGAGCGGCTTTCGATCTGGACGCACATGTTGCGGATGCGCGTGCGCGACTATCCAGGCGGCACGTTCCGCTCGCATTTCGCCGCGAAGCTCGATCAAAAATACTATGAGCGGATGACGGCCGAACGCATGTTCCGCAACCGCTTCTTCATGACGGTCGTGATCCGCCCAACAGCAAACGCGACCGACAAGCTGATGGATTTCCTGCGCAAGAAGCAGGAGGACAAGAACGCCAATATCGCGGAAGCTCTAGAGCTGCTGGAAGACAAGGTGCGCGATCTGGAAAAGCTACTGCTGCGCGTTCGTCCGCGCCGTGTCGGCATCTATGAGCACCGGGGTCTCCTGTTCTCCGAACCGCTGGAAATATTGAACCAGGTGATGACCGGGCGCTATCGGCGCTGTCCTCTGGTCCGTGGCCGTCTCGGCTCGGCGCTCTATGCGAGCCGCGCCATCATCGGCGCTGAGACATTTGAGGTCCGCGACGCCGATCATTCGATGTTCGGCGGCATTTTCGGCATTCGCGAGTATCCGTCATCGACAACGCCGCGCCAGTTTGAATCGCTGCTTTCGGTCGATTTCAGCCTCGCCATAACGCAGTCGTTCACGTTCCTGTCGCGCACAGCGGCAACAGAACGGTTTCGGCTTCGCCAGACCCAAATGGCGAACGCCGGTGACAAGGCGATCAGCCAGATGGATGAGCTGATCGACGCGGCCGACGATTTGCAATCGAACCGCTTTGTGCTGGGGGACCATCATTTCACGCTGACGGTGTTCGCGGAAGATTTGAAGAAGCTGCGCGATAACATGTCGATCGCGCGCGCGGCGCTGGCCGATACGGGCATGGTCGCCGCCCGCGAAAGCGCGGCGCTGGAAGCTGCCTATTGGTCGCAGCTGGTCGGCAACTTCGCGTGGAGGGCGCGCCCCGCGCCGATCACGTCATATAATTTCTCGGCGTTCTCGCCCTTCCATACGTTCCCTGCAGGGCACGAGGACGGCAATCATTGGGGGCCTGCGGTCGCCTTGCTCAAGACAAGCGCTCGCAGCCCCTATTACTTCAATTTCCATTCGGCAGACCTGGGCCATTCGATGGTCATTGGTCCATCGGGCGGCGGTAAGACGGTGCTGGTCAACTTCCTGATGGCGCAGCTCGAAAAGTTCAACGCGCGCCATATCTTCATCGACAAGGATCAAGGCGCGGAAATTTTTGTCCGAGCCAGCGGCGGCACCTATCTCGCGCTGCGCAACGGGGAACCTACGGGCTTCGCTCCGCTCAAGGCGCTCGACAATACGGCTTCCCATCGCGCGTTCCTCGGTCGCTTCATCCGCCAGCTGGTGAAGCAAGAGGGGGCGCCGATCACGGTGCAGGAATCGCACCTGATCGACGATGGCATCGAAGCCGTGATGAAGCTGCCACGCGAGCAACGCTCGCTGTCGGCGCTGCGGACCATGCTCGGCATGTCGGACTCGGGCGGCGTCGGCGCGCGCCTAGTCAAGTGGACCTCCGAGGGGAACCTTGGCTGGGTTTTCGATAATGAGGAAGATTCCATGTCTCTCGAAGCCCGTTTCGTGGGCTTCGATATGACCGACTTCCTCGAAAACGCGGAAATCCGCACGCCGGTCATGCTCTACCTGTTCGAGCGGATAGACGCGCTCCTGACAGGCGAGCGCATGGTTATTGCGATTGACGAATTTTGGAAGGCGCTGGCCGATCCGGCGTTCACGGCATTCGCGCAGGATGGCCTCAAGACATACCGCAAGCGCAATGCGTTCCTCGTCTTTGCAACACAGTCGCCTGCGGACGCGCTGCGGTCCACGATCAGCCATTCGATCTTGGAGCAGGTCGCGACGAAAATCTTCCTGCCCAATCCGTTCGGCCAGCGCCGGGATTACATCGAAGGCTTCTCGCTCTCGGAGGCGGAATTTAAGCTGGTGCGCGAAGAGCTGTCGCCGGAAAGCCGCAAATTCCTCGTGAAGCAGGGCCATGACTCCGTTGTGGTCGGCCTGGATCTCATTGGCATGGACGATGAACTGGCCGTGCTGTCGGGCCGCGCTGAAACAACGGGCGTGGCCCGCGAAGTGATTGCCGAACTGGGCAATGATCCGAAGCTCTGGTTGCCGGAATTTCACCGGCGCCGGCGCCCAAGCTGAAAGGAGTGAGACTATGAAGCAGCTTATCTTGGCGGCTGTGTCGATCGGGAGCCTTGCGGCCGCGACGCCAGCCAGTGCGCAGGGTATCCCTGTGTTCGATAGCACGTCGGTGCTCAAGCATATCGAACAAATCCAGAAGACCATGCAGATGATCGAGCAAGGTCGCCAGCAGATTGCGGAAGCGCAGCAGCTCTACCAAGGGTTGAACCAGCTGACCGATGTTTCCTCGATCGCCAACCAGCTTAAGACAGATTCACTTCGCACCCTGGGCGTTGATGTGAACTCGCTCGAACGCATGGCGCGCGGCGATTTTGGCGGCGGCGGCAGCTACGGCGGGCGATCTGATGCGATCTATCAGGACATGCTCGAACGTCTCGGCGTATCCGCGAATGGCGATCAGACTGACGTTCGCTATCAGACAGCTCGCTCGATCGCGATGGACAAGGCCATGGCCGAAGGCATGGGCGAAGCGGCCACATCGCGCGGTGAGGGTCTGGAAGAGCTGCGCAATCGACTTGCGACCGCATCAACAGCCAAGGAAGTTGCTGACCTTCAAGCGCGCATCCAGCTCGAAAGCGCGTCGATGATGAACGACCAGCTCCGCGTCGAAGCGTTGGAGCGAGCGCGCAGAGCGGAGGCCGCGGCGCACACGGCCGAAGCTTTTGCGGACAGGTCGCGCAAACGCGATGAGCAGCGTGCGCGAGCGCGGGCGGCAGCTGGAATTTGACCATGAAGAAAATGGTCCTTCTTGCGATCAGCGCAGCCGGCTTGCTCGCCGGCTGCGAACGCGCGCCCACATTTCCCGAGATTTTAATGACCTATCATGACGTTGATTGGCTCAAAACTCATGAAGATCAGATTCCGGTGATCGTCGCTGAGTGCGACAAGATCGTGAACAGCGAACTCAAACAGTCGGACCTCCCCATGCCAGTGGCTCGCAATTGCGGAGGCATAAAGAACAAAATCGCCTCCATTGAAAGGTCGCGGAAACGTGATGAGCAGCGTGCGCGAGCACGGAAGGCAGCTGGAATGTAAGGCTGTAATAACAGCTTGAATTATATCTAATCGGAGCGGTCTGGTGGAATACGATCTATTTACGAATGCCTATCAGGGCTTCACCAACGAACTCAATTCGGTAGTTGTGTCCAACTATGCTGGGTTTGTTGGGTGGATCGCTGGACCGCTCCGCACTGGCATGATCATTTACATAATCCTGCTAGGCTACGCGATTATGCGCGGGGCCGTGCAATACCCCTTCCGCGAATATGTCTATCGCTCGCTTATGCTGGCCGCGCTCTATTATGCTGTGACAAACCTCTATGGAGCATCGCTCGCACAGATGATCGTGACCGGCCTGCCGCATGAGTTTGCCTCGATCGTAGGCGGCTCACCGGACGGCGTTGGTGGGTCTTTCGATGGGATGTGGGCGCGGGTCGATGATGCACTGCTCGCGATGCAGGATGCGACCGAGAAATACGCAGAGGAACACGCCTCACTGACTGATATTCCCGGCGCTGCGGCCGCAATTATGCTGTGTATCGGTGCCACTATCATCATTCTTTTGACAGCGATCGCGGCTCTGTTCGCACTGGCTGTCGGCTTTGTGATCGTGCTCTATGCGCTGTTTGCGCTCGCCTGTCTGGCGGTGGTCGGGCCGATCTTCGTAGCAGCGCTGCTGTTTGATTCCACCAGAAGCTACTTCTTCTCATGGCTCGGCAGCGTCCTCAACTTTCTGATGTTGTCGCTATTTGCGATGCTTCTTGTGCTCGTTGTGGCCAATGTCGCTGAATCGGCAACAGCAACATTCGATGGCGATTTTGACAACATCTGGAGCACCTGTATCCGGATCATCGCGTTCTACATTCTCGCCTGCTTTTTCTTCATCCAAATCCCCGGAATAGCTGCCTCACTTGGCGGCGGCGCGGCTGCAATGGTGACGCAGTTCGGCAACGCGGTGACGAAGGGTGGCGGGGCAGTTGCAACGGGCGCAGGGCACGCGGCCAGCGATGCCCGCGCCATGGGGGCCAGCATGGGGCGGGGCTTCTCGTCGGCGGTTCGCCGTTGGCGCAACCGAAACACAATCACCAGAGCTTGAGGGAACGAATATGCGCAAGTTGCTTGGACTCGGAATCTGCCTGGCGCTGGCGGCCTGCGCAGGTCAGCCCGTCAAAAAGCCAGCCAAATGTGAGGGGCCGATGCGGCCTGCAAATCCGCATGGGCTTACCCTCCCCACAATCCCGGATCAGGCCGCACAGCGAACCGCGCCGGCAAATGTGGACGTGTTCAATCAGGGTGCACCGGCAACGCCGGACGCGGCCCCGGCAGACCCCTCCACTCCGGGCAATGAACAGTCGGACGCATCGCGGGCGGTCGAAGTGCCGCGTCTAAGCGCCTCGCTGCGCGGCCCGATCTACTCGAATTGCTGAGGTGTTACGATGGCAGTTGGTATTCCAAAGGACGAGCTGAAAGCCTATTTTGAAGAGGCTGCAAGCTGGGAACGTGACAAGCTTGCGGCGGCCGAGCGCTCCAAAAAGCTGGCGTGGGTCGTCGCTGGCGTTGCTGGCGCCCTGGCGACTGCTGGCGTTGTGGCCGTTGCAGCCCTGACGCCTCTAAAAACGGTCGAGCCATATGTTATCACGGTGGACCGTAACACGGGCGAGGCGTCGATCGCCGCCAAGCTCCACGGTGACGCGACGATCACCTATGACGAGGCGGTCCGTAAGTATTTCCTCGCTACCTATGTCCGCTATCGCGAAGGCTGGATAGCGGCCGCTCGCGAAGAATATTTCGATGCGGTCATGGTCATGTCGGCGCGGCCCGAACAGGATCGGTGGTCACGCTTCTACAAGACCGACAATCCCCAAAGTCCGCAAAACATCCTTGCGAACCGCACTGATGTTTTTGTCGAAATCAAGCGGGTGTCGTTCCTGGGCGGCAACGTCGCGCAGGTCTATTTCACTAAGGAATCTGTGACCGGCTCGAACTCGACCAAAACCGATGCCGTCGCGACCATCAAATACAAGGTCGATGGCACGCCGAGCAAGGAAGTGGACCGCTTCAAGAATCCGCTTGGCTATCAGGTCGAGAGCTATCGCGCTGACGTGGAGGTGCCCCAATGACCGTGTTGAAGTGGAGCGCCCCGTTTGCGCTCGCGATCGCGCTAGCTGCGTCGCCGGCGATGGCCGAAGAAACGCCTCATGCGACGGTGCTCGATCACCGGGTTCGTGAAGCGAACTACAATGATCGGCAAGTCTATGAGATTCCGGGTGTATTCCGCATCGCCACGGAAATCGTCTTCGCCAAGGATGAAGTAGTCGAGCATGTGGCGTTGGGCGATACCGTGTCTTGGGAAGTCGCACCGGCTGCCAATTCGCTTTTCATCAAACCGCGCGAGCGCGCGGGTCGCACGAACCTGACAGTCATAACCCGTTCACGCTACGGCCCGCGCAGCTACCGCTTCGCTCTGTCGCCAACGCAGCGCGGCAGCGGCTTCTATACGGTCGTTTTCCGCTATCCTGAACAGGAAGCGGCCGAGGCGCAGGCGCAAGCCGCAATGGCCCACCTGGCCCAGCTGAAAGCCTTGGAACGCGGCGCGGTGAAGTCCGCGCTCGATATTGGCGTGCTGGAAGGCACACGCAACGCCGATTACATCATGCAAGGATCGACGGCCATCCAGCCCTCCGAAGTGTCTGACAATGGACAGTTCACCGTGATGCGCTTCCCCAACCAGCGTGAATTGCCGGCGTTCTTCGTCGTCAATCCTGATGGATCGGAAGCCATCGCCTCCTTCGATGTGCGCGATGAATATGTGGTGCTGCACGGGGTTTACAGGACAATCCGGCTGCGCCGGGGCCTCGAAGTGCTCTGCATCCACAATCAGAAAACCGACTATTACGGGCGCGATCCCAAAACTGACACGGCCTCTGGCCTAGTCGAGCGAACCACGGGGGTTCAATAAAATGGCTGCGAACGATCATGACAACGCGCCGCATGGCGACAACATCATCTCGCAGGGCGAGACGGTCGAAAACCGGCCCCTCGCGTCTGAGCCGGTGCCCGATCCCGAAGATATTGAGCGGCAAAGCGAGCGCCAGGCGAAGATTGCCGCTCTGCCGAACAGGTCGATCGACCCCAAAAAGGCGGTCGTTCTCGCGGCGGTTGCCTGCGGCGCGATCGTTCTCGGTTTCAGCACAATCGACGCGATGCGGAGCGATCCAACCGAAAAGGCCGAGAAAGCGGAAAAGCCGGATGAAAGGCAGCTCGCCAACTACGATCCCAAGTCGATCATAGCGCCCACGCTTGCCGATGCGCCAAATGATCCGAACGCGCCGGTGCCCATGACGGAAGTGCCGGCGCTTGATGGAAGCCAAGCGCCCCGCACGGGCGGCGCGAATGGCCGCCCCCAAAAGTCTGAGGGGCAAGTCATCGCTGAGGCCCAACGCCGCGCCGGGATCATGGCTTATGGTGGCGAAAACGGCGGCGGGGTCGGTGGAGCGGTGGCAGCTGCCACCGGCCTGCCCATGGGCGGCGGCACAGGAGCACAGGGCGCGCAGTTGATTGGTGCGTCGGCCGATGGTGATGGGCAAGGTGGATCGCGCCGGACAAATCTCGAAAACATGCGCCAAACCTCGCAAATTGATCGGGTGTCAGGCCGCGACATTGGCAACCGCGATATGCTGATCCTCGCAGGGTCGTTCATTCCGTGCGTGCTGCAAACGGCGATGGATTCCAGTCAGCCCGGATATGTCAGCTGCATCATTCCCCGCGACATTTATTCGGACAACGGCCGCGTCGTCCTGCTGGAAAAGGGAACGCGCGTCTTGGGCGAATATCAAACCGGCGTCCAGCGCGGCAAATATCGTCTCTTTGCGGTATGGAACCGCGCGGTTACGCCTCGCGGCGTGGCGATCGACGTAGGTTCGCCCGCCAGCGACGCGCTTGGCCGTTCAGGTATGGCAGGCGGCGTGAAGAACTTCTTTTGGGAACGCTTCGGGGCCGCGCTGTTGTTCAGCTCGCTCAACGATGCCGCCTCGATCGCCGCCTCGGAAGTCTCCGACGCCGATAATGTCACGCGGGTTCCCAGCCAAGCGTCGGACACGATCTTGCGGGACACGATGCAGATTCAGCCGGTGCTTCGCATCAATCAGGGCGCGGAAGTGGGGATTATGGTCGCTCGCGACTTCGATTTCTCCAACATCTACGGCCTGCGGCTGAGGCGCGGCCAGTGAGCAATACGGCTGTCCTCGAAAACGCCCTGCTGCCGCTGCGTCCTCTTCTTGCGCGTGAGGACGTAACGGAGCTGGTGATTAACAAGGCTGGCGAAGCGGCGATTGAAACGCGCAATGGATGGTCCTGGGAGACATTGCCTGACCTCAATGAAAAGTCGCTGCTCGCGCTCGCGCGGGCAGCGGCGGCTTTCACGCATCAGGACATAAGCCAGTCCACGCCGATCTGCTCCACAATCCTCCCCAGCGGTGAGCGCGTGCAGCTGGTTGTGCCGCCTGCTGTCCCTGCCGGCACCGTGTCCATCACCATCCGCAAACCGTCATCGGTGACGTTGACGATGGAGGACTTCGAGCGCGGTGGGCTGTTTAGCGAGACAAAGATCGCAACTAGGCAAGTCTCGCCGCTCGATGTTGAATTGCGCGATCTGCTCGACGCAGGAAAGCACGTCGAATTTTTCCAAAAGGCGGTCCAAGGCCGCAAGAATATCCTGATTTCGGGCGCTACCGGCTCGGGAAAGACGACGCTCTCTAAAGGGCTGATCCAGCTCATTCCGCCGCATGAGCGGCTGCTGACGATCGAAGACACGCGCGAATTGGTCGTTCCGCATCGCAACGTGGTCCACATGCTCTACGCGAAGGACAAGCAGGGCACCGCGAAAATCTCTGCAAAGGATCTTCTGGAATCGGCCCTGCGTATGCGGCCTGACCGGATACTGTTGCAGGAGCTGCGCGACGGCACCGCGTTCTTCTATCTCCGCAACGTCAACTCAGGCCATCCCGGCTCGATCACGACGATCCATGCGGACTCGGCCGAACTCGCGTTCGAACAGCTGACATTGCTGGTCAAGGAAAGCGAGGGCGGCGCCGATCTGGCCCGTGACGACATTCGCAGCCTGCTCAAGCTGCTGGTTGATGTGGTCGTGCAGACCAAGAAGGTCGAAGGCCGCTTTCGCGTGACGGAGATATATTTTGATCCAGAAAACAGGCTCTAACAGGCTCGCACTGGCCCTCGTCCTCCTTCCGATCACGCTCCTGCTGATCGGCCTGCTGACCGGCACGGTGGCGTGGTTCTTCCTTAAGATGCCCGCCGCGGCTTATGATCCGCTCACGCTCCCCGGCTTCTTCTGGTATTACCGGCATGATCCTGTCGTGACCGAAGCGCTTTGGCGAGGCGCGGTCATAGGCGTGCCGTTGCCGGTGTTGCTCATGGCGATCGTCCTGCGGCCGAAAAAGAACCTTCACGGTGAAGCTCGTTTCGCGCGCGAAGGTGAAATCCGCAAGGCGGGCCTTCGCGCGAAAAAGGGCATTGTGCTCGGCCGCTTCCGCAATGGCTTTTTCCGCAACGGCTTTCTCATGGTGGGTAAGATGGAGCATGTATTGCTCGAAGCCCCTACCGGATCGGGCAAGGGCGTCGGCATCGTCATTCCCAATCTGTTGCAATGGCCGGATTCGGTTGTCGTGCTCGATATTAAGCGTGAGAACTACGAAATCACGGCGGGTTTCCGCCGCAAAGGCGGCCAAAAGGTTGTCCTGTTCAACCCTACGGACAGGGAAGGCCGCACGGCCCGCTACAACCCGCTCAGCTACATCAACAGGTCCGACCCGATTGAGGTTCTGGTCGAATTGCAGAAGATCGCCACGATGCTCTTCGTGCCTCCGGAAAAGGGCGAGGCGTTCTGGACGGAATCAGCCCGCACGGCATTTGTCGGCATTGCATCGTGGATCGCGGCCAAGCCTGAACGTCCCTTCTCGTTTGGCGAGATCTACCGGACCATCACGATGCCAGGGATGAAGGCATTCTTCGCCAAGGAAGCCGGCGATGGTGCGCTATCGGAAGGGTGCCGCGCTGCGTTGAGCGATTTTACGTCCAGCGCTGACAACACATTCACCGGCATTATCCAGACCGTCACCTCCAAGCTCAATCTCTGGATCAATCCGATTGTCGATCGCGCGACTGCCGAAAGCGACTTTTCCCTGACGGACCTTCGCCGCATCCCGACCTCGATCTATCTCGGCGTTTCGCCGGATGAACTCGATAGGGTCGCGCCGCTCTACAATCTGTTTTTCCAACAGCTGATCGACCTCAACACGCGGCAACTGCCCGACGATAGCGAAAAGCTGTCCGTGCTGCTCATTCTGGACGAATTTGCGCGGCTCGGCCGCGCCCAGGTCATTGCAAATGCGTTCTCCTATGTGCGCGGCTATGGGCTTCGTCTGCTTCCCGTCATCCAGTCACGCTCCCAGCTGCGAAATGTCTATGGGGAGCATGGCGCGGACGAAATCGTATCAAACTGCGGGGTCGAAATTGCCTTCACGCCCAAGGAACTGCGGGTCGCAAAGGAACTGTCCGAACGCCTCGGTTATCTCGGTCAGGATGCGGAAAGCCGGTCCCTGACGATACATGGATTGCTCGCCAATCGAAGCAAGACAATCTCCGAACAGCGGCGCGCACTGATGCTCCCTCAAGAGCTGATGCAGCTGCCCGAAGACGATATTCTCGTCATCCGGGGCGGTATCCCCGTCATTCGCGGGAAGAAAATTCGCTACTTCAAGGATGCCGTGTTCCGCTCGCGCTTGACGCCTGCGCCGAAAGTGCCGGCGCTGCCCAAGCCGATCGCCCCGATCGCGACCATCGATGATCTGAGCGATGAAGAGCTGGCGGCTTTCAACGATTATTCCGCACTGGCCGATGACCAGGTGCAGGACATTCCCGAAGACGTTCTCGCCCTCGATCGCGACATGCCGAACCTGACAGTGAAGGACGGCAGCATGGCTTTCGATGAAATCGACTTCGACGACATTATTGGTCCCGACCCGACAAAAGAGGAGTGGGAAGGCCAGCGCCGGGATCTAGTTCTAAGTGAAGGAGAAGAATATGGCCGATGATGACACAAGCCAGCGCGGTGCATCTGAGCCACGCCCTTTCGAAGTTCGCGGCGGACCGGGGAACAGCAAACAGTCGTTCGCTACTCTTCCCGATGCGATGCAGGCTTACGTCAAGGCGGACAATGGCGATCATTCGCTGACGATGCAGAAAGGTGGCAAAACTGCTTGGCTAGCATCCACGGACTGGCAGAACGATGGCTCAACGCCGGTGGGGCAATACTTAAGCCCTGCTATTAGGGACTATCATAGCGCCGTAAAACGCGGGGCGCCTGCCGCTGAATTGGAGCCCCGCGAGCGCGCCGCGCTGGCCGATGTTGAGGCTTGGCCTCGGACGGTAAAGCGCGAAGCGGCACCATCGGCCCCGGCCGACAAGGCGCTGAATATTGTTGAGGGCGAACGGTCGAAGGCGGAAAAATCAGAGCCTGCGCCCTCCCGCGCCGACGCTCCGTCGAAGACGGCGAACCAAGACAAGAAGGTCGAGGATACAACCTTGGCCCTTCCGGCGCAGATCGAACGCAAATATCTGCGCGTAGGCGACGATCTGTTTCGGAGCGGCCGCGATGAAAAGCCCGATATGTCGATCAAGGGACAAGATGGCATTCGGATCAACAAGGACCATGCGATTGGCGATGCGGTCGCCATTGCGAAGCATAATGGCTGGCAGTCGATCCGTGTTCATGGCAGCGATGATTTCAAGAAGGCGGTCTATCTGGAAGCCGCCCGCGCCGGTGTCGCCGTCAAAGACTTCGAGCCTTCTCCCCAGCTGAAGCTTGAGGGAGAAAGACTGGCGGCGCGTGACAAGGCGCGCGAAGCTCAAGACCCTACGAAAAGAGCGAGCATGGCAAAGCAAGACCCTACCGAGTCTCGCGCAGCGGCCGAGCAATTCCGCCGTAACTCCCACCGCGAGAATGCGACCGATCCGCAATTCAAGGCCGCGCAGTCGCACGTCCTGGCGGCCTCAATCGAAGCTAAAACGCGCTTTCCCAAAAAGGAGGATCAGGCGCGCTACATCGAGAACGCGAAGGAAACGGTGGCCAAGCGGATTGAGAACGGCGGACCGATTCCTGCGGCCCGTTTCGAGCAACAGCGCCAGAACGAGGCTACCCGCATAGCGCGCGAGGATTTGACGCTTCGCCAGCAGGAGCGGAAGCCGTCCCGCTCGCGCTAAGTGCATGGCACATGCCTTTTGGAAACAGGAAACCGCACGATGAACATTCCCCGGTCTGATCCGGTGCCATCGAGAGGCGTGTCCGATCTCGATCGTCACATTGAAACCTTGCTTCGCGTGATTCATTCCAGAAACCTCGCTTGGTCTGATCTAAGCGAAGTGGGTAAACAGGTGGAACGCCCTCTGACGGACGTTGAGCAATTGCTTACAAATGTGGGCGACGACGCCCATGAAATCACCCTTGCTACCGAGACGATCATAACAGCTCTCAAGCTGCAACGTGATGCGCTCGCGATCCAAAGCTCTCGCCGTAGAACACGCTTCGGCTCGATGCTTCTGCTCTTGATCCCCGTGTTCTTCGTAGGTTTGATGATTGGCACATCATACGGGATAGATGAAGGTCGGGCGCGGGAGCGTGAAGCCTTAAAGTATCCGGTCCTACCCCAGCTGTCCGTAGATCGTGACAGGCTCAAAACTGACGGAAGGTAGAGCGGTGGCAGCTGCCACCGCTTGCGATCTCTTGATGGGCTATGGCTTCATGAGGCACGATGAAGAAATCTGACAGGGCAAAGAAACATACCGCCAAGGTAATCGAGGCGGCTGCACGCGCCCATGAAGCTCTCGACTATTTCAGCGGCAACGTCACAAATCCGTTCGATGAGCTAACATGGCCCAGCATTGCCGAAGGTTATCTTCTAGTCGCGCAGAAGGCGGTATCAGACGCCTTGGTCGCTTTGGAACGTGCAAACAGCGTTGGTTGGACCAAGCACGGCAAGTAGGCGTCACCTCAAGGTTTGTTCGCCAGACAACGATTTCTCGGACATAAGCGGAACATGGGCTACGCTACACGCTTCAACCGCGCCATTGGCTCGTTGAGTGGGTGGAATTCACCTGCTGGAAGTCGCCTGGCCTGCTCCCAGAGGTAATCGCCGGTCAGACTGATGTGCGCCCAGCCCATCGGAGAAAGGTGCGCAAGCAGTGCCGCATCGAACGTCGTGCCGACAGCGTTGAGGTGCTGGGCGGCCCGGTCGAGATAGACCGTGTTCCAGTAGGAAATCGCCGCAATCAGCAGGTTCAGCCCAGATGCGCGAAATTCCTGATTTTCCAGCGAGCGATCGGTGAACCGACCCTGCCGGTTGGTATAGATGGCGGCGGCAAGCGTGTGCCTCGCCTCGCCTTTGTTGAGACCGGCCTGACAGGCACGTCGCAGTTCCGGTTGTTCAAGCCAATCGAGCGTGAACAAAGTGCGCTCGATACGGCCCAGTTCAGCCAATGCAAAATCCAGCCTGTTCTGGCGTTTGTAGGCGGCAAGTGGCTCTATCCGCTGAGCGGTGGAGCTTCCGCCGTGCCGTTCCCGCTGGAGGGCACGAAAGCGTCGGCATGGAATGCGGCGTCCGGCAGGCCACCCTTGTCGGTGAGCAGGCGATGGGCGCTATCGACCATGGCGGGATTGCCGCAGGCATAGACCTGGTGCGCGGAGAGGTCTGGGTATGCGGCGAGGGCTGCGTCCTGGATGAGGCCGGTCTGGCCGCTCCAGCCGTCTTCGGGATGGGATAGAACGGGGGTGAAGCGGAACCAGGGCAGGCGCTCTTCCCATTGGCGGGCGAGCGAGGCGAGGTAGAGGTCGCGCTCGACCATCGCCCCCCAGAACAGATGGACGGGCCGCTCGGCGCCCTGGCGGATGAGGTCTTCGACCATCGATTTCAGGGGCGCGAAGCCGGTGCCGGTAGCGAGCATCACGATCGGGGCGTCGCTGCCGTCGAGTACGGACATGCCATAGGGCATTTCGATCCTGATCCTGTCGCCGGCATGGAGGGTGCCCAGCACGCGGTCTGAGAACAGCCCGCCGGGTACGCGCCGCACATGCAGTTCGGGGCTGGCATTGTCCTGCGGGGCATTGGCCAGGGAATAGTTGCGCGTCTCACCGGAGGGCAGGACCAACTGGACATATTGGCCCGCCAGGAACGGCGCCCGCCGTCCGATCGGCAGCCTTAGCTGGATGATCGCGACATTGTCTTCCGGCCAGTCGATCTTGTGGATCGTCGCCTGGAAGGTCTTGCGCGCCGGCGGGGCGCCTCTTTCGATTTTGGCCGGGGCGATCTCCAAGGGAGAGCGGGGGCGGGCGATGCAGAACTTCACGTTCTCGGCCGGGGAAGAGGCGGTGGCACTGCGACCGATGGTGACGCTGCCGCCGCGCAATCCGCCCTCGCAGCTGGCGCAGACACCCTTGCGGCAGGAATAGGGCAGGGTGTACCCCGCCCGCTCCGCCGCATCGAGGATCGTCTCGTCCTCTCCGCAGGAAAAGTGGATGTCGCTCTCCGCGACGCTAATATCATAGGTCATGCTGGGGGGCTCCAGACGCGGATGCGCCGGTGATGAGTTGGATGGTCTGCAAGAGCGGAGCGGGATCGGCGATCCCGCGCCCGGCGATGTCCGGCGCGCTGCCATGGCCGACGCTGGCGAAGGGCACGCCCGCCCCGATGGCGAGTGCGCTGCTGCGGCGCCCGGCCATCAGCTTGATCGGGATATGCCCCTGATCGTGATACATGGCGACATAGGCATCGCATTCCCCTTCGGACAGCAGCAGGTCCGCGCCCCTGGGGCCGGCGATGTCTAGGCCTTCGCGGAGCAGAGCCTCGGCCGCGGGGAAGGTCACGCGGTTGTCGTCCTCGCCGAACAGCCCGTCCTCGCCGGCATGAGGATTGATGCCGAACAGGCCGATGCGGGGGCGGGCGATGCCCAGTCCCTGCAGGGCTTGGTGCGCGGTGCGGGTCGCGGCTTCCACCAGCGGGCTGTCGATCCGCGCCAGCGCATCGGCGAGCCGTTCGTGCAAGGTGACGTGGACGATGCGCAGGCCTGCCCCGATGAGCATCAGGAATACCGCATCCTCAGCCACTCCGGACAGTCGCGCGACCAGCCCCGGATAGCCGGAGAACGCGATGCCCGCGGCATTCACCGCGGTTTCGTTGTGCGGGCAGGCGACGATGGCGCCAAACCCGCCGAGCCGCGCTGCCTGCAGCGCGGCTTCGACGTAGCAGACGGTCGCTGTGCCGGAGGCGGCATTGCAGTTTCCGGGCGCAAAGGCCTCTGGCGCCAGCGCCGCGGCGTCGACCAGATCAATCGCGCCGCTGTCCCGCGGCGGAAGCGCGTCCGGGGAGACGGTCCTGACCGGGATATCCGCCGCATAGTGGCGTACCACATGCTCGTCGCCGATCAGCACCAGGCGCGGGTCGAGTGCTCCCGACTGGATAACGGCCTTCACGGCGATTTCCGGCCCGATGCCGTTGGGATCGCCGATGGCCAGCGCGATGATGGGCGGCTGCATCACAGAGGGAGTGCGAGGAGGGTATCGATGGCGCGGCTGTCGCACACCACGATCCGTTCGCGCAGCAGCAAGCGCTCGCCGTCGAGGCGATAGTGGTCGAGATAGCGCCCCGAGGCAAACAGTAGCGTTTCCCCGCTGTGCATGATCCGCACCACCAGGAAGCTGGTCTCGGCCTGCAGTTCCGCGCCGTCGCGCGCCTTGATCAGCGGTTGGCCGATCATGTGGCGATAGCTATGCTGCTCATAGATATTGGCCTCGCGCAGGGCTGAGACGCGATCGCGCAGCATGCCCTTGCTGTCGGCATAGACCAGACCTGCTTGCATCCCCGCCTTGTGGTTGTCGGCACTGGTGATGATGTAGCGGCAGGCATCGTCGAACAGATCGGGCCAGGCTTCCAACTGGTCCTCGTCGATGGCGCTGGCATATTGAGCCTGGAACTGGCCGAGCAGCCGGTAAAGGCGATCGTCGGAAACGGGCATTTCGGTGGCGGGAACACTCACAGGGCCATCTCCTGGCGATAGGCTTTCCAGAACCCGCGCACCGCGGCTTCGGTGACGCGGCTTTCGCTCGACACGGCATCCTCGCCGCCCATTTCGAGCACGGCGTCCTCATCGGCGGAGCCGGCGATCCCGCGCTGGACGAAACCGCCGACGCAGCCGTCCTCCATCGAGACGAAGCCCGCCGGGCCGACGAGATTGCCCTGCTTCAGGCGCATAAGTCGCAGTTCCGGCGTGTCGTCGGCAAAGCCCAGCAACGTCCAGTTGAGTTCGGTCTGCTCCACGCCCTTGGGCAGGATCTGACGCACCGCGATGGCGTTCTGGATCTGCTGGAGCACGAAACCCGGGAAGACGGAGAGGATCTGTAGCGTCACCCCGTCGCCGATTTCGTCCACGCCGTTGAGCAGCGAGGGATCGGCCAGCCCGAATTCGCTTTCGGAACGGATGTTCTGCTCGGCATAGTCCGCACTTGCGGCCTCAGGGTCGATCGCCGAATAGCTGACGTGGTTGCCGCCGTTCGGGCTGACGATGATCGCGCCCTTCTGCGACAGGCGGTTGATCTCGAAGGTGGTGAAGAACAGATGCAGGATCGAGGCGTGATAGCTGTCCTTGGTATTCTCGACGTAGAGTTTCCAATTGTTCGGCAGCATCTGGGTGAAGCGGCCGATCACTTCCAGCTTCCGGCCGGCAAGCACTCGGGCGATGCGGGAAAGGACCTCTTCGCCGATGTAGTTCTCGATCTCGGGCACATCGTTAGAGAAGCTGCCGAACACCAGCCCATGCACCACCGCCACCCGCAGCTTGCGGGGGCCATGGTCTTCCATGCAGAAGGAGGGCGCCATGCCGCCCTTGCCCTTGATGCCGTCTTTGAAGGCGACGCCGGTCAGGTCTCCTTCGAGGTTGTAGCTCCAGGCGTGGTAGACGCAGGTGAACTCCTTGACATTGCCGCGCTCTTTGAGCGCCAGCAGCGCTCCGCGATGGGCACAGCGGTTCTCGAAGGCATAGATCTCGCCGTCGCGACCGCGCGATGCGATTACCGGGGTGTCGCCAGCGCGGGTGGCCACGAAATCGCCCTTCTGGGGCACTTCTGCTTCAAGGCACAGATAGTTCCAGCAATCGCCGCGGAACACCCGCTCCTGCTCGCGGGCGTAGACGTCCTCGCGCTGAAAGGCCCAATAAGGGACACGACTGAGCCTTCCCGGCTCCCACCGGGTGGGTGCGTCGGTGATCGTCGTTACACTATCCACGAGTGTTTTCTCCTGCTTATATACGATCGCACGTTAATCGTTTTTCGCACAAAGTGCGTTATGCGCACATAATAAGGATGATATGCTGATGTCAAGCACGGATGCCGATGATCAGGCAGGGATGGGGCGTAGCGACACGATCAGCGGGCTAGCCAAGGGCCTCGCAATCCTTGAGATGTTCGGGCTTGGTTCTTCGCGGTTGACGATCGCCGACGCCGCGCAGGCTGTTGGAATTACGCGCGCGGCAGCACGCCGATGCCTGCTGACCTTAGCCGAGTTGGGGTATCTCGCGCATGACGGGAAGTTCTTTACTCCGACCTCTCGCTTGCGCCGGCTTGGGGGGCGTCCACAAGCCGGTGCGTCATTAGTGACGCTGGCCGAACCTTATCTCGATAATCTGCGGGACCGCCTGAAAGAGTCGATTTCGGTCGCCGTACTCGACGGCACGGATGCGCTGTTTATCGCTCGCGCCGAAGCCGAGCGAATCGTGTCGACAGGCGTGAAAGTAGGGCGGCGTCTTCCCGCCTATTGTGCGGCAACAGGGCGCGTGCTTCTCGGTGCTTTGGATACCGATGAAGCGCGTGCGCTTCTTGCTGCGGCAGGTCGACCAAAACGGACGCCGCACACCTTGATCGATATCGATGAGATCATGGTGGCTGTGGATACGGCGCGTCGCGATGGATATGCTCTGAGCGATGAGGAACTGGAGGTCGGGATGCGCTCCATGGCAGTTCCGATCCGCGACGCGGAAGGCGAGTGTATCGCGGCTCTCAGCATGAGTGTTAGCGCCGTTCGGATATCAGCGGAAACGATGCGTGAACAATTCCTGCCTGCTTTGCAGGAATGCGCTGCGGCTTTGCGAGAGGGCGCTGTTGCCTGAGCGCCACCCGGCCTTCCTCTCTGCTTTCGATTGCCTATCGGGAAATGAGGCTCGACGTGATGCAGGAATCTGTCTCTGCCCGGAATCTTTATGAGGCTTTTGTGTTTTGGCTTCGCCGCAGCCGACCCCGGCTCCCCCAATCCTATGCCCGGCGCATCCTTTCTGGGTCTCGCCATCTAATGGGTCGCGCTTGTCACTTCCTATGAGAGCAGGCGCGATCGAAGCGAAAGGGTAGGGCGCACAACGGGCAAGTCCGGCTGTTGATGGATTTACAGCCTGACCGCCAATTGACGCCATCTTTGAGGGATTTGATTTTCTGATGTCAGCTTGGAGTATAGCCTAACCGGACGTCAGGGGATGTTGCGATTTATGTCAGGATAGGGTGGCGATCAGAATTAGTTGACGCCTGTTGCGTCATGTCATAGATTTCAAACTGACAGAATTGGCTGGTGGCGACGATGAAGGGTCAAAGGATCGGTTACGTCAGGGTCAGTGCATTCGATCAAAATATCGATCGCCAGCTGGACAGTGTTACGCTCGACCGGGTTTTTACCGACAAGGCCTCGGGCAAAGACGTCAACAGGCCCCAGCTTGAAGCCATGCTGTCTTTCATCCGTGAGGGCGATACCGTGGTCGTGCACAGCATGGACCGCCTCGCACGCAATCTCGACGACCTGCGCAGGCTCGTCCAATCGCTCACCAATCGAGGTGTCCGGATTGAGTTCGTGAAGGAAAGCCTGGCATTCACCGGCGAAGATTCTCCCATGGCCAACCTGATGCTTTCAGTCATGGGCGCGTTCGCCGAATTCGAGCGCGCTTTGATCCGAGAACGACAACGCGAAGGCATCGCTGTCGCCAAGCAACGTGGCGCTTATCGCGGACGAAAACGGTCCCTGTCCGACGAAATGATCGCTGAGTTGCATCGCCGCGCCGCCGCCGGTGAGCGCAAGGCAGCCATCGCCCGCGAACTGGGTATCAGCCGTGAAACGCTATACCAGTATCTCCGCGCCGCCACCTGACGCAAATGTTCGCATTATGTCCGGAAAATCGTTGTCTGGCGCAAAAACCTTGAGGCGACGCCGATCGGGGGTCCCTTTTGAACGCCGTTTGACAGCCTACGAAGCGCTGGAGGCGCAATTCACGCAGGAGGAGCAAGTGAAGCTCACGCTCGTCATCAACGTGATCGGTGCCTGGAACCGCATCGCCGTCGGCTTCCGCATGTGGCTCGAGACGGACGCCACCCGCAAGCTCCAGGCTGCGGCCTAATGCTGGCGGCAGGCGGGAGCGTTCACCTCTTCCCGGCGGTGGAGGACGCTGCAGCCAGCTTCGGCCCCTAGCGCCCTCGCCTGCTGCGCGTTGCTTACCGCATGCTCGGCTCGGTGAGCGACGCCGAGGACGTGATGCAGGAGGCCTTTATCCGCTGGATGCGTGCCGACCGGGCGCTGGTGCTCGAACCCGAGGCCTTCCTGCGCCGCACGGTGACACGATTGTGCCTCGACCAGCTCAAGTCTGCGCAGCATCGGCGCGAGACTTACGTGGGCCCCTGGCTACCCGAGCCGGTGGTCGAAGATGAGGAAGGAGAGGACGTCACGCTGCCACTGATGCTCGCGCTGGAGCGCCTGTCCCCGCTCGAGCGCGCCGCATTCCTGCTGCACGACGTGTTCGGCCTCGGTTTTGAAGAAGTGGCTGCTACGATCGCGCGCGACGCCGCCGCTTGCCGCCAGCTCGCCGCGCGCGGTCGTGCCCACGTGCGAGCCGGACGCCCGCGCTACGCGGTAGAGAAGCAGCGCGGCCAGGAGATTGCCCAGGCGTTCTTCGCCGCCTCGCGAAGCGGCGACATGACCGCGCTGGGCGCAATGTTAGCCGCCGACGTAAGCCTCCAATCAGACGGCGGCGGCAAGCGCGCTGCGGCGGTCACAGCAGTCACTGGGCTTAGGCAGGTTCTGCGCTTGCACAAGGGCCTCGCGGTGCTGTTCCGCAAGTACGGCTCTCAGCTGGTGCGCACTACCACGATCAACGGGGTGCCCGGCTTCATCACCCGCGAAGCGGACGGCGAGCTCCAGACAACCGCGCTGGACATCAAAGACGGTAGGATCGTCGCGATTTACATCGTACGGAACCCCGACAAGCTGCGGCATTTGCATTGAAGTGGAGAACGTGAGGTTACCCAGAGGATGCCCTCGACCGCCATTCCAATTCGCCTCAGTCATAGTCCCTCGTTCATTCATAGATGATGTGAAAGGCGCGGCAACCACACTGCTGAACCGCGTTTTTACCCCAGCCTCCTTAACGTCTTTGCCCGACTCGACATCATGGACGTGAGCGATGGGTCACTCTTCGATCGATCCCGCCTTCCAAGAACTCCGCCCCTGGAACGAAGGTCGCGTGATCGGTGCAAAGCGTGCGCTCAAAGCGCAGCAGGTGTGGGCCATCCGCTTCTGGCTCGATCAGCATCGACGGCTCCGGGATCGAGCGCTGTTCGACTTCGCTATCGATAGCAAACTACGCGGATGTGACGTGGTGAAGGTTCGTATAGGCGACATCGTTGCTGGTGGGCGCATCCGAGATCGTGCCGTCGTGGTGCAGCAAAAGACGAAGCGCCCCGTGCAGTTCGAATTGGTTGAGCCTGCTCGCAAGACGATTCTCGCTTGGCTCGAACGTCGAGGCGGCACGCTGAACGACTTCGTCTTTCCGAGCCGAAATGACTACATGACCCACATGAGCACGAGGCAGTATGCCCGCTTGGTTCGGGAGTGGGTCGTCGGCATCGGCTTACAAGCGGAGGATTATGGTACCCACTTGCTCCGCCGCACCAAAGCATCGATCATCTACAAGGCGACAGGTAATCTGCGCGCCGTCCAGATCCTGCTCGGGCACGCTAAGATCGAGAGCACCGTGCGCTACCTTGGCGTCGATGTCGAAGACGCCCTCGAGCTTTCGGAACGTACGGAGATCTGACTCGGCCATCTCGACCCACAAATGGACGTTCAGCTTGTCCATGGCGCTCCCCGACTTCAGACGCTCATTCAGATGGTGGTCTTCACCTGGCAATGCCGGCAGCTGTCGTATCAAGTGGCGCAGGCTACCTCACCTGCGCACGCTTAGAACTTGAACGTGATCTGGCTCGCGGTAAACGTGCTGTCCTTGTATCCTGCGCGCCTTAACACGTCGCCGGCGAACACGTGCTCGAACGTGCCGGCAAGCGTGACATGCGGGTTCAGAACCCACGCGACGCGCAATCTCGCTTGCTGGCCGACGCTGCTTCCGGTGACACGCTCGGTCCCGGCGTAAGGCACCTTCGTGCCCATGTAGACCGCGTCGGACGAATTGGTGCGCCACAGGAAGTTGAATTCGCTCCGGACCGTCACGCCCTTTGCGGGGGCGAAGTTCAAGGTCGGCGACACGTCGACGAGGTTGATGAAGCCGAAAGACAATCCGTCGCTGAGATACGGAAGCACCCCGAACAGCGTGTCTGCATTGCGCAATGTTCCCGTACCAAATGCCCCGCCGCCCGAGCTCGCGTCGGCGTGGAAGCCAATCCTGGGCTTCCACCCGTCGCTTCCAAGGCCAAGAGATTGATCGGTAAAAACTGACCAGGCACGCAGCGGCCGCCCGGCAAAGTCTCCGCTCTGGTATGCCGCGGTCCAGTCGATCGATGCCGCTCCGAGCCCACCGTGTACGCGCACGCCGTAGAAGTCGCGATGCTCCCGCCCGGTCCGGCCGCCCCATGTCCGTGTCTCGCGCGAGGAGAATAGGAAAGGATCCACGAGCAGCGGCTTCTTGGCGGCCTCCGGCGAGACGACGAAGCTCGCTAGCGCGCCGCGAAAGCGGCGATCCCCGGTGGGGTCGTCGAACGCGCCGCCGCCGAGCTCGACCGATCGGAAGGAGAACACGTCGGCGCGTGCGCGCTTGCCTCTGGCATAGGCGCGCACGCCCTGCCATGTGATTTGAATATTGGTGTTTTCCCGCGTCGACACGAACTGGATCGGGCCGTCAAGGAAGTGCTGCCGGCCTACGATGAGGCCAGCGTCCAGCCCGGCGATCTCGCCACTCACTTGGGCGAACAATTGCTGCACGATCAGGTCGTTACGCTGATTGGTGTTGACGGCCGACGAGCCGCTCTGCTGTCCGCTCGCCAACTCGCCATAGAGCCGCACGGATTTGCCCAGATGCAAGTCGGCGCCGACGATGGTGCGCAGGAGCAGGTTGTCCTGCTCGGGTGTCTCGCGCAGCCCACGATTGCTGTACGTCTCGTAGCGCAGGCGAGAGAGGCCGCTCAAGGTCAGGTACGCGTCGCCCTCCCCGTTCAGAGGAATGTATTTCACTGGATCGAAGGTGTCGCGCCGCTTGCCCGGGTCACGCAAAAACGACCAATCCTCGTTCCATCGCGACACCGAGTAGCGCGGCCCCGCCTTTGCCCCGAAGCCAGTTTCCTCAGGCGGAAAGCGATTGAGCTCGGTGGGGTTGGTCGGCGCGGAGGGCTGCACCGGTCCCGCGGCAGGGACCGGTGCCACGGTTTTCGAGGTGGGTGCATCTGTGACGGGAGCGGCGGGCTGGTCGACGATGAGGGCGCCCTGCCCAGCTCTCTCGTCCTGTGCGTAAGCCGTGCCACTGGATAGCAGCGAAAAGGCGATGACGGCGGAGACGTGCTTAGCCATGCGGCGCCTCCTGCGCGGCGCGGGACGCATCGGCGCGTACCCGCCGCGCGTTCGCACTCAACATCAGCATGGCGGCAACCATTACCAGCATGGGCACGGCCAACATGTAGAACACGCCTTGCGGAGAGAGGCCGGCGCCCAATGCCGTCCCGACGATCAGCGGGCCGCCGATACCGCCGACGCGACCGATCCCCAGTGCCCAGCCGACGCCGGTGGAGCGGACTTGCGCATCGTAGAACACCGCTGCAAGGGCGATCACGCTCTTCTGCCCGCCGCTGACGCAAATGCCGGCAAGGAAGCTGGTGGCCAGCAAGGCCGCGGCGCCCGACCCCAGCAGCAACCCGATCGCACCCACACATACGAAGCCGGCGGCGTATAGTCCCGCCAGCGCCAAATATGGACTTACCCTGTCCATCAGCGGCCCCACGATCAGCGCGGCGACGATCCCGCCGACGGTGAAAATCGTGGTGGTAGCAACGACGGTGCCAGTCGGATAACCCAGATCGGTGAGGATCGTCGGCATCCAGCTCTGCATCGCGTAGAACGTGCCCAGGTTGATGACGAACACCAGCCACAACAGCAGCGTGCCAAACCGCAGGTTGGACGCAAGAATGATCCGCAGCGGCGCGCGCGGCCGCGCGCCTGTTTCGCCCACCGGCGCGTGCGGAAGATCTTCGGGTCGAAAAGCGGGATCAAGGCGCCGGAACTGCGCGAGCGCCACATCCCGGTCGGCCCCGGGTCGCGTCAGCGTCGTGATTGCTTCGGGAAGGAAGAGGAAGAGGATTGGGACGAGCGCAAGCGGCAAGATGGCGCCGATCCAAAACAGCGAGCGCCAGCCGTGCGCCGGGATCAACCAGCCAGCCGCCAGCCCCGCAGCGACGAAGCCGAGCGAAAAGCCGCAGTAGATCGCGAGAACGAACGAGGCGCGCCAGCGCTTGGGGCTGTATTCGCTGGTGAGGGCCACCGCGCTCGGTGTTGCTGCGCCTAGGCCCACACCGGTCAGGAACCGCAAGAGGACCAGCGTGGTCACGTTGCCGGCGATCAGACACAGCAGGGTCGATGCTGCGAACGCGGCGGTACTCCAAACCACCATCCGCTTGTGGCCGAACCGATCCGACAAGGGTGAGAAGAAGAGGTAGCCGACCATCAGGCCTACCAGCGCGGCCGAGAAGATCGGCCCCAGCATCGCGCGGGGCAGATCCCATTCCTCTGCGATATGCGGCGCCATATAGCTGATTGCCTGGGTGTCGAACCCGTCCAGGAACATGACCAGGCCGCACATGAGCACGGTCATCCACTGAGACGGGCGCATCGGTCTGTCGTCGATCAGTGTGGCGATCGACGGTGATGCTTGGGCCGTCATTATCTCTCTCCTTGTGTTCTTATTTTGGCGTCATCGGGACGAGGCGTGCTCAGGGCAGAGGCACCGGCTCCCCCGCCGGCACGAAGGGATCGGCGTAGAAGTTGTCCTCCGCGAGCCCCGCCGACCCGGTCAGCAACGCGCGCGCATCGTCGATCATGCCCGGATTGCCGCAGGCGTAGACCTCGTACTCGCGAAGGTCGGGATAGCGCGCCAAGGCGGCGCGATGGACGTGGCCCGTCGCGCCTCCCCATCCGGCGTCGGGGCGCGACAGCACGGGCGTGAACTCGAACCAAGCGTGCCGCTCTGCCCAACGGCGCACCTCCTCCAGCGCATAGAGGTCGCCGATGGTCCGGCCGCCCCAGAACAGATGAACCGCTCGTCGCTGACGCCGCCGCACGAGGTCTTCCACCATGGACCGTATGGAAGAGAAGCCGGTGCCCGTAGCGAGTATCACGGCGGGCGTGCCTTCCTGCGCGCTCATGGAGAACAGGCCGTACGGCAGCTCGATATCGAGCTCACTTCCCCGTTCGAGCAACGCCAGCCTTTGGTCCGAGAAGCGTCCGCCGGGTACGCGCCGCACGTGCAGGGTCGCCACGTCATTGTCGTGGGGAGGATTGGCGAGCGAATAGTTGCGGCTTTCGCCGTCTTCCAGGAACACCTTGGCGTACTGCCCCGCGCGAAACGGCATGCGCCGGCCGATCGGCAGCCGCAGGTGCACGATAGCGACGTCCGGCGCCGGTCGATCGATGCGATGTACGCGTGCGGTGAAGCGCCGCCGCGCCGGAGCCTCCCGCGCTTCGATCCACTTGGGCGCGATTTCGACCGTGCCGCGCGGATGGGCCATGCAGTAGAGCACGTCCTCATGGCGGCCGGACAGGCTGGATTGGCGACCCATGATCAGCTCGCCCGAGACGAGCCCGCCCTTGCAGCTCGAGCAGACGCCTTTTCGGCAGGAATATGGAAGAGCGTATCCAGCCTTTTCGGCGGCATCGAGGATCGTCTGCCCATCCTCAAACGGGATCGCGATGTCCCGCCCTTCGACGTGGATGTAGTCGGTCAAGTCATGGCTCCGGTAACGGTGGGGCGGGCATGCTCGGCCGGGTGCCCCGTAGTGGCGATCAGCTTGACCGCCCGCAGCATCGCTGAGGGGTCCGCAATGTCGCGCCCGGCGATATCGGGGGCGCTGCCATGACCCACGCTGGCGAAGATCAGGTCCGCGCCGATCGTCAACGCGGTGGCCTCGCGTCCGGCCAGGAGTTTGATGGGGATATGGCCCTGGTCATGGTAGGCCGCGACGAAAGCGTCACAGTCGTCCCGCGCCAGGATGAGGTCAGCGCCGGTCGGCCCGACCACGTCGAGCCCGTAGCGGCGCAGCGCCGCGGCGGCAGGGATGGTTACTCGGGCATCGTCGTCTCCGAATAGCCCGTCCTCGCTCGCGTGCGGGTTGATCCCGAACAGGCCGATACGCGGTTGCAAGATGCCGAGCCGCCGCAAGGCACCATCAGCAGCTTGGGCCGCCGCGACTACCAGCCCTGTATCCAGCCGCTCCAGCGCGTCCGCCAGTCGCTCGTGCAGCGTCGCGTGGACGATCCGCAGCCCGCCACCCACCAGCATCAGGAACACTGCGTCGCTTTGGGCACCGCTCAGCCGCGCGATGAGCGAAGGATAGCCCGAGAAGGGAACACCCGCGGCGTGCACAGCGCCTTCGTGGTGCGGTCCGCCGACGATCGCATCGATCTGCCCAGCGTGCGCCATCGTGACTGCGCGCTCCGTGTAGGCGACCATCGCGCGTCCCGATGCCGCGTCGCAGCGCCCGGGCGCAAATGCATCGCCTGGCAGCGATCGGACCGGCACAAGATCGATGACGCCAGGCTCGGCCGGCGGAGGCGAAGCGGGATCGACCTCGCGCACTGCCCGTCCTGCGGCATAGTGCTGCACCACCTTCGGGTCACCGATGAGAAGGAGCCGTGCGTCGGCTTCCGCGAGTGCCGCCTTGACGGCGATCTCGGGACCGATGCCGTTGGGATCGCCGAGTGTCACCCCGATCCGACGGACCGCGCCGTCGTTCACAGCGGCAGCGCCAGCAGCGTGTCGATGCGATTGCTGTCGCAAACCACGATGCGTTCTCGCAGCAGCAGGTCGGTACCGCACTCGACAAAACGGTCAAGGTAACGGCCGGTCGCAAACACCTCCGTTTCGCCGGTGCGCATGATGCGCGCGACAAGGAAGCTGGCTTCGCTCGTTATCGCCCCGTCGGCCTCCACGCTGATCGACGGCTGGCCGATCAGGTGACGATAGACGTGCTGCTCGTAGATGTTGGCTTCGTTGAGCGCGGTGATGCGATCCTCGAGCATGCCGCGAGAGTCGGCGTATATGAGCCCCGCTTCCATGCCCGCGCGGTGGTTGGCTGCCGTAGTCACAACATAAAGGCACTCTGGCGCGAACAGCTCGGGCCAGCCCTGTGCGCCCTCATCGTCGATCACGCGCGCGTAGCGGGCATGAAAGCTACCGACCCGGCGGAACAGGCTATCGATCTCGGTCAAAGCGCCATCTCCCGGCGGTAGGCCTTCCAAAAGCCGCGGATCGACGCTTCGGTGACGCGGCTCGCGCTCGACAGGGCGTCGTGACCACCCATCTCCATCACCGACGCCGCCTCCTGCGCGCCAGCGATACCGCGCTGCACGAAGCCGCCAACGCAGCCGTCCTCCATCGAGACGAAGCCGGCCGGACCGATCAGGTTCGCCTGCTTCAGCCGCACTCGCCGCTGCTCGGGCGTATCGGTATCGAAGCCCAGGTACGTCCAGTTCAGCTCGGTTCGATTGGTGCCAGTTGGCAGGATCTGCCGCACCGCAAGCGAGTTCTGGATCTGCTGGAGCACGAAGCCGGGGAACACCGACAGAATCTGCAGCGTCACCCCATCGCCGAAGTCATCGAAGCCTTCCAGCAGCGATGGGTCCTTCAGCTGGTATGCGCTCTCGGACCGCAGGTTCTGATCGGCATAGTGCTGATCGCGTTCGGCATCAGGGTCGATCGCGGAGTAGCTCACGTGGTTACCGCCGTCCGGGCTTACGATGATGCCGCCCTTCTGGGAAAGGCGGTTGAGCTCGAAGGTAGTGAAGAACAGGTGGAGGATGGACGCGTGATAGCTGTCCTTCACATTCTCAAAATAGAGCTTCCAGTTGTTGGGCAGCATCTGAGTAAAGCGGCCGATCACCACTGGCTTGCGCCCGCCCAGCACGCGCTCGATCCGGGTCAGCACCTCCTCGCCCAGGTACTCTTCGATCGCGGGCACGTCGTTGGAGAAGCTGCCGAAGATCAGGCCGTGAAGGTTGGTCACGCGAAGCTTGCGGGGGCTGTGCGCGGTCTTGCAGAAGCTTTCCGGCATCCCGCCGACGCCACTCACCCCGCCTTCGAAGGCCACCCCGGTCAGGTCGCCTTCCAGGCTGTAAGTCCACGCGTGGTAGACGCAGGTGAAATCCTTCGCGTTGCCGCGATCCACCAGCGCCAGCAACGCGCCGCGGTGCGCACACCGGTTCTCGAAAGCGTAGATCTGGTCGTCGTGCCCGCGCGTAACCAGCACGGGCTGGTCGCCGACGCGGGTCGCGACGAAATCGCCGATCTCGGGGACCTCGGCCTCAAGGCACAAATAGCTCCAGCTGTCGCCCTTGAAGATGCGCTGCTGCTCCCGCGCGTACACATCCTCGCGCTGAAATAGCCAATACGGGATCCGTGTCAGCTGATCGGGAGCCCACTGGGCCGGGCCGTTCAACGAGGCCATCCCGAGTTCTTTTTCAACAACGGCCATGCAGACCTCTCTTGACTATCGTTCGTTATCCGAACATACTGTGCGTTATTCGAACTACATTTACGAGGGATAGCGACGATGTCAAGTGCGGACGGGGGCGGTGCTCGGGTCGAGATCATGGGAGGGTTTGCGAAAGGGCTCGCGATTATCGAACTGTTCGGATTGGAACGGCCCCGCCTCACGGTTTCGGACGCGGCCAATGGCGCGGGTCTGACCCGTGCCGCCGCACGTCGCTGTCTGCTGACGCTGGAGGGGCTGGGCTATGTCGAGTTCGACGGAAAGTATTTCGCCCCGCGCGCACGCCTTCGCCGCCTAGGCGGCGTTGCTGCCTACGCCACCGGCCTGGCCGAACGGGCGCAGCCGCTGATCGAGCAATTGTGCGAGGAGCTCAACGAACCGATATCGGTTGCTGTGCTCGACAATGATGCGTCGCTGTTCATCGCGCGCGCGGAGGCGCACCGGATCGTGTCCACGGGTGTGCGGCTCGGTGCGCGCATCCCGGCGTATTGCAGCGCTACCGGCCGCGTCCTTCTGTCGGGCCTAGAGCCCATGGAGGTCGACCAGTATCTCGGCCGGATCAAGCCGGTCGCGCGCACTCCCAAGGGCGTGACCGACCTGGCGGCGCTGAAGGCTCTCATCGGGCAGGCCTCGATGGAAGGTGTTAGCTTCAGCGACGAGGAACTGGAACTGGGCATGCGGTCCATGGCGGTCCCGATCCACAACGTGGCGGGAGACATCATCGCCGCGTGTAGCCTCAGCACCTCTGCATCCCGGGTGACCCTCGACGAGATGAAGCGTGTCTATCTCCCCAGGCTGGAAGCCGTCGCGTCGGCCATCCGCGGGTGAGAACAGGCCGGGTGAGAACGGAATTGTCAGACGGATCGGACGCGGCGGAGGAGCAGCGCTTGCCAGCCAATGGTACGGCACAGCCACGCCTCCTGATCGTGCTCGTGCTCATCATGGCGGCAGGGCCGATGGTGAGTTACACTGCGACCGTTCTTGGGCCGCTTCTAACCTCCGAATTGCGGATCGATCCGGCGCAGTTCGGACTCTTCGCCACGGCAAGCTTCGTCAGCGCCACCGTGTTCTCGCGGTTGCTCGCCGGGGCAAGCGACCGGCTCTCAGTGCGCGTGCAACTCGCGACCGTCTTCGCCTTTGCTGCCTTGTCGTTCCTGATCCTCGCAGCGGCTCGCGACCTGTGGTGGGCCTTGGCGGCGGCGATCATCAGCGGTCCGGCCCATGCCTTGTCCAATCCGCTGACCAACCGGGTGATCGCCACGCGCGTGACGAAACGGCTGCGCGCACGGTGGATGGGGATCAAGCAATCAGGCGTGCAATGCAGCCAAGCCCTCGCCGGGCTCATCGTGCCGGTGGCCGCAGCGCTGGCGGGTTGGCGCGTGAGCGTCATGGTGCTCGCCGTTGCGCTGCTTTTGTTGCTGCTATGGTCAAGCTCGTATTTGGGACGTCATGCCGCGCCCGAGGGCCCGACGACGCCTCCCCGTCGCAGTGACGACCAGCCCTCGTTCTTGCCCTCCGCGCCCGACGGACTGGTCCTGCGTTTTGCCGGTTATGCGATGTTCTCGGGTGCAGGCTTGCAAGCCACCAACGTCTACCTTCCCCTTTTCGCGCATGAGGCTCTTGGCTTCAGTGAGGTGATGGCCGGGCTGACGGTGGCGCTGGCCGGGACCGTGGGCCTGTCCGCACGCATATTCTGGGGCCAGGTGATGGAACGCGGCGGCGATGCTGCGACACTGCTCTTGCGCCTAGCGGCCGTGGCGTTTGGCGGCGTAGCGTGCCTAGTGCTAGCGCAGATCCTCGCAGTCCATGCTCTGCTCTGGGTAGGCGTCGTGCTCCACGGCGCAACCGCCATCGGCAGCAACGTTATCATCATGGCCGGCGCCATCCGCGAGGCTCCTCCATCTCGAGCAGGCGCAACCTCTGCCACGATCGCCACCGGCATGTATCTGGGGTTCGCATCTGGGCCGCTCGCGATGAGCATTCCGCTCAGTTCGACCGGCAACTTCATGTATGGGTGGTTGCTGGTGGCGGGCTGTTACGCTTGCGCATTGCTTACAATATCCAGCTTGGGTGGACGGTGGCGGTAATGACCCACCGCACGAAGCCGCTGCGCGGCAGGGGTGCGAGGCGGTGAGATAGCGCTCGTGCTTCGAGGTTTGGCGAGGGATAGAGAGCAGCGGACGCGCCGCGTGCAGGCAGCTCGACACGATGCAACCCTTTAACCCCGACGCGGCCCGTTTCTCCCTCGGTGGCGGGAGCCCGCCCGGCCATCGACGCTGCGATCACCGCAGCGGCGCGGTAAGAACCTGCAAGAACCGAGCCTTTGTCTTGCGTGAGGAGGCTCTGTTGCAAACATGGGGCACGGCCGCGTATGACCTTGCCGAAGAGAGCGGTCTGGCAGCGCTCAGCGCACGAAGTCTGGCGCGAAAGACAGGAATGAGCCCGTCGGCAATCAATTACCACATCGGCAATCGCGAGCGGCTCATCGCGCAGATCGCGTTCAAGGCTATCGCGGTATCTAGCCGCTGGCGGCAGTCGCAGGCCGCTTTACAGGAAGAGGGTGCCCCGAGGTGGGCCGAGCTTGATCACGTGTTCACGTCGCTGTTGCAGGATCGGTTGAGCACCGGCCGTATGGTGATGGCACTTTTGCAGGAACTGGAGAACGAGGCCGTCGCCAGCGGTCAGACCGCTATCGAAGAGGCGCTGCGCGAGGAAATGTTCGCTGAAACGGCGTTCTGGCGCGATCTGGCAATCCGCCATGGCGAAAGCGTGGATGCGTGTAGCGCGACATCGTCGGTGACTGGTCAGCGACATTGATGGTGATGTGTCAGCGGTGACGTTGGGGATAGTGTCACACGAGGTTGGCCTGGATCAAGAGGCGTTGTCGCGCAGCGATGTCGCTGGCATGGTTTCGATGTCGCTGGGCGATGTCGCTGGATCAGGAGCACTGTCGCGGAGCGATGTCGCTGAGGCCAGGGCGGATCGCCTGCGATAGCTCTCGACGTTCATTTCCAGGATAGTGGCGTGGTGAACGAGCCTGTCGATGGCAGCGACAGTCATTGCCTTATCCAAAAAAATGGAATCCCAACCGCTGAATGGTTGGTTGGCGGTGATCATGATGGAGCGCCTTTCGTATCTGGCAGAGATGAGTTCGAACAGGACGCTGGTCTCTGCCTGGTCCTTGCGGACGTAGGACAGGTCATCGAGGATGAGCAGGTCGAAGCGGTCGAGCCTGGCGATCTCCTGGGTCAAGGTCAGGGACTGACGTGCGGCCTGCAAACGCTGGACGAGATCGGTGGTTCGGGTGAAGAAGACCCGGTATCCGCGCGCGACGAGCTCGTTGCCGATGGCGGCTGCGGCGTGGCTCTTGCCGGCACCGGGCGGACCAAATGCCAGAAGATTGTGGCCCGCCTTGAGCCAGGCATCTCCTTGGGTCAGAGCCATGACCTGGGCCTTGCTCAAGGTGGGAACGAGGCTGAAGTCGAAGGCATCCAGGGTCTTGCCGGGAGGCAGCCGTGCTTCTGTAAGATGGCGCTGGATCCGGCGTTGTTCGCGTTCGGCGAGTTCCAGTTCGGCCAAGGCTGCCAGCAGGCGCGAAGCCGGCCACCCCTCCTTGTCCGCTCGTGAACAGAAGTCCGGCCAGAGACGGGCAATGGTGGGCAGACGCAGCGTGCCAAGCAACATGGGCAGCTGGGCGGTGTCGACAGTGATGCTCATGCGGCCATCTCCCTGGCGGTGAGCAGATCGTCGTATGTGTCAGGCTGGGGAATATCGACGACCACATCGGCCGGCTCTTTGCCGGGGCGTTGGAAGCGCTCCTGCAGATCCCTCAGATCGGGTAAACCCTGGCCATCGAGTATGCCGGTCAGGGTCGCGGCGAGCTCAGCCTCGCAGGCCTGGTCATGCGCAAGCCACAGCAGCCCCACCATGCTGCGGCATGCGGCGGCTTTGGGAAGCGCACCCTCCAGAGCATCCCAGCAGCGGCGATATTCGCTGCGAGGGAAGAGCTTGTCGCGATAGACAAGGTTTGCCAGCGCGTGGGGCTTGGTACGCAGGCTGTGGATCACGTGCCGATAATTGACTACGTGGTCATGACCGCCCCGTCCGCGATCGGGCGCCCTCCCGCGTGGCAGGGTCTCGATGGGCTGCCCGGCCAGATAAAGGTCGATCCGGTCATCGAAGATCCTGGCTCGCAGGCTATGGCCGATGAGCCGGGAAGGCACGGTGTAGAAGACCTTGCGCAGCACGAAGCCGCCCGATGAGGTGACGAGCACCGTAGCTTCATCATAATCGCAGCTGCGGCGTGAAGGTAACGGGCGCAGGTGCTCAGCTTCGATGCGCAAGGCATCGCGCCGCCGGGCATTGTGGCGGCCCACGATCTGGGCGAGGAACGTGCGCCAGTCCTCGATGGAGGCGAAGTCACGTGTCCCGCGCAACTGGAGTGCCTGATCGAGCCGATCCTTAAGGTGACCATGACGGCTTTCTATGGACCCATTCTCATGGGCGACCCCGCGATTGTTGCGGGTGGGCTCCATCTGGTAATCGGCGCACAGGGCGGCATAGCGGGTCCGCAGATCTTCCTGGGCATCTTGCTCCAGGTTGGCGAACGCCGCGGAGAGGCTATCGGTGCGATGCTCGTGCGGCACGCCGCCAAGCTGCCACAGCGCATTCTGAAGGCCGCAGGCCAGCGCCGTGAAGCTTTCTCCTCCCAGCACGACCTCGGCATGCTCCCACCCGGAATAGACCAGCGCGAAGTGATAGATCAGGTGCGGGCTCGGATTGCCGGAGATGGTGACCTTCAGATCGCGGGCGTCAAAGAAATCCGACATGCCCGTTTCGACAGCCGACCAGTCGTGCGAACGGCAGCTCCGCGACCTGGCCGGCTTTGCCGAGCGTGGCGGCTATGAAGTGGTCGAGGTCTTCCGCGAAACCGCGTCGGGCATGAAGGCAAACCGTTCGGCGCGGGCTGAGGTGATGAAGCTGGCGCAGGCACGCCATATCGATGCGATCCTCGTTACCGAACTCAGTCGCTGGGGGCGTTCGACCCAGGACCTGCTCGATACACTCAACCGGCTGTCGGGCTGGCGCGTGTCGGTGGTCGCGATGATGTCAACGGCGGAGCAAAAGTCGGCCATGGGGCGGCGTAAAACCAGGCCATCGTGTTACATGCCCGGGGGGAGTGGCGTGAGGGCGTAGCCCGAGGGCCACTCCCCCCGCATTGGCTTGCTTTTCAGGGTCTGATTTTAGCCTTGCGGGCCCGGCTGTGAGCGAGGCGATAGCTTTCGCCGTTCATCTCGAGGATGCTGACGTGATGGGTCAGGCGGTCAAGGAGCGCGCCGGTGAGACGCTCGGATCCGAAGGTTTCGGTCCACTCGTCGAAGGGTAGGTTGCTGGTGATCAAGGTGGAGCCGCGTTCGTAGCGCTGGGAGATCAGCTCGAACAACAGTTCGGCGCCGGTCTTGGAGAGCGGTACGAAGCCCAGTTCGTCGATGATGAGCAGTTTGTATCCGACCATCTGCTTCTGGAAGCGCAGGAGACGCCGCTCGTCGCGCGCCTCCATCATTTCGCTGACCAGCGCCGCCGCAGTGGTGAAGCCCACCGACAGCCCTTTCTGGCATGCTGCCAGTCCGAGCCCCAAAGCTACGTGCGTCTTTCCGGTGCCCGATGGTCCCAGAGCGATGGCGTTCTCACGCCGCTCGATCCACTCGCAGCGCGCCATCTCGAGCACCTGCATCTTGTTGAGCCTGGGGATGACGGCGAAGTCGAAGCTGTCGAGGCTTTTGACGGCGGGGAAGCGCGCGGCCTTGATGCGCCGCTCGACCATACGACGCTCCCTGTCGATCATCTCCATCTCGACGAGACGGGCGAGGAAGCGGATATGATCGACGCCTTCGGCGGCACATTGCCGGGCGAGCTTGTGATGCTCTCGCAGGCACGTAGGCAGCTTGAGCGCCTTGAGATTGTGAGCGAGAAGGATCTCCGGGGCCTGATCGCTCATGCGGCCTCCTGCTGGTCGGAGAGCAGGCTCAGATAGGCTCTGGCAAAAGTCTTCTCGACCGTGGTGCGTGGCAGGAAGGGATAGACGTCCAGGTCCAGCCTGGGCGGTACGCGTTCGACCCGGCACAGGACGAGGTGCTTGACGGCATCGAAGCCGATGGCGCCAAGATCAATGGCCTGTTCCACCGCCGCCTGGAGATCGGCGACGGTGAACGTTTCCAGCAGGCGCAGCACCTGTACATATTCACGCCTGCCATGCTTGTGCATGCGGCCTTCCATCAACCGCTGCAGTGTCGTGAACGCTTCGGGCAAATCCCAGCCCTGCAAAGGGGCAGCCTGGTCGAATGCGTTGATCTTCTGCTCGATCAGCGGGAGATAATGGAGCGGGTCGAAGATAACCTCCTCGCGGGCATAACAACGAGGATGACGGGCGATGACTTCGCTGCGGCAGCCGATCACCACCTCATCGACATAGGCCCTGATCCAGACCTCCTGATGGCCCCAGGCCACCGGAACCGAATAATCATTGGTCTTGTAGCGCACCAGGGATTGCGAGGAGACCCGCCCGCCCGCCTGATCGCAGGCCTCGAAGGGTGTAGCGGGTAGAGGCTGCATGGCCGCGAGATCGCGTTGCAAGCGCTCACCGATCGTCTCGCTCTCCCCGCGCACCTTGTCCTGCTGGCGCTTGCGGCATTGCTCCTCCAGCCACAGGTTGAAGGCCTCCCAGGTCGGGAACTTCGGGATCGGCACCATGAAATTGCGGCGGCAGTAACCAACCAGCCCTTCCACATTGCCTTTCTCGTTCCCCTTGCCCGGGCGGGCATAGCGGTCGCGGATCACGTAATGCGACAGGAAAGCGCTGAACAGCGTGGCACGCTTGCGCGTGCCGTCTGGCAGGATCTTCGCCACAAGACAGCGATCGTTGTCGTAGACGATCGAGCGCGGCACCGCGCCGAAGAACGCAAAGGCATGAACGTGTCCGTCCACCCAGGCTTCCGCCACTGCCGCCGGATAGGCCCGCACATAGCAGGCATCACTGTGCGGTAGATCGAGCGCGAAGAAGTAGGCCTTTTGCTCCACCCCGCCGATCTCCACCAGCGCTTCCCCGAAATCGGCCTGCGCATCTCCCGCCGGGTGCGCCAGCGGCACGAACATCTCCCGGCTGCGCTGCTCGCGCTCCCGGATGTAATCCTTGATGATCGTATAGCCGCCGGTGAAACCATGCTCGGTGCGCAAGCGGTCGAATACCCGCTTCGCCGTATGCCGCTGTTTGCGCGGGACGCCGCGGTCACCTTCAAGCCATCCATCGATGATCGCTACAAACCCGTCCAGCTTCGGGCGCTGCGGTACAGACTGACGCCGGTAACCCGGTGGCGATGAAAACGACAGCATCTTGCGCACCGTATCGCGCGACACATTGAAACGCTTCGCCGCCGCCCGTTGGCTCATGCCATCCGCGCAAGCCAAACGGACCTGAAGATAAAGTTCCACGCTGTAGATCCCCACACCTCCCTGACTTGGCAGAAAGGCTTCAAGGTGGACGACTTTTACGCCGCCCGCAGCGGGACTATCCCGCCACTAGCGTGGCCGAATATTGCTCCGCCGTTCTCACGTTGAGCAATTGCTTACAAATGTGGGCGACGACGCCCATGAAATCACCCTTGCTACCGAGACGATCATAACAGCCCTCAAGCTGCAACGTGATGCGCTCGCGATCCAAAGCTCTCGCCGTAGAGCACGCTTCGGCTCGATGCTCCTGCTCATGATCCCCGTGTTCTTCGTAGGTTTGATGATTGGCGCATCATACGGGATAGATGAAGGTCGGGCGCGGGAGCGTGAAGCCTTAAAGTATCCGATGATACCCCAGCTGTCCGTAGATCGTGGCGGGCTCAAAACTGACGGAAGGTAGAGCGGTGGCAGCTGCCACCGCTTGCGATCTCTTGATGGGCTATGGCCTCATGAGGCACGATGAAGAAATCTGACAGGGCAAAGAAACAAACCGCCAAGGTAATCGAGGCGGCTGCACGCGCCCATGAAGCTCTCGATTATTTCAACGGCAACGTCACAAATCCGTTCGATGAGTTAACATGGCCCAGTATTGCCGAAGGTTATCTTCTAGTCGCGCAGAAGGCGGTATCAGACGCCTTGGTCGCTTTGGAACGCGCAAACAGCGTTGGCTGGACCAAGCACGGCCAGTAACTATCGTCCTGGCCCTTCCCGCGAACGATCGCGGTTCCTAGATCGTTCGCTCTGCCGCTTCCGCTCCATCGCGGCTACCGATCGCTCATGAATTGTAGGCGTTCGCCCTGCCCCCACAAATTGCCGCACCTGGTCGGCAAGCTGGCGGTCAGCTGGATCGCTGCTTGCCTCAAGGCGCTTGGCGGCGGCTAGATAGCGGTGTTGCGTCTCAGTCCATGCCTGCCGCCCGCGCACCACGAAATCCGGAGCGGTGGACCGCCCCGCCAGCTGGTCTCGCGCGGCCGCAGTGATCTTCTGATTGGCAAACGGTGCAGGTGCGGTGCCGGCCATGTAGCGCTGCCGCATCCGATTCAGGGCCATGCTTTGACCAGCTCGGCCGACACCGCGCGCTGCGCGAGGCGTTGCCTCGGCAGTAACCCCCCTCGCCCGCAATTCCTCGGCAAAGCGCTCCCGGTAATGATGCAGCGTTTGAGGTCGCGGGTTGAAGCGTTTCCCCGTGTCACCGCGCGCTGCAACCGTCACATGCACGTGAGGCCGTGGTGTGTCCGTATGCAGCGCCAGGACGTAATCCCACTCATGCCCGATCTCGCTCCGCGCGACTTCGCGCACCGCTGAAAGAACCTTGTCGGGGTCTGTGCCTGCCGGCATCGAAAAAACCATGCTCACGGCGGCTACGGTAGAATTGTCACGCCAATAGACAGGATCGCCCCAATCGCGCGCCAGCGCCGCCCGATCTTCCTTGTCAGTCAGAATGTCGCCATCGCGCGTTTCAAGCGGCACATCGCCTTTTCGGCCGATATAGTCGAAATGCGCAGCCGCGTGGTTCTTGCCCTTCGGCCTGCCCGTAACCTTGACCATGACCTCCGGAGCACGGCTGACAATGCGAGCAAGCCGCGCCCGGGTGCTCCCGCCCTGGCCTGCTCGCCTCGAACTAAGCGAGCGCAGCAACATGTCGGCGCCGCGCCTGTTCGGGTCGCTGGTCAGCTTTGGTTTGAACAGCGCGGCGAGCTGGCCCGCCTCAAAGCTGCTGTCAAAGTCGCTCACCGGGCACCTCCCAATAGACAAGATCGGCCTTCGTGGCTGCACCGATACCTTCGACGGCCGCGCCGATCGCCGCGCGCAGGTCGTTGACCTTATGCAGCTCGCCGGCGATCTCCGCTGCATTGTCCGCCAGCGCCATCTTGTTCGCCGCTCGGGCGATCTGATTCACGTTGCGGCCAATGCGCTGTAACGCCTGACGGCAATTCAACAGCTCTTCGCGCAACTCGCGATCGACAGGCGCGGCAATGCCGATGTGTCGCCGCACAAGAGCCATCGCCCAGGTCGCCGGGGTCATGCGGCGCTCCTTTGCGCGATGGCGGATCACGGCCAGTTCGGTTTCGGTGGGCCGAAGATAAAGGCGGTGCTCGCCAGCGGCCTCGCGGTCGGCAACAGGCGCGGCCTCGATGGCCGCCCCGGACTGCCTGAGCACCGCGTCAACCAGCTGACGCATGAAGGGGCCGCGCCCTCCCCTCGTCTGCGCGAGCGCGTCGATCTTTGCGAGCTTGGCCGCCTCGATCTTGAAGCCCAGCGTCTTTTCCATGTGGGGTAGGTATCTCCCAACCGTGAAGCGCGATCCGATAGGATTGAGCGTATCGGTTAACATTAGCCGCCGCAAGGCTTATCCTGCCATAAAGTAGATACCTACCCCACAAACAAAAAGCGGTGGCAACTGCCACCGCTTCAAAATTCCACGCCGCCTCAATGCTGAGTGAACGTGGACGGTAAAAGCTATCAGAAGTCGAAGGTTTGGGGCGCAGCCTCGCCGTCGAACCGAACCGTGACCTGGCCGCTGAGAACAATCCCGCGACGGCCCTGAATGATGATGGCCGGTGCGTCGTTGGCCTCTTTCGGCTGACGGGGGGTGCGCGGCTTGTGATCGGAACGCTCGGCAAGCGCAGCGCCCTCCCCTTCCCGCTCGTCGTCGCCGGCATCCAGTTCGGGCCGCTCCCGACGCTCATCTGCTGCACTGGTGGCAGCTGCCACCGGCGCGCGCGATTCTTGGGGCAGCGCTGAATCGTCATTCGGTTTAGCGGCGCCGGCCTGAGCGCTCTCTTCATCGGGACCGCCTTGGAGCGTGGCAAGAAACTGCTCGCAGGCGGCGGCTGTCGGATTTTCATTCGTGACCACGAAATTGCGCGTGGCCTCCTCGTCCAGCTCGATCGCGTGTTTGATGGCGACGGCGGCGCGCGGAGAACAATTCTTCAACGCGGCAAGAATGTCCTCGGGCAAGGTGCGCAGCGAGTAGAGGCGCTTCACTTCCGAATGCGGCTTGGCGATGCGCGCGGCTAGATCCTTTGTCGAAAGCGTGTCACTGACGCGGCTCGCGATGAAACTGACGCGCTCGGCCAGACTTAGGGCTTGGCGTTGTTCGTTCTCAAGAAACTGGTCGAGGCCAATATCGCGTTCGGCGTCGGCCTGATCCAGAACGGTGTCGATCTGGTCGAAACCAAGCTGGCGGCACGCGCGGTAGCGCCGCTCGCCGTATCGGATGATGTAGCGGCCGTTCGATGTTGGCGCGACGACGATGGGTTGCAGCAAGCCGCGGTCCTTGATGGTCGCGGCCAGTGCATCAATCTCGGCCTGGTCGAACTCCCGGCGAACCTGCGCGGGGTCTGGATCAATGTCAGCGAGCGGAAGGCGCTGAAACCGCCCAGCTGCCTTGAACTCGGTATTCGCGGGGACGGCCGAAAAATCCATCGCGTCCATATCGAAGTCGGCAAAGCTCTTCTTCGCCGGTTTGACAGCTGCCTTGCTCATGCGGCTTCCCTCTCAGCTTGATCGACAATGTAGGAGACGACTTCGCGCAGGACCGGCGCGCTGCGGCGCGTATCCTTGGCAAGTCGCCACACGGGAATTTCGAGAAGGGCCGCCTCGCGCATATGCTCGCGGTGCGGGATGGTATGCGGGACAACATTGGCGGGTAGCGCCTGCCCGATCCGCTCCATGAGCATTTTAGACACTTCACTCGTCGTCTGCACACGATTGAACACGATCCCGAAGCGGGTTTCGTTGCCCTCCCCCCGAACCTTATTGGCAAGGCTGATGCTTTGCGAAATCTCGTTGAGCGATTGCCGTGCGGTTTTGTCGGGGTCTAAAGGCACCGCGACATAATCGGATGCGATCAGCGCCATAAGGTTGCGGCCATCCCAAGCCGGGGCCGTGTCGATCACGCAATAGTCGTAGTGCTTGGCAAGGCCGGCACGAATGGCGCGAACATAGGCGGCGATGTGCTGGCCCTGCTGCGGGCCGTCAGTCGTCAGTTCGACCACTTGCCTCGTGTTCTTGAAGCAAGCCAGCGCCGGAGGTTCCTCGACGGGGGCGAAGTCGAGTATCGACTGAACCGGCCCGATCTGCTCGAACTCGGCTTTCAGCATTCCGGCACTGTGGCATTGCTTGTCCAGGTCAAGGACCACGACACGCTTGCCCTGCTCGGCCAGATGCCACGCGATATGACAGGTAAGCGTGGTCTTGCCGATGCCACCGCGCTCATTAGTCACTACGATTGTTCGCATTGAGAATCCCTTCAATGGCTGCGCCACGGGCTACTTGTGCCAGCGGTTATGGGCGGCGCTATTTCCCGATCCGAAGCGATACTGCGACTGCATATACCATGGGTTCGGATCGTCATTCAGGTGAAGGCCCTTGCGCTTGCGACGCGGGCTGGTTGGTTCGGTCGGTGGATCTTTGCCGAAGATAGCCGCCAGCACGAAAGCTGCGACCACGGCCACGCCCCACCAGCCAAAGGCAGCGTGGGCCAGCGTGGCGACAATAAGAGCCACGATCAGCATGAGCGCGCCAGCTGCGATCAGCAGGATAAGCCACGCCAAAAGCATAGCCGTCCGTAGCGCGCTTGCTGCACGCCGGAGTTTGCTGACGATCTGACGGCGCATAGTGACCTCCTAAGCTGTGCGGCTCTCGCCTCGATCGGAGCCGATCAGCTTAGGGAAAGGCTGCTCCCTAAAGATGTTCGGCACTTGAGTTCGCAGTGCGTGGGACATTCGGAGCGCCGTTATCAAAGTGGCGTCCTGCCTGCCGTTCTCGATGGCGGCGACTGTTTCAGGTGAGACGTGAATCCTCGCCGCCAGCTCGGATTGCGTAAGTCCGGCAGCGATGCGCAAGCTCGCTACACGATTGAACAGTTTGGCCGCCACAAATGCCTCGCAAAATTAAACCCTATTATCGTTAGGGTCTATGAGAGGCATTGTCCACAAAAAAGGGCGGCCGCTAGGCCGCCCGTCTTATGGGGAAAGGGAGGGGGCTTAATCAGCCCCGCCCCTCGTCAGGATGCCCAGCCCCTCAGCGATCAGGTCCACCGAGTAGCGGGTTTCGCCATTGCTCTCGTAGCTGTTCTGGCGGACCCGTCCGGTGATGTGAACGAGGTCGCCCTTGCCCAGATCAGCGGCGCGCTCTGCCAGCTGGCGGAAGAACGTCACACGGTTCCAGTGCGTATCGGTCTTCCATTCATCGCCATCCTTGCGGTTGTAGTTCGCGGCGACGGAAACGTGGGTGACTTTATCGGTCGTATCGACACTGCCAACGCGGCCGATGATCCGAAATTCAGCGATGTTCTGCATGGTAGTCTCCTTTGGATAAGCGTTGCTGACGGATTTTTTGCGGCGGAGCTGAGCCACGCGGGCAAGCTGAAAATGGGAGGGTCCGCTTGCGGAAACCCAAGGCCGAAGGCCGGTTTTCTGCTTGCCCGCATTAGTGGCGATGCGCAGTTCGTATCCGTCAGACAGCAACGCCCAAAGGAAACCGCCCGAGTAGATGCAGCAATTTGGACTGGCGGTGGTGGCAGCTGCCACCGGCCATTGGCGCCCATAGGTCGCTGCGCTCGATCGGCATGGGGGCGATTGGAAAACCCTGTCGCGGCTCCGCCGCTCTTTCCCTGGCTGGCAGTCCGTTGACGCGGGCAGGGGACTGCCGGTGGCAGCTGCCACCGGCGCGAAGCCGAACAGAAAGGGCAATCAGCGTTTCCGCTCACGGTGATTTCGCTGAGGGCTGGGTTCTTGCACCTGGGCGGCGCGATGCGCCGCCCATACTCGCTTGACTGTGCTGCGGTCGCAATCGGCCAGCTCTGCCGTTTTGGCAATGCTCTTGCCCGCCTCGCGCAATGCCACAATGCGGGCGTGCGTTGCCCGATCGCCTTTGCGCCCTCCGCTGCGACCTGCGGCTTTTGCCAAGGCGATACCCTGGCGCTGTCGCTCGCGGCGATCGGTGTAATCGTCGTGGGCCATCTGTAAGGCGATCTTCAAGAGCATCGCCTGAACAGATTCGAGCACGATGCGGGCGATGCCATCGGCATCGGCCGCGAGGTCGGACAGGTCCACGACGCCGGGAATGGCAAGTCGCGCGCCTCGCGCACGAATTGTCTCAACCAGCTGCTCAGCCTCGGTCAAGGGGAGACGACTTATCCGGTCGATCTTCTCCGCGATCACTACTTCGCCGGGTTGAAGATCGGCAATCATTCGCAAAAGCTCGGGGCGGTCGGCGCGGGCACCCGATGCCTTCTCTCGATAGACCGCCGCGACATAGTAGCCTGCGGCCTTTGCTTCGCCCACGATCGCGTCTTGGCGACGCAAATCCTGCGCGTCGGTGCTGACGCGCAGATAGACGCGGGCAATCTGTGGGGCAGGGGAAGGAACGTTCTCAGTCAGCAAGGTCAGGCCCCTCGGGCGGCGATGAGCGAAGCTTGGCAATGCCTGCGTCCGCTTGTGCGATTTCAATTCCGCACTGGCGCGCTCTTGCGCGCAATCGCTCAAGCTCAGAATTGCGGGGGAGAAACATGCGAATGACCCGGTTCCGTCCTTCTAGCGCGATTATGCGCTGCGCAAGATAAGCCGCCTCATCATTCAAGGCCTGGTGCTGTTCCTCCGCCTTGCGTAGCTGGCGCTCCCACGCTCGCTTTCGAGCTTTCGCGCGCCGCCTTTCATCGCGGTGTCGAGCATCAATCCTTTTTTGGTCCTGCTCTCTGGCCGCTGCTTCGGCCGCGCTAGCGGCAACTTCCTCTTCCCGCGCCCTATCAGCATTTCGCTTCGCAATGAGCGCATCGAGCACGGCCGCGTCCGTGCCGAGATTGTTCATCACCCATCGCATCCGTCTGTAGGCCTTTGCTTCGATCTGTCCGATCGAACCAGGCGAAAGCCCCACCACACTTGCCACTGTTCGCTGCGTTTGCGCTTCCCCCTCGGGACCACCAATCCTTAGGCGCACAATTTGCTCTTCTCGCGGTTCGAGAGTTGCTAGCAGTTTGTCCATAATGTGAGGATCGTTGATCCGCTCGATCGCGCTGCCGCCGAGGCTATCAGCCGAAGCCGTTGCGCTATGGTTCGCCGTCTTGGCAAGCTTCGCATTAAACAGCGCGATCGGTGACTGCATGTTCATTATCCCATGTTCCAGCACGAACATGGCGCACAATCTATACCATCTGCGCTAGGCGCGAAAGCCATGGCGCAAATAGCTTCTAGAGCAACCCTATTGCGCCATGCTGCCCGTGCCGACATTCTGCGCCTAGCCAGAAGGACGCGAACACGATGCCAACCATATACCTGAAACGAACATCGCCGTTGATGGCCCAGCTCGGGGCCAACATCGCTCGCGAACTAAAGAAACTAGGCATAACTCAAGGGGAGTTGTCCGAACGCTCGGGCGTTGCGGCGTCACATATTTCATACATGGTGCGCGGACATGGTAATCCAACGCTTGCTACCTTGGAGAGCCTTGCCGATGCTTTCGGATTATCGGCTGTCGAATTATTGGCAGCGGATAGCACTTCCCGCGACAAGTCCTGAAAGGCAGTCGCTTTATTTGATCGGAACAATCTATGTCCAGTAACCGGGGGCGTTTGCGGGAGGGGGCGAAATCCTACGCTAAGCCGAGGACGCGCTTTCCGTAATCTCTGAGTTCCCCGTTGGGACCGACATAGCGGTAGAGAGTGACGCGCTCGATCCCGAGTTCCTTGCAGAGGTCGGAAACGGACGTGTCGCGTTGGGCCATAGCAGCCTGAGCGAGCCGCACCTGGGCCTTGGAGAGGGCGAACTTGCGGCCACCCTTGCGTCCCCGCGCGCGGGCAGCGGCCAGGCCAGCCATGGTGCGCTCGCGGATCATATCCCGCTCAAACTCCGCCAGTGTGGCAAAAATGCCGAACACCATCCGGCCCGATGGCGTCGTGGTGTCGATCTGCGCGCCCTTGCCGGTGAGCACCCGCAGACCGATACCGCGATCCGACAGATTCTGCACCGTGCTGACCAGGTGGGTGAGCGTTCGGCCGAGCCGGTCGAGCTTCCAAACGATGAGGACATCGCCGTCGCGCAACGATTTCAGGCAGGCGGCAAGACCGGGGCGATCATCACGGCTACCGGATGCACGATCATCATAGATATTGCCTGGCTCGACACCGGCAGCGCGAAGGGCATCGTGCTGCAGGTCGAGCGACTGCGAGCCGTCGGCTTTGGACACGCGGGCGTAGCCGATCAGCATGGATCACAAACGAAGGTTTGAGGCGGTGACGAACATGAGCACATAAGATTGGGCTATTGTGTATCTTAACCAGCATCTCAATCAAGCTATCTCAAACCGTAGCTCGGAAAGAATAAGGAGCATGTATGCCGCGTCGCGTGACCCTGACCGATCGACAGCGCGAGGCGCTGCTTCACTTGCCGGTCGATCAAGGTGAGCTGCTGCGGCACTATACCCTCAGCGATGAGGATCTCGGGCATATCCGCCAGCGCCGGCGCGCCCACAATCGTTTTGGCTTCGCGCTGCAACTGTGCGTCCTGCGCTACCCGGGCCGGGTGCTCGCTCCTGGCGAGTTGATCCCGGCGCAGGTATCGGATTTCATCGCGGCCCAGCTCGGCCTGACCAGCGACGATCTACTCCTCTATGCCGCGCGCGAGGAGACCCGGCACGAGCATCTGGCGGACCTTCGCCGAATCTACGGCTATCGCTCCTTTTCGGGGCGGGGCGCACGGGATTTGCGCGAATGGATCGCTCGGGAAGCCGAGGCGGCGACATCGAATGAGGATCTTGCCCGTCGCTTCGTTGCGGAGTGTCGCCGCACCCGCACGATCCTTCCCGGCTCCTCGACGATCGAGCGCCTTTGCGCCGATGCGCTGGTTGAGGCCGAGCGCCGGATCGAGGATCTTATCGCCCATCGCATCACGCCAACCCTGAGCGAGAATTTGGCTCACCTGTTGGAGGATACGGTGGATGGTCGCGTCACGCGCTTCGTATGGCTGCGACAGTTCGAGGTTGGCGCAAATTCAGCAGCCGCTAACCGGCTGATGGATCGACTGGAATATCTTCAAAGGTTCGATCTTCCGGCGGATTTGCTGGACGGCGTGCCGGCGCATCGTGTGACCCGGCTTCGCCGGCAGGGCGAGCGCTATTACGCCGACGGCATGCGTGATCTGCCCGAAGACAGGCGGCTTGCGATCCTCGCTGTCTGCACCCTGGAATGGCGGTCATCGCTGGCCGATGTCATCGTGGAGACCCACGATCGCATCGTAGGCCGTCTCTATCGGGCCTCCGAACGCCTTTGCAACACCAGGATCGCCGACGAAAAGGCGGCCGTTCGGGACACGCTGAAGTCCTTTGCCGAAATCGGTGGTGCTTTGCTTGGAGCGCAGGACGATGGCACGGCCCTGGACGGGATAATCGCCACCGGGCCTGGCTGGGAACGGTTCAGAACCCTTGTCGCCACGGCCTCCGCGCTGACCAACGTGCTCGCGGCCGACCCGCTCAGCCGTGTGCTGGACGGCTATCACCGTTTCCGCCTCTACGCGCCCAGGATGCTGCGCCTGCTCGACATGCAGGCGGCGCCGATCGCCACGCCTCTTCTGGCGGCCGTTGCGATGCTGCATAACGGGATCAAGGTCGATCCGCCGGTGGATTTTCTACGTCCCAACTCGAAATGGCATCGTCATCTTCGCGCTGAGCCCAGCGGCGACCACCGGCTTTGGGAAATCGCGGTGCTGTTCCACATCCGCGACGCCTTCCGGTCCGGTGACATATGGTTGGCGGGATCGCGCCGCTATGGCGACCTCAAGCAGCTTCTGGTCCCGCCACAGGCGATAGAGCAGACCGCGCGGCTCGCCGTGCCGCTGCGACCCGGCGAATGGCTGGCCGAGCGCAGGGCTCGACTGGATACACGGCTGAAGGAGTTTGGCCGCGCGGCGCGAACCGGCACGATCCCAGGCGGCATCATCGAGAACGGCAAGCTGCACATCGACAAGCTGAGGGCCGACACGCCCGAAGGGGCCGAGGATCTCGTGCTCGATCTCTATCAACAGCTCCCGCCCGCGAGGATCACCGATCTGTTGCTGGAAGTCGATGAGCGAACCGGATTTTCCGAGGCGTTCACGCATCTGCGCACCGGCGCGCCCTGCAGCGACCGGATCGGCCTGATGAACGTGTTGCTGGCGGAAGGCGTCAATCTCGGTTTGCGCAAGATGGCGGCGGCGACCAACACGCACAGCTTCTGGGAATTGCTGCGGATCGCGCGCTGGCATGTCGAAGGCAGCGCCTATGATCGGGCGCTCGCCATGATCGTGGAGGCCCACGCCGCCCTGCCCATGGCCGCCTTCTGGGGACAAGGGCAATCGGCATCCAGCGACGGGCAGTTCTTCCTTGCTACCGAGCAGGGCGAGGCGATGAATCTGATCAACGCGAAATATGGCAACGTCCCGGGCCTCAAGGGATACAGCCATGTGTCCGATCAATATGCGCCGTTCGCAACCCAGGTGATCCCGGCAACGGTCAGCGAGGCTCCCTATATCCTGGACGGGCTGCTCATGAATGACGCGGGCCGCCGCGTTCGCCAGCATTTTGCCGACACGGGCGGCTTCACCGATCATGTGTTCGCCGCCTGCGCCTTGCTCGGCTACAGGTTCGCCCCCCGTATCCGCGATCTCCCTCAGAAAAGACTCTATGCCTTCACGCCCAACGCGACGCCGGCCAATGTGCGAGCGCTGGTCGGAGGTAAGATCAATGAACCGCTCATCGAGCGCAACTGGCCCGACATCCTGCGCATCATGGCGACGATCGCAGCGGGGATCGTCGCCCCCAGCCAGATTCTTCGCAAGCTCGCCTCTTACCCGCGCCAGAATGAGCTGGCCCTCGCATTGCGAGAGGTGGGCCGCATCGAGCGAACCCTGTTCATGATCGACTGGATTCTTGATGCCGGCCTCCAGCGCCAGGCTCAGATCGGCCTCAACAAGGGTGAGGCCCACCACGCCCTAAAGCGCGCCATCAGCTTCCACCGCCGAGGTGAAATCCGGGATCGATCCGGCGAAGGCCAGCACTATCGCATCGCCGGAATGAACCTGCTCGCCGCCATCATCATATTCTGGAACACCATGAAGCTCGGCGAGGTCGTCAATACCCGGGCCGCCAGCGGTACCCATATCGCGCCTGATCTACTCGCCCACGTCTCGCCGTTGGGATGGGAACACATCAATCTAACCGGGGAATATCGCTGGCCCAAATCCTTAGCGTAGGATTCCGCCCCCTCCCGCAAACGCCCCCTAACCCGCCCCGCGAATTTGACCGACTGCTACAAGATGCGCCGCTGGTGCGGGCAATGGGGGGAGCACTCTCGATGTTTGCCACGCTGCTTGCGCGTCAAGGCATTGTCGAGGCGAGCGAGGTTGCAAACTTGCTGGGTATCTATGCGGTCGCCACAAGCGAAGTCGATAATGAAGAGGGCATGATCTTGGGATGCTGGGCAGCTATGATCCGCGACGTGGCGGAGCAACAGCGCACATCTGCTCGCAAATAGCCCCGGCGCGCACGGCGCTAGCCGTGAGCCGCTTCGATCTTCTGGGCAAGCTCGGCCAGGTGATCGGAATCAAGTAGATCCTCGGCGGTAAGATCGGCCGCGAAAAACTCGCTTCCGCTGGGTGGCGCGCGATCGGCGGCGAAAGCGGCCAGATAGGGCCGCGCCTCGTCCGTGGCGATCCAGCGCCAGAAAGCATTGCCCTGGCCGAATAAACCGCTCTCGAACATATCGAGCCGTGCTTGTGCGAAGTCGGTCAATTTGCGTCTCCTGACAATCAGTCGGTTCGGCAAAAAAAGGGAGGCCGAAGCCTCCCTTTGTCTTACTGGAACAGTTTGATGAAAGCGGGCGCGAGGCCGATGACTGCGAGGACGAAACCGACGCTGCCGATGACCCAAGTTTGTGCCGTCAGCTTGCTTTCGATTCCCTTGTTCGCCTCCTGAACCTTCACGGCGATATACTCCTCAATAGCCTCTACAACTTCCGCTGCGGCGTCGTCGGACAGATTAGCCGCTTTCAGTGCTCTAAACAATTTGATGTGCATCCGGTTCTCCTTCTCGTTGGTGACGGGAGACACCCGGCATGGGCACCGGCGCCGGCTGTCAGGGACCGCGAAGCGGCCGCGGTAGCGGGCGGTGGGGGAGCCGATTTGCGCAGCAAATTGGGGGAACCGCCGATCCTTGAAAGCTGGCGCGCACCCATGCCAAAATGCCACGACACACAGAGAGAAGAGATTGCGCGGGGCGGGGTTCGATGCCCCGTCCCGCGCTCTGCATGGCACCGAGATCATCGGTTTCGCCCAGCGGGCGAAAAGGGGCGGGCTAAGCCCGCCCCTCCGGCGTCAGCCGGATTGGCCGCGCTTCGCCTTGGCCGCCAGCACGACCGCGACGACTTGCGGATAGACGCATTCGCCGCGCTCGATGTTGCGGATGCCGGGGCCGTCGAGCACGTCCTTGATACGGTCCTCGATGATCTGGCCCAGCTCGGCCGCAACCGCCTCGATGTCAGCACTCGTCTTGCCGATAAACATCGGGTCTTTCGGCCACATGCTTTCCGCGTCGAAATGATCCTTATCGTTCAACGCGGTCGCCAGCGCCTCGATCGCAGCATTTCCAAGCGCACGCTCGAAAGCCAGCTGAGCGAACAGACGATGAGACATAACAACCTCCTTGTTGCCGGAATTGGCGAGGCCAAGGGGAGGGCAGCGCCGGGTCGGGTCAGGGACCGCGAAGCGGCCGCGCTAGCGGGCGGTGGGGGAGCCGATTTGCGCAGCAAATTGGGGGAACCGCCGATCCTTGATGCGGCCTGGTGCAGCCCTCATGCTAGGAAGACACTGACGGGGGGATTTAACGAACTAACGCCCGCCCATCGGGCGGACCTTCACCCTGCGCCGTCTCGCGCCCGAACGATCGCGCTGTATTCCAGCAGCGTTTGTCGGACATTCTCATCATCCATCACATTGAGCGCATGGCCGGTGGCCGATGCCTGATCCGTCCGCATTTCGAGCCAAGCGATCCGCGCCGTGTTCGGCACAACGCGACCATGCTCAAGCGCGATCTGCTCGCTGTAACCGGCGATAACATCGTTGATGGCCTCAAGGGCTGCCTCATAGGCAATGGCCTGATCTTGGGTCCACAAGGGCGCTGTCGGTGTGGGGGCAGTCACCTTGCCATATAGAGAGGGCAACTGGTCTCCCGGCAAGCGCAAACTACGCCATTTGCGCTTGCCGAGAGTGGGCGGCCCTACCGGGGGGCTTGGGCCGTTGATGGGCCTATAATCCTCAAACTCACAACGCCAAATGGCGTTGGATAGATTGAAAGGGCGGCGCGACAAACAGATGCCCCCTCGAAGCGCATCGCGCGAAGTTGCGCATGGACCGCGACAATTCTCGCTTTCAGTTGTCGCTTAACCAAGCGAGCTGCTGACCGATTCCAAGCCCCTCCATCGGAACCGATGCGCGCCGTTCGATCTGCGGCCAAAGGGGATCGCGATAGTTGCGGCCTGCGAGAACGATCAGCGGCGCGGCGGCGTCGATCTGCTCGGCCATTGCTTCGATCACGCGCGCGCCCCAAAGGCGGCGCGCGCCTGCCTTCATCGCGCCTAGCGTTTCGTCATAGCGCGCGATGACGGTTTCCGGGGCGATCAGGCCATGCTTTGCTGACAGGATGAACCATGCGCCGCCCTGTCGTTCGACATAGGCACGGGCCTTCTGGAACCATGGCGATGCGTAAAGATCGCGCGCCGGGGCGGGGCGGTCCAGCTTCGCAGCAACGCAAGCGACAAGGAAAACCGGAGACGGGGACGGGGGAGGGTCGATGACAGACGGCGGCGCTGCCTCAAGATCGGCAATGACGGTGCAGCGGCCCCATTTCTGCAATTGGCGCTGCCATCCTTTCGGCGGTCCTTGGCGCTCGGCAACGTGGCTAAGGGTCGGTCCACCGAACAAGTCGGGTTGCTCCCCGATGCGCTGCACCGGGGGAACGTAGCGAGGTTCGCGGATGCAATGGCGGGCCATGCTCGATCCCCTCAAAAGGCGAAAGCGGTCTGGCCGCTCGCCTCGGTGAAGCTGGCGCTATCGCCTGCCGCGTAACGGTCGCGGCCCATGGGGGACCATTGCAGATGCCCGGAACGATCATAGGAAAACCAACCATCCTCGATCCCGATGATGAAGGACCATGCCTTATCCTCGGCGCAAGGTCCGTGAAGATTGATCGGCCAATGCTCGGCCCCGCGTTCCTGCTGGCAGGGCGACGGCGCGGAAAAGCTGCGAAGCAACGCGGCGCGTATCGCGGCGGCGGCGCTCATGCGCTCAACTCCGCATAGGTGGCGCTGCACTCGTAGCGGATCGCATCGCCATCCCACATAGGACCGCAAACGCCCTTGAATTTCGGTGCGCCCTGCAACTCAAGCCGCTGGCTCGGATTGCTGTTGTAACCGCTGCATTGAAGCCCCTCGACCGCTGCCCGGCTGACGATGGTTTCAAAGGTCGCGCCCTCGATCTCGATTCGGTCAAAGTCCTGCTCGGTCTGGCGGTAGATACGGATTTTCATGGGCTTTCCCTTCCTAATTGAGCCGAAGGCGATGACGGGTCATCGACTTCTGCCGAAAGCGGGCGACGCTGGGCCGGGGAATGCCGCAAACGGGGCCGATCAGGGGGGAGGGGGATCACCCGCCCTGCACGGAGCGCAGCGAAGGAAGGGCGGGGAAACCCGCCTGATCGCCAAGCGGAGCCGCGCAGCGGCGGAGACGGTCTAGCCCTTGCGGCAGGGGGCAGGAACAGGCCCCAAACGCGACAAATCAGCGCGGCGGCTTGCCGCCTCAATCTGCGCCAGGACAGGCGGTGGCAGCTGAAAGCGCGAGTCAACGTGTCCTCGGTCCAGTCGCGGCCACATGACAGCGATAGTGGGCCGCCAAGGGTCAGGCGCGCCGCCTCGTCGCGGGTTGCATGGTAGGTGTCATAGAGGCCGAGCCAAAGGGCTATGGCCTTGTCTCGGCCGTCGCAAATATCCGCAATCTGCGCGGGCGTCATAAGCTCCTGGCCCATGCTCACGCCCCCCCGAGGATAAGAGCACCAAAGCCGAAGCCCTCGGCGGCGTCCTCGATGGTGGTCACAAGGCCGTCAAAATCTTCATCCGGTCCTAGTAGGTCGGCAATCTCGATGACGGCGGGAAGGTCAGCGCCATGATTTTCGGCAAGGTCTTTGATGTAGCCGAAGCGGTCAAAATTGCCCTCTTCCTCATAGCGAGCGAGCGGAATGGTGCGGGCGGCGTTGATCCGAAGAATCGTTGCCAACGGAATGTCGGTCATGTGCTGTTTTCCCTGCCTAGAATGGAGCCGAAGGCGATGACGGGTCATCGACTTCTGCCCAGCGGCGAGCAGGGCCGGGGAATGCCGCAAATCAGGGCCGATCAGGGGGGAGGGGGATCACCCGTCCTGCACGGAGCGTAGCGAAGGAAGGGCGGGGAAACCCGCCTGATCGCCAAGCGAGGCCGCACAGCGGCCGAGACGGTCCAGCCCTTGCGGCAGGGGGCAGGAACAGGCCCCAAAGTCGAACAGCGGACGCGGCGGCATTGCCGCCTCAATCTAGGGAAAAGCGCCCGCCAGGTCATAGCATAGCGGTGACCTAGAGGACGCTGCGGCATGTCGCCGGCGACATGCCCAACGGATAGCGCCGGAAGCATCCGAGCAATCGGATCCTCCGTCATTTTAATTGCCCGAGCGGTTGCGCGACACGTCCGCATAAGGCTTGCGGCGGCACTGGCTGCACCGAAGCCGCGCGATCAGCTCGTAAATGCGGGTATCGAAAGAAATGCGGCGCGAGCGGGCGAAGTCGCCCAGCGGGGCGACAACGCGGCGACCGCAAGCGCAATAGATGCGCAGATAGCAGCCTTGCCGATACCAGATAGGATCAATGGGCTTGGGGCGGTTGTAGTTCGCGGCCATTGGGCGCTTATGCGCCAAAGGGAACAGACGGGGAACACCTCGCGCGCGCGTCGGTTATTGGATTGGCAAGGGAAAAGGGCTATATAGGCAATGCTTCGTGTGCTGATTCATTTCACGCACCTACCTGAACCCGCCGTGCTGTCACACGGCGGGTTCAAACATTTAGGGCGGGCGGCCCTGTCAGACCACCCGCCCCGCTAGATCAGCCCTTATCGGACTTCCCCAGCTTCACAATTGCGATCACGAGCGCGACGGCTGCGATCGTCAATTGAGCTGCTTCATATGCTGTCAAATCACATCACCTCCTTTGAGCGAGAGGATTTGCGAAGGGCCGCTGTCACAGTCCCTCGCCCTCGCTCGATGGGGGCTATACAACGGATTGGCGAGAATGCGCGCGAAACGCGCTTCACATTTTCGTGAAGCCGTTGGATGATCGCCGGCGACCGTTGATGAAAAGGGGAAGCTATGGGCCTCGTATCGCAGGTTAGCGCCGATGACCGGGAAAGTGCATGGCGAATAATCCGTCATCGCGAAATCATGGAACGACTGATTCCGCTTTGGGCTGTGCTTGGCGTTGCGCTGGTGCTGATGGGCGTGGACCTGGGCGGGCGTCTGCTGTGGACGCTGCCAATGATCGGATATGTCTTTGGGGTGATGGCGGTCGATCACGGCCCTGATTACCGCGCCGCGAATTATTGGGTGCCGGTCCTGGGAAGCCAAGCGGCGGCGCTGCTGCCTCTCATCGCCAGATTCTAGATCTCTCTGGAGCGGTGGCAGCTGCCACCGCTCCACGCGCGTCAAGCTCTGGCCTCGAAGCGGGCGATCAGCTGTTCCGCTACGGAAGTAATTTCGGCGGGGTCGGCGGTTTGAGTGCAATCGCCGCCTACAACAGCGCCGAGCGTGCCGCCGTCCAGTTGGACAACGTGGACACGCCACACGTCGCGCCGGAGTTCGTATTGATCGGGAAGCGGCCTCTGCATGATTTCATGAAACACCAGGTCAACCCATTGGCGCGCGTCCGGATCAGAAGACGCATCGGCGTAGTCGGCGCGGCTCGCCATGACGCTGTATCGGTCGCCTAGCATGAATTGGCGTTCGCGCGCGCGTCGGTCCTGCTCGATCCGCGTCACGCGATCTTTTTCCGCCCGCTTCATGGCCTGTTTCATCCGAACATCGTCGGCGCTGCGCGTCAGCGCCGCCATGATGTTGAGGACGCGCGCGGGCATATAATGCCCCGCGCGCTCGGCCGCCTCGATCACAAATTGCAAATCGCTGATCTCGGTGGGGGAGAGGGTGACGCGAACGGCGCTCGCCGTGTTGCTGATTTTCATGGCTGCGGCTCCGGCTCTTCCTTCGCCTTGTAGGCGGCAAGGCCGATCCACGATCCGTTATCGCCGCGAAACTGGCGCACAACATCGCCACCGTCCCAATGGCCGGTGAAGATGCCGCGCCGGTTGATGCCGCCGACGGGGCGCGTGCGCGCCGCCAGAAGGCGGGCGCGGCGCGTGTCTCGATCTAGGTGGCGCATGGGTTGCATGGTCAATCCTTCCTATTCGCTGGCGGTGTCGAGTTGCGTGCCGATCTCGTCGGCGTCGAAGTCTTCAAGGGCTGAAATCGCGCTTTCCAGTTCGGAAACTGCGGCGTCCATCGCCTGCGCGCGTTCGCTGTCCTCAAGACTGGGTGGCAGATTTTCGCGGGCGGCCTGCTCGTCATCCTTGACGGTTTCGAGCATGTCGCGCGCCTCATCCAACAGGGCCTTGCCCTTGTCGATCAGCACGCGGGCGGCGGCGATCTGCTTGCGGCGTTCGCGGTTCATGCCTCTGCCCTCACGTCGCCGCTGTCGATCTGGAAGCCTGCGCGGGCCAGCTCGTCACAAAGGGCGCGCTGCCGATCCTCGCGGGTGCCGCTGGTGGCGATGTAGCTGCACCGGCCATCGTGGAAGGCGAAGCCTGCGCGTTTCAGGCATCCGCGAAACCGCTGGTGGGTGCGGTCGCTCCAATCCAGTGTGCCCGCATAGTTGCGGAAGGCGGCGACAGCGCAGACGGAACCGTAATTCTCATCACGCCAGCTAAGCTCGATCACGGGGGGCGATTTGGTCATGGTGGCCTCCCTCAATATTCGCTGGTTAGGAGAATGGTGAGCACGCGGGTTGTGGCATCGGGATTCCATGGTTCGGCGCTGCCAAATTCAAGATCGCGGTCGTAATAGTCGAACTTCCACATGACCGAGAGGGCTGGGCGCGTGCTGTCGTCAGTCCAGCGGGTATGCCATTGGCCGATCACATCGCGATAAAGGAAACCGGCGTCATGCTCGCCGTGAGGATCGTTGTCGGGTGTGAAATCCTCAAAGCCCTCGATCATCTTGAGAATGTCGGACTGCGTATTCTCGTCCAGCGCCGCGATGCCTTGCGTAATCACGGTGCGACAAGTCACGCCCATCGTTCGCCGCGCAATGTCGTTCAGCGCCGCAACGGTGGCGATCTGGTCAGTTGTCGCTTCCATTTTCCTCACTCCTTTAGGCGAAGCCGCTGCCTGCGGCCTGCGGCTCTGACCCGCTGGCGAAGCGCGGGATGGGGAGGGGGGAGCAAAATCGATGGGAGTGGTGCGGGCGGCGCGACTAGGGAGGCCCCGGCGCGCGCGAGCGCGCCGGAACTGGCCGAACTTGTCGGGCAACCCGGTCCTGTCGATTATGCTTCGGGAACGAAAGGGCGGGTGCCCTTGGTGTTCCCCCGGTGGCAGCTGCCACCACTGACGGAGCGCGGCCCTGGGCCGCTCGATCCTATGTGGCAGCTGACAGACTACGAAGCGCGCGGCCCTGGCCGCTCATTTTCAGCGCTCGCGGTCCTTTGATTTCTCGGCGGTCGGCGTCGGTGATTTGCCTTCGCGCAATGTTGCGGCGACATGGGCCTTTGCGCTTTCGACGATCTGCGCCAGCTGTTCCTTCGATGCGCCGCGCTCGGTAGCTGTCGCGACGCGCTTATCAATGGCGAGCTGGAATTGCGCGAACCTGGCATCGGCGCGGTTCTGCTCAGGCGAGTTTTTCTCGAATTGCGCGGCAAGGCGTAGATCAACCTGACTGACGCCGGGAGGCATGACTTGCAGACGTAGCGCGCGATCGGCGGCCTGAATGTCGCGGTCGGTCATTTTCGAAAGGAAATCTGCGGCGCCCGCGCTGATGGCGCGGACTCTTTGCAGCGGGTCCATACCCTCGGACCAATTGACTTCGATCTGATGATAGCGGCGTTGCTCAATCAGCTGAAGGTGGTGCATCGGCCCTTTGGGATCGCGGAAAAAGGCAAGCTCCTGCGCTGAACGCGCGGCCAGCTGGCGCATGTCAGCGGACGTTTCCGCGATCCGATTAAGCTGCTCATGCTGCCGCGACGCAACGGTTTGCGCAGTAGGTAGGTAACGGCTGATTTGATCCTTGGCCTGCTCGATACTCATTGCGCGTCGTTCGCCAACTGGCATGAGAGATTCCATCGAGGGTGGAAACGCGATGCCCGCTGGCCCACGCGCTGGCTCGACGCGGTTCTGTTCGAGGGGCATGGCATCACGGATGACTTTGGCGAGGGAGGCGTGATTTCCAGTATGGAAGCTGTCGCGGCTCGCCTCCATCCAGTCCTTCGGCCCCATTGCCTGGATCGAGACGAATTTCTCGGCCGCAAGGGAATGTAGCTGCAAGTGCAGCCGCATGGTGCGACCATTGCCCTCACGGAACGGATGAACGGCATTTAATTCGGAAATATGCCGCCCCATGGTATCCGCAAAGCGATCACGATCCATCGACTTGAGGGTTTGGAGGTCGGGCAGCTGCTTAAATTCGTGCTCCATGCTGCGGGCAATGAAGTGCGCTCGGGCAAAAGTGCTGCCGGGTTTGCTTATGTCCACAGTCCGAAAGCGCCCCGCCCAATCATATACGTCCTGAAACAGATGATTGTGCAGTTCGCGATACTCGCGCGCGTTCGTCGCCGGCGCGGCGCGCTGCACAACCAGCTCGCCATGTCGGACAACCGAGAAGAAAGCTTCTCGCTCCTTGAGGATATTATCGTCGCGGATTCCCAGCTTGTTCCGAAGAACGTCGCTGTTACGCCAGGTGTAAGGGTCGCTCACCTGTCATGCAGCGAGTTTCTGGCGGGACAGAACATCACGGTTGTAGTCCTGCGCCAGACCAATCGCCACATCGACGGGAATTTGGGTTTCGACCAACAGCAAACAAAAAGAGTGGTCATCCGAAACCAATTCAAGTCCTTCAATCTTGCAATTTGCGATTGCTTCGCAATAAGCTGCCATCACGTCAGGAATCTCTTCCTGCCGACGCGGCTCATACCCCATCGCCTTGATGCGATTCCTGTAGGTGTCGATGATATTTTCCATTTTGCACCTAAAAACGACCTGCTCCCGCCCATAGTTAACATGTCGGGATTTGTATATAAACCACATTGAGTAGCCCCCATATTTCACTTTCCTGAAATGGGACGCCGCGCTTGCGCGGCGTCTCGTGCATTTAGCAGGGCGGGTCATTCAATCCGCTTGGTCGGTCATCATCGCCAACAGGTAGTCGGCGGCGTTCTGAGCCTCACGGGCAGCCTCGAAAATCGCGCGCTTGTCGTTGCGGAGCGCGGTCAACCAGTGCTCGATATACGCGGCATGGTCTTCGCGTTCCTCGACCTTGAAACCGACAATCGCGCCGATGAAGGATGCGCCCAGCTCGGCTACGAGCTCGTCCCTCGCATAGTCGGCGCGGCTCGTTGAAATCAGGGTTTTCCGGTTGAGGCGGCTTTCATGCCCTGCATGATGCACGGCCTCGTGCGCAAGCGTGGCATAGTAGTCGTCGGCGGAATGGAACGCTTCAAAAGCAGGCATTTGGATATAGTCGTCGCGGGTGTGGTAATAGGCTTGCGATCCGCCGATGCGAACGGTTGCGTCGATGCGAGAGAACATCACTTCAAGCTCAACGTCGCGGGTTTCGGGATTGGTAATGATCGGGGCGGGCGCGGGATATTTGCCGTCCAGTCCCTCGACCTGATCGGCATTGAAAACCGTGTATCGTTTCAGAAACGGAATGGCGCGCTCGTCGTCCGTCTCGGAGTCCTTCACGACAAGCTTGTTAGCATAGACAACGGTGGTCCCCTTGCTGCCCTTCCGGACATTGCCGCCAAGCTCCAATGCCTGTTTGAAGGTCAGCCAATAGGGGGAGGCGAAGCCCTGACGCATGGCGCTGGCCCAAAGGCTGAGGACGTTGATCCCACGATAGGCGACCCCATTGTGCCGGAGCGGAATGGTCGGCCCACCGCTCCACGGCTTCACCCAAGGCTTGGTGCCCGCTTCGAGCATCGCAAGAATGTCGTCGGTGACGGCCTGATAAATGTCGATCCGGTTCGTTTCCTTAGCCATTTTCCTCACTCCTTTAGGCGAAGCCGCTGCCTGCGGCCTGCGGCTCTGACCCGCTGGCGAAGCGCGGGATGGGGAGGGGGGAGCAAAATCGATGGGAGTGGTGCGGGCGGCGCGACTAGGGAGGCCCCGGCGCGCGCGAGCGCGCCGGAACTGGCCGAACTTGTCGGGCAACCCGGTCCTGTCGATTATGCTTCGGGAACGAAAGGGCGGGTGCCCTTGGTGTTCCCCCGGTGGCAGCTGCCACCACTGACGGAGCGCGGCCCTGGGCCGCTCGATCCTATGTGGCAGCTGACAGACTACGAAGCGCGCGGCCCTGGCCGCTCATTTTGGCGGCGGCTTGCATGATTTTGTGCTGTTCGTCGCACCCATCGGGATTTTCTTCCTCAACAGGCGCATTCGCTAATCGCAAAGGCCGGGCGGTGGCAGCTGCCACCGCCCCCAAGTTTGCGGGGAGCGCGGGAGTGAAGCGCGCTCCCCGTGCCGTCATGCCGCTTGGCTTTCGCTATCGGCGGCATCGGGCAAGGCAGAGGGTCGAAGGGCGGGGGGCAGGATGCGCCGCCCCGCAAGGCGCTCGTTGACCGTCACGGCAAGGTCAGAGCGCTTCATGGTCTGGCAATTCTCTACAGCGTCGTTGCCGCAACCTTCGGCCAGCAGCTTCAAGAGCGTGGCCTTGCTAAGCTGGTCATAGAATACCTGATTAGGTTCCCACTTGTCGGCCATGTTGATCTGCGCGGCTCCGACGATCTGCGCCAGCTGGCGGTCGCGGTCGCTGTGGAACGAAAGGCTCGTGATCTGCGAGGCAACGCAGTAGGCCAGCAGCCGCAATTTCGCTTCGCTGTCCATCTGGCGCATGTCGTCCAGCGTGGGTGTTTCGGCCAAGCGGTCAAGATCGGCCCTTGCGATCTCGTCAATGTCGGCAATCGTGGAATGGCCCATGACCGCATCGTCAACATGGAAGCGGTTCTTCTCGGCGGTGATTTCGGCGGCTTGTTGCCACGAATAAGCGTTGCCGCGAACCTGCCCCAAGAGGCCCGTTAAGAGCACGTCCAGCGCCAGCTCCGGGTCGCTGGCAAGGGCTTCCCGAACCGCCATCGTGCGGATGCCGCCCAGCTGATCCATGACTTTCTGCGAGTAGTCGGGGCGAGGAGGCTTGGGGCCATCGGCGGCGGTGCCCTTGGCGGTGCGGGTGAACGCGACCTGTTCGATACCGTCATGGCCGATGAAGACGATAAGCGAGTGCTCGGCCTTCTGCTCGGCGGTGAAAACGCGGCAAGCCGATACGATAGCGTCCTGTTTGCGGGTCAGGGCGCGCAACTCGTCGTCATAGTCGTGATCGTCCTCGTCCACCTCGCTTTCCCGCTTGGCGATTGCCGCCTCGATCTCGACCAGCTGCGCGGTTTCTTCCTCGGTCGGATCGCGCTCGCCAGCGGGTTCCAGATGGCCGCGCATCCAGTAGGAATCAGGCCGGTAGAGCTGCCCTTCTGCATCGCGCCAGCCATCTTCGCGCGCCGCCTTGGCGATGGCGTCGAGCCGATCTTGCACAAGGTCCATGACAAGGCCCGCATCATCGCAATAGCGACGTTCTCCGAAAAGATCGGTGGTGAAGGTGCCGCCTGCGGCGCAATAGGCTTCCTCGCCTACAATGCGAAAATGCTTGTCGGTATCGGCAACCTTCTCCTGGGTGAGCATGGCGCGGATTTGGTGGGCGTTGTCGCCGGTGCGCTTGAAAACCTCAAGCTGGCGGTCCTGATCGTCGGTCAGCGCGAAAGCCTGCGCCGCGCCCATGCCGATTTCGTCTTTCTGGAAGGCTTTGAGAATGGTCGGGTGCAGCGCCGCCAGCTTCAACACGCGGCGGACATAGGCCGGGGAGACGCCGAACGATGCTGCAACATCGTCAACGTCCTTGCCGCTGTCGATGATCGCCCGATAGGCTGCGATGGCATCGGCGGGGTGCATGTCCTCGCGCTGCGCGTTCTCGGCAAGCGAGATTTCCAGCGCCTCGGCCCCTGTGCATTATCAGGACACGGATTCACGGTAGCGGTTTGATGAGCAGCGGCATGAGGCCGTTGGCGTCGAGATCGAGGTGATCGGACCAGACATAATCGCCGGTGAGATTGATGCGATCCCAACCCAACGGCGAGAGCCGGGACAGCATAGCTGGATCGATGGGGCTTCCTCGACGACGCATTTCGTCGACGGCGCGCCCCAGATAGCGACAGTTGAACAGGATAATCGCTGCGGTGACGAGGTTGAGCGCGGCCGCTCGGGTCTGCTGGTTCTCCAGGCCACGGTCGCGAAAACGGCCGAGCCGATGGAAGGCGACCGCCCGGGCAAGGCTGTTGCGGGCCTCGCCCTTGTTCAACTCGGCAGTGACGGTACGGCGCAGAGCCGGATCCTCGAACCAGCGGAGCGTGAACAGCGTGCGCTCGATCCGCCCGATCTCCCGCAGCGCCGCAGCGAGGCTGTTCTGCTGGCGGTAGGCGGACAGCTTCTTCAGGATCAACGATGGCGTGACGGTGCGGTGACGGATCGCGCCAATGACACGTTCAATATCGGGCCAGTGGCTGACGATCAGGTCCCGGTTGAGCCTGTGACCGAACAGTGGCGCAAGCCTGCCATAGCGCTTCGAGGGTTCGAAAGCGTAGAGGCGCCGGTCGGACAGGCGAGGAATGCGCGGCTCGAAATCGAGCCCGAGGAGATGCATCGTCGCGAATACGATGTCGGAAACGCCGCCTCCATCGACGTGCAGCGCGGTCAGATCGGCGTTGCTGTCATGGCCGAGGAGCCCATCGAGCGCATGGATGGCTTCTCCTGCCGTGCCGGCGATCACCGTCTGGTGCAGCGGCGCGTAGCGGTCGGTGATGGTGGTGTAGATCTTGACCACTGGGTCGCGACCATAATGGGCGTTGACCGCTCCGCCGGCTTCGCCCGGCCCGCCCAGGTAGAAGGCCTGGCCATCCGCGGAAGCCCGGTGTCCTTGCCCAAACCAGGCGGCGATCGGCTCGGCGTGGATGGCGTCGGTCAGACAGGCGAGCGCCGCCCGAAAGGTTTCCTCGCGCATGTGCCATGTCTGCATGCGCAGCAGCGCGCGGCGTGACCCTGCGCCGCATACCTCGGCCATGCGCGACAGCCCAAGATTGGTCGCTTCGGCAATCAGAGTGGCGAGGAAGGCCTGCTCATCGCCAGGCGGCAACCCGGTCGAGACGTGCCCGAAGTGCCGGGTGAAGCCGGTCCAGCGTTCGACTTGCGACAACACGTCGGTGATACGCGTGGCAGGCAGCATGTCGTAGCAGGCAAGCGTCAGGCGCCGTCCTTCGTCGTGCCTGGCATCATCGTCCTTCAGTTCCTTGGGAAATCGCAATCGCTCGCCAGCGAACAGGGCAGCATCGCGTCCGGCCAGATTGTGGGCGACGTCGCGCAAGGCGCTGTCGAGCTGCGCGGCGCGCTGATCGAGCCATGCGTGTGGATTACCGAGCGAGAACGGCGGTTGCAGCGCTGCGCCGGATAACGGCGCGAGCAGCACGTCCAGCGACCTGTGCAGCCTTGACCTCGGCACCCAGATATCACCCGAGGCCAGTGCATTGGTGAGCGCGCCGTAAGTCGCCATCTCCCAGTGCGTCCGGTCGATCTTGCCGGCGACCACGACATGGCGGTGCCAGCGCCGCTCGACATGACCGAGCGGAACGTCGGCAGGGAGGGGCTTGCGCCAGTCGCCATCAAGATTCGACAGGATCGCCATCGCGTCGCGCAATGCCGCGGTGCCGGCCCGACCGTGGAAATCGAGCGCTTGCAGGAATAGAGGCCCTGTTCGCTTGAAGGTCCGGTATTCGGCTGCGATCTCGCTCAGCACATCGTCCCTGTGAGGTGCCGCGGTACGACGGATGATTGCGGCATCAGCATCGAGCATGTCGAGAGGCACGATATCCCTGAGGGCCGCACCGATATCTCCGCCGGCGCGTGCTGCCTGGCTAACTGTTTCCAGCACAGTGGCGATCCGCATCAGCCGATCGCGGCCTTCGCGTCCCGAAATCGCGACCCTCTGCTCCAGGCGTTTGCGAGCACGAAGGTGAGCGCGTCCCATCAAGGCGCTGAACATGGCGATCGCCGCGTCGGTAAGCGTGGCCTCCATCTCGCGCAGCGTTGCAAGCAGGATGACCCGCCTGCGGGAGACGCGCATCTGTTGGAAAGCCTGGGCTGTATATCGCACGCCTTCGCGGGCGAACTGCGTCAGGCGGGGCTCGTGCAGGGGATCGACCGGAATGCTGGAAATACCGGTCCTATGGATTATCGCGACCTTCTCGAGGATTTCGGCAAGCGAGGCTGACGCGACGCGGGGCTCTGGTTCGCGCAGCCAGGACAAGCGGCTCTGCCGGTCATGTACCTTCTCATCGATCAGCATATCGAGACGCTGACGCATATCCGCATCGAGTTTAGCATCGACCGCGGCGACCAGATCGGTTTCCGTCCGAAGCATCGCCTCGGCCGCCATCCGCTCAACGACGCTGATGCCAGGGATGACGATGCGTCGCGTGCGCAGCTCGTCCAGCAATCGATCAAGCAAAATGCGCCCGTCCACGATAGCCATGGCTTCGGTTTCCAGCCAAGTCATCATGATGCCGCGCGCTGGCCGGCTCAGATCGGTGAATCCGAAGCGCGCCTTGATGGCGGCAAGCTGATCGTAGCGGGTCGGCGCTCGCCGCGCGAAGTCGGCGACGACGCCTGCATCCACTCCGACCTGTTCGGCGATGTGGTCGAGCATGATTGCAGGCAACAGCTCGCCTGTGCGCAGATGTCGCCCCGGATAGCGCAGGCAGCAGAGTTGCAGGGCATAGCTCAAGCGGGTCGCCGGAGTGCGTGCGAAGCCGATCGCAGCAAGGTCCTCGGCATCGAGGCCATGATGTCGCACCACCGCCGCCTCGCTGTCGGGCAAAGCAAGCAACGCGGCGCGCTGCCGCTGGGTCATCGGAATACGTGCGGGCATGTTTCATCCTCCAAAAACCTCTTGCCTTTTGTTGGCTTAGTGAAAGAGGATTGTGAAAGACCCAAGGCTGCGGAAATTGGTGCATGCTGTTTCCGCCTCCAGATACGGCCGTTTGTGAAAGAGACGCAGATGACGCGCGAACCCTATCTGATCGGTTATGCCCGCGTGTCGAAGGGCGACGACCAGTCGAACGCCGCGCAGCGGCGCGCGCTCGATGCGGCCGGCTGCAAGCGGGTGTTCGAGGAGACCGCCAGCGGTGGGCGGTGGGACCGACCCAAGCTTCTGGAGATGATCGGCCAGTTGCGCGACGGAGACGTCGTCGTCGTCTGGAAGCTTGACCGGCTGTCGCGCAGCCTAAAGGATATGCTGCACATCATGGAGCGGATCGAGCTGGCAGGCGCGGGCTTCCGCTCACTGACCGAGGCGATCGACACCACCACCGCGGCAGGGCGGATGATGATGCAGATGGTGGGAAGCTTCGCCGAGTTCGAGCGGGCCATGATCCGCGAGCGTACCAGCGCCGGCCTTGCCCAGGCTCGCGCAGAAGGACGGATCGGCGGGCGTCGGCCCAAGCTCGGCGACAAGCAGCGCCGCGAAATCGCCGAGTCCGTCACGTCCGGCCGCAAGTCCGGTGCCGAGATGGCGCGGCTCTACGGCGTCAGTGAACCCACCGTCTCGCGCATCGTCGCCGCGCACCGCCAGCAATTCAGTCAGCAGCAGAGGGAACAGGCATGAAGCGTGGTCACGATCTGTCCGGCGTCATGAAGTTCGCCACCTCGCCGGCCTGGGGCGAGCATCTGGGCGAGGCGCTCGGCGATCATCTCGGGCTGGCGATGGAGGAGTTCGACTTCGAAGCGGACGAGCTGGCGGACATCGTCGGCGATCATTGGGCCGGCGTGTTGTGGGGATGCGCGTTCGAGGATCTGCTGACGCGCACCATCCAACCCGACCGGAACATCGTCGATGACTATATTCGGCGCCGGGGCTGGAATGAGAGCGGCCCGACCAAAATCTACCTGCGTGCCCTTCGATCGTCAGTGATGAGCCTCCACGAGGTCAGCGAGGTCGAGCCCGGCAGCGGCTTCCTCGTGCGCGACCTGATCCGGGGCGGCGAGCCGCTTCGAGTATCCGAGCGCAGCGCCTCGCAGACGCTGAAGCAATGGGACAGGATCGGTGCCCGCGTCGTGCAGGTCGGAGGCAAGCACCTCCTGTCGGGCGGCGTGCTGTCGTTCACGATGGAGGCGGCCGAGGCGCTCGTCGCCGATCTACGGCGCTCGAAGGGCAAGCGCAGCCCGCGCACCGCGTTGAACCTAGACGCCGACGATCTGGCTGCACTTCCGGCCCTCATCAGCACGGCATGGCTGTTCGATGTCGTTCCCAAGACCATGGGACCGGCGCCCATCCCCACGCTGCACAACATTGATGGCGAGGAGGTGATGTTCCACCGCGTGCGCTTTCCCTTCGCACGCGGCGTGACCCAGGCGCTGGTCGGCGAGCGGCTTGATACTGTCCCTGCGCTTCAGCGGGAAACCACGCACTTTTGGAACTGGCTGGGCGAGAAACCGAACGGAAAAGCGAAAAGCACCGGGCGCATGGCGTGGGGTGTGACGATGGCGGACGGCACCCCGGTGCTCGGCAATGTCGAATTGAAAGGCCGCGCCCTGATGCTCGCCGTCACCTCGGCCGAGCGAGCGAAACGCGGCACCGCGCTTATCAACGATGCGCTCGCCGGGTTGGTCGGCTCGCCGCTGACCACGATTGAGACGGTCGAACAGGCCATGGCGGCGCGGGCCGAGGGGCTGACATCATCCGAACCGGCACCCGCCATTGCGCCAGAGGTTGCAACCCCGCTCATCCATGCCATGCTCGACCGTCAGTACCGCGCGACGCTCGATGAACCCGTCGGCATGCTCGGCGACATCACCCCGCGCGCAGCCGTTCAAACTGCCGCAGGCCGGCACCGAGTAGCCGGGTGGCTCAAGCATCTCGAAAACCGCAGCAGCAGCCAACTCGACGCGAACGACCCGATGGCCACCTACGACTTCACTTGGATATGGCGCGAACTTGGCATCGAGAACCTGCGCAAATAGTTCGCTACCCCTGACGTCGATGCCTACCGTGAATCCGTGTCCCTACAATGCACAGAGGCCGCCTCGTCCTTGCTGCGGATTTCAACGGGAACCTCGAAAGTGCCGGGGATGGCCTTTGCCTTCTGCAACAGCTTCAAGGCCCGATAGCGCCGCCCTCCGGCGCAAATCCTGATTTTGCCGTCTTCATCATAGCCGATCAGGTTTTGCAGCACGCCCCGCGCCTGAATGTCGGCGGCGAGGGCTTCGATTTCCTTGGGCTTCACCTTCCGCACGTTGAGGTCGGAAAGCGCCAGCTTGTTCAGTTGGATGGTCTGGATGGTCATTTTTCACTCCTTTAGGCGAAGCCGCTGCCTGCGGCCTGCGGCTCTGACCCGCTGGCGAAGCGCGGGATGGGGAGGGGGGAGCAAAATCGATGGGAGTGGTGCGGGCGGCGCGACTAGGGAGGCCCCGGCGCGCGCGAGCGCGCCGGAACTGGCCGAACTTGTCGGGCAACCCGGTCCTGTCGATTATGCTTCGGGAACGAAAGGGCGGGTGCCCTTGGTGTTCCCCCGGTGGCAGCTGCCACCACTGACGGAGCGCGGCCCTGGGCCGCTC
>NZ_JAJGNO010000016.1 GCF_020782235.1 Sphingobium naphthae
CACCCGAAACATAATCCGCAGACGGGTCACTTCTCGATGGAAAACCCGGGTCACTTCTCAGTGGAAATCAACACCGACCCGTCCGGTCGTTCGCCTGGTGCCGAAGGCCCCTGCCCCGACCATCGACACGAGCGCTTTGAGCGCAGACGCGCTGGCGATCTTGGAAGCGCTCAAGGCTGCTGGCCTGGGTGACGTGGCAAATACGATCACCGCCACTGTGGCAGCGAAGAAAGCCTGAATTACAGGGCTTTTAGAAGGAGGATTTAGATTTTTCTAATCTACGTGCCACGTGGCACCGGGCGTGGCAGAACCTGCCACACGGGATTAGATTATGTGCCGATTATCAACTAATTCGACCCAAATCTGCGGTTTTTCTCCCACGGTTGGTCTAGCGGATTAGACTTAAAATCCGCCTTCCCCTGGAATTGCGGGTTCAAGTCCCGCCGTCCGCACCATCACCGGCTCGATCGGGTCGCATGAGGAATGACGCGCTTGACGGGACTATGGGGCAAGTGCCGGCGGATCTTCGGCCGGAAAAGGCTGTCGCAACGGGACGCTGCCCAATTGGTCGACACGCTTTACCGCAAGCTGCTGTTGCGTGCACCCGATCCGTCCGGGCTTGAAACCTACACTGCGCTCCTGCGCGAAGGCGGCGCAACCGTGGCCGATGTGCTGGACGCCCTGATGACGTCGCCGGAATTCTTCGCAAGTCGCGCAGAACTGGCGCAGCGCTATTACCCGCACCAAAGGGACGGCTTCTTCGCGGACATATCGCAATTTGGCGAGGTCAGCACGCTCCTGCGCGCGATGATCGACATGAGTTGCACGAACAAGATACTGGTCGATGTCGGCGTCATGGGTCGATCCGGGTCGAACAGCTATGATCTTCTGCGCTGGTTCGGCTGGCAGGGGCTGCTGGTGGAGGCCAATAGCGGTCTCATCGACAGCATCAAGGCGCAATTCGGCCCGCTGAATTATCGGATCGTCAATTCGGCCGTATCCGATCATGCCGGAACGGCGACGCTGCACATCGGCTCTTCGGATGGCGTCTCATCGCTCAACGAAGGGCATAGCCGGATGTTCGGCGCCACCCGGGGCAGCATCACCGTCCAACTGGAGACCTTGCCCGCCATATTGGAGCGCGAGCAGATCCCGCTACATTTCGATCTTCTGTCGATCGATATCGAGGGCGAGGACATGAAGGTTCTGAGCCATCTGATCGCTTCATCACCCTATCGGCCCAACTGGATCATCGTCGAAGCCGGCAATGTCGGCGACTATCGCGCCGGATCGCTTCCCCTGATTGCAGCGTTCGATGAAAATTATGAGGCGGTAGGACAGACGCAGGCCAATCTGATCTTCCGCCGCCGCGGCTTGCTGGCCGCGCTCCATGGCGCGGCGCCAGCATAATCACGGCTTTTTTCTACTTCGATACTGGTCTTTCGCCGCAGCAGCCGCAATGATGGCGGCATGGCAGGCGCAATCGATCCCGACAGCTTCAGTGACTCCCTGGTGATATTGGGGGCGGCGGGGCTAGTCATTCCCGGCTTCGCCCGATTTCGGATCAGTCCGGTCATCGGTTTCATCCTGGTGGGGCTGGCGGTCGGGCCGGCGGGCCTTGGCGCGCTGGTCGATCAGTACCCTTGGCTCTATCATGTCACCATATCTAACGGAGAGGCGATCGAGCCTTTCGCGGAATTGGGCATCATCCTGCTGCTCTTCTCTATCGGCCTTGAACTCAGCTTCAAGCGGCTCTGGTCGATGCGCACGCAGGTTTTCGGGGTTGGCGCGGCCGAACTGATCGGCAGCGGCCTTCTGATCGCGGCGGGCCTCTACCTGCTGGGCCAGCCCACCGCCGGCGCGATCGGGCTGGGCCTCGCGCTCGCCTTGTCGTCCACCGCCGTGGTGCTGCCGATGGTCGGCACGCAAAGCGCGGTCGGCCGCGCTGCCTTCTCCATGCTGTTGTTCGAGGATCTGGCGCTCGTCCCGATCATCTTCATGCTGGGCGCGCTTGCCCCGTCGCTGGCGAGCGGTCCGGAAGGCGCCTGGGGCGAACTTGCGAGCACCCTGCTCAAGGGCGGCATCACCATCGGCGTCATGCTGATCATGGGGCGGATCACCCTGCCCCATATTTTCAGCCAGGCCGCGCGCACGAAGAGCCCCGAAGTGTTCCTGGCCGCCAGCCTGCTGGTCGTCATCATCTCCAGCATGGCGACGTCGATCGCCGGCCTGTCGCCGATCGTGGGCGCTCTGGTCGCGGGCTTGCTGATCGCCGAGACCGACTATCATGGCGAGGTCGAAGTCATCACCGCGCCGTTCAAGGGACTGGCGCTCGGCGTCTTCCTCATCACCGTCGGCATGAGCCTGGACCTGCGCGTCATCCTCGCCAACTGGCCCAGCCTGATGCTGGCCGTGTTCGGCGTCGTGCTGTGCAAGACGCTGGTGACGGCCGGGCTGCTCTACTTCTCGGGCGCGCGCAAGGGCGTGGCGATGGAGGTCGGCGTGCTGATGTCGAGCCCGTCCGAAACCACCCTGATCGTGCTGTCCGCGGCAGCAGCCGCGCAGCTGATCCTGCCCTCCACCGCCGCCTTCTGGCAGATCGTGACCGCGATCGGCCTCACCATCACGCCGCTGCTCGCGCGGATCGGCCACGACATCGCGCGCCGGCTGGAGATGGCGCTGGGCGAAGAGCGCGTCGAGACCGAGCAGGAACAGACCGAAGCGGCGGCGGTCGTCATCGGCTTCGGCCGGGTCGGGCGAATGGTTTGCGACCTTTTGCGCACGCACAGCCAGCGCTTCATCGTAGTCGAGTCCGATCCCGATGTGGTGGCCGAAGCCAGGCGCGCGGGCTATCCCATCCTGTTCGGGGACGTGGCGCGCACCGAAATGCTCGACCGGCTGCGCTTGGGCCATGCCCGCGCCCTGATCCTGACGATGGACGATCCCGTGCTGTCGGTGCGCGTCACGCAGCGCGTACGCGGCTGGGTGCCCGATCTGCCCATCATCGCCCGCGCGCGAGACACCGATCATGCGGCGCAACTCTACAAGGCCGGCGCGAGCGACGCCGTGCCGGAAACGCTGGAAAGCTCGCTGCAGCTGGCGGAGACCGCGCTGGTGGATTTGGGTGTCGCCATGGGGCCAGTGATCGCGTCGATCCACCAGACCCGAGAAGACCTGCGCGAAGGCATCAAGGACGCCGCGCAGATGCAGACCGCGCCCAAGCTGCGCCGGCTCCGCGCCGACGAAGTGGGTTAGGCCCTGCCGCTCATGAACCGGCCGGGGCTGGGCTGAAGATCGACCAGCCGGTGCGGCGCGCCAGTTCCTCCAGCGCCAATGTGCCAAGATGGCTGTTGCCGCTGGCGTTGAGACCGGGCGACCACACGGCGATGGAGGCGCGGCCCGGCACGATCGCCAGAATGCCGCCGCCCACGCCTGACTTGCCCGGCATACCGACGCGAAAGGCAAAGTCGCCGGAGGCGTCGTAGTGACCGCAGGTCAGCATCAACGCGTTGATGCGGCGCGCCCGGCGTGGCGACACGACTCGTCCGCCGTCCGGGTGCCGCCCATCCAGCATCAGGTAGCGCCCGGCCAGCGCCAGTTGCCGACAGCTCATTTCGATCGCGCATTGGTGAAAATAGGCGCCCAGCACCAGATCGACCGGGTGACGCACATTGTCGAAGGCGCGCATATAGTTGGCGAGCGCCATGTTGCGGAAGCCCGAGGCCGTTTCCGACGCCGCGACCGCCTCGTTGATGGCGATGTCGTCGTCGCCCGCCAGATACCGCAGAAAGCGCAGCATCTCGCCGATGGCGACACGGGGCTGATGACCGCCCAGATTGATGTCGGTGACGACGATCGCCCCGGCATTGATGAAGGGATTGCGCGGGATGCCATGTTCATGTTCCAGCTGAACGATGGAGTTGAAGGCCGTGCCGGAGGGCTCCCGCCCCACCCGCTCCCATAGCTGGTCGCCGACCTTGCCGAGTGCCAGCGTGAGCGCGAACACCTTCGAAATCGACTGGATCGAGAATCCGACCGCGCAGTCGCCGCCGGTGATCATGTCACCATCGGCGGTCGCGATCGCGATGCCGAACTGGCCGGGATCAACCTTTGCCAGTTCGGGAATATAGCTGGCGACGCTGCCCCTGTCGTCGACGCTGCCGATCGTGGCGACAATGTCGCCCACTATGGTCTCCAGATCCGCCGCCATGCCGCCCCCGTTCCGTCCTGCCCTGCCTCGCAAGAACCTTAAGCGGCAATGGCTGGCGGCAGAACAGGAATCAATGCGTGGCGATAGGCCGCTCGTGCGCGAGCAGCCATTGCTTGGCCTCGAGCCCCCCGGCAAAGCCCGTCAGCATGCCGTTGCTCCCGACGACCCGGTGGCACGGCGTGACGATCGAAAGCGGATTGCGGCCATTGGCTGCACCGACCGCGCGGACGGCGCTCGGCCGATCGATGGCGCGAGCGATGTCGGCATAGCTCCGGGTCTCGCCGAAGGGGATCATATCGAGCGCTTTCCAGACGCTGCGCTGAAACGCCGTGCCGCGCGGAGCGAGCGGCAGGTCGAACCGTCGCAGCGCGCCCGCGAAATAGGCGTCGAGTTGCGCGGCGGTTTCCTTCAGCACCGGATGGTCGGGCGCGTCGACGCCATCCGCCGGCGGCACGCGCCCTGGCGGATCATCCGGCCAGAGCACCGCCATCAGGCCGTCGTTACAAGCGATCAGCGAGAGGCGACCTAATGGGGACAAGAAAAAAGCGCGGAAGAGTGTCATGCCAAGCTCCATGTGACGTGCCCGACATAGCGCCATCGCAAGACCGCGCCCTCCCGCGCCTTGCGCCCAAAGTCTAGTTCAGGCCGCCGCCCATGGCGCGATACAGCTCCACCATGTTCGTTGCACGGGTCAGCCGGGTGGCGAGCAGCGATTGCTCCGCGGTGTAGAGCGTGCGCTGCGAATCCAGCGTCGTGAGGAAACTGTCGACGCCGGCGCGAAACCGCGCTTCCGACAGGGTATAGGCGACGCGCGCCGAATCGCGCAACGACGTCTGCGCCTCCATTTGCTGCGTCATCGTGCCGCGCCGCGCCAGCGCGTCGGCCACTTCGCGGAAGCCGGTCTGAATGCTCTGCTCATAGGTCGCCAGCATGGCGTCATAGGTCGCCCGGGCATATTGCAAATTGCCCTGGTTGCGGCCGAAATCGAAGATCGGCACGCTCGCCGTCGGCGCGACCGACCAGAAACTCGTGCCCGACCCGAACAGGTTCGAGAGCCCCAGGCTGAGAGATCCGAACGCCGCCGTCAGCGAGATATTGGGGAAGAAGGCCGCGCGCGCCGCGCCGATATTGGCGTTGGCGCCGCGCAGTTGATGCTCGGCCGACGCGATGTCCGGCCGGCGCAGCAAAATGTCCGACGCGATATTGGCCGGCAGATTCTCGATCGTCGCACCGGCCTGCGGCAGACTGTCGGGCAGATCGGTAGCCGGCACCGTGGTCCCGGCGAGCAGGTTCAGCGCATTCTGGTCCTGCGCCACCAGCGTCGTCGCCTCGGCGATGTCCGATCGCGCCTGGTCATAGCTGGTCTGCGCCTGGCGCACTTCCAGTTCGGAAGCGATGCCGCGTTCGAACCGCGCCTTGGTGAGCGCGAGCGTCTTGCCGAACGCGCCCTCCAGATCGCGGGCGATGCGCAGCCGCTCCTGATCCGCCGCCATGGCAAGCCAGGCATTGGCGGTTTCCGCGATCAGGCTGGTCTGCGCCGCGTTGCGCGTCTCGACGCTGGCGAAATATTGTTCCTGCGCCGCCCGGCTGAGATTGCGAATGCGGCCGAACAGATCAATCTCCCAGGCGGAGATGCCGACCTGGGCCTGATAGATGTCGGTCCGGCCGGAACCCGCCTGCGAAAAGGGCTGGTCCTGATAGGTCGCCGTGCCGCCCGCCGCCACGGTGGGCAGCAGGTCCGCACGCTGGACGCGATATTGCGCACGCGCCTGCTCGACATTGGCCATGGCAATCCGCAGGTCGCGATTGTTCGCCAGCGCGGTTTCGATCACGCGCGCCAGGCGCGGATCGGTGAAGAAATCGCGCCACGCCGTATCCGCCGGGACGATCGCCTGACCCTCCCCGCCTCCGGCATAGGCCGGGCCCTGCGGCGTGGATGCCGGCACCGGCATTTCCGGGCGCACATATTTGGGCGCCATGTCGCACGCGGCCAGCGCCAGCGAAAGGGTGACGGCGCCCAGCGCCTTGATGCTGCGCATATGTCAGGCCTCCTGCGGCGATGCGGGCGGGGCCGCATCATCCGCCGATTGATGATTATGATGTTCGCGGAACAGGCGCTTCACGACCGTGAAGAAGACCGGCACGAAGAAGATGGCGAGCACGGTGGCGGACAACATGCCGCCGACGACGGCCCAGCCGATCGCATTCTGCCCGCCGGCGCCCGCGCCTGTCGACATCGCCAGCGGCAGCACACCGAAGATGAAGGCGAAGCTGGTCATCAGGATCGGCCGCAGACGCAGTTTGCCCGCTTCCAGCGCAGCCCGCGCGGGCGGCAGGCCCTCGCGCATCTTCTCCTCGGCGAATTCGACGATCAGGATCGCGTTTTTCGCCGACACGCCGATGGTCGTGATTAGGCCGACCTGCAGATAGATGTCGTTGTTGAGCCCTGCCAAAGTCGCCGCGATGACGGCGCCCAGCACGCCCAGCGGCACGACGAGCATGACCGCGATCGGCACCGACCAGCTTTCGTACAGCGCCGCAAGGCAGAGGAAGACGATGAGCATGGACAGCGCATAGACATAGGGCGCCTGACCACCGGAAATCTGCTCTTCATAAGAAATGCCATTCCAGCTGAAGCCGATGCCGGCGGGCAGCTTGGCGGCATGTTCCTCCATTGCCTGCATCGCCGTACCGCTCGATACGCCGGGTGCGGGCGATCCCTGAATGTTCATAGATGGGACGCCATTGAAGCGCTCTAGCCGCGCGGGCCCCTGTACCCACTCGGTCGTGGCGAAGGCCGAGAGCGGCGCCATTTCGCCGCTGCTGCCGCGAACATGATAGGCGCCGATCGCATCGGGCGTGGTGCGATAGGGCGCATCCGCCTGAACATAGACGCGCTTCACGCGGTCGCGATCGATGAAGTCGTTGACATAGGCCCCACCGAGATTGGTGCTGATCGTGTCGTTGACGTCAGCCTGAGCGATACCCAATGCGCCAGCCGCCGCCTGATCGACGTTCAGCTTGAGCTGCGGCGTATCCTCCAGGCCATTGGGACGCACCTGCGCCAGACGCTGGTCACCCATCGCCATGCCCAGCAGCTGGTTGCGCGCGGCAAGCAGCTTTTCATGACCGAGATTGCCCTGGTCGAGCAGCTGGAAATCGAAGCCCGAGGCATTGCCCAGTTCCTGCACCGCGGGCGGCACGAAGGCGAAGGCCATGCCGGCGGAAATTTTCTGGAACGCCATATTGGCGCGCTGGGCAATTGCGGGAACGGCGTTCTCGCTGCCCTCTCGCTCCTCCCAATCCTTCATACGGGCGAATACGATGCCGACATTCTGCCCCTGCCCAACGAAGCCAAAGCCCGCGATGGTGAAGACCACCGCAACATTGTCTTTCTCATCGACCAGATAATGGTCGCGCATCCGCGCCAACGTGCGCTCCGTTTCCTCCAGCGTGGATCCCGCCGGCAGCGAAATCTGCGCGATCATGATCCCCTGATCCTCGTCGGGCAGGAAGCCGGCGGGCAGGCGCAGGAAGATGAACGCCATGCCAACGACGATCAGCAGATAGAGCAGCATGGTGCGGCCCCAGCGGCGCTCGACCTTCTCCACGCCCTGACCATAGCGCGTCACCCCCTTATCGAAGGTGCGATTAAACCAGCCGAAGAAACGGCCGAAGATCGATCCGAACCGGCCCGTCCATTGATCATGACCGTGCGAGGCAGGCTTCAGGATGGTGGCGCAGAGCGCAGGCGTCAGGATCAACGCCACCAGCACCGACAGGATCATCGACGACACGATGGTGATCGAGAATTGCCGGAAAATGACGCCGGTGGAGCCACCGAAAAAGGCCATCGGCAGGAACACCGCGGACAGCACAAGGCCAATACCGATCAGCGCGCCGCTGATCTCGTCCATAGACTTCCTCGCCGCCTCCTTGGGACTGAGCCCTTCATCCTGGATCAGGCGCTCGACATTCTCCACGACGACGATCGCGTCGTCGACCAGCAGGCCGATCGCCAGCACCATGCCGAACAAGGTCAGGGTGTTGATGGTGAAACCGGCGGCATAGAGGATGGCCAGCGTGCCCAGCAGCACGACCGGAACGGCAATCGTGGGGATCAGCGTCGCGCGCCAGTTCTGCAGGAAGATGAACATCACCAAGAAGACGAGCAGGATCGCTTCAAACAGGGTATGAATCACCTGCTCGACCGACAACTCAACGAACCTCGAATTGTCGACTGGAAAGTCATATTTGACCCAGCTGGGGAAGTTGGTCGACAGCTGATCGACCCGATCCTTGACCGCCTCCACCGTGTCCAGCGCATTCGCACCAGGCGCCAGCTTGACGCCGAAACCGGACGCCGGCGAACCGTTGAACTTGACCCCGAAGCCGTAATTTTCCGCACCCAGTTTGACCCGCGCGACGTCGGACATCAGCACCACCGAGCCGTCGCTGTTGCTGCGCAGGCGGATATTGCTGAACTCCTCGGGCGTGCGCAGACGCGACTGGGCCGTCACCGTGGCGTTGAGCGCCTGTCCCTCCGGTGATGGCGCGCCGCCGATCTGACCAGCGGACACCTGCGCGTTCTGCGCCTGAATCGCGGACTTCACATCACCCGTCGTGATCCGCAGATTGGCCATCTTGTAGGGATCAAGCCAGATGCGCATCGCGTATTGCGAACCGAACAGCTGGGTATCGCCCACCCCGGTCACGCGGCTAATTGGATCCTGAAGCGTGGAGGCAATGAAGTCGGCCGCATCCTCCTGGTCGTGAATGCCGTCATCGGCATAGACTGCCATGATGAGCAGGAAGCTGGAGGTCGATTTGCCGACGCGCAGACCCTGTTGCTGCACTTCCTGGGGCAGCAGAGGCGTCGCTTGCGACAGCTTATTCTGCACCTGAACCTGCGCGATGTCGGGGTCCGTGCCCTGCTCGAAGGTCAGCGTGATGCTGAGATTGCCGGACCCGTCGCTGGTGGACGAGAAATAGCGCAGATTGTCGATGCCCTTGAGCTGTTGCTCGATGATCTGCGTCGTCGTGCTTTCCAGCGTCTGGGCGTTGGCGCCGGGGTAAGTGGTCTGGATCGTCACCGCAGGCGGCGCGATTTCCGGGAACTGCGCCACGGGTAGCGAGCGCAGCGCCAACAGGCCTGCCAGCATGATGACGATGGCGATGACCCATGCAAAGATGGGCCGGTCGATAAAGTAACGAGCCATGGTTTAGTTGGCCTCGCCCTGGGCGGTCGGCGCGCCGCCCTGTTTAGCCGTCGCCTGCGCGGCGTTGTTTGGCGCGGTCACCTGCTGCGGCGCGCCGGGGCGAACGACCGTGCCGGGCTTCAGGTTCACCAGCCCCTCCACTATCAGCTTGTCACCGGGCTTGAGGCCACTGGTGACGATCCATTTGCCATCGACCGCGCGGTCGACTTCGACCTGCCGCATCTCGACTTTGTTGCCCTGCCCCACAACCAAAGCCGTCGCTCGGCCACGCGCATCACGGCTGATGCCGGGCTGGGGCGCCAGGATTGCCTCGTTACGCCGACCTTCGACCAGCCGCGCCCGGACATACATGCCCGGCAGCAGCAAGCCGTCGGGATTGGGGAAGGTGGCGCGCAGCGTGACCGCGCCCGTGTCGGGATCGACCGTCACTTCCGAAAACTGCAACCGGCCCTCGATCGGATAGGCGCTGCCATTGGGAAGAAGCAGCTGGATGCGCGCGCCATCGGCCTCGCTCACGCCGCCCTTCTTCATTGCCTGTTTGAGGTTGATGATTTCCGCCGCCGATTGAGTCACGTCGACATAGACGGTGTCGGTCCGCTGGATCGTCGCCAGCGGATCGACCTGGCCGGCCTGGACCAGTGCGCCCGCGGTAAAGAGCGATCGGCCAATATGACCGGAAATGGGGGCGCGAATGCGCGTGAAGCCCAGGTTGACCTGCGCCGCCTGAACCGCGCCGCGTTGCGCCGCAACATCGGCGCGCGCCTGCTGCGCAGTGGCAACGGCATTGTCATATTCCTGCCGACTGACAGCGTTGATGCCGACCAGGTCCTTGTAGCGCTGCGCCTGGAGGCTGGTCGAACCGATGGCCGCCTGCGCCCGCGCGAGCGAACCTTGCGCCTGCGCCAGAGCGGCACGGTAGGGCGCATCCTCAATCTCGAACAGCACCTGGCCGGCGCGAACAAAGCCGCCCTGCGGGAAGAGGCTGCGGCGGATCACACCACTGATTTGCGGCCGAACTTCAGCCGTTTCCAACGCAGCGACCCGGCCTGGCAGTTCATTCACCAGCGGCACCGACTCGGTCTTCACCGTCACCACGCCGACCGCAGGGGGCGGCGGAGCGGGCGGCTGGCTTTCGCCACATCCGCTCAACGCCAAAGCCGACGCGCACGCCAGCAGTCCGGTGAAAATCCCCTTTTGCATCGCCTGGATCCGTTTCGTTTTGAACCTGGAGCTGGAATGAACGTTCATTCCGCTTGCCGCGCAAGTAGGATCATGCCACAGAAACTTCAAGGCTCAAAAGAGCCAATGGGGGTAGAAATGGTTGCAGTGCAGCATGAGAAGGATGGCAGAGCGCGGATAATGGATGCCGCGCGCACCCTGTTCAGCTCCAACGGGTTCCACCAGACATCCATGGCGCAGCTTGCAACGGCTGCGCAAGTTTCGGTCGGCCAGATCTACCGTCTGTTCAAGGGCAAGGAAGATGTGATCGAGGCGCTGGTGCAAGCCGACGCCGATGCCTGGACGGTGAAGATGATCGCATTGCGCACGCGGCTCGACGCCAGCGAGCTCACCATTGAGCAGACCTTCGAACAAATGTTGCTGCACACGACGGAGGAAAAGGACGAAGCGCTGTCGTTCGACATATTGGCTGAAGCCTTTCGCAACGAGACAGTGGGGCAGACGATCGGCGAGTTGTGCGCAGGGTTTCGAACGACTTTGCGGGAGTTCGCCTGTGTCGCCAATCGTGATCTGACGGGCGAAGCGCTGGATGCCGCAGAGGAGATGCTGCTCGCCTGCATGTTCGGCTTCGGCCATCGCAGCCTGTCCCGCCCCAGGCTGAGCGCCCCCGTCGCCGCGCATCGGGTCGCGCAGATGATCGTCGCGGGCCTCAAGGCTATACGCTAGGACGCGCTCAGCTCATCCGGCGATAGACATCCACTGTTTCTCGCGCGCACCGGTCCCAGCTATACCGCCCGGCAACCGCCAGTCCGCTGGCCATGGTCCTGCTCCGCCACTCTTCATCCAGCAGCGCCTGCTCCAGATGCGCGGAAAATCCGGGGACATCTTCCGGCTCCACCAGCATCGCTGCGCCGCCCGTCACTTCGGGAAGACAGGACGCGTTGGACACGACCACCGGCACGCCGCTGGCCATGGCTTCGACCGGCGGCAGGCCGAACCCTTCATAGACCGAAGGATAAACGAAGAGCGCCGCGCCGGCGTAAAGCAGCGGCAAGTCAGCCTCCGGCACGAAGCCCAGATAGCGCACCCAGCCCTGCCGCGCGCCCTTGTCCATCAAGTCGCGCACGGTATCGCTCAACCATCCCGCCCCGCCCGTCACCATCAGCGGCCAGCGGTTGCGCACCGAAGGCGGCAACTTTTCCCAGGCATGAAGCAACTGCGTGATGCGCTTGCGCGGCTCCACGGTCGAAACGCACAGCGCATAACCCTGCGGCACGAGATTGTAGCGGGCCAAGGCGGGCGCGAGTGCTTCTGCGGGACGCGGCTGGAACATCGGACTGGCCGCCAGCGGCACCGCCGTGATCCTGTCCAGGGACCAGCCCAGAAAGTCCGCCACTTCCTGCCGCGTTGTTTCGCTATCGGTGATGATATGGCCTGCCCGCTCCACCGACCGACGGAAATGCCGTTCAAACTGCGCCAGTCGTTCGGCGGGATGGGTTTCGGGATAGCGGAAGACCGACAGGTCGTGGATCGTGATAACGCCGCCCGCACCGGCCGGCGGCAGGAAATAATTGGGTCCGTGGAACAGATGGCGGCGCATGATAGCCGCCTGCTTCAGCCGCACCGCCCATTGATTGCGCTTGCGCAACCAGCGCAACGGCTTGTTACCCCAGAGCGGGAGCCCGTCAACGGTCAGCAGCAAGCCGGGATCGGTGATCCACTGCCCATTGCGATAAAAGCGAACGCTCTCGATATCCTCGATCAGCGGGAGGCGCTGCGCCAGTTCCCAGCTGTAGCGGCCGATGCCTGACAGGCGCGGTTCCAGCGCTTCCACGGACAGGATGACCCGCACGCTCATCGCTGTCCGTCCTTCATTTCGCCCCTGTCTCCGCCCCAGATTGACCCGCCGCCTAGCCGCAGGCTGAGCATGGGAGCAAGCGGAAAAGCCGACATGCCCGCGCTATTTCGCGGCCACGCCCTCCGGCAGCACGACCGTCGACCAGCTTTTGCCCTGGATCAGATATTTGGCCGCCAGCGCCTGCAACTGGGCGGGGGTGACGCTCAGCATGTCCCTGGCCATGCTCTGCATCGCCTGGACATAGCGCGGATCATGCGTGGCGCCCTCCATCTGGCTCATCCAGAAGGCGTTGCCGGTGCTCGCGCGCATCAGCAATTGCTGCATCGGCGCGACGGCGCGCTGCAGTTCGTCCGCGCTGACGGGGTTCTGCGCCAGGTCGGCGGCGGTGGCCTTGACCACGTCGTAGAAATAATTGACGCGGTCGGGCCGCACCTGACTGGTCACCAGAATATAGCCGCCGCTTTCATAGGAAAATGGCCAGTTATTCTGGACGCTCGGCGAATAGGCCGCGCCTTCGGTCGATCGCAGCTTGTCGAACAGTCGATCGTTGAAGATTTGCGTCAGGATTTCAAGCTGCCGCGCTTCCTGCTGCAGGGTGAAACCACCCGCGGTCGGCCAGGCCATGACAGCGGCTGCCTGATCCTTGTCGCCCTGGTGCCGCAGGATCACGGGCTTTTCGACATGGGCCGGGAAGCGCATCGCCTTGTTCGCCGCCGGAACCGGTGCGTCCTGCCGGGCGGGCAGCGCGCCGAAGGTGGCGGCGACGGCCTTGATGGCGTCATCCGCCTGCACATGGCCGAAAATCTGAATCTCGATCGGCCCTGACGCCAGCACCGGCGCCCAAGTGGCGCGAAACGCCTCGGGCGTCAGCCCTTCGATCTCGGCGCGCGATGGGGTGCGATAGCGCACATCCTTGTCGTGCAGCAGCCAGTTGAGATCGCGGCCCAGCACCGAGTCCGGCGCACGCGACATGGCGTCATAGGCGACGATTGCGCCCGTCTTGACGCGGCCGATCGGCGCAGGGTCCCAGCCCGGCGCGGCCAGCTTGGTGGCAAACAGCCGCAACTGGTCCTTGTAATCCGCCGGCCGCGTGACCGCCTGCAGTTCAAAGGCGTCGTCGTCGATGGAAAATTCCATGCCCATGCGGCGGCCGATGGTCAGTTCGTCCAGTTCCCGCTGCCCCAGCTTGCCGATGCCGCTCGCCACCAGCGCGTAACCGCCGGCCCAGCTGGGCACGGGCTTGTCGGGGGAAAAGGCCTGCTGCCCATGGCCGAAGCGGACGTTGATCCGCACCTTTTCGGGCTCCGCATCATTGGCGAAGAGGGTCAGCTTGACCCCGTTGGAAAAGCTGATCGTTTCCATGCCCGGCAGACCCACTGCCGTACGGGACACGACGGTGCCCGGCGCGCCGAGCTTGGGCAGGTCATCCATGGTCACCGGCTTGTCGGACAGGCGCGCATTCGTCGCCGCCTTGACCGGCGCCGCGACCGCCGCCGCAAGCCGTTGATCAAGGCCCGGCTCGACCTTGCTGGTCACCAGCATCGCCCGGAAGACGCCGGCCGAGAAGAGCCGGCGCGTCGAAACCAGTATCTTCTGCGGCGTCATGGCGGGCTTGCCGGCGCGGAAAATCTCCACTGCTGCCTGCGGACTGACCGTCGTTTCGCGAATATCGACCGCGCTTACCAGATCGGTCGCCTGCTTGGCGCCCGCCTCTGTCGAGGCATTTTCGACCTGGATCGCCAGCGCCGTGTCCATCTGCGCATATTCCCGGTCAATCTCCGCCTGGCTGGGCGGAGCCGCCTTGGCGTCCTCGACAATGGCGCGCACATCGTGCAGCGCCTTTTGCCAATCGTCATTGCTGGGGATGATGGACAGGAACGTGCCGTCGGCTGATCGGCTGACATCCTGCTGCTCGACGCTCGCCTGCAGGAAACTTCCCCCGGTCCGCGCCGCCTGTTCGAGGCGCCGGCTGACGATCTGCAGCGCCAGCATGTCGGTCAGCTTGTCCTGATTATAGACGATCGTATCGGCATGGGGCTTCCATGGCCGCAGCCAGGCCATGGTCAGACCCACCGGCACGCCGGGTTCGACAAACACGCTGGTCGCCGGCAATTTGGGATTGGGCGCGCCGAAATCGGGAATGGCGGCGCCCTTGCCTGGCACCGTCCAGCTGGCGAAATTATCCTTGATCAGCTGCTCCGCCAGCGCGGGATCGATGTCGCCGGAGATCGCGATCACGGCATTTTCCGGCCGGTACCAGCGCTGGTGGAACGCCTCCATGCTGGCCGCCGTCGCCGCCTTCAGCGTTTCGACCGTGCCGATCGGCGCATGTTCCGCCAGCGGTTGGCCAGCGAAGAAATGCTGCCGACTGGCGTCGGAAATGCGGCTCTGCGGGCCGTCACCCTCCCTCTTTTCCGCCATCACCACCGCGCGTTCGGCATTGACGGCGCTGTCGACGATATTGGGCTCGGCCATCATGCCGGCCAGGATTTTCAGGCTTTCGCCCAATGTCGCTTGCGTCGCCTGCGGCAGGTCGAGCGCATAGGTCGTGCCGGTCGGCGTCGTCTGCGCATTGCTGTCGCTGCCGAAGGTGACGCCCAGCCGCTGCCAGATCCGCTTCGATTCGCCGTCGGGCACGTGGCGCGATCCGCGGAAGGTCAGATGCTCCATATAATGGGCATAGCCCTGCTCATTGTCCCGCTCCATGAGCGAGCCGACATCCATCCGCAGGCGAACGGAAACCTGACCCGGCGGCACGCCATTGCGCCGCACGGCGTAGCGCAGGCCATTGGGCAGGGTGCCGAACCGCCAGGCGGCATCGATCGGCACGTCGCTATTTTCGTAAAGCCAGGGACGAACCTGCGCCTTGCCGGCGCCCTGCTCGACCGGCGCTGCCGCCGGCTGCGCCTCCGCCGCCAGCGATTGCGGCGCACCCGCCAGCAGCAGGGAAAGGATGAGGAGCGAAGCAGCCGAACGGCGAGGGGAAAAACGCATAGGCGGCGGAGCCTAGCGTCCTTTTCCTGAACCGCTACTTACAATATCGCGGAAGGAAGGCGACGCACGCCGCCTCTCCTCCCGGCTATGATCAGCGCGCGCCGGTGCGCTGCACCGCGCCCTTGTGCGCGCCGACGCCGCCGCGCCGACGACGGCGGAAGGGCTTCTTGGCGCCCGCGCCATCGCCTTCGCCGCGATGCGCCTTGTCGGTCGTGCCGCGCTGGGCCTTCTGCTGGTCCTGATAGCGGCGCTGCCCCTCGGCGCGCTTGGCCTGCTGCGCCGGGCTCTGGCTGGGCCCCTTGCGCTGGGGAGCGGGCTTGGGAAGATTGCGGACAGCTTCCAAAAAATTTTCGGGCAAGGGCACGACGTCGAGTTTCACGCGCGTGGCGCGCTCGATCGCCTTCAGATAGGGCCGCTCGTCATCCGCCACGAAGCTGATCGCCACGCCCTCCGCGCCCGCGCGCGCGGTGCGCCCGATGCGGTGGACATATTGTTCAGGCACATTGGGGATTTCGAAATTGATGACATGGCTGACGCCCGACACGTCGATGCCGCGCGCGGCGATATCGGTCGCGACCAGCAGCTTGACCTTGCCCTGGCGGAAAGCCTGAAGCGCCGTCGTGCGCTGGCCCTGGCTCTTGTTGCCGTGGATGGCGAAGGCGTCGATGCCTGCCCCTTCCAGGAAGCGCACGACGCGGTCGGCGCCATGCTTGGTCCGAGTGAAGATCAGCGCGCGATCGATCTCTTCCTGCTTCAGGACGATATGCAGCAGCGCCTGCTTTTCGGTCTGGTTGACGAAGGTCGCCTGCTGACGCACCCGCTCGGCGGTGGTCGATTGCGGCGCGACGCTGACCTTAACCGGATCGTTCAGGAACTGGCCGGCCAGCGCCTCGATCTCCTTGGGCATGGTCGCCGAGAAGAAGAGGTTCTGCCGATCGGTCGGCAGCAGCTTGGCAATGCGCTTCAACGGATGGATGAAGCCCATGTCCATCATCTGGTCGGCTTCATCGAGAACGAAGATTTCTGTGTCCTTGATGGTGAAGCAGCGCTGATCGATGAGGTCGAGCAGGCGCCCCGGCGTCGCAACGACGATGTCGACGCCGCCGGACAGCGCCTTGATCTGGCGATTGATCGGCACGCCGCCGAACACGGTTTCGACGCTCAGCTTCAGGAAGCGGCCATAGTCGCGAAAGCTCTGCGCGATCTGCGCGGCCAGTTCGCGGGTCGGCGACAGCACCAGCATGCGGCAGCCGCGCATCGGCGTGGGCTTGGGATGACGCGCGAAATAGTCGAGGCTGGGCAGCGCGAAGGCCGCGGTCTTGCCGGTGCCGGTCTGCGCGATGCCGCACAGGTCGCTGCCCTCCAGCAGAACAGGGATCGCCTTTTGCTGGATCGGCGTCGGATTGGCATATTTCTTGGCGGCGAGCGCCTTCAGGATCGGCTCGGACAAGCCCAGATCGGTGAATTCCATGATAGTCTCACATGTCGGCCGGCGCCGGCTGTCCGTGACTGTCACAGAGAGGGCGCGAGGCGGGTTACGAAACGACCCGCGTGAAAAGGGAAGCCTCAAAGCTTGGCGCAGGCTTGTCATTGGCCGGTCCCCTCCCGCTCTTCCGGCGTCGGGGACGATCACGCTGCCAATCGCTAGGGGCCTGTGAGAGCCGGTTGCTGCGCCGCAGCGCATATGGCCGCAAAGCGCGCAAAAAGCAAGCGGCCGCAAACAAGTGCGGCCGCTCTTTGTTGGCAGGAACGATCAGAGCGACACTTCGGCGTGCTTGCCCTTCATTTCCGACCGCACGTCGCCGCCGAACATCATCTTGAACACGCCCTTGATCGACAAGTCCGCGCGCCAGATTTCGGCGGTGTTCAGGTCGAAGCGCAGCATCAGCAGGCTGGGATCGTCGCGGCCCTGCGGGTACCAGGCTTCCACCTGCTTGGACCAGTAGCGATCGATGATCGCAGGGTCCGTCTCCGGGGTCAGCGTGCCGTCGATGCAGGCGAACAGATCATGGTCCTTCGCCGCGAACTGCGCCATGGCCGGACCGCCGGGGGCCAGTCGATTATCCTTGGCCGTGTAGAACCAGAAGCAATGATTGGCCGACGGGTCGAGCTGCGCCGTCATTGGCAAGTGATGCTCCTGCGCCCCCTGCAGCCCGACCATCAGAAAGGGGCTGGCCGACAGGTCCGCCCAGAACCGTTCACGAATATCGGTCTCCGTGCTCATCTTCTCATCTCCTTGGCTTTTGCCGCAGTCAATCATTGGTCGCACATGAAGTTCCGGACGGCTTGATCTTGCGCCGGCAAATCGCCACATGCGCGCCATGCTGATCGAGACCGAACCGACGCCGAACCCGGCCACCGTCAAATTCATGCCCGGCCGCGTGGTCATGGGCGCGGGCACCCGCGATTTCGCGTCTCCGGAGGAAGCAGAAGCCTCGCCGCTGGCGAGCGCTCTCTTCACTCTGGGCGACGTCACGGGCGTCTTCTTCGGCGGCGACTTCATCTCGGTCACGATCGGCGAAGGGTCGGACTGGCGCGACGTGAAGCCCGATGTGCTCGCCATCCTGCTCGATCATTTTTCGGCCGACATGCCGCTCTTCGCCGCCGGGTCCGCCGGCGGCATCCATGTGCCGGCGGAGGAAGAGACGTTCGCCGACCATCCGGAGGACGCCGAGATCGTGGAGCAGATCCGCGAGCTCATCGACACTCGCGTGCGCCCCGCCGTCGCCAATGACGGCGGCGACATCATCTATCGCGGCTTCGACAAGGGCACGGTCTATCTCAAGATGCAGGGTGCCTGCTCGGGCTGCCCCTCCTCGACCGCTACGCTCAAGAACGGCATCGAGCAATTGCTCAAACATTATGTGCCCGAAGTGACGGAGGTTCGCGCGGTCTGACGCGGCGCGACGATTTGGCAAATCGCATCGGATCGACTAACCGCTAGGCGAATCCGCATCCTGCGGACGCTGCATGGGAGTCCTCTTTGCGCCTGCTGGTGATCGACACTGCGACACAGGCCCTGTCCGTGGCGCTGCTGGAAGATGGCGCACCGATCGGGCAATTTCATGAAATTGTCGGGCGAGGTCATGCCGAAGCGCTGCTGCCGGCGATCGCGGCGCTGCCCGACGGCGGCCGGGCCGACGCCATCGCCGTCGATGTGGGCCCGGGCAGCTTTACCGGCGTGCGCATCGGCATCGCCGCCGCGCGCGCCCTGGCGCTCGCCTGGCGCATCTCGCTGCATGGCTTCAGTGCGCCTTCGCTGATCGCGGCGCAGGCGGCGCGTGATCATGGACAAGGCTCGCTGATCGTCACCATCACCGGCGGCCATGGCGAACTTTTCTGGCAGTCCTTCACCGCCGACGGGCGGAGCGCGACGAACGAAATCCGCTCCACTCCCATCACCGAACTGGCGAGCCGGATCGACGCACCCGTCATCTACGGCACTGGCGCCGAAGCGCTCGTCACCGCGCGCGGCAGCGGCACCGCCGTCACCCTCTATCCCGACGCCAGCGCATGGCCGCTGATCGCGGCTTTGCCCGGCCTGCCCCCCTCTCCCATCTATGGCCGGGGCGCCGACGCGAAGACAATGGCGGAGCGCGGCCTGTCATGATGCCGGGCCTCAGCCTCGATCTGTTCGAATCCGTCGACCGCAACGCGATGGCGGACGCGATGGAGGTGATGGTCGCCGCCTTCGACCCCGCCTTTGGCGAAGCCTGGACGCTGCCGCAGCTCTCCGGCGTCATGACCCTGCCTGGCACCTGGCTGACGATCGCGCGGCTGGACGCCTCACCGCTCGGATTCGCGCTCGTCCGCTCGGTGCTCGACGAATGCGAATTGCTGTTGCTGGCGGTTGCGCCACTCTGGCGCGGACGCGGCGTGGGCGAAGCATTGCTGCGCGAGAGCCTGCGCACCGCACGCCGTCGCGGCATCGTCTCCATGAATCTGGAAGTTCGTGCGTCGAACAACGCCATCCAACTCTATGAGAAGATTGGCTTCGAATATGTGCATCGCCGCCCCGGTTACTATCGGGGCAATGATGGTCAATTATATGACGCCTTGAGTTTTCGCATAGACATGCGCATTTGACGCAATCGGCTATTGCGCAATTCACTTGCCAAGACTAGGCGGTGCGGTGCCGCTCCTGAAAATATTCCGTCGGGCGGGTCGCACTACAATATAACTTGGCAGGAAACAGGACAATGGAAACCGAATCCGCTCAGAACGAACTGCTCATCACGCTGACCTCGGATATTGTTGCAGCGCATGTCTCCAACAATAGCGTTGCCGTCTCGGATGTGTCGACGCTGATCCAGAATGTTCATGCCGCTCTCGCCGCCCTCAACGAGCCGGTCGAGACCCCCGAAGCGCGACCCGAACCCGCCGTGTCCGTGCGCGCGTCGATCAAGCCCGACTATATCGTCTGCCTGGAGGACGGTAAGAAGCTCAAGATGCTCAAGCGCCACCTGATGACTCATTATCAGATGACGCCGGAAGATTATCGCGCGAAGTGGGGCCTGCCCGCCGACTATCCGATGGTCGCGCCCAATTATGCCGAGCAGCGTCGCAGCCTCGCCAAGAAGATCGGCCTTGGCACCAAGCGTCGTCGCACCCGCGGCAAATAATCCCGCGTCACCATCCTCTGTTCGACCGGAAAGGGGCGCATCGGCCGATGCGCCCCTTTCCTGCATGGGCAAAAGCCGCTAGGCTTTGTCCGACTTTTCGCATGAAGCCAGTAAGCGAGCCTGCATGAACCGCAAAATTGACGTCGAAGCCCTGTGTCACGAAAAGGGGCTGCGCATCACCGAACAGCGCCGGGTGATCGCCCAGGTGCTGAGCGACGCCACCGATCATCCCGACGTCGAGGAACTGCACAAGCGCTCCGCTGCCATCGATCCCGGCATTTCGATCGCGACCGTGTACCGCACCGTACGCCTGTTCGAAGAAGCGGGCATCCTGGAGCGCCACGACTTCGGCGATGGCCGCGCTCGTTACGAAGCGGCGCCGGAATCGCATCACGACCATCTGATCGACGTCGAAACCGGCAATGTCATCGAGTTCGTCGATCCGGAACTGGAACAGCTGCAGAAGCAGATCGCTGAAAAGCTGGGCTTCCGGCTGGTCGATCACCGTATGGAGCTGTACGGCGTCGCCCTCGACCGCAAGAACTGACCATCTGGCGCCGCTGCGACGCGCGGGCAGGCTGGCGGCGCTGGCCGGCAGCCTGCTGCTGTGCCTCGTCCCGCATCTCGCCTGCCGCTTGGTCGGCCGGCGCTCGCCTTGGCCGCCCCGCTTTCTCGGTCTCGCCGCGCGATCCGTAGGGGCGCGGGTGCAGGTGGAAGGGCGCCCGGCCGAGGGCGATATTTTCCTGCTCGCCAATCATGTCAGTTGGATCGACATATTGGCGCTGGGCGGCGCGACCGGCGCCGCCTTCGTGTCGCAGGACGGCGTGGCGCGCTGGCCGGTGATCGGATGGCTCGCCGCACAGAACAACACGCTGTTCGTGTCGCGCGAGCGGCGCGGCGGCCTGTCGCGCCAGATAGACGCTCTGCGCGCGGCGATGCTGGGGCACCAGCCGGTCGCGCTTTTCCCCGAAGGAACCACCAGCGACGGCACGGACCTGCTGCCCTTCAAGCCCACCTTGCTCGCCGTGCTGTTGCCGCCGCCGCGCCCGGTCCGGATCCAGCCCATCCATATCGACTATGGCCCCGCCGCGCCGGATATCGCCTGGGTGGGCGAGGAGCCCGCGCTCCACAATGTCATGCGCATTCTGGGCCGCAAGGGCGCGCTGCCGGTCACGATCCGCTTCCTTGCCCCCTTCGACCCTGCCGATTGCGCCGATCGCAAGGCCATCGCCGCGCTGGCGCGCAATCGGATCGCGAACAGCATCGCTGCGCATCAGCGCTCTTCCGCTCCCCCGCTGCCGCCTGTATAGCTGGCCTGCATGAATCGTAACGACACTCCGCAAAATCCGGCAAAGACTGCGCCAGCGACTTTCCACGTCAAATCCTTCGGCTGTCAGATGAACGTCTATGATGGCGAGCGCATGGCCGAAATGCTGGGCACGCAGGGCATGACCGCCGCCGCCGACGGCGCGGAGGCCGACCTTGTCATCCTCAACACCTGCCACATCCGCGAAAAGGCGGTGGACAAGGTTTATTCCGACATCGGCCGCCTGACGCGCGAAGATGGCAGCCGCCCGATGATCGCCGTCGCCGGCTGCGTCGCCCAGGCGGAGGGCGGCGAGATCCAGCGCCGCGCGCGCAACGTCGACATCGTCGTCGGGCCGCAGGCCTATCACCGCCTGCCCGACCTGATCGGGAAGGTCGGGCGCGGCGAAGCGGCGGTCGACACCGACATGCCGCTCGCCTCCAAGTTCGGCGCGCTGCCCGCGCGCACGAAACAGGCGCGCCCCACCGCCTTCCTCACCATCATGGAGGGCTGCGACAAATTCTGCACCTATTGCGTGGTCCCCTATACGCGCGGCGCCGAAATCAGCCGGAGCTGGAGCGCCATCGTCAATGAGGCCAAGGCGCTGGTCGTCGGCGGCGCGCGCGAGATCACGCTGCTCGGCCAGAATGTGAACGCCTGGACCGGCGAGGATGACAAGGGCCGGATGCAGGGCATGGATGGCCTGGTCCGCGAATTGGCGAAGATCACAGACCTGCGCCGCATCCGCTACACCACCAGCCATCCCAACGACATGAGCGACGGCCTGATCGCCGCGCATGGCGACGTCGACAAGCTGATGCCGTTCCTCCACTTGCCGGTGCAGGCGGGCAATGACCGCATCCTCAAGGCGATGAACCGCAGCCACAGCGCCGAGAGCTATCTGCGCATCATCGAGCGAGTGCGGCAGGCGCGGCCGGACATCGCCCTGTCGGGCGATTTCATCGTCGGCTTCCCCGGCGAAACGGATGCGGAATTCGAGGATACGCTGCGCATCGTCGAGCAAGTGCGCTATGCGCAATGCTATTCCTTCAAATATAGCCCGCGCCCGGGCACTCCGGCGGCCGACATGGATCATCAGATTCCCGCCGCGGTGATGGACGAACGGCTCGCGCGCCTGCAGGCGCTGCTCAACCGGCAGCAGGCGGACTTCAACGCGGCGACGGTCGGCCGTACGACCGACATCCTGCTCGAGCGAAAGGGGCGTCACCCCGGCCAGCTCATCGGCAAGTCGCCCTGGCTCCAGTCCGTTGTCGTGACCGCCCCGGACCTCGGCATCGGCGACATGATCGACGTCGACATCATCAGCGCCGGCCCGAACAGCCTGGCCGGCGACTTAGTCAGGAGGAAGGCCGCTTGATCTCAAAATCCGTCGATCCCGCAAAAGCGGGAGCCCGTCTCCCATCCGGTCGGCTAGCGTCGGGGCAAGGGTTAGGGTCGCTCGGAGGAACGAGCGGGACGGACAGAGAGGGAGGCTGCTGAATGTCGAAGAAACCGCATCATCATGCGCGCGGCGATACGGCCGAGCGCGCGCGGCTGGAAGTCACGTTCGATCGTCCGCATCTGCTCGGCACTCTGTTCGGGCAATATGACCAGAATCTGGTCGCGATCGAGAATCGCTTGGGCGTCTACATCGCCGCGCGCGGCAACAAGCTGCAAATCGAGGGCGAGGCGGAAGCCGCCGCCCGCGCCCGCGATGTCATGACCGGCCTCTACAACCGCATCGTCGCCGGCCAGGAAATCGATGCCGGCGCCGTGGAGGCCGTCATCGCCATGTCGTCCGAACCCACATTGGACGGCATCATCCGCCATGACGTCGCCGAGCCGCCCAAGGTGATGATCCGCACGCGCAAGAAGACGATCGTCCCCCGTTCGGCGACGCAGGTCACCTATATGGAAGCGCTCAACCGCAACGACATCATCTTCGCGCTTGGCCCGGCCGGCACGGGCAAGACCTATCTGGCCGTTGCCCAGGCGGTGAGCCAGCTCATCACCGGCAGCGTCGATCGCCTCATCCTGTCGCGTCCAGCCGTCGAAGCGGGCGAGCGCCTCGGCTTCCTGCCCGGCGACATGAAGGACAAGGTCGACCCCTATCTGCGCCCGATCTACGACGCGCTTTACGATACGCTGCCCGCCGAACAGGTCGAGCGGCGCATCGCGTCGGGCGAGATCGAGATCGCGCCGCTCGCCTTCATGCGCGGCCGTACGCTCGCCAACGCCTTCATCGTGCTGGACGAAGCGCAGAACACCACCATCGCCCAGATGAAGATGTTCCTCACGCGCTTCGGCGAAGGCAGCCGCATGGTGATCTGCGGCGATCCCAAGCAGGTCGACTTGCCGCAACCGGGCGTCTCCGGCCTTGCCGACGCGGTTTCGCGGCTGGGGGGCGTCGAGGGCATCGCCATGGTGCCCTTCGGCGTCGGCGACGTTGTCCGCCACCCGGTCGTCGGGCGCATCGTCCAGGCCTATGAGGGCCCGGATGCCTGACCAGCGCTGTAATCCATTCGTCTTCGGCGCGTCGCGAAGGCCAGCCCAGCAGCGCAAGGCTGCGACGTCGCTCAATCCCAATCGAATGACGGCATCATGATCGAAGTCGCCCTGTTGCATGAGGATGGCTGGCCCGGCGCGGACTGGGAACTGATCGCGCAGCGCGCGGTCAGCACAGCGATCGCGCACAGCCCCTACGCCGCCTTCGCCAGCGACGCGACCCTCTACGAGGTCGCGGTCAAATTGACGTCGGATGAGGAAGTCCATGCCCTCAACCGCGCCTATCGCGACAAGGACAAGCCGACGAACGTCCTGTCCTTCCCGATGGTCCAGGACGACCTGCTGGAAGTCACCGCCAACACCGATGATGGCGAAGTGCTGCTGGGCGACATCGTTCTGGCCGAGGGCGTATGCGCCGCCGAAGCCGCCGACAAGGGCATCAGCGTCGCCGATCATGCCACGCATCTGATCGTTCATGGGACTTTTCATTTGCTCGGATATGACCATATGGACGACAATGAGGCCGAAGCGATGGAAGCGCTGGAGATCACCGCGCTGGCGTCGCTCGGCTTGGCCGATCCCTATGGGGATCGCGAAGAGATTTGATGGCGCTGTTTTAAAGCCGGCCGAGTGGCGGACGACTTTGAATTGCGGTGAAACAGGGGACTAGGACGATCGATGGCTGAGGGCAGCCCCAAGGACGGCAACGCTTCGAAAGAGGCGGACAGTAGCAGCGAGGGCGGTTTATGGAGCGGCATCAAGTCGCTCCTGTTCGGCGAGAATGCGGAAACCAGCCTTCGCAGGGAGCTGGAGGAAGCACTCGACGAATATGACGAGGAAGAACAGGAAGATCATCCGCCGGTAAAGGGTGACCTGTCCGCGATCGAGCGGCAGATGCTGCGCAACCTGCTGCATTTTTCGGAGCATACGGTCGACGATGTCGCCGTGCCCCGCTCCGACATCATCGCCATCGAGGAGAAGGCGAGCTTCGCCGATCTCGCCGCGCTGTTCGCCGAAGCCGGCCACAGCCGCATTCCCGTCTATCGCGAGAATCTCGACACGATCGTGGGCATGATCCACATTCGCGACGCCTTCGCCATCATGGCGGGAAAGGCGCCGGTGCCCGATACGCTCGCGCCGTTGATCCGCCAGCCGCTCTATGTGCCCGAAAGCATGGGCGCACTCGACCTGCTGGCCGAAATGCGCGCTAAGCGCACGCACCTCGCGATCGTCCTTGACGAATATTCCGGCACCGAGGGTCTGTTGACCTTCGAGGATCTGGTGGAGGAGATTGTCGGCGACGTCGAGGACGAGCATGACGATGCGCCCGAAGCAATGCTGGTGCCGCTCGACGAGGGGCTGTGGGACGCCGACGCGCGCGCCGAGTTGGACGATGTCGCGCGGGAAATCGACGCGCGGCTCGGCGACGTGGAGGAGGATGTCGACACGCTCGGCGGCCTCGCTTTCGTGCTCGCCGGCCGCGTTCCCGAAGTGGGCGAAATATTGGAGCATCCCGAAAGCGGCTGGAAACTGGAAGTCACCGCCAGCGACAGCCGTCGCGTCAGTCGCCTGCGGCTTCATCCCCCCGCCGAGCAGGTTGCGGAAGCCGAATAGCGCGGCCGCACGGCAACGTCGCGGCAGCGAAGACCGGTCGCCGCCGGGCCGCAGTCGCGAAATGTTAAGCCGTGCTGGCTAAGCCGTTGCCGATGCGGAACGAGAGACAGAGATTTTCAGGCCGGTCGCGCGCCGACATGCCGTTCGCGCCGCCGTGGAGCGGCCTGGAACGGCTGCTCTTCGCCGCCATCTGCACAGCGACGCTCTTCTTCGCGCTGGTCACGCCACCCTTTCAGGCACCCGACGAAAACCAGCATTATATGAAGGCGCTGAGCCTGACCGAGGGCAAGTTGCTGACCGAGCAGCGGGGCGCCGCGATCGGCGCCGAGCTGCCGCGCGCCGCCCTCGCCATCCATGCAGAGGACTTCCCGACCGACGTTCCGCCGCGTCCACGCCAATTCCACGCGGAGCAACTGGCGAGGAGCGCCGCAGCCGATCCTGCGCGCCCGGGCCGCGCCTTCGCTGACTTTCCCAATGTCGCCAGCTACGCGCCCAGCCTCTACGCCCCCGGTGCGGCCGGCCTGGCGGTGGGCGGTGTCGTTGGCCTGCCGGCGCTCGGCAGCTTCTATCTTGGTCGCCTGGTCAATGCGCTCGCCGGCCTCGCACTGCTGCTTGCCGCCCTGCGCCTGCTGCCCTTTGGCCGCAATGCCTTGCTGGCGACCGCCTTGCTGCCGACCTTCGCCTATCAGACGGGGTCGCTGTCACCCGATGCGGTGATCAATGGCCTCGGCTTTCTGGGCCTGGCGCTGGCGCTGCGCGCCGCGTTCATGCGTCCAGCGCCCCTGTCGTCGGCGGCGCTGCTGGTGACTGGCCCGCTGCTGGCGCTGTGCAAGGGCGTCTATCTGCCGCTGATGGCCGCTGGGCTGCGCTGGCGCGGGCCCCGCGACGCGCGTCTATGGCTGATCCTGGGTGCGATGGCGCTGGGCGTGGCGGCCTTCATGGGCTGGATGCACTATTCGGGCGGCAGCCAGGCGCTCTACCATATTCAGTCGCGCAAGACGGGCGAGACGATGATGACCGCGCCGCTGCGCGATCAACTGGCCGTCATCCTGGCCGACCCCGTCTCCTTCATCCGCATCCTCGCCGCCAGCGTGATCGAGCGCGCGCCGGTCTATGCGCTTCAGATCGTCGGCCGGTTCGGCTGGAACGCGATCCTGCTGCCGTTGCTCGCCTACCCTCTCGCGTTGCTGATGCTGGGCGCGGGTATCGCCTGCGGGTCGGGCGCGCGCTTCGGCACCGGTCAGCGCCTCTGGTGGCTCGCCATCGCCGCGGGCGTTGCGCTGTTGATCGAAACCGCCATGTATCTGACCGGCACGCCGCTTGGCGCCGAATATATTCAGGGAACGCAGGGCCGCTATTTCCTGCCCGTCCTGACCCTCGTCCTGCTGGCGCTGTCGCCGGCGCGCGGTGTCGTCAGGGCGCAGCGGCTGCTCGCATGCGCCGCCATCCCGCTACTGCTGATCGCCGCCGCGTGCGTGTTCGACAGTTTCTGGATCCATGGCTTCGTCACCGCGGACGGCATGCCGCCCCACGACAGCATCATCCGCGCGCTGCTCCTCCCCTCTCCGCGCTGGTAGCCACACCGCGCAAAGGGCCAGCCAGCCCAGTCCCTCGATCCAGCCGGCCAGCACGTCGCTCGGCCAATGAACGCCCAGCCAGACCCGGCTCACGCCGATCATCAGGATCATCGCCGCGGCCAGGGCCTGCGCGATTCGCCCGCCCGCCAGCAGCGCCAGCGCGCCGAAGAACATCATATTGCCCGCCGAATGGCCGCTCGGGAAGCTGTAGCTGTTGACGATGTCCAGATGCGGCAGCAGGTCGGGACGCGGCGCGGCGTAGATTTGCTTGAGCCCCAGGTTCAGCAATGTGCCGCCCGCCATCATCCCCGCCAGCCACGCGGCCGAGCGGCGATGCCCCGCCCATAGGAGCGGCGCCAGCACCAGCGCCAGCAGCGTGATGCGCCCCAATGTGCCGCCTATCGCCGACGCCAGCCGCATCACCATCGTCACCGTCCCGCCCGGGCCGGTTTCGCGCCCCTCGCCCGCCAGCGTCATCAATCCGACATTGACGCCCTCAAGCCAGCCAGTCCGCTGCGCCAGCGCGATCAGCAACACGCAAAAAAGCGCGAGAGCCAGAGCCCCCGCGCCTTTGGCCAGCGATATCCGCCGATCAGATATGGAGCGCGCGCCCATAAGCGGCGAGCACGCTTTCGTGCATGGATTCCGATATGGTCGGATGTGGGAAGACGGTGTGCATCAGTTCCGCCTCGGTGGTCTCCAGCGTCTTGCCGATGGTGTAGCCCTGGATCATCTCGGTCACTTCCGCGCCGATCATGTGGGCGCCCAGCAATTCCCCGGTCTTGGCGTCGAACACGGTCTTGGTGAAGCCTTCCGCCTCGCCCAGCGCGATCGCCTTGCCATTGCCGATGAAGGGGAACATGCCGACCTTCACCTCATAGCCCGCTTCCTTCGCCTTGGCTTCGGTGAGGCCGACGCTGGCGATTTGCGGATGACAGTAGGTGCAGCCCGGGATGTTGCGCGCATCCATGGCGTGGGGATGCTTGCCGGCGATGGCTTCGGCGGCGATCACGCCCTCATGGCTCGCCTTGTGCGCCAGCCATGGCGGCGCGGTGATGTCGCCGATCGCCCACAGCCCCTCGACATTGGTGCGGCACATCTCGTCGGTCTTGAGGAAGCCGCGATCGTCCACCGCGACGCCCAGTTCCTGAAGGCCGATGTCGGCGGTATTGGGAACGATGCCGATGGCGACGATCATATGGCTGAACTCGGCGGCGCTTTCCTTCCCGGCCTTGTCCTTGAGCTTGGCCGAAACGCCTTTGTCCGTGACCTTGATGTCGCTGACGCCCGCGCTGGTCATGATGGTCATGCCCTGCTTCTTGAGCGCCTTTTCCAGGAAGGCGGACACGTCCGCATCCTCCACCGGCACGATGCGGTCCATCATCTCGACGACGGTGACGTCCGCGCCCATATCATTGTAGAAGCTGGCGAATTCGATGCCGATCGCGCCCGATCCGATGACTAGCAGCTTGGTCGGCATTTCGGGCGGCGTCATCGCGTGGCGGTAGGTCCACACCCGCTTGCCATCGGCCGGGGTGCCGGGCAGGTCGCGCGCGCGCGCGCCGGTGGCCAGGATGATGTTCTTGGCCGTCAGCTCCTCGGTCTTGCCGTCCTTGGTGACGCTGAGCTTGCCCTTCCCGGTCAGCTTGCCCTCACCCATGTGGACGGCGATCTTGTTCTTCTTCATCAGGTGCGTGACGCCCTGATTGAGCTGCTTGGCGACGCCGCGCGACCGCTTCACCACGGCGGCGATGTCGGCGCTGATCTTCTCAGCAGCCAAGCCATAATCGCCGGCATGCTGCATATAGTGGTAGATTTCGGCCGACCGCAGCAGCGCCTTGGTGGGGATGCAACCCCAGTTCAAACAAATGCCGCCCAGATTCTCGCGCTCGACGATGGCGGTCTTGAGCCCCAGCTGGGCGGCGCGGATCGCGGCGACATAGCCGCCGGGGCCGGAGCCCAGAACGATGAGATCGTAATTCTCAGCCATGATCAGTCTCTCTAATCTATTCCGCCGGAAGCGGCGGCACGGAACGGGGCTGGCGATCTTCGCCGATCGCCACGAAAGTGAAGGTTGCGCGGGTCACGCGATAGCTGCGGTCGTCATGACGGGTCCGCCGCCAGGCCTCGACATCGATCTTCATCGACGTGCGGCCGACCGATTTCAGGGTCGCGAACACTGATACCTCGTCACCGACCACGACAGGCCGCAGGAAGGTCATGCCCTCCACCGCGATCGTCACGGCGCGGCCGTGGCTGTAGCGGGCCGCGACCGAACCAGCCGCCGAGTCCATCAGGCTCATCAGCCAGCCGCCGAAAATATCCCCATAGGGATTGGTGTCGGCGGGCATGGCGATGATGCGCACCGCCGGGCTGGCTTCCGGCGGCTGTTCGTCCGAGTGGCTCATCAGGCGAGCAGGCCCATCGGGTTCTCGATCAGTTCCTTGAACACCTGCATCAGACGGGCGCCGTCAGCCCCGTCGATGGCGCGATGGTCGAAGCTGCCGGTCGCCGACATGACGGTCGCGATCTGCACCGCATCTTCGACGATATAGGGTCGCTTCTCGCCCGCGCCGATCGCCATGATCATGGCCTGCGGGGGATTGATGACCGCTTCGAACTGCTTGATGCCGAACATGCCCATGTTCGACAAAGACGCGGTGCCGCCCTGATATTCCTCGGGCTTCAGCTTGCCGTCCTTGGCGCGGCCGGCAAGGTCCTTCATCGCGGTGGAAATGGCGGCGACGCCCTTGCTGTCGGCTTCGGTCACGATGGGCGTGATGAGGCCGCCGGGGATCGAGACGGCGACCGAAATGTCGGCGCGCTTGAACTGGAGCATCTGGTCGCCGGCGAACTGCACATTGCATTCGGGCACCTGCACCAGCGCGACGCCCAGCGCCTTGATCAGCAGATCGTTGACTGACAGCTTGACCTTGCGGCTTTCCAGGCCGGCATTGAGTTCCGCGCGCAGCTTCAGCAGCTTGTCGAGCTGAATGTCCACGGTCAGGTAGATGTGCGGCACCTGCTGCTTGGACTCGGTCAGGCGACGCGCGATCGTCTTGCGCATGCCGTTGAGCTTGATGACCTCGTGCGGGATGCCGAAATCCTGGGCGGCGGCGGCGACCGGCGCGGGAGCCGGGGCGGCCGGCGCGGCGGCAGCGGCTGCGGGTGCAGCGGAGGCAACGGGCGCCACGCCGGGCTGCGCCGCGTCGATATCGGCCTTGATGATGCGCCCGTTGGTGCCGCTGCCCTTGACGCCTGCCAGGTCGATGCCCTTGGCTTCAGCCAGGCGACGCGCGAGCGGGCTCGCCTTGACGCGATCACCCGACGCCGGCGCGGCGGCGGGCTTCTCCGGAACGACGTCGGCCTTGGGGGCGGGGGCCGCCTCCGCTTTTTCCGGCACCGGATCGGCCTTGGGCGCGGGCGCATCGGCGCCGCCGGCGGCAGCCGCGGCGACATCCTCGCCCTCTTCGGCGATGATCGCGATCACGGTGCCGACCTTCACGCCTTCGCTGCCTTCCGACACCAGGATCTTGGCGACGACGCCTTCATCGACCGCTTCGAATTCCATCGTCGCCTTGTCGGTTTCGATCTCCGCCAGCAGGTCGCCGGACGAGACGGTGTCGCCTTCCTTGACCAGCCACTTGGCCAGCGTGCCTTCCTCCATCGTAGGCGAAAGGGCGGGCATCTGAATCTTCTTGCTCATGCGTGCGGGGCCTCTTCTTGATTATCCGGCGGTCGCCATTTGCCGCCGTGTTTCCACCCATTCGCCGGATCGGTCAAGCAGCGGCTTGCAGAGCGGCCATTTATCCCCCACATTTCACCTGACTGGTTCGTTGACATCTTCTTCCCGACCGTCACGGCCATAAGTTCAATGCGGGGGCGATTAAAAATGCGGACATATCTGGTTGTTGTGGACGAATCGCCGGAGGCCGAGACCGCCCTTCGCTTCGCCGCCCGGCGCGCCGCCAAGACCGGCGGCGCGGTGCGTATCCTCGCCCTCATCCCGCCCGCCGAGTTCGTGCAATGGGGCGGCGTGCAGGCGACGATGGAGGATGAAGCGCTGCAGCGTGCCGAGGCGCTGGTCACCAGCGCGGCGGGAACGCTGAGCGACGAGTCCGGCATCCGCCCCAGCATCACCGTGCGCCAGGGCGAAGCCGTCGCCGTCGTGCGCAAGACGCTGGAGGAAATGGACGATGTCGCCGCGCTGGTGCTGGGCGCAGCCGCGACCGGCAATCCGGGCAAGCTCGTCACCCACTTCGCCGGCGCGGATGCGGGCAAGCTGCCCTGCCCGATCATGGTGATCCCGGGCGGCCTCGACGCCGATGCGATCGACCGGCTGAGTTGAACCGCCGGGAGCGGCCGCCCTTCCCGCGGCTGCGCGAGTCCTTATCGGTGAGATGCCCGGATATAGTGTCCCCGCTGTTGCGGGGCGACGACAAAGGATAGGCCAGCGCCTACCGTTTATGCTTGCCCCGCTTTGATCCGATATGCCGGATGTTGGTCGGCCGGCCCCGCTTGATCCCGGGCCGGGTCCAGTCGCGCTTTACCGGTCCCCCGCGAGGAGCCGGCGAGTCGGGCAGCTCGAAGCGCAGTGAGCCGTTGATCGGGTCTGCCTCCGCCAGCCGCAACTCCAGCCGCTGCCCCACCGTATAGCGATCGCCGCTCTCGACGCCCTGCAGGGCCTTGCCCGCTTCGTCATAGAAGAAATGCTCGGCGCCCATCGTCGAAACCGGCACCAGCCCGTCGCCGCCCAATCCCTCCACCGTCGCGAAAAAGCCGAAATTCTGCACGCCCGTGATGCGCGCCGGCATCACCTCGCCGACATGCGCCGCCAGATAGGCCGCGACATAGCGGTCGATCGTTTCCCGCTCCGCCTCCATCGCGCGCCGCTCATGGCCCGAGATCATCTCGCCGACACGGCCCATATTCTCATAATCGTCCTGGCTCAGCGAGGAGCGGTCCGGAATATCCTTCCCCTTGGGCGCGCGCAGTTCCAGCCCATAGGCGCCCACCAGCGCCCGGTGCACCAGCAGGTCGGCGTAGCGACGGATCGGCGACGTGAAATGCGCGTAGCTGCCCAGCGCCAGCCCGAAATGCCCCATATTCTGCGGCGCATAATAGGCCTGGGTCTGGCTGCGCAGGATCATCTCCATGATCTGGGGCTTTTCCTCCGCCTCGCCGATCTTCGCGATCAGCTGGTTGAATGTGGAGGGCTTGACCACCTGCCCCAGCGCGAAGCTGATGTCGAAGGTGGCGAGATAATCCTTGAGCGCCACCAGCTTGTCGCGGCTGGGCGGCTCGTGAACGCGATACATGACCGGCGCCTTCTTCGCTTCCAGCGCCTTGGCGGCCGCGACGTTGGCGGCGATCATATAATCCTCGATCAGCATATGCGCGTCGAGCCGTTCGCGCACCGCTACGCTGACGATCTTGCCCATCTCGTCCAGCACCACGCGGCGCTCGGGCAGGTCCAGCGCCAGCGGATCGCGCGCCTGCCGCGCCTTGCGCAGCAGCGCCCAGCAGGCCCAGAGCGGTTTCAGCGCCGGTTCCAGCAAGCCATTGTCTTTGGTCCCGTCGATCGCCGCCTGCGCATCCTCATAGGCGAGCACCGCCGCCACCCGGATCACCGCCCGCGTGAAGCGCCACGCCGTCACCTTGCCCTGGGCGTTGATGGTGAGGTGACATGCCATCGCCGCCCGGTCCTCACCCGCCCGCAGCGAGCACATGTCGGACGACAGCTGGTGCGGCAGCATCGGCACGACCAGGTCGGGGAAATAGACGCTGTTGCCCCGCTTGCGCGCTTCCTTGTCGAGCGCGCTGCCAGGCCGGACATAGTAGCTGACGTCAGCGATCGCGACGATCGCCTTGTAGCCGCCGGGATTGGCCTCATCCTCGTCCGGCGTGGCCCAGACCGCATCGTCATGGTCGCGCGCGTCGACCGGATCGATCGCGACGATCGGCAAATGCCGCAGATCCTCGCGCTTGTCCTCGTGCAGCGGCAGACGGGCGACGGCCAGCGCCTCTTCCTCGACCCGCTCCGGGAAGACATGGGGAATGCCATGTTTGTGGATCGCGATCAGGCTGAAGCTGCGCGGCGCAAAGGGATCGCCCAATATGTCGGTCACTCGCGCGGAGATGCGCGGCGGACGGCCATGCGGCTCCGCCAGCACCAGGTCGCCCGGCTTCGCGTCGCCCGCGTCGCTGATCGGCGTATCCTTGCGGATGCGCTTGTCGACCGGGCGCAGCCACAGCTTGCCATCCGCCATTTCCTCGACCACGCCCAGCAATTCCTCGCTGGCCTTGGCGAGCTTCTTCATCGGGTGCGCGATCCAGCCGCGCCCGGCTTCCTCGGTGCGTGCAAGAATGCGGTCGCCGATCGTCAGCGCCCCCCGCTTGCCCCGCTCCACCACGCGCAGCCGCGGCGCGGGCTGGCCCTCCGCTTCCCAGCGTTCGGGCGTGGCGATCAGCACCGTGTCGTCGACATCGACGATGCGCAGCACCGTCACCTTGGGCACGCCGCCCATCTTGTGGAAAGCCCGCGCCGGGCCGATGTCGATCAGCCCTTCATCCGCCATGTCCTTCAGCAGCGCCTTGAGCGCGATCTTTTCCTGGCCTTTGAGGCCAAAGGCCTTGGCGATCTCGCGCTTGCCGGCGGGCGTGTCGGATTCCGCGATGAAGTCCATCACCTGTTCGCGGGTCGGCAGGCCAGCGGGGCGGACCTTGGCGGGTTTCTTCTGTTTCTGGTTGGAAGCCATCAATCAGCTATAGGGACGCGCGGTGCGCAGCGCCAGTGCCGCCGCCCGACTGCTCCACGACCTTGCGCATGTTCGCTTTCTGTTCTACACCGCCGCCATGGCGATCGAGAAAGGCAGAGGCGCGACCCTGAACGGCGAAAGCCGCCGCTTCGCCCTGCCCGAGCGGCAGGTCGATGGCGACTGGCTGGACATGGCGGAAGCCATCGACGGCCCGGCCCCGCGCCTGCGCACCCAGGTCACGGTGGAGCATCCCCGCACGATCATCGCCCGCAACAACTCGCCCGACATCGCCTTTTCGCAGTCGATCAACGCCTATCGCGGCTGCGAGCATGGCTGCATCTATTGTTTCGCGCGGCCGACCCATGCCTATCTCGACCTCTCGCCCGGGCTGGATTTCGAAAGCCGGCTCTTCGCCAAGCCCGACGCCGCGGCCCTGCTGCGCAAGGAGCTGGGCAAGCGCGGCTATGTCGTCAGCCCCATCGCCATGGGGACCAATACCGATCCCTACCAGCCGATCGAAAAGGATTGGCGCATCACGCGGCAAGTGCTGGAAGTGCTGGCCGAAACCCGGCACCCGACCTTCATCACCACCAAGTCGGACCGCATCCTGCAGGATATCGACCTGCTCGCCGATCTGGCGCGCGAAAATCTGGTCGCGGTGATGATTTCGGTGACGACGCTGGACCCCAAGGTCGCCCGCACGCTGGAGCCGCGCGCCGCCCATCCCGAAAAGCGCCTGGCCGCCATCACCCGGCTGGCGCAGGCGGGCGTGCCCGTGACCGCCAACATGTCGCCCATCATTCCGGCGATCAACGATCATGAAATCGAAAGCGTCGTCGCCCGCATCGCCGCCGCCGGGGCGCGTGATGTCAGCTATATCCTCGTGCGCCTGCCGCACGAAGTCGCCCCCCTCTTCCGCGCCTGGCTGGACGAACATCATCCCGACCGCGCAGGGAAGGTCATGGCGATCATCCGCGACCTGCGCGGCGGCCGCGACAATGATCCCAATTTCGGCAGCCGGATGAAGGGGCAAGGCGTCTGGGCCGATCTCATCCGCACCCGCTTCATCCGGGCCAGGCGCAAGGCGGGACTGGGCGGCGAGAAGCTGGCGCTACGAACCGACCTGTTCCGCCCGCCCGAAGGCGCACAGATGCGGTTGTTTTAGGTAGCTATGGGTGGAAACAAGACATTCTGTATCCCTCTCCCTTGAGGGTCGGCCAGAGTCGCGCGCCTCTGGCCGAGGCTGCTCAGACGTGGCAGCTTGCTGCCTAGTCGTAGCTGGGTGAGGGGGCGGCAACCTCGCAGGAATAGACCGATATCGCGCCACCCCCCTCATCCAACTCCGCCTAGCGCTACGCGACAAGGCTTCGTATCCTTCTCCCTCAAGGGAGAAGGAGCGTCCTACTTTGGTCGTTGCCGGCCCAGAATGCCGTTCGCCCTGAGCCTGTCGAAGGGTCGCACTGCTTCTTCCGACAAGGCCCTTGAGAAGACGAAGCTGGCTTCGACAGGCTCAGCCGTACGGATACTTGATGTTCGTTACCAGTCGCAACCTATCGCCACGACACCCTCACCCCACCAATCGCATCCCCGATCGCCGGGTGCGCGTGCGATAGCCGTCCGCCTTTACCTCCATCCGCTCAAACTTGTGGATGGTGAGCCCCTTGATCGTCGCGATCGCGTCCACCTGATCCGCGCCCAGGCTGTATCCGTCGCCCAGGAAGACGCGCGCGGCCTGCCCGTCGTTCACCGGCGCGCGCAGGAAGACTTCGCTGCGGCCGCCGCCCGCGCCCGCCAATAGCGCCGCCAGCGCCTCGACAGCGTCGGCCGTTTGGACATCGACCGTCAGTTCCATCCGCGACGCGCTGGCGATCGCGCGGAAGGGTTCGACGCTTCGCACGGTGACTCGCGGTGTTTCCTCGCCCGGCAGCCGGTCCAGTTCGACGATCAGCAGCGCGCAATCGCCGTCGCGCGCCAGTTCTTCGATCGCCTTGCACCCCTCCTCGTCGAAGCAGCTCGCCTGAAACTGGCCGCTCTGGTCGGAGAAGGTCGCGCTGGCGTAGCGCGCGCCGCGCTTGGTCTCGCGCCAGCGCACATCCTCGACCATCGCCGCCATGATCGTCATCGCTCGCCCTTCGGCATTGGGCGCGGGCATGGGCGACTGGCAGATGAGGCCATAGCTGCGCGCGCCCCGCGCTTCGGCCAGATGGCGGTAGCGGTCGACCGGATGGGCGGAGAAGTAGAAGCCGAATGCCTCTTTTTCCTGCGCCATGCGGTCCGCCACGGTCCAGGCCTGATGCGGCGGAATGCGCACATCGGCATGGGGCGTTTCGACGTCGCCGAACAGGCCGCCCTGCCCGCTTTCGCGCGCGGCGGCATTGCTGGAGGCGACGGACAGGATCGTCTCGGCCGCCGCATGAACACCCGCCCGGTCGGCATGAATGCCGTCGAACGCGCCCGCCGCCGCCAGGCTTTCCAGTTGCCGCCGATTGAGCAGGCGCGGCTCGATGCGGTCGGCGAAATCATCGAGGCTCTTGAACGGACCGGCCGCCTCCCGTTCGGCGACCAGCTGCTCCATCGCCTTCTCGCCCACGCCCTTGAGGCCGCCCAGCGCATAGCGCACGGCAAAGCCCAGCCGCTTGTCCTCGCCCTCATGCGGCACCGCCTCGACCGTGAAGTCGGCTTGGCTGCGGTTGATGTCGGGCGCGAGGCAGGTCAGCCCCATGCGCCGCATGTCATCCACGAACACGGTCAGCTTTTCAGTGAGGTGAATATCGAAAGCCATCGACCCAGCATAGAATTCGGCCGGATAATGCGCCTTCAGCCAGGCCGTCTGATAGGCGAGCAGCGCATAGGCGGCCGCGTGGCTCTTGTTGAAGCCATAGCCGGCAAACTTGTCGATCAAGTCGAACAGTTCATTGGCCTTGGCCGCAGGAATGTCGCTCTTCGCGCAGCCCTCCACGAAACGGGCGCGCTGCGCGTCCATTTCCGCCTTGATCTTCTTGCCCATGGCGCGGCGCAACAGGTCCGCATCGCCCAGGCTGTAGCCGGCGAGGATCTGCGCGGCCTGCATCACCTGTTCCTGATAGACGAAGATGCCATAGGTTTCTTCGAGAATGGGCTTCAGGAGAATATGAGGATATTCAATCTCTTCCTGGCCGTTTTTGCGACGGCCGAACATCGGGATATTGTCCATCGGGCCAGGGCGGTAGAGCGACACCAGCGCGATGATGTCGCCGAAATTGGTCGGGCGCACCGCCGCCAGCGTCTTGCGCATCCCTTCCGATTCCAGCTGGAACACGCCCACCGTGTCGCCGCGCTGAAGCAATTCATAGACCGCCGCATCGTCCCAGGCGAGCGTGTCGAGATCGACCGTGACGCCGCGCGCCGCGAGCAGCTGCACCGCCTTCTGCAACACCGACAGCGTCTTGAGGCCGAGGAAGTCGAATTTCACCAGCCCCGCGCCCTCGACATATTTCATGTCGAACTGCGTCACCGGCATGTCGGATCGCGGATCGCGATAGAGCGGCACCAACTGGCTCAGCGGCCGGTCGCCGATCACCACGCCGGCCGCATGGGTGGAGCTGTGGCGCGGAAAGCCCTCCAGCTTCATCGCATAATCAATCAGGCGCTTGACCTGATTGTCATTGTCATATTCCGCCTTGAACTCGCTGACACCGTTCAGCGATCGTTCCAGGGTCCAGGGATCGGTGGGATGATTCGGCACCAGCTTGGCGAGCCGATCCACCTGGCCGTAGCTCATCTGCAGCACGCGGCCGGTGTCCTTCAGCACCGCGCGCGCCTTGAGCTTACCGAAGGTGATGATCTGCGCCACATGGTCGGCGCCATATTTATTCTGGACGTAGCGGATCACCTCGCCGCGCCGGGTTTCGCAGAAATCGATGTCGAAGTCGGGCATCGACACGCGTTCCGGGTTCAGGAAGCGCTCGAACAGCAGGCCCAGCTGCAGCGGGTCGAGATCGGTGATGGTCAGCGCCCAGGCGACCAGCGACCCCGCGCCCGATCCGCGACCCGGGCCCACCGGAATATCCTGTTCCTTCGCCCATTTGATGAAGTCGGCAACGATCAGGAAGTATCCGGGAAAGCCCATCTGGATGATGATGTCGGTTTCGAACGTCAGCCGCTCATAATAAGGCCGCCGCGCTTCCTCGGCCAGGATGCCGGCCTTTTCCAGCCGCGCCTCCAACCCCGCCGTCGCCTGTTCCCGCAGCATTTGCGCCTCGCCCTCGATGTCGCCAGCAAGGCTCGGCAGGATCGGCTTGCGCTTGGGCGCAGCGACGGCGCAGCGTTGCGCCACCACCAACGTATTGGCCAGCGCCTCGGGCAAATCCTCGAACAGGCGCTTCATCTCGGCCGCCGGCTTCATCCAGGCGTCGGGCGAGCTGGTGCGCCGGTCCGCCGTTTCGACATAGGCGCCATCGGCGATGCACAGCATGACGTCATGCGCTTCGTGGAAATGCGGCTCGGCAAAGCAGGTCGGATTGGTCGCCACCAGCGGCAGGCCCCGGTCATAGGCGAGGTCGAGCAGCGCCGGCTCCGCCTTGCCTTCCACAGGGTCCAGTCGCCGACAGATTTCGATGTAGAGCCGGCCGGGAAACAGCGCCTCCAGCTGATCGGCATAAGCGCGCGCAGCATCCGGCTGGTCTTCCGCGAAGAGCCGGGCCAGCGCGCCTTCACCACCCGCCGTCAGGGCGATGACGCCATCGGTCCGCCCCTCCAGCGCGGCGAGCGTCACGTGCGGCACCTCCTCGACCGGGCGGTCGAGATGCGCCATCGACACCAGCGCGCAGATATTGTCATAGCCGCGCGCATCCTGGGCATAGAGCGCCAGCCAGTCATGCACCGGCGCGGCATTGGCCGGGCGCCCCGGCCGCAACACCCCCAGCATCGCGCCGATGATCGGCTGCACGCCCTCGCCCTTGCAGGAGTCGGAAAAGGCCATGGAGCCATAGAGACCGTTGCGATCGGTGATCGCTGCGGCCGGGAAGCCTAATGCGCGCGCCTGCTTGGCAATCTTCTTGGGATCGATCGCGCCTTCCAGCATGGTGAAGGAGGAAAAGACGCGAAGCGGAACGAAGGCGGCATGAGACATCGCGCCACTCTAGGCGCCGAGGCTGATTCGACGCCAGCCCCCTCACGGCGAAAGCTGTGGACGAATGTGCCGCGCGCGCGACGGAACAGTATCGCCGTCGCCTCCACTCCGGTTCCGTGGTTAATCAATCGCCAATCTCTAGGCCCTAGAGTCGCGCGACCATGCGGCTTTCCACGATCACCAACTGGGCTTATGGCGCGACCGTCGCGCTGACGCTCGCTTCGGGCACGACCATGCTGCTCGCGTCCCATGTCGAGGAAGAGGAGCGTGCGGCCGTTGCCCAGCGCGCCGTCTTCGATCAGCTGACCGCCACGATGGAGGAGGATGTCTACCGCCTGAGCGAACAGGCGCGCGGCTTCGTGGTCACGGGCGATCCCAGCCATATGATCGCCTATCGCCGCGAACGCGCGGCGCTGCGCACGGTCGAGGATCGCGTCCGTCACCTCAAGGATGCGGGCGCCAGCCTGGCCGAGCTGCAGGCGCTGCAACAGGCGCTCTATTGGGCCGACGCGCTGCTCGACGAGCAGGACGCTGCGCTCAAGGCGGCGCAACAGGATCAGGACGCGACGGCCCGCGCCATCCTGTTCGGCGACGAATATGGCCGTGAAATGGATCGCGTCGCGTCGCAGGTCGCCAAGTTCCAATATATGCTGGACCAGCGCACGGATCAGGCGGTGGCGCGCGCGACCGAAACATCCCGGCTGTGGCGCACCATGTCGGAAGTGATGCTGGGCGTAACCGCATTGCTGTTCCTGTGCGTCCTCTATTTCATCCTGAAGCAGCGCATCCTTCATCCGGTGGTGCGCCTCAGCGATGTGGTGACGCGGCTGGCCGCCCAGGATTATGCCGCCATCCCGCCCGACCTGCGGCAGGTGGACGAGATTGGCGACATGGCTCAGGCGATCCGCGTCTTCCGTGAAAACGGGCTGGAGCGGCAGAAGCTGGAACAGGAGCGTGAGCGCGACCGGGCTTCGCGCGACCTGTTGTCCCGCATGACCCAGCGGCTTCAGGGATGCGACACGATGCGCGACCTGGCCGAGGTCGTGCGCCGCTTCACGCCGGAGATCGCGCCGCTCTTTGCTGGTCGCCTCTATGTGCAGGACAGCCGGTCGGGGCTGATGCAGCAAGTCTGCGCCTGGGGCGAACCCACGCTGTCGCGCGCCGACTTTCCGCCATCGGCCTGCTGGGCGCTGCGCCGGGGCCAGCCGCATCGTCCCGCTGGCTCGGCGATCGACATACCCTGCGATCATCTGGATGGCGTGCCGGATGCGGCGACGCTGTGCATGCCGCTGATCGCGCAGGGCGAAAGCATCGGCCTTCTCTATCTGGAGCGCGCCGAACATGCCTCAACCGACGATGTCGTCCGCACCGAAAAATATATCGAGATGGTGGGCGAGAATATCGGCCTGGCGCTCTCCAACCTGCGGCTGCGCGACGCGCTGCGCGAAATGGCGATGGCCGACGCGCTCACCGGGCTCGCCAATCGCCGCCACTTCGACGAGGTGCTGAGCTATCAGGTGGAACAGGCCGAGCGGCAGCGCTCGCCTTTGTCCTGCCTGATGATCGACATCGACCATTTCAAGCATTTCAATGATGAGTTCGGCCATGACGCCGGCGACGCCGTGCTCCAGGCGGTGGGCCGCGTGCTGGGCAAGGCACTGCGTGAAAAGGGCAATGCGTTTCGCCTGGGCGGAGAGGAATTCGTCCTGATGATGCCGGGCTTCGGGCCGGAGCAGGCGCTGGAGCGCGCGGCGCAAGTGCAGCAGGAAATTCGCGACTTGCGCGTCGACCATCGCGGCAAGCCGCTTGGCCCCATCACGGCCTCCTTCGGCCTTGCCGCCTTCCCCGACCACGGTCCGGCCGACCGGCTGCTGCGCACGGCGGACGCGGCCCTGCTTCGGGCCAAGCGCGAAGGACGCGACCGCATCGTCATCGCCGCCGCGCGGGACGGCGCTGCATCGGAAGCCGCTTAGGCGGTTTCCAGCCGCCCTTCGTGCAGTCGCACGACCCGGTCCATCTTCTGCGCCAGCCGCTCATTATGAGTCGCGACCAGGGCGGCCGAGCCTTCGCCCCTCACCAGCCGCAGAAACTCGGCCAGCACCACGTCGGCAGTGCGCTCGTCCAGATTGCCGGTCGGTTCGTCCGCCAGCACCAGCGCGGGCCGGTTGGCCAGCGCCCGCGCCACCGCCACGCGCTGCTGCTCGCCGCCCGATAACTGGCTCGGCCGATGATCCAGGCGATGGCCCAGGCCCAGCGATGTCAGCAGCGATTCCGCGCGCGCCCGCGCTACGCCCATGTCGATGTCGCGGATCACCTGGGGCAGCACGACATTTTCGGTCGCATTGAAATCAGGCAGCAGGTGGTGGAACTGGTAGACGAAGCCCAGCGCGTCGCGCCGCAGCCGCGTGCGTCCGTCATTATCCAGCTTCGCGGCTTCCTCGCCCGCGATGCGGATCGACCCTTCGAACCCGCCCTCCAGCAGGCCGGCCGCCTGCAGCAGCGTCGACTTGCCTGATCCCGACGGGCCGAGCAGCGCCACGATCTCGCCCTCGCCCACGCGAAGGTCGACGCCGCGCAACACTTCGATCGTCACGCCGCCCTGGGTGAAGCTCCGGGCAAGGCCAGTGACCTTCAGGACATCATTCATAGCGCAGCACCTGGACAGGATCGGTATTGGCGGCCTTGAAGGCCGGGTAGAGAGTGGCGAGGAAGCTGAAGAGCAGCGCCATGACGCAGATCACCGTGATCTCCACCGGGTCGGGCTGAGAGGGCAACTCCGTCAGGAAGCGGATCGAGGGATCCCAGAGATTCTGCCCCGTCACGAACTGGATCGCGTTCACGACGCTCTGGCGGAAGAAGAGGAAGGTGAAGCCCAGCACCATCCCCGCCACCATGCCGAGCGCGCCGATGGTGACGCCCACCGTCATGAAGATCTTGACCAGGCCGACGCGGCTTGCCCCCATCGTGCGCAGGATGGCGATATCGCGCGTCTTCGCGCGCACCAGCATGATGAGCGACGACAGGATATTGAACACCGCGACCAGCACGATGATCGACAGGACGACGAACATGGCCACGCGCTCGACCGCCAGCGCCTCGAACAGCGACGCGTTCATCTGCCGCCAGTCGGTGATGACCGCGCGTCCGGCGACCTTCGCCGCAAGCGGCTCGAGGATGGCGCCGACCCTGTCCGGGTTCACCGTCTCGACTTCGATCATGCCGACAACATCGCCCAGCAGCAGCAGGGTTTGCGCGTCTTCGATCGGCATGACCACCAACGCCTTGTCATAATCATAGATGCCGATTTCGAAGATGGCTGCGACCTGGTAGGATACTTCCCGGTGCATGGTTCCGAACGGCGTGGATCGTCCCGCCGGATTGATGATCGTCAGACTGTCTCCAACCTGGAGACCCAGATTTTCGGCAAGTCGCGATCCGATACCGATCTTGGCAGCGTTGGGGGTTAGCGCATCCAGGTTGCCGGAGATGATCTTGGCCTTCATGGTCTTGTTAGCGCGAATATCGCCGACAGTCATGCCACGCACCAGAACCGCTTCGACGCGTCCTTGAAAGCTGCCCAGCAGCGGTTGCTCGATCATCGGCGTGGCGCTGGTCACGCCCGGCGTCGCCTTCGCTTGCTTGAGGATCGACTGCCAGTCCGGCAGCCGGCCGCCATAGCCCTGCACCACCGCATGGCCGTTCAGGCCCACGATCTTGTCGAACAGCTCGGCGCGGAAGCCGTTCATGACGCTCATGACGATGATGAGCGCGGCGACACCCAGCATGACCGCGACCAGGCTGATGCCCGCGACCAGGAAGATGAAGCCCTCTCCCTTGCCCGGCAGCAGGTAGCGCTTGGCGATCATACGTTCGTAACGGGATAGAATCATGTGGCGCGAACGGCCCTTCGATAGTGAGTTGCAGCAGGGTCTAGGGCTGCGCCTGCCCGACGGCAAGCATTGCCGGATTGTTGCATCGTCGCCACAGGGCTGCACCGAAAATCACAGCGACCTGATTTTGCCCGTGACTCGGACCTGCGCCGGGCATAGCAAGACTATCGAAGCACAGGTGAAAGGCCGTGGTTCAGGGATACTGCATCCCGCTTCGAGCTTAGGGGGCTAAGAAGCGGTCGAGGCAGGCCAAGGGGGAGACGAGCAATCGTCCATTAAGCACCCGGATCATGAAAGCATGATCCGGGTGCTTTTTCTTTGGATCGACTTCGGACGCCAGCCGCCGTCATCATCTTGAGGGGGCGATGACCTTCACGACACTCGTGGATTGATCCGGTCAAGCCTCGCTGCGCCCGCTTCTTCTTCGTTCATCCGCCCGGCTGCGCCACACGAATCCATCTCCGCGCCACCCTCTTGAAACCCGTTTTCGTCGAACCATATCAACTGCGTCCGGTCGCCGCATGGGGCCGGGCGCAGTCTCGCCGGACGCCTGTTTACGGGTCCGGCATTGGTTCATTCTGCTCTTAGGAGATTATGACGATGCGTGCTTTTGACCTTACCCCCTATCGCCGCTCGACCGTGGGCTTCGATCGTCTGTTCGACCTGATCGAAAATAACGCCCGGTTGCAGCAGAGCGACAATTATCCCCCCTTCAACATCGAGCGCCTGTCGGAGGATCGCTATCGCGTGACTCTCGCCGTCGCGGGCTTCCGCCCCGACGAAATCGACATCACCGCCCAGCAGAACCTGCTGCAGGTGGTCGGCCGCAAGGATGAGACGGCGGCGGATCGTTCCAAATTCCTGCATGTCGGCATCGCCAATCGCAGCTTCGAACGCCGCTTCGAACTGGCGGACTTCGTTCGCGTCGAAAAGGCGGATTTGGCTGACGGGCTGCTGATCATCGAGCTGGTGCGCGAAGTGCCCGAGGCGATGAAGCCCAAGAAGATCGCCATCAACGGCGGTCAGCTGGTCGACATCAACGCCCAGGATCGCGACGCCGCCTGACCGGCATCGATCGACCATGATGCGGGGCGCGGCCTTTCCAGGTCGCGCCCTTTTCTGTTTCGTTCGATATCGGCGCTATCTGCCAGCGACGCCATGCTGCAACCATCCTATGCTCTGCTGACGAACGGATGGATGGGGGCACATCATGTCGAACAACTATGCGGGCATGCGGCAGGCTTTTGGCGGCGACACGATGGCGCGCCGGCGCTGCGCGGAGCGGCTTCGGGCAATGCGCGCCAGTCTTGCGCCGCTGCACGCGCGGCGCACCCCGACATCGCTGCTGCTCGCCACCTGGAACATCCGCGACTTCGATTCGAACAAGTTCGGCTACGGCCCCCGATTGACCGAGAGCTTCTATTATCTCGCGGAAATCGCCGGCTGCTTCGACCTCATCGCGCTGCAGGAAGTCAATCGCGACCTGGCCGCGCTCGAACGGCTGGTGCGCATACTCGGGCGGCAATGGGACTATATCGTCACCGACGCGACGGAAGGCGCGGGCGGCAATGGCGAACGCATGGCGTTCCTGTTCCGATCGGACAAGGTCTGGTTCCGCAAGATCGCCGGCGAAGTGGTTCTGCCGGACGGACAATTGGTGGTGTCGCCCAAGGCGGTGAAGCCGCCCAAGGATAAGGAAGCGACCACCTCCGTCGACATCGAAGACGCGCGGCAGCAATTTGCGCGCACGCCCTTTCTGGTCGCCTTCCAGTCGGGCTGGTTCCGCTTCAGCCTGTGCACGGTGCACATCTATTATGGCCGGGACTCGGGCGCCAAGCTGAAGCGGCGCATCGCCGAGATCGAACGGCTGGTGCAATTCTTCGCGAACCGGCAGGATCGGGAAGCCAAGGACGCCGCGTCGGGCGCGCAGGCGGAAAACTACATATTGCTCGGCGATTTCAACGTCGTCAGTCCCGAACATCAGACCATGACGGCGTTGCAATCCCACGGCTTCACCGTCCCCGACGCGATCAGCGGCCGCAAGGTGCGCGCGGATGGCGATCATTTCTACGATCAGATCGCGGTGCGAGTGCTGGACCCACGTTTCCGCGTCGTCACCGGCGGCATCGTCGACATGTACGCCGATGTCTTCCGCGATACGGAGGAGGACCGCTCGATCTACGCGCCGCTGATGCCGGCCGAGGCCCCGGAAGAGGAGGGAGAGAAAAAGGCGACGCAGGAAGGTCTCTATCGCAAATGGCGGACATGGCAGATGTCCGACCATGCGCCGCTCTGGGTCGAGATCGAAACCGACTTCACCGATGACTATCTCGAAAGGCTGGCCGAAGCAGAGGAATAGGCCGCTCCCGGCCCTCGCCGTCAGATTTCGACCTGGCTGCCCAGTTCGACCACGCGATTGGTCGGCAGCCGGAAAAACTCCATCGCGCTTTCCGCGTTGCGCAGCATCCAGGCGAAAATTTTCTCCCGCCACAGCGGCATGCCGGGCTTTGCCGATGGCAACAGCGTCTGGCGCGCCAGGAAGAAGCTGGTGTCCATCATCTTGAACGCCTGGCCGCAGCCCGTGACATTCTTGAGCGCGGCGGGCACGTCGGGCTCCTGCATGAAGCCATAATGCAGCACCAGGCGGAAAAAGCCCCGGCCGAGATCCTCAAGCTTCGCGCGGCTCTCATCCTCGACCACCGGCACGTCCTTGATCTTCACGGTCAGCAGGATCACTCGCTCGTGCAGCACCTTGTTGTGCTTGAGGTTGTGGAGCAGCGCATGGGGCACGCCATCGGGGGTGGAGGTCATGAACACCGCCGTGCCGGGCACCCGCACCGCGCTGTTGGCGGCGGATGCGACGAACACCGGGATCGGCATCGCCGCTTCGCGCAGGCGATCCTGCACCAGCCGCCGTCCTCGCGACCAGGTGGTCAGCAACGTGAAGACGATGAAGCCGATCAGCAGCGGGAACCAGCCGCCATCGGGCACCTTGGTCAGGTTCGCCGCCAGATAGGCGCCATCGACCAGGAAGAAGACCCCCAGCAGCGGCGCTGCATAATACCATTTCCAGTGCCACAGGCGGTAAAGCAGCACGGTCAGCAGCAGATTGTCGATGAACATCGCGCCCGTGACCGCAATACCATAAGCGGCGGTCAGGTTGGACGATGTCTGGAACACCAGCACCAGCAGGATGACCATCGTCATCAGCCCCCAGTTGATGAGGGGGATATAGATCTGGCCGGCCGCCGACGCACTGGTATGCGAAATGCGCAGCCGCGGCATGAAGCCCAACTGGATCGCCTGCTGCGTCACGGAGAAGGCGCCGGAAATCACGGCCTGCGACGCGATGATCGCCGCCATCGTCGCCAGCACCACCAGCGGCAGCTGCCCCCATTGCGGCGCGAGATTGTAGAAGGGGCTTTGCAGCGCCACCGCCCCTTCGCGGAACAGCAGCGCGCCCTGCCCCATATAGTTGAGCATCAGCGCGGGCAGCACGAATGTCAGCCAGGACACGCGGATCGGACTGCGGCCGAAATGGCCCATATCGGCGTAAAGCGCCTCGGCGCCCGTCACGGCCAGCACCACCGACCCCAGCGCCAGGAAGGCCGGCAGCGGATCGGTGACGAAGAACATCAGCGCCCAATAGGGATTGAAGGCGAAGAGAATGCCCGGCGTCTGGATGATGGAGATGACGCCCAGCGTGGCGATCGTCACGAAATAGGTGAGCATGATCGGCCCGAACAGCGACGCCACCCGGTTGGTGCCCAGCCCCTGGATCCAGAACAGCCCCACCAGGATCAGGATCGCGACCGGCAGGATCGTCGGCGCCAGGTCGGGATTATAGACCGCGATGCCTTCCACCGCCGACAGGACCGACACCGCCGGCGTGATCATCGAATCGCCGTAGAACAGCGCCGTGGCGAACACGCCCAGCAGAACGATGCCGCGCGACCAGCGCTGCGTCTTGGTCTGACCGTTGATCAGCGCCAGCAGCGCCAGGCTGCCGCCCTCGCCCTTATTGTCGGCGCGCATGATGATGCTGACATATTTCAGCGTCACCACCAGCATCATCGACCAGAACATCAGGCTGATGACGCCCAATATGTGATCGGGATCGAGCGTCAGCTTGTGATGGCCGGCGAAGGTTTCGCGAAAGGCGTAGAGCGGGCTGGTGCCGATGTCGCCGAACACGATGCCGATCGCGCCCACGACCAGCTTCACCGTCGCCTTCTGCCGAGCATGACCGTGGCCGCCCTGCCCCTCATCCGGGGACGAAGGGGCGGTATTCGGAAGGAGATCAGCCATGAAGGATATGCCGAATGGTCATGCTCGTCTGGACATCCACTCGGGGGCGTGGGCGGAAAAAGTCCGCTTGCCCCCGCAAACCGCCGCGCCCTAACACGGCTCCCATCGTCGTGCAACGCGAACGCTGCGCCGCATCATGGCCGGCGGATGGTCTCGCCCGCCAGCATGGCATCGATACGCGCGATATTGGCTTCCAGTTCCTTGCGCACGTCGCTGTCCGCCGGCGCACGCGCAGCGAGCGGCGCCCACAGGTCGCGCGCGGCCTGCAACTGCCCCGCCTGCGCCAGCGCCAGTCCGTAGAAATAGCGCGGCGCCGGCCCGTCCGGATCGATCGCCAGCGCCCGGCGATAGGCGAATTGCGCCCCGGGCGAGAGCATCCCGTCGCCATGGGCGACCAGCGCATTGCCCAGGCCCAGCCACAAATTGGCATCGTCCGGGCGATCCCGCAGCGCCGACAACAGCACATTGGCCGCTTCCTTGGTCTTGCCCTGGCGCGCGAGTCCATCGGACAGCATCATCCATTGCGCCGCCGGCCCGAATCGCTCGGCGAGTCCCCGGCGCTTCTCCGCCAGTTCCTCGTCGAAATCTTGTCCGGTTGCTGCGGCGGCCTTGCGCGGCGCTCCGGCAAGACCGGGATTACCCTGCCAGGCATAGCCGGCCAGTCCCAGCAGCAGCGCCGCTGCGCTCACTTCGCGGGCGGAGCGGGGTATGCGCCCCACAAGCAGCAGCCCACCCAGCGTCAGTCCCGCTAGGGCGAAGGCGATGATCCATCCGGTCATGAGCGGCGCCGCCTGATGCGGCCGCGCAGCAGCAGCGCGCCCAGCGCCAGGAGCAGCAGCGGCGCGCCCCACAGCGGCCAGAGGATCGGCGCGGCCGTGGGTTCATAGCTCACCCAGTCGCCGTAGCGCGACACCAGCCACGCTCGGATCGCCTCCGGCCTCTCCCCCGCCATGATCCGCTCCCGGATCTGCGAGCGCATGTCAGCGGCCATGCTGGCGTTCGAATCGGCGATCGACTGGCTCTGACAAGTGAGGCACCGGATCGTCTCCATCAGCGCCTTGGCTTCGCGCTCCTGGCTGGCGTCGGGGATTTGCCGGTCGGCCCAGGGGGCGGGCGGCAAGGCGGTCTGCGCCCACACGGGCACCGCAGGCATCAGCGCCAGAAGCAGGGCGAGGATCAGCCTCATTGCGCGTCCCTCAGCTTCTCCAGGATCATCGGCACGTCGTCGGCGCGAATTTCGCCGATATGCTGATAGGCGATGCGCCCCGCGCCATCGATCACGAAGGTTTCGGGCACCCCGGACGATCCCAGCGCGATCTGCACCGCGCTGCGCGCGTCGAGGCCGATCCGGGCGAAGGGATTGCCGTTGCGCGCAAGAAAGCCGTCGACATCCGCGCGTGCGTCGCGAATGGCGATGGCGTCGATCTCCACGCCCGCTTGTTTGAGCACCATCAGTTGCGGCGCTTCCGCCGCGCAGGGGACGCACCAGCTGGCAAAGATGTTGAGCAGGCGCGGCTTGCCCCCCGCCATCTGCGCGCTCGACAGGCCGGGTCGGTCGCTCGCGGCCGCCGGCAGGTCGAAGGCCGGAAGCGCCTGCCCCACCAGCCGGGAATGGATGATGCGATCGTCGGGCTTGAACAGCCCGCTGGCGAACAGCGCGATGAACGCCAGGAACAGCAGCAGCGGCACCCAGATCAGGACTTTCCTCATGCCGCCACGGTCCTCGCTCGCCATTTCATCAGCCATCCGCGCCGCTCCCGCCCGACCAACGCCAAAGCGCCGCCCAGCGCGATCAGTGCGCCGCCCAGCCAGATCAGCGTGACAAAGGGTTTCCACCAGATGCGCAGCTGCCACCGGCCGCCCTCCACTTCCTCGCCCAGCACGACGTACAGCTGCCCGTTCCAGCGAGTCAGCAACGCCGCTTCGCTGGTCGTGGTCGGCGGCGAGGTGAAGAAACGCGACTGCGGCCGCATCAGGACCGGGGCGCCGCCGCGATCCACCGCCATGTCGGCCTGAAGCGCCGTCCAATTGTCGCCCGCAACGGGACGGATCTGGACAAAGCGCAGCGTCCAGCCGGCGGTGCGGATCGTCTCGCCCGGCCGCGCCGCCACCAGCTTCTCGACGGTGAAGGCCGAATCGCACGCCATTCCGCCCAGGCTGACGGCGCATCCCAGATGGGCGATCACCATGCCCCAGGTGAAAAGCGGCGTGCGCAGCAGCTTGCGCTTCCACAGCGGCGCCAGGCTCGCGACGCCCACGGCGATCGCGATGGTCAAGCCCAGATAAGGCAGCAAACCGATCCGTCCCCAGGCGAATATTCCGATCGCCGCCGCCGCCAGCAGCGCCACCGCCGCCGGCACGCTCAGCCGCTTGGCCACCGCCCCCGCGCGATCCCGCCGCCAGCGCGTCACCGGTCCGGCCGCCATCGCAACCATCAGCGCCAGCGCGATCGGCCCGGCGATCCGGTCGAAATAGGGCGCGCCCACCGAAACCTTGTGCCCGAAGGCTTCGGTCATCAGCGGGTACAGGGTGCCGATCAGCACGATGCCCAATATGACCGACAGCAGCAGGTTGTTGACGACCAGCAGCGTCTCGCGGCTCACCAGTTCGAACGGCGCCCCTTCGCGCACCGACCCGATGCGCCAGCCAAACAGCGCCAGCGCCCCCCCGATATAGATGGCGAGCAGGACCAGGATGAAGCTGCCCCGCTCGGGATCGACGGCAAAGGCGTGAACGCTGGTCAGAATGCCCGACCGCACCAGGAAGGTGCCGACCATCGACATGGAAAAGGCGACCACCGCCAGCATGATCGTCCAGGCGCGCAGCCCGTCGCGCGTCGCCAGCACGGTGACGCTGTGCAGCAGGGCGGTCGCCGCCAGCCAAGGCATCAGCGAGGCATTCTCCACCGGGTCCCAGAACCACCAGCCGCCCCAGCCCAGCTCATAATAGGCCCAATAGCTGCCAGCGGTGATGCCCAGCGTCAGCAGAACCCATGCCGCCAGCACCCAGGGACGCATCGCCCGCGCGAAGGCGGCGTCCACCGTGCGCGTGAGCAGCGCGCCCACCGCAAAGGAGAAGGCGACCGACAGGCCGACATAACCCAGATAAAGTGTGGGCGGATGGAAGGCGAGGCCGGGGTCCTGCAACAACGGGTTCAATCCCTGCCCGTCCGGCGGCGGCGGGTCGATCCTGGCGAAGGGATTGGAGGAAAAGAGCAGGAACGCGTAGAAGCCGAGCGAAATCGCCGCCTGCGCCCCCAGCGTCGCCATATGCGTGTCACGCCGCAGCGCCCGCTCGAACATCGCGACAGCGGCACCCGCGACGCCCATCACCGTGACCCACAGCAGCATCGACCCTTCGTGATTGCCCCAGCTGCCTGCGAACTTGTAGAGCCAGGGCTTGGCCGAATGGCTGTTCATCGCGACGAGCAACACCGACATGTCGGACCGCAGGAACAGGCTGATGAGCGCGGCGAAGGCGGCCGCCGTAAGCAACCCCTGTCCGACCGCCGCCGGCCGCACGGCATCCAGCAACTCGGCCTTGCCGCCCTTCAGCCCGACACAGGCGAGAAAAAGCTGCAGCAGCGCCAGCGCCGCCGCCAGCCACAAGGCGGCCAGACCAAACTCGGCGATCATGCCCGCTGGTCCGCTGGCGCGAAGCCACCCCTGCACGGGGAGGCGACGGCCGCGTGAGGAGACAGCCGAACGCTCACTTCTCCACCTTCATCTCATGCGTGGCTTCATTATACTGCATCCCCTCCAGCTCGCGGGGCATATAGCGTTCGTCATGCTTGGCGAGCAGGTTGGTCGCGACGAAGATGCCCTGGCGATCGAACGCGCCTTCCGCCACGACGCCGCTGCCTTCCTTGAACAGGTCGGGCGCGATCCCGCTGAAGGTCGCCGGCACCGTCGCCTTGCCGTCGGTGACGTTAAAGCGAATCGTGACGCCGTCCGCCGCGCGCCGCAGGCTTCCCTTGACCACCATGCCGCCCAGGCGGATCGCCCGGCCCGGCTCCACGCCCTTTGTCTTCACGTCCGCGGGCGCATAGAAATAGGCGGCCTCATCCTTCAACGCCGACGCCGCCAGCAGCCCCGCGCCGATGATCGCCGCCAGCGCCACCAGCGCCAGCACCAGCCTTTGATGCTTGGCCTTCATGCCCGGTCCGACAGCCGTTCCGCCGCGCGTTCGGCGCCGCGCATCGCGCGCCAGCTCAGCACGCTCAGCACGAGCGTCGCGGCCGCCGTCACGCCATAGGCGGCGATCACGAAAGCCCATTGGTTCATGCTAGCCCCTCGCCAGGCGCTGCATGCGCGCCTCCACCTTGTTCTGCGCCAATATCGCCCGCATCCGCATCAGCACGATCGCGCCGAACCACAGCGAAAAACCAAGTAGCGTCGGCGCCAGCGGCCAGAGCAGCGAGCCTTCGATGCTCGACCCGCGCAGGGTGATGCTGGGCCCCTGGTGCAGGCTGTTCCACCAAACCACCGACCGGTTGATGATGGGGATGTTGACTGCGCCCACCAGCGCGAAGATCGCCGTGACGCTGCTGACCCCCGCCTGCCCGTCGCGCGCGCTGGCGTTGGCGAGCGCGATATAACCGAGATAGAGGAACAGCAGCACCAGCATCGACGTCATGCGCCCGTCCCATTCCCACCAGGTCCCCCAGGTGGGCCGGCCCCAGATCGACCCGGTGGCCAGGCAAATGGCGGTGAACAACGCGCCGGGCGCCGCGATCGCTCGCCCGGCGACTCCAGCGAGGGGGTGGCGCCAGACCAGCTGCATCAGCGCCGCGACGGCGATGCCCGCCCAGCCGCCCATGCCCAGCCAGGCGGCGGGCACATGGATATAGAGGATGCGCACTGTGTCCCCCTGCAGATAATCCGCCGGCGTCAGCAGCAGGCCGCACGCCGCGCCGGCCAGGATCAGCGCCAGCCCCGGCCAGAACAGCCAGCCGGTCAGGGGACGCGCGATCTTCAGGAAGCGGGCGGGATTGGCGAAACGATGCATCAGGGCTGCCTGTGTAGCCGCGCTGGTCCGCCCGCGCCAGAGGGGCATTTCGCCGTTGGCCGACAGCGGAAACGCACCGTTTGCCCCGCCTGTCCCGCTTTTTTATGACAGGGAGGCGACAAACCGGGCTTGAGCGACTATATGCGCGCTCAAAGGCGGCCCGCAGGGGCGGCAAGAACGGCAACGGAACCGGTTCGCACCCATGATCACGACCAATCCCTTCGACGACGACAAGTTGCGCGAGGAATGCGGCATTTTCGGCGTCTCGAGCGCGGAAACTGCGTCCGCCATCGTCGCGCTCGGCCTTCACGCGCTTCAGCATCGCGGCCAGGAAGCAGCCGGCATAACCAGCTGGGACGGCCATGAGTTCCACACCCATCGGGCCATGGGCCATGTCGCCGGCAATTTCGACCGCGACGACGTGATTCGCGGCCTGCCGGGCGGAAGCGCGTGCGGGCATGTCCGCTATTCCACCACGGGCGAAACCTCCCTGCGCAACGTGCAGCCGCTCTATGCCGAACTGAATTCGGGCGGTTTCGCCGTCGCGCATAATGGCAACATCTCCAACGCGATGAAGCTGCGCCGCGAATTGATTCGCCGCGGCTCCATCTTCCAGTCGACGTCGGATACGGAAGTCATCATCCATCTGGTGGCGACCTCCAGCTACCGCACCCTGCTCGACAAGTTCATCGACGCGCTCAAGCAGGTCGAAGGCGCATATTCGCTGATCGTCATGACGCCCGAAGGCATGATCGCCTGCCGCGACCCGCTCGGCATCCGGCCGCTGGTCATGGGCACGCTGGGCGACGCGACCATCTTCGCGTCCGAAACCGTGGCGCTGGACGTGGTCGGCGCGGACTATGTCCGCACGGTGGAGCCGGGCGAACTGGTCATCGTCACCAACAGCGGCGAAATCCGCTCGCACCGCCCGTTCGGCGACACGCATGCGCGGCCCTGCATCTTCGAACATGTCTATTTCAGCCGCCCCGATTCGATCGTGGACGGCTCCAGCGTCTATTCGGTCCGCAAGGCGATCGGCGCGCAGCTCGCGATCGAAAATCCGGTCGAGGCGGACTATGTCATCCCCGTGCCCGACAGCGGCGTGCCCGCCGCGATCGGCTATGCGCAGGAATCGGGCATCCCGTTCGAACTGGGCATCATCCGCTCCCACTATATCGGCCGTACCTTCATCCAGCCGGGCGACAAGGTCCGGCACCTGGGCGTGAAGCTGAAGCATAATGCCAACCGCGCGCTCATCCAGGGCAAGCGGATCGTGCTGATCGACGATTCGATCGTGCGCGGCACCACCTCGCTCAAGATCGTGCAGATGATGCGCGAAGCCGGCGCGGCGGAAGTCCATATGCGCATCGCTTCGCCCCCGACCAAGCATAGCTGCTTCTACGGCGTCGATACGCCCGAGCGGACGAAGCTGCTCGCTCACCGACTCGACATTGGCGGCATGCAGGACTTCATCCATGCCGACAGCCTGTCCTTCATCTCGATCGACGGCCTGTACAAGGCGCTGGGCGAAGCCAAGCGCGCCGACATCCGGCCGCAATATTGCGACGCCTGCTTCACCGGCGACTATCCCACCACGCTGACCGATCAGGATGAAGCGGTGGTGCAGAATCAGTTCGAACTGCTCGCCGAGCGCGTGGTCTGACACGCCTTTATGGGGGCGGCCCGGCGCGGCCGCCCTCTTCCCTCCAGACATAATGAGCCCGGCGCGCGGCCGGCATAGCGGGAGTGCCATGTCCGATCTTCCCCTCTCCGGCAAACTCGCGCTGGTGACCGGCGCCAGCCGCGGCATCGGCGCAGCGACGGCCGAAGCGCTGGCGCGGGCCGGCGCGCATGTCATCCTGACCGCCCGCACCGCCGGCGCTCTGGAGGAAGTGGAGGAGCGCATCCATGCCGCGGGCGGCAGCGCCACCATCGCGCCGCTCGACCTCATCGACGGGGAAAGCATCGGTCGCCTGGCGCAGGCGATCGGCGGGCGCTGGTCCGCGCTCGACATTTTGGTGCTCAACGCGGCGACCCTGGGGTCGCTCGCGGCGGTGCAGGCGATCGACGCCAAGGAATTTGCGCGCCTGCTGACCCTCAACATCGCTGCGCCCCAGGCGCTGATCGCGGCGTTCGACGCCATGCTGCGCGCCAGCGACGATGCGCGCGTCTTGGCGCTCACATCCTCTGTCGGCGCATCGCCGCGGGCCTATTGGGGAGCCTATGGCGCATCCAAGGCCGCGCTCGAATCGCTGGTCGGCGCCTATGGGGAGGAAGTGCGCAACATTTCCGCCATCCGCACCCATGTCGTCGATCCCGGCGCCACCCGCACCGCCATGCGCGCGCGCGCCTTTCCCGGCGAGGATCCGGCAACGCTCAAAGGCCCCGAAGTCGTCGCTGATGCGATCCTCGAACTGGTGACCGCAGATACCCCTACCGGCTACAGGATGCGCGTCGAGGGCTAAGCCCTCAGCCCGGTTTCACCAGCGTCACCTGCGCGACGTCGATGCCCCCGCCGCGAAACCCGCCTTCGCAATACATCAGATAGTAGCGCCATAACGCCACGAAATGCTGGTCGAAACTTGCCGGCAGCCGCCCTTCCTCGATAGCGCGGTCGAAATTCTGGCGCCAGCGGCGCAGCGTTTCGGCATAATGGAGCCCGAAGCGGTTGACGTCGCGCCACTCCAGCCCGCCATCCTCGGCGATCCGACGGAAACGGCTTTCCGAAATCAGCATGCCGCCGGGAAAAATGTAGGTCTGGATGAAGTCGACGCTGCGGGCATAGCGTTCGAAGATCGCGTCGTTGATCAGGATATACTGAATCGCCGCGCGACCGCCCGGCTTCAGCAGCCTGTGAATAGCGGCGAGATAATCGGGCCAATAGGCCTGCCCGACCGCCTCGACCATCTCGACGCTGGCGATGGCGTCATATTGCCCGGCGGCGTCGCGATAATCGGTCAGGTCGATCCGCGCTCCCGATCCCAGCCGGTCGCGCGCATAATCGGCCTGCTCGGTCGATAATGTCAGCCCCGTATAGCGGATCGCCCGCCGCTCCATCGCCCTTTCGGCCAGGCCACCCCAGCCGCAGCCGATTTCCAGCAGCGAAGCGCCATCTTTCAGGTCCAGCCGGTCGATGATTGCATCCGCCTTGCGCCGCTGGGCATTCTCCAGGCTTTCCAGCCAGCTGTCAGCATCGGCGAACAAGGCGCTGGAATAATGCATGTCATCATCGAGCCAGGGCCGGTAGAAGTCATTGCCCAGGTCATAGTGGAAGGCGATATTGTGCCGCGATCCGGTGCGGCTGTTGCGCCGCAGCCAGTGCAGCGCCCGCCCGGCCCAGCGCGCCGGTCCGCGCGGTCGCGCCACCTGCCCCAGCGCCACGGCATTATGCATGAACAGCGCGAACAGCGGCACCGGATCGGGGCTCGACCATTCGCCCGCCGCCCAGGCCCGATACCAGCCGGCCGATCCGCCGCTCGCCAGCCGGACCAGCGCCCGCCAGCTATGCAGATGAACGACGCAGTCCGGCCCGCACGCTCGCCCGCCCAGCAACCGGCGCGTGCCGTCGGGCAGGCTCGCTTCGAGCGACCCCGCCTCCAGCCCCTGGTCGATCCGGTCGAGCAGCCGGTGAAACAGCGGCGCGGTCCATCGGGACAGGCGCGCGGCTGTCGCGCTGCGGGGCGGACGGCGGACGGACAGCGCCTGCCGGCCGCGTCGAGGATCGCTTGCATTCATGCCGCCGATCCTGCCGCAAGCCGCGGCGCGCTGCAATCACCGCTTCATGCGTCGATAGGCCGCCAGTGCGCGCTCCCGCCCGGCCTTGTGCCCGATGATCTTGGCGGGATAGCCGCTCGGCCGGGCATCATGCGCGTCGGGATCATGAATGGCCTCATCCGACAGCGTCGCCAATTCGGGCACCCATTGCCGGATATAATCGGCAGCGTCGAACTTTTCCGATTGGCTGAGCGGCGCCATGATCCGGGTGAACATATTGGCGTCCACGCCGCTGCCCGCCACCCACTGCCAATTGACGCCGTTATTGGCGTAATCGGCGTCGACCAGCGTATCCCAGAACCAGCGCGCGCCATGCCGCCAGTCGATCAGCAGATGCTTGATGAGGAAACTCGCGGCGATCATCCGCACGCGATTGTGCATCCAGCCGGTGGTCCATAGCTGGCGCATGCCGGCGTCGACGATCGGGTAGCCGGTCCTTCCCCTCTTCCAGGCTGTGAAATCGGCCTTTGCCTCTCGCAGGTCGCGCCAGTCCATCCGGTCGAAATCGCCGCGCGCATTGTCCGATCCATAAGCGGGCTTTTCGCAGATCTGTATATGCGCATAATCGCGCCAGATCAGCTCCTTGAGGAAGATCTCTGCATTGCCGTTCGAAGATGCGACGCGGTGCCAGACATAGGCGGGCGACACCTCTCCGAAATGCAGATGGGGCGACAGGCGGGACGTCCCCTCGATCGAAGGGAGGTTGCGCGCCTGCGGATAGTCGCCCACCTCATCGATGAAGGCAGCGACATTCGCGCGCGCGCCCTCTTCACCCGGCGTCCAGTCAGCGGAAAAGCCGGCGGCCCAGTCCGGCGCGCTGGGCAGCAGCGCCCAGTCCTGCAAGCGGTCGCTCTGCGGCCAGGCGTCCGGCGCGTCGATCCCCGCCGGGGCTCGTTGCGGCGACGCGGGCGGCATCTGCTCAATCACCGCGCGCGCGAACGGCGTGTAGATTTTATAGAGCCCGCCACCGCCCGTCCGCACCGCGCCCGGCGGCAACAGCAGCCCGCCGTCATGCAGGCGAAGGTCCAAATGACGGGCGACAGCCTTTTCCGCATTGCGCCACCAGGGCTCATAATGATGCAGGGCATGGACCCGGCCCGCGCCGGTTTCGCGCGCGAGCTGCGCCAGCACGTCATCGCTCTTGCCCCGCCGCAGGATCAGGCGCGATCCCTTGTCCCGCAGCGCCGCCTCCAGCCGCGCCAGGCTGTGGTGCAGCCACCAGCGCTGTGCGCCGCCCATGACCCATTGGCGCGGCAACTCATCGTCCAGCACATAGACCGGGATGACCGGCCCTTCGGCGGCGGCGGCCGCCAGAGCGGCCTGATCGGAAAGGCGAAGATCCTGGCGGAACCAGAGCAGGACGGGATCGGTCATCCGCGTCCAATGCCCCCTGCGCCCGCGCGGTTCCAAGCGTCCCTTGGTGCATATTGCGTCATGGTCCTATCCCAAATCGGCATCCGCACTGATTCGTCACATGGACGCCGCACCACCGCGCCCTTATCTTGGCGCAGCGTCGGATCGGCGCGATGGCGATGCCGGGGTGAGCATCGCCTGGACATAGAGATGGGGACTTACGGCTTTGGCGCCCAAGGAACAGGAACTGGGGTATCGCCCCTGCGTCGGCATCATGCTCGTCAACATGGAAGGCAAGGTCTTCGTCGGCCAGCGCATCGATAATGTGGTCGAAGCCTGGCAGATGCCCCAGGGCGGGATCGACGAAGGCGAAGAGGCGAAGGACGCCGCGCTGCGCGAGTTGTTCGAGGAAACCGGGATCGATCGTCGCCATGTCGACATCATCGCCAAGGCGCGGGACGAGCATTTCTACGATCTGCCGCCTGAGCTGATCGGACAGATCTGGGGCGGAAAATATCGGGGACAGCGGCAATTCTGGTATCTCGCGCGCTTCCTGGGCCAGGATAGCGACATTAACATCGAAACGGAGCATCCGGAGTTTCGCGCCTGGAAATGGGCGCAGCCCGAAACGCTGCCGGACCTCATCGTCCCCTTCAAGCGCAAGCTGTATCGCGACATAGTGCAGGAGTTCCGGGCGCTTATCTGATCCGCTCGGCGCATTGGGGCTTAAAATTCGCGGTCGAGGCGATATGAAGGGGCCATGCGCCGCTGCCTGATACCGTTATCGCTGCTCTCCATCGCCACGCCCGCCGCCGCCCAGGCGGCGGAAAACGCGCTCCTCCCGCCCGCGGTGCGGGAAATGCTGGAAGCCGCGATCGCCAACGGCAATGAAACGGAAATCGCCACCGTCGCCAAGATCGCCAAGCAGACCAATCCCGCCTCCACCGACCAGATTCAGCGCATGGTCAACAGCTGGAAGGAACGGACCAAGGCCACCCACGACACGGTGATCCGCGAAGCGGGCATTGGCGACTTGTGGACCGGCCGGATCGAGGCCGGCGGCTTCCGCTCGACCGGGTCGACCAGCGAAATCGGCATCAGCGCATCGGCCACCGCCACGCGCACGGGCATTCAGTGGACGCACAAGCTGACCGCCAGCGCCGATTATCGTCGCGCCAACGGCGTCACGTCGCGCGAACGCTATTTCGCCGGCTATGAGCCCCGCTACGAGTTCGATCCGCGCGGCTTCGCCTATGGCCTCGCCCAGTTCGAGCGCGACACTTCGATCGGCTATGACGAGCGCTACACTGCCTCGGTCGGCGTCGGTTACAAGCTGATCGTCAGCAAGCCCGTTGATCTGTCCGCCGACATCGGTCCGTCGGTGCGTCACGTCAAATATCTGATCGGCGAACGGGAAACCAAGCTCGGCGTGCGTGGATCAATGGCGCTCGCCTGGCGCGCCAGCCCCACCCTCACCTTCAAACAGACCGCCTCTGGCTATGCCGAGACCGACGTCTACACGCTCAACTCGCTCACCTCGCTGGAAACCAAGGTCAGCACCCGCTGGTCGGCTGCCTTCTCCTACAACGTCCAGTATGAATCGGAAACGGTGCTGGAAGCGCGGGACTTCGACACGCTCAGCCGCCTAACCTTGACATATGATTTCTGATCCCCGCAATTTTCGTGCGGGGGTGGAGCGCCGTCGCGCCCTCTGATAGACGATGGGCATGACCCATTTGTCCCCCGAGGAACAGCGACTGCTCGACCATGCGGCCGCCGCGCCGATGCTGGATCAGGTGCAGCGCTGGGCCGCGATCAACAGCGGGTCGCGCAACCTGCCGGGGCTGGCGCAGATGGCGTCGCTGCTGGCCGACGCGTTCAGCGTCCTGCCCGGCGACCTCCTGCTGGTCGATCCCGCTCCCGTCGAAAACGTGACCCCCGAAGGACGCGTCCAGCCGCTGGCGCATGGCCAGCATCTGCTTCTGTCGGTCCGGCCCGATGCGCCGCATCGCTTGCTGCTGACCGGTCATATGGACACCGTCTTTCCTGCGGACCACCCATTCCAGACGCAGCGCTGGCTGGAGCCCGGCGTGCTGAACGGCCCGGGCGTCGCCGACATGAAGGGCGGGATCGCCGTGATGCTCGCCGCGCTGGCGGCGATGGAAGCCTGCGACGCTTCCGACGCCTGGGGCTATGACGTCGTCATCAACAGTGACGAGGAAGTGGGCAGCGCCTCCTCCGCCGCGCTGCTGCGCGCACGCGCGGCCGGCAAGATCGCCGCCTTCACCTATGAACCTGCCCTGCCCGACGGCACGCTGGCGGGCGCCCGCGCGGGCAGCGGCAATTTCTCGATCATCGTCACGGGACGCAGCGCCCATGCCGGCCGCAATCCCGAAGAGGGCCGCAACGCCCTGCTCGCCGCCGCTGACCTCGCTTTGCGCCTCAAGGCGGCGAGCGGCGCCGGCTTTTCCTGCAATCCCGCCAAAATCGACGGCGGCGGCCCCAATAATGTCGTGCCCGACCATGCCGTTCTGCGCGTCAACTTCCGCCCGCGCACGCCCGCGGACGAGCAGGCCGCGCGCGCGCTGATCGATGGCGCCATGGCCGATGTCGCGCGCGATCATGACGTCACCCTGCATCTGCACGGCGGCTTCGGCCGTCCGCCAAAGCCCATGGATGCGAAGGCCGAGCGCCTGTTCGGCCTCGTGCGCCAGTGCGGCGCGGATCTGGGCCTTCCCATCGGCTGGCGCGACACGGGCGGCGTATGCGACGGCAACAATATCGCTGCCTGCGGCGTGCCCGTGGTCGACACCATGGGCGTGCGCGGCGGCAGCATCCACAGCGACGCCGAATTTCTGCTGACCGACAGCCTGGCCGAACGCGCGCGGCTGTCGGCGCTTGCCCTGTGGCGCATCGCCCGGGGCCCGTTTCAACCGGGACAAGAGAGAGGATGACCGCTTGAGCTTCATCATGCGCATTGCGCGCGCGGACGATTTGCAGACGCTCTATGAAATGGCGAAGCTCACTGGCGGCGGCTTCACCAACCTGCCGCCCGACCGCGCCTCCCTCGCGGCCAAGCTGGAACGAACCGAACAGGCGCTCTCGCGCACCAGCGACGGCATCGAAGACGAACTCATCGTCATGGTGCTCGAAAATGTCGACACCGGGCAAGTGCGCGGCACCTGCCAGATTTTCTCGACCGTCGGCCAGAACTGGCCCTTCTATTCCTATCGTCTGGGCGTGCTGACCCAGCATAGCCGCGAACTCGGCCGCACCTTCCGCGCGCAGATGCTCTCGCTCACCACCGATCTGGAAGGATCGGTGGAAGTGGGCGGCCTGTTCCTGCACCCGCGCGAACGCGCCGAAGGGCTCGGCCTGCTCCTGGCGCGCAGCCGCTATCTCTATATCCGCAATCATCGCGCGCGCTTTGGCGACCGGGTGATCGCGGAACTGCGCGGCGTCATCGACGAAGCGGGCGGATCGCCCTTCTGGGACGGCCTCGCCGGCCGTTTCTTCGGCATGAGCTTCCAGGAAGCCGACGAATTCAACGCGGTCAACGGCAACCAGTTCATCGCCGACCTGATGCCCAAGACGCCGATCTACACTGCGATGCTGACCGACAGCGCGCGTGCCGTCATCGGCCTGCCTCACCCCAACGGCCGTGCGGCGATGCGCATGCTGGAAACCGAAGGATTCGAAAATGCCGGCTATGTCGACATTTTCGACGGCGGCCCCACGATGATCGGCCAGATCGACCAGTTGAAGACGATCGCCGCCGCGCGGGACGCGACGCTGGCCGCCACCCATGACAGCGGCGGGCAGAAGATGCTGGTCGCCTGTGGTCAGCTGGCGGATTATCGCTGCACTTGGGGCTTGATCCAGGAAAGCGCGGATGGCGCCATCTCGCTCGACGCCCACAGCGCCGCGCGCATCGGCCTATCGATCGGCGACGACTTCACCATGGCGGGACGCGCATGAGCATCACCGAAATCAATTTCGACGGGCTGATCGGCCCCAGCCACAACTATGCCGGCCTTAGCCTCGGCAATCTCGCCTCCGCGCGCAACGCCGGCGCCGTGTCGCAACCGCGCGCCGCCGCGCTGCAGGGGCTGGAAAAGATGCGCGGCAACATCCAGTTGGGCCTGCGGCAGGGGCTGTTCCTCCCGCAATGGCGCCCCGATGCCCAGTGGCTCGCGCGCTTGGGCACCGATGTCGCCCAGGCAGAGCCGCATATCCGCGCGGCCGCTATGTCGGCTTCCTCCATGTGGGCCGCCAATGCCGCGACGGTATCGCCCGCCGCCGATACCCGGGACGGCCGCACGCATCTGACCGTCGCCAACCTCGTCACCATGCCGCATCGCAGCCATGAATGGCCGCAGACGCTGGCCCAGCTGCGCCTCGCCTTCTCCGACGCGCGCGCTTTTGCCGTGCATGATCCCGTGCCGCCGCCCTTTGGCGATGAAGGCGCGGCCAATCATATGCGCCTGAGCGAACGGCACGACCTGCCCGGCGTTGAAATCTTCGTCTACGGCCAGTCGGGCGGGCCCTTCCCCGCGCGCCAGCATGTCGAAGCGAGCAAGGCGGTGGCGCGGCTGCATGGCCTGGACCCGGCCCGCAGCCTCTTCGTCCAGCAATCGGAAGAAGCGATCGCCGCCGGCGCCTTCCACAATGACGTGGTCGCCGTCGCCAATGAACGGGTGCTCTTCACGCACGAACTGGCCTTTGCCGACAAGGACGGCTTGTACACCGCCCTGCGCGCGGCGCTGCCCTGCGTGGAGATCGTCGAGGTGCCCGCGAGTGCCGTCAGCCTGGCCGACGCCATCCGCAGCTACCTTTTCAACGCGCAGCTCGTCACCCTGCCCGACGGCGTCATGGCGCTGGTGCTGCCGACCGAAGCGCAGGACACGCCGGCGGTCTGGACGTGGCTGCAGCAGATGGTGGCGGGCAATGGCCCGATCCGCCGCCTCATCCCGGTCGATGTGCGGCAATCCATGGCCAATGGCGGCGGCCCCGCCTGCCTGCGCCTGCGCGTCGTCGCCGATCCGGCCACGATCGACCCCCGCTTCCTGCTCGACGAGCGCAAGCTGGACGACATCGCCGGCATCGTCGCCCGCTATTGGCCCGAGGAAATCGCGCCCGACGATCTGGGCGACACCAGGCTGATCGCGCGGATCGAGCAATCATGGTTAACGCTTGTTGACCATCTTCAGCTTTCGGACGATCTACTTCCCTGACGGGGGCGGCAACCCGAAGGGACGATGATGAAACGGATCAAGGGCCTCTTCACGATCAAGACCAAGTTTGAGGGCTTTCTGGTCATCTACGCGCTTGCCCTGGGCGCGACCGAGCGCGGCGTCGTCTATATGCACCAATATCCCGGCGTCGGCGGCCAGTTGCTCGCCCTCGCCTGTTCGGGCGCGGTCTTCATGGCGGGCGGCAAGATCATCGACGCGCTGGAATATCAGCGCGGCGCCTGATCGGCCGCGCCTGCTTTTGCCCCCCGCCCTTGCCCTTCCCCCGGCGGCGAGGCAAGAGAACGCCATGGGCGCCATCATGCTACAGGGAACCGGCTCGGACGTCGGCAAGTCGGTTCTGGTCGCGGGCCTGTGCCGCGCCCTGACGCGGCGAGGCTATCGGGTCCGCCCCTTCAAGCCGCAGAATATGTCGAACAATGCGGCCGTCACTCCCGATGGCGGAGAGATCGGCCGGGCCCAGGCGCTGCAGGCGATCGCTTGCGGGGTGGCGCCGCATATCGACATGAACCCGGTGCTGCTCAAGCCCCAGGCCGACCGCACGTCGCAACTCATCGTCCATGGCCAGGTGCGCGGCACGCTGGGGTCGGGCAATTTCCGCGTCGCGCGCGGCCAGTTGCTCGACACCGTAATCGACAGCTATGATCGCCTGCGGGCGCAATGCGACATCGTAGTGGTGGAAGGCGCGGGCTCCCCGGCGGAAATCAACCTGCGCGCGGGCGACATCGCCAATATGGGCTTCGCGCGCGCGGCAAATGTCCCCGTCATCCTGGTGGGCGACATCGATCGGGGCGGCGTCATCGCCGCGGTGGTCGGCACCCGCACCGTCATCGATCCGCAGGATGCGGCGATGATCCGCGGCTTCCTCATCAACAAGTTTCGCGGCGATCCGGCCCTGTTCGCGGATGGCTATCGCCAGATCGAGCAGCTGTCGGGCTGGCGCGGCTTCGGAGTCGTGCCCTGGCTCGATGCCGTGGCGCGTTTGCCCAGCGAGGACGCCGTGGTGCTGCAACGCCGCGCTCCTTCCGCTGACGCCCCACTCGTCATCGCCTGCCCGGTGCTGCCGCGCATCTCCAATTTCGACGATCTCGATCCGCTGAAGCTCGAACCTGCCGTCGATCTGCGGATGATCGGACCCGGCCAGCCCATTCCCGGCGATGCCGCGCTGGTCGTTCTGCCGGGGTCCAAGGCGACGATCGCCGACATGCGCGCGATGCGGGAGCAGGGATGGGACATCGACATTCACGCGCACCACCGGCGCGGCGGCGCGGTGCTGGGGCTGTGCGGCGGCTATCAGATGCTCGGCCGCACCATTTGCGATCCTGAAGGGATTGAGGGTCCACCGGGCGCGATCGACGGGCTCGGGCTGCTCGACATCGATACCGTGCTGACCGGCGCCAAGACGCTGGAGCAGGTGCGCGGCCACGCGCTGGCCGCCGATTTCACCGGCTATGAAATGCATATGGGCCGCACCGATGGCCCGGATTGCGCTCGCCCCTTCGCCAGCATCGGCGCCCGGATCGGCGCGCGTCCCGATGGGGCGATCAGCCGTGATGGGCGCGTGATGGGCAGCTATGTCCATGGCCTGCTCGCCAGCACGCCGCTGCGCGAAGCCTTGTTGCGGCAAATCGGGGGACTATCGACGGGGGCGGATTATGACCGGACGGTCGAGGATGCGCTGGACGAGATCGCCGCCTTGCTGGAAAGCCATTGCGACGTCGACGCCATGATCGCGCTCGCCACCGGCGCCTGACGCCGCAAAGAAAAAGGGCAGCTCTCGCCGCCCCTGATAGGGAGAATGGCGCACCCGGAACGATTCGAACGTCCGACCCTCAGATTCGTAGTCTGATGCTCTATCCAGCTGAGCTACGGGT
>NZ_JAJGNO010000017.1 GCF_020782235.1 Sphingobium naphthae
ATGCTCTCGCCGACGCCCCCGCCAAGTTGAATGCGTGGGCCGATCGGCACGCGCTGCCCGCTGTTGCCCAATATAACGGCAGCTCCGCGTCCCTCGGTCACGATCCGGGAGCCCTTGGGCCAAATGACAAGCGCCCTCGTTTTGCCCGCTCTGCCGACAAGCCGCAGACAGCCATCACGGGCAACGAGCCGGCCGGACGCTAGCGCCGTCAATGCTATCTCGGGATCGAACGATAGTGTTGGTAGCGCGATTCCTGACATGGGAGGCTCGCTCGTCGTAGCGCAGCCCTCAAGTCCCATCGCGGTTAAAAGCAAAGATGGCAAGAACGTGCTATACCGGCGCACTGATCGCCTCATGACAACACCGATAATCCGGTAGGCTCAGGCACCCAGCGTCCAGCTTGGCGGATAAGGCGGAATTGCATTCCATGCGCTCCGAGATTGCCGAATACGGCTGTCGCCCAAAAAGTCAGCACACCTTTCCGATCGCGAGATTCGACCCTCACCGTGTAGAGGATCGCTTCGGCCTTGGTCGCGGTGACGAACGGAGTGGCATCGGCCCTGCATTGGGAGGCGGGGAAGGCGGGCAAGCGCAGTAGCTCGGCCAATCGCCTGATCGTTCTTTCCGGGGCATCCTTAACAGCGCCATCGGCGAGGCCCTGCAGCCCGACACAAATCGCTTGCTTGCCTTCCCCCGGTCGCGCCCGCGCGACCGCCTCGTCGAACATCACGTCGATCTGCGCATCATCGAGGCCGCTAATGTCGGGAGCGCCAGGAACCGCGATGGCACTCCCGTTACCATGATAATTGGGGCCGGGCACTGGCGGGGGAGGGGGCGGCGGCAATTCCGACGAACTTGCTCGTTGGGGTGGTCCCTCCGCCACCGCCGGTTCTTTCGCCGGACTACATCCTGCGAGACTGATGGCCAGACTGACGACGATGGCGGCACCAGGCCATTGCAGCCCCGTCATCATGGCCGTTCCTGTAACCGCGAAATCGTCGCCTGGCTGACGTTGAACAGCGCCGCGACGGAACGCTGAGTGTCGCCGGCGTCGAGCTTGCGCCGTGCCTCGGCCTGCTGGTGGGGGGTGAGGGCGCTTTTGCGGCCGAACTTGACCCCGCGCGCCTTGGCCTGGGCGCGGCCGGCGCTGGTGCGCTCGACGATCCGCTGGCGCTCCCAGCTCGCCGCGACGCCCAGCACCGCGATCACGACCTCGGCGAGCTGCGATGTCGTGTCCAGCATCGGCTCGGCGATCGAGCGGAAGCCGGCGCCGGTCTCCTTGACCGCGTGCAGGATGTTGAGCAGGTCACGCGTGTTGCGGGCGAGGCGATCGGTCGCCGTCACCATCAGCACGTCGCCGGGATCGAGCGCGCCGATCGCGCGCTTGAGCTGAGGCCGCTCGGCCGACGCGCCGCTGATCTTCTCGCGGTAGATCTTCGTGCAGCCGGCCGCCTCAAGCTGGGCGAGCTGCTGGGCCAGGTCCTGGCCGTTGGTCGAGACGCGCGCATAGCCGTAAATCATGCCGCGATTCTGCATCAGATTTTTGCATCAGGGAAGGGCGCGGATGTAAACGCTCGCGCTGAATGACTGACCGGCTGACGCCGGTAGGTTCATGGCGAAGGGCTGAAGCCTTGCTTGTGGGTATGGCGGTCGAGATAGCGCATGATGATATCGTCGGTGATGTTTCCGGACGTGGTTGAGAAGTAGCCACGCTGCCAGAAGCGCTGGCCCCAGTAGCGCTTGCGGATATGCTCGAACTCCTGCTGGATCTTGCGCGAGGACCGCCCCTTGACCCGGCGCACGAAGTCGCTGACCGAGATATGCGGTGGGATTTCAACGAACATATGGACGTGATCGCGTGAAAGCGCGCCATTGACGATCGTCACGCCCATTTCGACACAGACCTGCTTGATGATCTCGCGCACCCTGAGGCGGACCTCGCCGTGCAACACCTTGAAACGGTATTTGGGCGCCCAGACGATATGATAGCGATGATGAAAGGTCGTGTGGCAACCACTCGAATAGCCCATAGCAGGTATCCTCGGGAAAGTGAGACTTCACGCCTTTCAGGCGGTCTCACTTTCCCGAGGATACCTGCTATTATGCGAGTCTATGGCTGAAGCCAGTATCCGACTGAAGTCGGAGGGGTTGCTCCCAAAGCGTGACGCTAAATGGCGGCGTTCTGATCGCGCTATTTGTCAGTTGCCGGGTCCGATGACGAGGCAATCGCGCGCGGCCTGAACGATGTCAGCGGTGACCTCCTCGACGCGGTTGAGGGTCATGATCCGCCGCATCTGCGCGAACAGGCGCTCCATGAGCCGGAAGTTGCCGCGCGTGATGCGGATCACGGCTGCCTGCGCTTCGATCGCGTCGAGTTGGGCCGGGTCGAAGCTGATCCCGAAATCGCCGGCGTGGGTCGCGAGCAGCAGCCGCATTTCGGTCTCGGTAAGCGGTTTGAACTCGTGGACGAAGCCGATCCGCGAGTAGAGCTGGGCATAGCGGGCGAGGCGCTTCTCCAAGCCCGGCATACCCATCAGGATCAGCCCGAAGCCGTGGCGATCGGCCATGTCGCGGAGATGTTCGAGCGACTTTATGGTCAGGCGGTCGGCCTCGTCGACGATGACGAGGGGGCAGGCGATGCGGGCGGCGTCATGGGTGATTTCGTCCTGCGAGCCGCCCGCGACCGTCAGCCGGGCATAGCCCAGCTTAATGAGGTTGAGGCCCAACACCGCGTCGATCGTCTTGGGCGTGTTGCTGACCGACACGGTGTAGAAGACGGCGCGGCAGCGAGCGACCTTTTCGCCAAGGAGCGCGGCAATGGGACGGAGCGCGGCATATTCCCCCAGGTCGGGGAAGCTGGAAAACTCGCGCGCCGATCGCGTCTTTCCGACGCCCGGCCGGCCATGACACACGCCGATATAGCGGTAGTGCGCGCAGGCTTCGGCAAACTCGACGAACCGGGCATGTTCGCGGGTCGCCAGGAACGGCTGCTCGACCAGGAACTCAATCGTCAGCGGCGTAGAGCCGGAGCCCTCGGTAGGTGGTGGGCCGGGAAGCCGTATCCTCTTGGTCGCCATCGAAGGTCTCCGTGGGGGCAGGCACCTGCTTGTCGCGCTCCTTCGCGCCGCGCCGGGCGCGCTGGATCGCGCGCAACGACGGGTGCCCAGCGTGCTCGGAGCTGAGCGCACGGCAGACGAACCGGCCCTGGTGGTAGACGTGGATCTCGGTCAGGTCGCGGGGGTCATAGACCGCCTCGACCTGCTCGCCGACGAAGGCCGCGAGCGTGGGTTCGACATAGCGCCTGCCCATCAGACGGATGCCGTCGCGCAGCACTTTACGGGGCTTGGGCACGTGCACGAGCAGCATGTCGAGCTGTTCAAGGCTGTCGGGCATTGCGGGCAGGAACCCGCCCTTCTGCCAGCGCGTGATCGGCGGTTCGCCGGTGCTGCCATGCGGGCGACGATGATAGACGCCGCACACGAACGCCTCGAAGCGGGCGCGCAGCTCGTCGGGCGTGAGCACTGGCGCCGACAGCGGCTTGCCCGCGATCAGGTGGCCGGGCAGGTCGGGCAGGAACATGTCGTTGATGGTGCGGAACAGCCGCTCGATCTTGCCGCGCCCGCGAGGACGCCCCGGCAGCGAATGGATGAGGCGGATTTTGAGGGCGATGCACGCCTGCTCGATATGCTCGGAGATGAAATCCGAGCCGTTGTCGACGTAAAGCTGTTCGGGAATGCCGCTGACGATCCATTCGGGATTGGGCTTGCGCCAGATCGCCTGCCGCAAGGCGAGCGCCGTGTTGAGGGCACTGGGGGCATCGAGGCTGAGGAAGTAACCGGCGATGGCTCGGCTGTGATCGTCAACGATGACGGTCAGCCAAGGACGCACCGGGGTTCCGGCATCATCGAGCACGAGAATGTCGAGAACGGTATGATCGGCCTGCCACATCTCGTTCGAGGTCGCGGCTTCGCGCCGATGCACTAGCTCGTGCTGGTCGCGGTAGACGGCCGGATCGGAGGCTGCGGCGATCTGGCTTGCCGGTATCGCCCTGACGACACGCGCGACGGCCGCATAGCTGGGGGTTCGGTGTCCATGCGCGATGGCGAGTTCCTGCACCTTTCGGTGAATGGCGGCGACCGGGGGTCGCGGGCGCTTGGTGGCGAGAGTGCGGGTCAGTTCGACCAGATGTTCCGGCAGGTGCAGCCTGCCCCGATCGTTGCGCGGCAGACGCGCGAGACCGGCAAGTCCTTCGGCACGGTAGCGCCCGAGCCAGCGCTGCAACGTCCGCTCGCTCAGCGTGCCGGTGCGGGCGAGGTCCGCGAGCGGGATGCCATCGGCGAGGTGCGGTTCAAGGACGCGGTAGCGCTCGATCGCCAGCGGCGGGACAAGCGCCGGATGCGTCACCGCCGACGGTCCGTGTCGCAGGTAAGGAAAACGGAGATTTGCCTGCCCATCGCCATGCGAGTCCGCTCGCGTTGCCAAACCGGCCTGTTCGACGTAAATCTACCCGGTAAAGAAAACTAGGGCAACATAGACCTGCCGATGACGACTTTCTTCCCAAACCGCGCCCGATCGGGGCGCCACCGGCCCTACGCATGAAAATCGGTTACGCCCGCGTATCGACCGCCGAGCAGAACCTGGACCTCCAGCGTGATGCGCTGAAGGCTGCCGGCTGCGAGAAGGTCATCACCGACAAGGCCTCCGGGGCGACTGCCGCTCGCCCTGGATTGGAAAAGGTGAAGGAGCTGCTTCGCGCCGGCGACACACTGGTGGTCTGGCGCCTCGACAGGCTCGGCCGCTCGCTCCGTGATCTGATCGGATGGATGACCTACCTCGACGAGGAAAAGGTCGGGCTGCTGAGCCTGCACGAGGCGATCGACACGACCACCACGTCGGGCAAGCTTACCTTCCACCTGTTCGGGGCATTGGCGGAGTTCGAGCGCAACCTGATCCGCGAGCGGACCCAGGCCGGTCTCACCGCAGCCCGCGCTCGCGGCAAGAAGGGTGGCCGGCCGGCCGCACTCGGCAAGGACAAGCGCGACCTGGCCGTCAGGCTCTACCACGAGAACACGATGCCGATCGCCAAGATTTGCTCGATGCTCGGCATCTCCAAGCCAACACTCTACGCCTATGTGCGATCGGCCGAGACCAAGCCGGTAGCCGCGTAGCGACGCTCGCCGACAAATAGCGCGATCAGAATGCCGCCACTTAGCGCGAGCGTTTACACCGTTCGCGGTCCCGATCGGCCCAGCGTCCCCCGGAACCGTTCGTTATCGGGAAGGCATCTAAGCGGTCTGCACCATCCTTCATCTAAAGTTCTCCAAGCGCTTCTGAGGATTTTCGGGCGCACCAAAAGCACTTGCTCCTCCAGTGGCTGGAGCATGTAACCGCAATTTGCTCTCCTGCGGACGGGGGGCTGGAGGTGGCTTTTTGACGGCCCGTGTTGAAGCAATCGGTATGTCTCGACGCTCATTAGTGGCGCGGCTGGTGGCCTGTGGAACCGGCTTGGTGCTCGGTTCTCCAACGCTCGCGCGACAGACTTCCCGGTCTGCGGGCTCGTGGAACTTCGGTGCGGCTCACCTCGAATGGGAGCCGCTGGAAGTCGGCACGGGTGATACCCTCCTTGTTTCGGCACAAGTGCGCGGAGTGCCGGTGCGGGCGGTGCTCGACAGTGGCAGCGGCGCGTCGATCATGAGCACGGCGCTCGCGGCGAAGCTCGGCTTGAACGATGGTGAGCGGCGCATGATTAGCGGGCTGAGCGCCAAGGCCCCGGTGCTGCTGGTCCGCGACATCGACGTACAGCTCGCCCGCGAAACCCGTCGCTTACCCTTTGCCGTCGTTGGTGATCTGAGTTCAGTGTCGGCGGCCTTCGGACGACCGATCGATATCCTCCTCGGTGCCGATATGTTCACGGGTAGCTGCATCGCGCTCGATTTCGCGAAAAGGCGTATGGCGGTCGTCAAGTCAGGCACGTTTCTCGCCGGTCCCGACTGGCGCGCTGTCGCGCTCGGGCGCGGTGCCAAGCAGGAGCTGTTCATTCGAGCTTCCGTCTCGGGTTTGCCTCCCGTGCCCTTGATGATCGATCTTGGCAGCTCGGCCGCGCTGATGCTCTCGTCGGCCTATGCCCGCGATCAAGGGCTGTTGAACGGGAAGCTCGTCTCGACCGCGGCGATCGGCGGCGTCGATGGTGTGCGTATCAACGATGCTTTCACGATCCAGAACATCAACATCGAAGGGCTTGGCGTCTCGAACGTCCCCACACTCGGGATGAGAGCTTGGCTCTCCACCAGCACGGTTGGCAATGTCGGCCTACCGCTGATCGCTCAATTCGACGTGGTGTTCGACGTGACCGCCGGATTCGTGTGGCTCCGGCCACTCGGTCCTCGTCGTCGCCTGCCGATGCTGAAGGACCGTAGCGGCCTTGGCCTCGCAGCCTCACCAACGGCGCTCACCGTTGTTCATGTGGCGGCGAACAGTCCCGCGGAAAAGGCTGGCTGGGCGGTCGGCGACCGGATCGTGGCGGTGAACGGCCATTCGATCGATGCGAACTATACGCGTGGGGAGCTCTGGCAAGTGCGCTCCCGGCCTGCTGGCACCCTCGTAAAGCTGACGATGGCCTCGGGTGATGTGCGCGAGCTCAGGCTGGCCGATTATTATTGATCGGCTTGAGGGTGGCCTTTGCCGATCGCCTTCATGATCCGACAATCGGCCATGCGCGCCTTGGTGCAGCTCTGGCTGAGCATTGCCAACTCATCCCGCAACACCGCGAGTTGCGCCAGTCTCTCCTCCACATCCTTGAGGTGCTGAGCAGCGATAGCTGAGGCGGCACCACAATCCTGGTCCGGGTTCTGCGCCAGCCCCATCAACGAACGGATCTCGTCGACGGAGAAGCCAAGCCGGCGACCGTTGCGGATGAAGTGCAAACGCTCAATGTCACTGGCATCGTAGGTTCTGCGACCCGACGCCGTGCGAGGGGCGGATCGGAGCAACCCGATCGACTCATAAAAGCGGATCGTCGTCACCTTCGTCGAGGTCTCGCTGGCGAGCTGCCCAATCATCACCGGCTTCATCATGCCATCCTTGCTTATGCGAACGTGTCGCACATTTCGCTTGCTTCTACAGCGACTGGAGGTGGTAAGGAAGGCCGCATGAATGCTTCTACCGAAAGCTGCGGGTGCCACGGGGAGCCCGCGCGCGCGCAAACCGATCCGGCCTATCGCCGTGCGCTGCTGACCGTCGTGGTGCTCAACCTCGGCTTCGGAGTCGCCGAGCTGTTCGGCGGGTTCATCGCCGATAGCCAAGCGCTGAAAGCGGATTCCCTCGATTTTCTCGGGGACGGGTCGATCAGCCTTATCGGTCTTCTCGCGCTTGCCTGGTCCGCACGGGCGAGGGCAAAGGTCGCGCTGACGCAGGGGTTGTTTCTCGGTGCGCTTGGCGTGGGCGTAATCGGTTTCGCGATTTGGCGCGCCCTGAACGCAACCGCGCCCGATGCCGAACTGATGGGCACAATCGGCGTTGTCGCGCTCGCGATCAATGTCGTGTCCGCCTTGGTGCTTGCGCGTTTCCGGGAAGGGGACGCCAATGTTCGCGCGATCTGGCTGTTCAGCCGCAACGACGCGCTCGCCAACGTGGCGGTGATCGCCGCGGCCGGTCTGGTGGCGTGGACAGGAAGCGCCTGGCCGGACCTCGCCGTCGCCGGCCTCATCGCCCTCCTGTTCCTCCACTCCGCTTATGAAATCGTCACTGGCGCTCGGCGCGAATTGGGAGAGCGGTAGTGCGTCTGCTCGCGTTGATCCGGGCAATGCTCTCGTTGCGGCTGCTCTCCGCGCTCGCGGCGCTGCTGATCCCTGCTGCGGCAATCGCCGAACCCGGCGACGTGCAAACCGCATGGCGGCTGCTCGACTATATGGCCGTCGATTATGGCGGCGCGGTCGCCAACGGTCGGATCAAGAGCACGTCGGAATATGCCGAGATGACGGAGTTCGCCGCGTCGGTCTCGACACGGCTTCAGGGCCTGCCGGCGAAGCCGGAGCGTCAAGCCCTCATCCAGCGGGCTGCCAACCTCCAGGCGGTGATCGCGGAAAAGGGACCGACTGAACAGGTGGCAACATTGGCGCACGGGCTCGCGGCCGATCTGTTGCGCGCCTACCCGGTGCCGCTCGCGCCCGATAAGGCTCCGAACCTCGTCTCCAGCGATGCCCTGTTCCGACAATCCTGCGCGTCCTGCCACGGGATGACGGGCAACGGCCGTGGCCCTGACGCCGCCAAGCTCGCTACGCCCCCGATTGCTTTCACCGATGCCGAGCGCGCGCGCCAGCGCAGCGTGTTCGCGCTCTATCAGGTGGTGACGCAAGGCATCGACGGGACCGCGATGCAGAGCTTCGCCGATCTGCCCAACGATCAGCGCTGGGCGTTAGCATTCCGAGCCGGGAGCTTCGCCTTCACGGATGCGCAGGCGCGCGAAGGCGAGCGGCTTTGGAAATCCGACCCGACCCTTCGCCGGCGCATTCCGGACCTGAAAACCCTGGTCGCGCTCACCCCGGCCGCGCTCGGCGCGGCGATCGGCGACGCCAAGGCTGACCCAGTGCTCGCGTTCCTGCGTCGTCATCCCGAACAGGTGATACAACAGGCTCCCGGCTCGCTCGCGGTCGCCCGCGCCAAACTCGCCGAAAGCGTGGCGGCTGCGCGGCGCGGCGATGCGCGCATGGCGAAAGAGCTGGCGCTGTCGGCCTATCTCGATGGGTTCGAGCCGATCGAGCCAACACTCACCGCGCGCGACGCGACGCTGATGGGTCGAATCGAGGGCGCGATGGGGGAGTTCCGCGCCTCGATCGACCGGGGCGCGTCGCCCGATGATCTCGCGGAGAAGGTCGCAGTACTGGGCGGCCTTTTCGACGATGCGGAAGCGGCGCTCGCGCCTGATGCCGCCACCGAAGCGTCCACGTTCCTGGGCGCGTTCACGATCCTGCTGCGTGAAGGGCTCGAAGCCCTGCTCATCGTTGTCGCCATGATCGCGTTCCTGCGTAAAGCCGAGCGCGGCGAGGCGCTGCGGTACGTGCATGGCGGCTGGGTCAGCGCGATCATCGCGGGCGGGATCACCTGGGCGGTCGCCACCTATGCGATCGGGATCAGCGGTGCGAGCCGGGAGCTGACGGAAGGGTTTGGCTCGCTGTTCGCCGCGGTCGTGCTGCTCTCGGTCGGGATTTGGATGCACGGCAAGGCGCAGGCCGATCAGTGGCAGCGCTATATTCGCGAGAAGATGTCGCGGGCGCTCTCGGGCGGGTCGGGCTGGTTCCTGTTCGGGCTGGCGTTCGTCGTAGTTTATCGCGAGGTCTTCGAGACGATCCTGTTCTATGCCGCGCTTTCGGCGCAAGGTGACAACGGGATGCTTCTCGCGGGGGCCGGGTCGGCGATTGGACTGCTCAGCCTGATCGCTTGGGCCATGCTTCGCTACAGTCGCAAGCTGCCGATCGCGCAGTTCTTCCGCTATAGCTCCTGGCTCATGGCGGTCCTGACCGTCGTGCTGGCGGGTAAAGGCGTCGCCGCGCTCCAGGAAGCCGGCCTTATCAACATCGCACCGCTCGCGGACGTGCCACGGCTGTCGATGCTCGGCGTGTTTCCCACTTGGCAATCGGTGCTGGCGCAACTCCTGATGGCGGTCGCCATTGCGGTCGGGTTCGCCTGGAACGGGCGCGACCGATCCCGCTCGGGTTCCGGCTCAGTGACCCTTGGTTCGAATTAGTGCAATGACATGAAAACCCTTCCGTGATAGAGGCAAGCTAGTGCGAGCCTTTTTGCCTTTCCTGACATGCCTGATGCTGGTCCTGACCAGCTTCTCCGGCATGGCCCATGCCGCCGATCTGGCGGGGGGAAGCATCGCGGGCGTTGAGTTCACGGTCCATACCGCCGGTGACATCGATCAGGTGCCATCGGACTCGGACAAGAATGTCCCGCATCATCACAATTATTGTCACGGACACGACGTCGGCGCGCCTGCGCGCACGACGATGGAATATACCCCCGTCCTCACAGTGCCCAAGCCGACAATCTCCGCCTCTGCGTCGCTCGACGGCCGCACCGGCATGGTCCATTTGAGGCCCCCCCAAGCCTGACGTCCGATTTGGGCGTGCGTTGGCGCGCCCCTGTCGATCATCGTCAGGAGTCCTATTTTCATGAATCGTATCCTCGCGGCCATGCTGGCCGCAGCGTCTTGCGCCACGATGGCGCAGGCGCAGGTCGGACCGTCCGCGCCTGTTGCGCAGGATGCGCCGGTCTACACGCTTGACCAAGCGGTCAGTGCAGCGGGCGGTTCGGCCCCTGCTGCGGAAGCGGCGACAGCTGGAATCGACGCGGCCCGTGCAGGTCGCACAGTCGCCGGCTTGCGGCCCAATCCGGTGGTTCAAGGCCAAGTCGAGAATGTCATCGGCTCCGGGCCGTATCGGGGGGTCCGCAGCGCGGAAACCACGGTCGGCTTTGCGATCCCGATCGAGCTAGGCGGCAAGCGCGGCGCCCGCGTCGCGGTCGCCAATGCGCAATTGTCCCGGGCCGAGATCCAGGCCGCGATCATCGCGGCGGATGTCCGGCTTCAGGTAACGCAGCTCTATGTCGAAGCGGTCGCGGCCGATCGCCGGGTAATGACAGCCCGCGATCAGGCCCGGATCGCCAGCGATGCGCTGCGGGCCGCGAGCGTTCGCGTGCAGGCAGGGCGGGCATCGCCACTCGAGCAACAGCGCGCGGATGTCGCGCGTATCAATGCCGACGCCAATGTGGAGCGGCAGCTTCGCTTGGCCGAGGCGGCCCGCGCCAATCTGGCGCGTCGGATCGGACGGCCGATCGACGGCCTGCTCGATGACACGCTGCTCGATCGCCTTCCCGGTGTGAACGTCTATGGGCCGTTGGCACCGGTCAACACGACCGGCACACTCGCGCTGGCGGCAGCCAACGCGGATTTCTCCATTGCCGAAGCCGGCGTGCGGCTCGCGCGCGCCAATCGCGTGCCTGACCTGAACGTCGGGCCGTCGATCCGCCGCCTGGAAGCGACCAACGACATGGCGGCGGTGTTCAGCGTGTCGATCCCGATCCCGGTGTTCAACAATGGTCGCGCCGCGATTGCGCAGGCGACCGCGCAGCGGACCCAGGCGGATGCGCAGCGCCGCGTGACCGCGCTCGACATCGAACAGGCGATCACGGACGCGCAGGCGCAGGCGGCCAATGCCGCAACGACGGCTCGTGCGGCGTCGGGGCCGGCGCTGGCGGCTGCACAGGAGGCCGCCCGCATCGCGCGGATCGGCTATCGCGAGGGCAAGTTCGGCCAGCTCGAATTGCTCGATGCTGAACGCACGCTCGCCGAAACGCGGGTCGCCGCGATCGACGCGCTTGCCAATTACCAGAATGCCCGCGCGCAAGTGGAGCGACTGACCGCTCGTGCGCCCAATGGGGGGAATCAGTGATGAAGAGCTTTTATCTCGCGGGCGCGGCGTCGCTCGCCCTGCTCTTGGCTGCCTGCGGCGGCAAGGATGGCGGAAACGAGGCAACTGCCGAAGGCGCAGCTGCCAATGAGACGGCAGCGGGCACGGAAAAGGGCGGTGCTGAAGGCGGTCATGCCGGTGAAGGCGTCGTCACATTGGGTGCCGACCAGATCGCCACAGCGGGCGTCCAGGTCGGACGGCCGATCATCGGCGGGGCCGGGACGATCGAGCTGCCCGCGATCATCGAGGGCGACCCACAGGGAACGCAGGTCGTCTCGGCCGCAATTGCGGGACGCGTGGTCGCGCTCACCCGTAACCTCGGCCAATCGGTCGGACGCGGCCAGACCATTGCGGTCATCGAAAGCCGCGAGGCGGCGCAGATCAAGGGCGAGGTCGAGGCGGCGCGGGCGCGGCTTCAGCTCGCTAATTCGAACCTCGCGCGCGAACAGCGGCTGTTCGCGCAGAGAGTCTCCCCTGAACAGGATCTGATCGCCGCCCGCACAGCGGCGACGGAGGCGCGGATCGCCCTGACGCAGGCGCAGAGCATGGTTTCGGCGGCGGGTGTCGGCGGCGGCGGGCTCAACCGGCTCGGCATTGCCGCGCCGATCTCGGGCCAGATCATTGCGCGCCCCGTGACGCTGGGACAAACGGTCGCGGCGGATGCCGAACTCTATCGCATCGCCAACCTGAGCCAGGTGTCGATCGCGCTTAATCTCAAGCCCGAGGATGCGGGCCGGGTGCGTCCCGGCAATACGGTGCTGGTGAAGGCGGCAGGCCGTCAGGCGACCGCCCGCGTGACCTTCGTGTCGCCGGCGCTTGATCCGCAGACGCGGCTCGTGCCTGCGCTCGCCACCCTCGACAATCGCGGTGGCGAATGGCGGGTCGGCGAGCCTGTGACGGCAGCCGTGCAGCTCACGGGCAGCGGCGGGAGCGGGGCGGTCCGCGTGCCGACGACGGCGGTCCAGAGTTTCGAGGGCAAGTCGGTCGTGTTCGTGCGCACGCCCACCGGCTTCAAGGCGACCCCGGTCCAGCTCGGCGATGCGTCGGGCGACACGGTGATCGTCCGGTCGGGCCTGACCGGCAACGAACAGATCGCCACCACCGGAAGTTTCACGCTCAAGGCCGAGATCGGCAAGGGCGAAGCGAGCCACGAGGATTAAGCCATGATCGCCCGTATCGTAACCTGGGCGGTCGAGAAGCGCTGGCTAGTCCTGCTCCTCACCGTCATCGTCGCCGCCATCGGCGCCTTTTCCCTCTACCGGCTACCGATCGACGCGGTGCCGGACATCACCAACAATCAGGTCCAGATCAACGTCCGCGCGCCTGCCCTCTCGCCCGAGCTGGTCGAGAAGCAGGTGTCGTTTCCAATCGAAACCGCGCTCGCCGGCACCCCCGGCCTGGAATATACGCGCTCGTTGAGCCGCAACGGCTTCGCGCAGATCACGGCGGTCTTTTCGGACGCGACGGACATCTATTTCGCCCGCCAGCAGGTGGGCGAGCGTCTGCGGGGCGTGCAAGAGAATCTGCCCGACGGCGTGAACCCTGAAATGGGTCCGATCGCGACAGGCCTGGGCGAGGTGTACATGTACACCGTTCGTCTCGATCATCGCGAGGACGACAAGCACAAGCCCGGTGAACCGGGCCAACAGCCCGATGGCAGCTACATCACGCCAGAGGGCGAGCGACTGACGACCGAAGAGGACAAGGCGACCTACCTGCGCACCGCGCAGGACTGGATCGTGACGCCGCTTCTGAAGACCACACCGGGCCTCGCCGGTGTCGACTCGATTGGCGGTTACGCCAAGCAGTTCCTCGTCGTGCCCGACGTGCAGAAGCTGGCCTCGCTCGGCATCACGCTGACGGACCTGGGAAATGCGCTGGAGCGCAATAACACCAGCGTCGGCGGTGGCTTCGTCAATCGCAATGGCGAAGGTCTGGCTGTTCGCTCGGATGCGCTCGTTCGCAATGCCAGCGAGTTGGCCAGGACCGTGATCGCGACACGTAACGGCGTGCCGATCACGGTCGAACAAGTTGCGACTGTGAAGACGGGTCAGGCGATCCGCATGGGTTCGGCATCGGAGAACGGTACCGAAGTCGTCGTCGGCACGGCGATCATGCGGATCGGCGAGAACAGCCGCATCGTGTCGACCGCGGTCGCTGAGAAACTGAAGACGATCAACGCTTCGCTGCCTCCTGACGTCGTAATTCAGCCGGTGCTGAACCGCACCGAGCTGGTCAATTCGACGATCAAGACGGTCGCGAAAAACCTGTCCGAAGGCGCGGTGCTGGTCATCGTCGTGCTCTTCCTGCTGCTCGGCAACTTCCGTGCGGCCCTGATCGCGGCGTTGGTCATCCCGATCACCATGATGCTGACAGGCTTTGGTATGCTGCGCGCTGGGGTCTCGGCCAATCTGATGAGCCTTGGGGCTTTGGACTTCGGTCTGATCGTCGACGGCGCCGTCATCATTGTCGAAAACGCGCTGCGCCGGCTTGCCGAGCAACAGCATCATGAAGGCCGATTGCTCAGCGTCAAGGAACGGCTCGCGACCGTGGCAGCCGCCGCTCGCGAGATGATCCGCCCCTCGGTTTACGGGCAGGCAATCATCATCCTCGTCTACGTACCGCTGCTCACGCTGACCGGCGTGGAGGGTAAAACGTTCGGACCGATGGCGCTGACCGTCATCATCGCGCTCGCCTTCGCCTTCATCCTCTCTCTCACCTTCGTGCCGGCGATGATTGCGATCTGGCTGTCGAAGAAGGTCGAGGAGAAGGACGGCCGCATCATCACGTGGCTGAAGAAGCGCTACGAACCCGGTCTCGACCGGGCCATGAAGCGCCCGACGCTGACGATCGGTGCGGGTGTGGGAAGCCTTGTGGTGGCGGCGCTTGCTTTCACTACGCTCGGCTCGGTGTTCCTGCCGCAGCTCGACGAAGGCGATTTGCTGATCCAGTCGCTCCGCATTCCGGCAACGTCGGTCCAGCAGAGCCAGGCGATGCAGGTGCCGATCGAGCGGATGATGTCGAAGCAGCCGGAGGTGCAATTCGTCTATTCCAAGACGGGCACCGCCGAGCTGGCGGCCGACCCGATGCCGCCGAACGCGACCGACATGTTCGTCATCCTGAAGCCGCGCAAGGATTGGCCGGATCCTGAGCTTCCCAAGGAGGAGCTGGTCAGCCGGATCGAGGGTAATCTCGCGAAGATTCCGGGAAATGCCTACGAGATCACCCAGCCCATCCAGATGCGCTTCAACGAGCTGATCGCCGGCGTGCGCGGCGACATCGCGGTGAAGGTGTTCGGGGACGACTTCAACCAGATGAACCGGACGGCCGAGCAAATCGCGGCGGTGCTGCGCAGAACGCAAGGCGCAGCGGACGTGAAGGTGGAGCAGACGACCGGTCTTCCCATGCTCGACATTCGCGTCAACCGCGACGCGATGGCGCGGTTGGGCGTTACGGCTCAGGATGTGCAGGACACCGTGACTGCGACGATCGGCGGGCGAACATCGGGCCAGATCTTCGAGGGCGACCGTCGCTTCCCCGTGGTGATCCGCCTGTCGGAGGCGCAGCGTGCCGACATCGGCCTGCTCCAACAGGTGCAGGTGCCGGTGGCAGGCGGCGGCTATGTACCGCTGTCCAGCGTCGCCGAGATCAAGGTGGTCGATGGTCCGAACCAGATCAGCCGCGAGAACGGCAAGCGGCGCGTGGTGGTGCAAGCCAACGTGCGTGGCCGCGACGTCGGATCCGTCGTGGCGGATGCGCAGGCGGCGATCGGCAGCCAACTCCGGCTGCCTGCCGGCACCTATCTCGAATGGGGCGGCCAGTTCGAGAACCTCCAATCGGCAAGCGAACGGCTGAAGCTGGTCATTCCGGCTTGCTTCATCTTGATCCTGCTGCTCCTCTACGGGGCGTTGGGATCGGTCCGCGACGCCGCGATCGTGTTCACCGGCGTGCCTTTCGCGCTGGTGGGCGGCGTCCTGTTGCTGTTCCTGCGGGGCATGGACTTCTCGATCTCGGCGGCAGTGGGCTTCATCGCCCTCTCGGGCATCGCGGTCCTCAACGGCCTCGTCATGGTCAGCTCGATCCAAGATCTGATCCGATCAGGGATGAGCCGCGAGGAAGCCGCGCATGTTGGCGCGATGCAGCGTCTGCGACCCGTCATCATGACCGCGCTAGTCGCCAGCCTCGGCTTCGTGCCGATGGCGCTGGGCGAAGGCGCCGGCGCAGAGGTTCAAAAGCCTTTGGCGACGGTCGTCATCGGCGGTCTGATCTCGGCGACGCTTCTTACGCTGTTCGTGCTGCCGACACTCTATGCCCGGTTCGGGCAGAAAGTGATCGAGAAACCCGAGCACTACAATGAGGAGCATGAAGGGGACGACCACGGTCAGACCTTCGTGAACAACTTGGCCTGATGGATGGGCGGGGCGATCCGCGATCGCCCCGCCCATCTCTGGGAGATGGGGATATGCCTCGCACCATAACCAGCTCGATGCTTCACGGCGGGCCACTGCGCATCTGGTCGGCACTCACCGATCCGGATCATCGCCGGGCGTGGAGTCCGCTCGTATTTCTCGATGATCCGTCCCGGCTCGGCGACACAGAATGCACCTTTGCGATCCAGGGCATCACCCGGCCAATTCGGACGCCAGCACGGATTGATCGATTCGATAAACCGCACGCCTTCGCTTGGTCCTGCGGCATCCCCTATCTGTTCACGCTCGAAGAGCGGTACGAGCTGGCGGGGGACGATGGCGGCACCAGGCTAACGCATAGCTGCACGCTGCGCGGGGCGCTCTCCCTGCCGTTCGCGGCGATGATGTTGCGCCGCCTGCGATCCCTGATGGTCGAATCTGACGATCGCCTCGCAACCTATCTCCGCTGGCGGGTAGGTCAGCCTGCCCGGGCTATCAATCGTCAGCGCGTCCCCTTCCGCTACAGGAGGAAGGCGCGATGATGATGCACTGTAAGCGGGTGCTGCCCGCCGTCATCCTCGTTGTCGGGCTCGCGGCGTGCTCGGAAAGAAAGCCGCCAGCCCCGCCAACGGAGCAGCAGATCCATTCGTCCGACAGCGCCGTGGCGACCGGGGAAATGGGGCGGCATAGATATCGCTGTTCCGACGGGGAACCGCTGTTCGTCGATTACAAGGACAACGGCCTGCAGATCGATTTGCGGCGCTCCAACGGGGGACCGCCGATGATGCTGACCGCGCCAGCGCAGGGCCTGCAATATGTCGGCGAAACAGCCACCGCGACCTTCAAGGGGTCGCAGCTCACCATCGTGGAAGGCGATGGCCGTACCCGGATCTGCGAGCGGGAAGGCACGCGATGAACTGCCCTGCCTTCGAACGCCACAGGGCGCTTCGTCGGAAGAGACCGATGTCTGACACGTCGATTTCAAATGTGACAACCTTGTGCGGCCTGAATCGGGCCGGTCTGGCGATCGCGCGCCTCGGCGTCGTTCTCGTCTCCGGGGCGGTTATAGGGGCGTGTAATCCAGCGCCGACCCAGCCTACCGAGCCGGCGCATGAAAAGCATCTGACGTCGAAACTAATCGCGCAGCGCATCATGTACTGCGACGACGGCACACGCGCCGATGTCGACTTCATCGATGACGGCTTGAAAATGGCCGTCACCTGGCTGCCGAAGGGCAGGACCGAGATCCTGCGCGCGCAGCGAACCGGTGACGAGTTTCGCGGCGACCATTCGCGGGCTGTCGTGGCGGGCGGATCGATCGCGTTCACGCGACGCGGGAAGATCCGCGTCTGCCACCGAACCCCGGAGGAGTCCTAGGAAATGCAGGCACTGCTCTATACGCTTGCGCCTGTGCTGGCGGTCGTGCTCGGCGCGATTGTCGCGAGCCGCACCAAGTTGAAACCTGGCCTCGTGGCGGGCCTACAGCATCTCGCTGCCGGCGTCGTGTTCGCGGCGGCAGCGACCGAAATCCTGCCGCAGGTCAAGCATGAGGCATCGCCCAGCGCGACGTTGATCGGCGGGGCGGCGGGCGTCGCGACCATGCTGGGGCTCAAGGCTCTTGAGGCCCGCTTCAAGGGGCCGATGGCGCTACTCGCCGCGATCGGCATCGACATTCTGGTCGACGGCCTGGTGCTCGGCCTCGCTTTCGTGGCGGGCGAGAAGGCAGGTCTCCTGCTGACGATCGCGCTCACTCTGGAAGTGTTATTTCTGGGACTGACGCTGACCGACGAGCTGGCGGAAACCTATCGCTCGCGCTTGCGCATCATCGTGATCGTCTCGGCATTGGCCCTGCTGCTGCCGATCGGCGCGCTCGCTGCCGTGCCGGTCGCCGCGCTGTCGCCGGTGATGATCGCCGGCTTCCTCAGCTTCGGGCTGATGGCGCTGCTCTACCTCGTCACGGAGGAGTTGCTGGTCGAGGCGCACGAGAAACCCGACACCCCGCTCATCAGCTCGATGTTTTTCGTCGGCTTCCTGGCCCTGCTGACACTTGAGGAGATGATGGGATGATCCCGGGCAACGACAACAATGGCGGGCAGGAGCGCCGCACACTGTGGATCGTCCTGCTGCTGAACGCGGCGATCGCTGCGGGCTTCTTCGTTTCCGGCTTCTTCGCGGACTCGAGCGCGCTGATCGCCAACGGCGTCGACAACCTGTCCGATACGGCTGTGTATGCGCTGAGCCTTGTGGCGCTCACCCGGGGCCAGACATGGAAGACACGCGCCGCGGTCGCTTCGGGCGTCATGCTGCTGATCTTCGCGGGCGGCATCTTGATCGATGTCGGACGGCGCTACGTGCAGGGCAGCGAGCCCATCGGACCTACCATGATGGTCATGTCCGCGATCGCCGGCGTCGTGAATTACCTCTGCCTGCGGCTGCTCCAGCGCCTCAAGGATCCGGACGTCAATCTCCGGGCCGCAACCACCTTCAGCTTCAACGACTTCATTTCCAACGGCGGCATCCTGATCGCCGGCGTGCTGGTGCTGTGGTTGGGTACCAATTGGCCGGACCTGCTGGTCGGCTTCGCCACCGCCATCATCGCCATCAAGGGCGGTGTCGAAATCCTGCGCGACGCGCGCGCCGAAACCAAGAAAAGCGAAAGGAGGTCGTCATGAACGACAAGCTCGAACTCGACATTCCAGTGTTGTTGCCGGACCTTCCTGACGCGGCCGATGCCTGCCTGGACCGTCTCGTATCAACCCTGTCAAAGCGCGAAGGTGTCGAGCGGGCGCATGTGATCTGTCTCGACGGCAACACGCCAGCGGCGCTGTGCATCCATTTCGATGCCGCCAAGCTGCCGCTGCCACGGTTGCGCGAAATGGTGCGCGCCGCAGGTGCCGAAATCACCGAGCGCTACGGCCATGCGATCTGGCAGGTGACGGGGATCAACCACGAACGTCGGGCGCGCACGGTCAGCGATGCGCTGTGCGCCTTGCCCGGCGTGGTCCAGGCAAGCGCCAGCACCAGCGGGTCTGTCCGGGTCGAATATGATCGCCGCGAAACCACCGAAGAGGAGGTGCGCGCTGCGCTTCGCAAGCTGAAGGTGAGGGTGGGCAAGCGGGTCGCTGCCGATGAACATGCCGGCCACGACCACGGCCCCGGGGGCCACGGCGCGGGCGAAGAGAAGCACGGCCCCGGCGATGGCCACGACCATAGCCACGCCGAATTTCTCGGCCCCAATACCGAGCTGATCTTCGCGCTCGCCTGTGGCGCGCTGCTGGGGATCGGCTACGCGATCGAGAGGCTGGTCGCTGGCGCGCCCGAATGGCTGCCGACCGCCTGCTATATCGCAGCCTATTTCTTCGGCGGATTCTTCACGCTGCGCGAGGCGATCGACAACCTCCGGATGAAGAAGTTCGAGATCGACACGCTGATGTTGGTCGCTGCGGCCGGCGCCGCTGCGCTGGGCGCATGGGCCGAAGGTGCGCTGCTGCTGTTCCTGTTCAGCCTCGGCCATGCGCTTGAGCATTATGCAATGGGCCGCGCCAAGAAGGCGATCGAGGCGCTGGCGAAGCTCGCGCCCGAAACCGCGACCGTGCGACGCGGCGGGCAGACCAGCGAAATCCCGGTCGAGCAGATGGTCGTCGGGGACATTGCCATCGTCCGCCCGAACGAGCGCCTGCCTGCCGACGGCTTCGTCATCAAGGGCACCAGCGCGATCAACCAGGCCCCGGTCACGGGTGAAAGCATCCCGGTCGACAAGGTGCCGGTCGCAGATGCCGCAGCGGCACGCGCCAAGCCCGATGCAGTCGACGCGCAAAGCCGGGTTTTTGCTGGTACGATCAACGGCGGCGGCGCGATCGAGATCGAGGTGACACGCCGTTCCAATGAAAGCGCGCTTGCCAAGGTCGTGAAGATGGTGAGCGAAGCGGAGACGCAGAAGTCGCCGACGCAGCGCTTCACCGACCGGTTCGAACGGATCTTCGTGCCCGCCGTCCTGGTCCTGTCAGTGCTCCTGCTGTTCGCATGGGTGGTCGTCGACGAGCCGTTCCGCGACAGCTTCTATCGCGCGATGGCGGTGCTGGTGGCGGCAAGCCCGTGCGCGCTCGCGATCGCAACGCCGAGCGCGGTCCTGTCGGGCGTTGCCCGTGCAGCGCGGGGCGGCGTGCTCGTGAAGGGCGGTGCACCGCTCGAAAACCTCGGGTCGCTCAAAGCGATCGCTTTCGACAAGACGGGCACGCTGACCGAAGGTCGTCCGCGCATCACTGATGTCGTGCCCGTCGATGGCGCCGATGAAGGCGAGTTGCTGGCGCTGGCTGTCGCCGTCGAAGCGTTGAGCGACCATCCCCTGGCCCAAGCGATCGTCAAGGACGGCCGCGAACGTCTGAACGATCGTGCCGTGCCGACTGCCGGCGACCTCAAGAGCCTGACCGGTCGGGGCGTCACCGCGAGCGTGGATGGCGAGACGGTGTGGATCGGCAAGGCCGAGATGTTCGGAAGTGAGGGCATTCCGGCGCTGGGGCAGGGCGCGCAGGACGCAATCGCGAAGCTGCGCGAGAACGGCCGCACGACAATGGTGGTCCGCAAGGGGGACCGCGACCTGGGCGCGATCGGCCTGATGGACACGCCTCGCGAAGCTGCCAAGACCGCGTTGCGTCGGCTGCACGAGATGGGCGTGTCGCGGATGATAATGATCTCCGGCGATCACCAGAAAGTCGCCGAAGCGATCGCCGACGAAGTCGGGATCGACGAAGCGTGGGGCGACCTCATGCCCGAAGACAAGGTTGCCGCGATCAAGAAGCTCGCCGGCGAAGACAAGGTCGCGATGGTGGGCGACGGCGTGAACGATGCGCCGGCGATGGCAAGCGCCACGGTCGGCATCGCGATGGGCGCGGCGGGGTCGGACGTTGCGCTGGAGACAGCCGACGTGGCGCTGATGGCCGACGATCTGGCGCACCTGCCATTCGCAGTCGGTCTTAGCCGCCATACCCGTGGAATCATCCGGCAGAACGTCTTCGTCAGCCTGGGTGTCGTCGCCTTCCTGGTGCCTGCTACCATCCTCGGCCTCGGCATTGGGCCAGCGGTGGCGGTTCATGAGGGATCGACGCTGCTCGTCGTCATCAATGCGCTCAGGCTGCTCGCCTACCGCGATCCGGCAGGGAAGGCGGCATGAAGTGGCTGATCGCCTTCGACCTCGACGGCACGCTTGCCGAGAGCAAGCGGCCGTTATCGGAGGATATGGCCGCAATCCTCGCCCGATTGCTCGCCATCACGGATGTGGCGGTGATCTCGGGCGGGGACTGGCCGCAGTTCGAAAAGCAGATCGCCTCGCGCCTTCCTGCCGGCGTCGCGCTCGACCGTCTCTGGTTGATGCCGACCACAGGCACGAAACTCTATCGGTTCATCAATGGCGCTTGGCGCGCGGTCTATGCCGAACTGTTCGACGACGCGGAGAAGGCGAAGATCCGCACGGCCTTCGATCAGGCGCTGACCGATGCCGGTCTCGCCGACGAACGTATCTGGGGCGAACGGATCGAGGACCGGGGCAGCCAGATCACCTTTTCGGGCCTGGGGCAGGCAGCGCCGCTGAAGGAAAAGGAAGCGTGGGATCCTGACCGAAAGAAGAGGACCGCGTTGCAGGCCACGTTGCGCGCGAAGCTGCCGGAGCTCTCGATCAATCTCGGTGGCACGACATCGATCGACGTGACCAGAGCAGGGATCGACAAGGGCTATGGCCTGAAGCGCCTGAGTGCCGAGAGCGGTGTCCCGCTCGACGGGATGCTGTTCATCGGGGATGCGATATTCCCCGGTGGGAATGACTATCCCGCTGCTGAAATCGGCCTCGACACAGTGAGGGTGCGCGACGTCGCGGAAACCACCGCCGTCGTGACCGCCATCATCGCGTGTCTGCACCGATAGGATCAAGATACATGGTCGGCTCCATCGCGGAATGCCGCATTGTCAAAGCTCTGGCTTCTGTCGCTTAGGGCAGCGCTTCCTAAAACGAAAAGAAGGCAATGTGCGCGTCTCCGCGAACAAAGCCTCCAGCGATCAATCTAAGAGATTCCGCCGCGCTTCTCAATCGTACGCGGTGCTTGATCCCACCACTCGATAAACCGCAACAGCTCGGGTCCGGAGTGACGCCGCAGGTTCATTATTCCCCCCTCCTCCCCTCCGGCTTAATCCTGACAGTGCATCGCACTGGCTCGCCTGCCTTGTTGGCTGCCCGCCGACATTGTTCAAGCGTCTCCTGATTTGCTTGGGCGATCACTGCACCCGCAACCATCGTGTTCCAAGTGTCGGGCTGGCTGACAGCCGCCAGTCGCCGGCTTGCGGTCCAAGTGTCCAAGCGCAAGCTGCGCGATGCCATCTTCTCTGGCCATAGCCAGCTTTCCGGCACGGCGCGCGCCACGACGCCCGCGCCGGCTGCCCATAACACCATGCCGATCGCGACGCCGCCGATCGCTGACCATGCTAGCCGTCTGTTCTGCTCGCCGGCATGCCGCGCCGATGCGACAAGCCCGTGAAGCTGGCGCGTCACGTCCTCCAGTCCCTTGCGCCCGGTAGCGAGCGCCACCTGGTCCTCGCGCCGGGCGGCGTTACCGGCTGCGGCGATACGCTGTGCCATTTGCTCGGGCGTCATCGCCAGCGCCGGACTCCGCGCGATCACGTCATTGATGACGGCGATACGGTCGGCCGTGGCGTCCACGCCCTTCTGCATCCGCCCCAACGTCTCGGTATAGTCCGGCACGTCGATCGCGCCGCGCTCGGCCGCCAGACCCTCCACGGCGCGGCGCAACAGCGCCAGCTCACCACGCATGGCCTCGAACGCCTCGGCCGCGCCTGCCTCGTCCTGGTCGTCCTCGTCCGCCACCCGTCCCCCTTACCGGCTCATGCCACGATCACGGTCGCGGCCTTGTCCGACCGACTGCGCCAGCTCCTGCCCGATCGACTTGCCCCGCTCCATGTTCAACTCCAGCTCGGGGGCGCGACGGCGCAACACGGATTCGAGCTGTGGGTCGCGGTGCAACCCGCCCGCGATGCCCTCCATCCGCTTGCCAAGTTTCTCCGCGCCCGCGCGGTCGCCGGCACGCTCCATGTTGGCCCGCGCTTCCTTCATGCCCTGCCACTGCTCCACGAACCGGCCCGCGCGCTTCTCCGGGTCGGTGCGGACCTGGCGCTCCGTCTCCATCGCCTTCGCCGCCCCGCCAGTGTTGCCCTCGGCCGCGTCGCGCGCGAGCCGGGGGTCGCGCTCGATCGCGCTGGCGAGGTCGCGCGCGCCATGCGGCCGCACCTGGTCGAGCGCGTCGCCGGCCTTCGCCAGCGCCTGTTCCTGGTGCGCCAGCACCGGCAATCCCTTGTCCCGCATCCGGCTTATATCCGCTGCGGCGCGCCCATAGCGTTCGATCGCGCGGGCCTGCGAGGGCGCCAGCGGCCGATCGGCCGCGAGGCGCTCCGGCGACGTCGTTTTTTCCGCCGCTGGTTTCGGCCGGAACCCGGCGAACATGCCCCGCGCCTTGGCCTGCACCTTCTCGACCACCTGACGCGCGAGTTCCGGGAACCGGATCTCGCGCCGATCGGCGAACGCGCGCGCCTGATCCTGCTCGGGCCGGGCGTAGTCACCGGCCATGTCCTTGCCCCGGTCGCGCGACAGGGCGCGGACAAGCTGGCGCTGGTCGGCGAAGTCGTCGCGGCCGTAATGGAGCTGCGCGCCGTCGCGGTGTCGCGACATGCCAACATAGGCGCTGTGCCGGTCCATGCCGGGGGTGGCGAGAACGTGGGCGCGATCGACCGTCACGCCCTGCGCCTTGTGGAAGGTAGCGGCGTAGCCGTGATCGACCGCGGCATTACGGCTCGACCTATCCCATCTGAGACGGAGGGACGGCGGGGAACCCCGTCGTCCTCCGCTTTCGTGATTATGAACGATGATGACGATCCCTCGGAGCTGCCGTGTCCGATTCCCCTCATCATGAAGCGCTGAAAACCTTGGGAGACGCCCTCAAAGCAGGGCCGAAGGCTCTCGCCCGCAGCACTGGTGCGCAGGCCGGACGAACTTTGTGAATCGCCTCACGACGCTCGCGCACCAACTCGATGTTGGTGGTCACGGCGGGGCGAAAGAGGTGTATGAGGCAGCCTCGATCATCGCAAGGATGCAGCGGAACCAAGAAGACGCAAAAAGCGATGGTTGGTCAGTCGCCGACCATGAGGCCATTGCTGGCCTGAAAGGCATCGAGACCAAGCTTCTGAAACTCGCAAATGGCGTTGAACAATGAGCATCTTGGCTGGCCGCATCGGCCACCAATTTTAGGATCGGCTTCTCACCTCCTTTTGGGAGGAGCAGTCCGCTGCGGCGATCATGCCGCCTCGGTCTGGTAGAGCTGCGCCTCACGGTTGATAAGGATATCGGCCAGGAACCAGTAGGCCTCGCCCCAGGCGTTCAGAACCTCATCGGTTGCCGCCTCGCCCAATATGTCGCGGATCGCCGGCAACAGCGCATTGGCGACCGCAGGATAATGTTCGGGCTTGATATGGGTCTCGACATGGCGCGCGGCGATGCGTTCGATCGCGGGTTTCAGCACGTCGAGCTTGTCGACGTTCTGCGCGAAGGCGAGGATCGCGGCCGCTAGCCGCTTAGGCTGCGCGCCGGATTCGTGCGCGGCCATGTCAAACAGCGCCTTGATCTCCGGATCGACGAACAGGCGCTGATACATGCGCGTGGTAATCTCCACGCCGTGCTGCTGGAGCGCAGGCGCCGTAGCTTTCACCAAAGCCATTGTTTCGGGGGAGAGCGGTTTGGACATACAGACGTGCTCCGGATTTCAGACCCTGATAAAAGAGACGATCAAAGTGGCGAGAGGGACCCGATCCAGCAAGGAGCGTGGGCCGGAGAGACAGGCATGCGCGATGAACCAAGGCTTAGCGGCGGGGTATCCTGTATCCGGATCGATCATAGCTCGACCGCAGCCAGAGGAGCGAGCAAGGTCCACACGACGCCCGAGGCGGGAAACTCCATCTCGGCACGGCCGCGCAAGCTGCGGCTCACGGCCGTGCATATCAGCCGCGACCCAAAGCCCCGCCGCTCGGGCCTGACGACTGGCGGGCCACCCCGTTCGGCCCATTGCATCCAAAGCTCGGCTTCGGTGCCCGAATCCAGCACCTTCCATGTCAGCTCGATCGTGCCCGCCTCATTGGACAGGGCCCCATATTTGATCGCGTTCGTCGCCAGCTCGTGAAAGGCGAGGGTCAACGTCATCGCCGCCCTGGGGCCGATCGTGACCGTGGGGCCGTCGAGGCGAAGCCGCTCCGCGTAGAGGGTGAAGTGGCCCAGCGCATTTTCCGCCAGCGCGGGCAGGGGCGCCGCCTGCCAGTTGTGGGATAGAAGCTGCTCGGTCGCGTTGCCCAGCGCCTCCAATCGCTCGTCAATGGTCGATCGGGCGTCTTCGATCGAATCGGCCGCCTGCAAGCTCTGGCTGACAAGGGAACGAACGACAGTGAGAATGTTCCTGAACCGATGCTCAAGCTCACGAATCCGGGTTTCAGTATCGACCATAACTCTACGTGCCCCCTACCCGGCTACTTAGAGCAATCGGGAGCCCAGGACGAACATTTTGCACGTTCGCGTGGAGCACAGAGCCAGACGGCGCGTTGCTGCGCTGATCGGTGGAACGGCTGCGTAAATGCTTGGTGCGGCATGACTAAACAAGACGGGATCAGCGGCCTTCGCGTGCTGGTTGTCGAAGATGATTATTGGGTCGCGGCTACGCTGGTTGAGATAATATCTGAAGCCGGCGCGGAAATCGTCGGCCCTGTCGATTGCGTGCGGGATGCCCTCGCGGCGCTGGACTCGTCGCCTCATGTCGCCAGCCTCGATGTGCAACTTGGCTCCGAAACCTCGTTCCCGATCGCGGACGAACTGGACCGTCGCGGCGTGCCCTTCATCTTCGCCACGGGTGCGGCCAGCATGATCCCGGCTGCCCACGCCTCACGCCCGACCTTCCACAAGCCCGCTTCGCGCGAGCTGCTGATCGGGGCGCTTTCTGGCGCGCTCAACCCTGCCTAACAGGGCTGCTTCACTGACGCGATGCAAGAGGCTCAAAAGGAAACGCCCCCTCGTCGTCCAGCAGCTCGCCGGGTTGCATCGGGCCGGCTCCGGTCGCGGCGTCGATCGCGGCTTGCAAATGGACGGCGGTGGCCGTCGCGCCTCGGCCGCTCCGATCCAGTTGGGCCAATGCCATCCTCATAAGCGAGAGGGCTGTGTCGTCATTCGTCATAGACATGCCTCGATGGGAACCCGGAGCCTTGACGGAACAGGGGTGTCCGGGGCTCGATCTGTCGCCGCGCGACCGATCTCCACGGCGTTCTTCCCAGCGCGCTTGACCGCGTACATGAGCTGATCGACCGCGTGCATCAACGAGGGTTCGTCACGCGGGGTCTCGGGCTGAATCAGCAGCGCGCCCATGCTGCACGTCACCGGATGAGGCGTGCCGGCCAGAACCGATGACAGGCGCTTGTGAAGCGAGCGAGCGAAATACACCGCTTCCTCGGCCGAATGGACGGGAAGCAGAAAGGCGAACTCGTCGCCGCCGATTCGGCCGAAATCATCCTCACGCCGGATGATCCCCCGCGCGCCCTGTGCGAAGGTGCGCAGCACCTCGTCGCCCGCAACATGGCCGTGGCGGTTATTGAGGCCCTTGAAGTCGTCGAGATCAAGGATCGCGAGCAGGAAGGATTGTCGGGCAGGCACCGCTAGATCGAGACGATGGATCACGCGCTCGCGGAACGTCTCCTTGTTGAGCGCATCGGTCATGCGGTCGCGTGCCGCCAGGTGGTGCTCTCGGTCGAAGGACCGGCGGAAGCTGAGAACAATGGCGGCGACGAAAACATAGGTGACGGCGCGCACGGCCATCCTTGCCCCGAGCAGGGCGGGGGAGAGCCCTGGAAGTTCGGCGAGATGCGGCACGACGGCGAGGACCGCCGCAACGATCGCCACCAGATAGCCAGCACGGCTTCCCAACGCCCAGCAGGCGGCGCAGACGATCGGGATATAGAGCGGCGCGAGACCCATCCGGGAAAAATGTGCGTCCGCCAGCGCCAGCGCCGTGACGCTGAGGAGGATCGCGAACCAGGCGCGCTCACGCGGCAGGGAATGAAGGCGATCGGCGAGGCGGCCGACAGGCAGATGACTATTCACGCATGTCCTACTCGGTCAAAAGGTTCTCCAAGCTCATTCCCGCCCCAAGTGTTCCTGTTCAGCCGGCGGCACGCCCCATTTCGGAGACGTGCCGGCCACTGAACCGGGTGTTGGAAACCTGAAACACGTCAGGCGCGGACGCCTTTGGCCGGGTGGCTTGGACATGCGCGCCCGCCACCCGGTCGATGAAGCTCGACCGGCTCGTGTTTCAGGAGGTTTCCACGCCTCCACCCGCGTCTCCGCAGGTGCGCGCACGCTACCGGCAAACCGTTAAGAAAAGCAACAAGCCGACAGGCACACCGGGGATCAGCCGATCTTGACGCCCCGCCAGTCCCGCCTTTTCCGCAGGTGGATGGGCCGCTTGGCCGCTGACGGGAGCGTATCGCGGCCGGTCCTGTCGGCCAGCAGCGGCGTCGATCGCTCCTCGATGAGGGCGCGCAGCCGAGTCCGCCCGCGTGCGATGCGGCTCTTGAATGTGCCTGGGGCAATGCCGAGCTGCGCCGCGCCATCCTCGATGGACACGCCTTGGCTCGCCAGCAGCACCGCCTCGCGTTGGTGGATCGGGAGTTCGCTGAGCGCCCAATCCGTATCCCGCAGCCAGACGGCGAGGCTCTGGGTCTCGTCCACCCGTAGCATGCGGTCGCGCGCCTCTTCGGGCAGGTCGGCATGAAAGCGGGCGCGGCGGCGACCGGTGAGAAAGCTGTTCTTCATCACGGTCCGCGCCCAGGCGGCGAGGCTTGTTCCCGCCGCGAAGCTGGCGCGCGCGGTCCAGCACCTGAGCATGGTGTCCTGCAGAAGGTCGTCGGCATCGGCACCCCCTCCAGTCAGTCGCCGCGCATAGGCGCTTAGCGCCGCCGCCTGCTCGATCAGCGCTGCTCCGAACGCATCATCGGGCATGGCGATCGGCAAGGGAACACGGGCAGGCACATCGGGCGGCATCTCATTCTCCGGGCAGGGCTCTCCTGCCCTCAAGCGATATAGGGGGTGCGAGCCGCCGATGTTGCCGGCCAGACCGCTTCAAGGCCCGCTTCGTCCCGTATCGGTCGATCGGGGCTGCGCGCGTGCTATGGGGCTTCCATATCGCAATCGGAGAGAGACGATGGAGCGCCTGTTTCCGCGCGCCTTGATAGCGTGCATTCGTGAGGCTCGGCCGCCGACGTCGCAGGAGCTTGCATCGATGGCCGAGAAGATCTGGCGCGAGGCTTTTCCAGAGCGTCCATTTCGACGCGAGCGCGCCATGACCATCGCCGCCGTAGCGCTCACAGGCGAACGCCAGACGTGCAAGGGACCGCCGACATCCTGTCCCGCTGAACCATTTCCGGCTAGAATGCGGAGCGCTACGGTCGGTCGATGGTCGCCAGGGCTGTCGTCCAGGAGAGGATGCGCCGCTTGAGCCGGCAACATGCTGGCCGTAGCACCGGCCGGTTTCTTCAAGCAGCCGGCTTGACGGTGGCGGCTCAAACCTCGGTAGGCACCGGCTCGTAAGGTACCCCGATCCGGGTTTCGGCCGTGCCGCGCCGCCGCAGGGTCGCGGCAATGTGGCGGTCGGCCGCCGCGCGATCGGCGAAGGCGTGCCGCTGGGCTTGGCCGTGTGCGCCGATCCGGCCCCAGCGGGTTTCTACAACGATCATGCCGAAAAGATCGAGGCTTGCGGTGATGCTGTAACGCCGGCGGATGTTGCGCGCCGGGTCGATCGCCACCAGTTCGATCGGCTCGGGCAGGGACAGGTTCGCGCCATTCATGGCGCGGAGCCTACGAAATAAGCCTCTCCAAGTCAGGCGACTTTCCTGAATCAATGGCAAGCCGGTGATTCAGGAAATCGATGGTTCCTCGAAGCGTTACCGCGTCTGCGGGCTTGCGCGATGCTTCTGGCGCTGTTCGAGCCAGGGGGTGAACGCCGACTGGGTGCAAACGTCCAAGGGTTCATAGGTGCCCGGCGCAACACGCCGAAACAGCATGGGGCCGGTCCGAACGGCGCTTCGGCTGAGAGAAACCTGGCAGCTATTCCCGGTCATCCCGCACCGGCCACCTATGTTCATCACCGGACTGGTGCGGATGCTGATTGGTCCCGAGACGCGGCCCTTCGTAGCGCTGATAACGCGCGCGGGGCGGCTCTGCTCGATCTTCTGCCCAGGCCTGAACCATAGTCGCGCTCGTCCGTCCGACCCGCACCAGAAACTGCGCGCCGCTGCCACCGGCGCGCGCCCTATCTCCAACTCACCAACAAGGTCGGCTTTCGCGAACGCCGCGCGCGCCGCTGCCTCGATATTGTCGGGCAGGATGCATGAGCACGCCAGGGCGGGCGTGGACGCGCTAAATGCCGCACCAGCGAGGGCGGCGGCGGTCGTCCGCGATGATGACAGCATCGTCATCCCAAGAGACTATGGCCGCACGGCTGAACGAAACATGGCCTGCGCGCCTATACAGTCATTGGATCATTACCCGAGGATCATGAGCGATCAGGGTCTGGGCTGTCTCACCAAACTGCCGCCGATCAACCCCGCTCAAGGTCACGCGATTGCGTGGAATGTCGATCGTCAGAATGTTGAAGCGCCACTTCCGGCTCGACAACAATTCCGCAACCGCCTGCTCCGTGGCCTGTAATTCCCTCAAGGAGTAGCGGACCTGTCGAGCGACATAGCGCGGGTCGCCGGACAGGCGGCGCAGGCGGGCCTCAGCGTTGTCAGTGAACTGCACGATCACCGCGCCGCCGTCGACGAAGCTTCCAGCATAGGAAGGGTCGCCCGCTGCAAGCCCGTTGATCGCCGAAACAAGAATTGCGAGCGGTGTCGATTGCGCCGATTGGGCCTCAGGCGTGGGCGGCGCGGGAAGCGCCGAACCGGGTTGGGGTGTTGAACAGCCCAACAATAGCTCGCACGCCGCCGTGCAGACGATCACTCGCAGTAGCAGCGATGTTCGCAAGCTGGTCCGCATATGGCCGTTCATCCCAATGCAAGGATATCCGGAAGAGACTAAATTCATTGTGAGGATGATTCTATCCCTATTTGCCCTTTGCATGGCATGTTCGCCCGCAGTTGAGCATGGGGACGAGGGTGGCCCGCAATCAACAAGCACCTTCAGAACCCAGACGAAAGCGCCCTCCCCTAACTATCGTATACTACTCAATCAGCCGGCAGCGGGCGGACACGGGGCGTTGCGACAGGAAGCGACGTCGCCTCTCCCGCGCGATGCCAAGGCCATCGGCGATGCCTGGATCGCCCGTCTCAAAAAGCGGGGAGCGTTACTCGGCTACGGCCTCGCGGGAAAGGGTTCCGCCGGCCCGGTCGAGATGATCGACACGGGGTTGACCCAGCAGGAATTCGACAATTGGGCAAAGGAGAACGGTTGGCGCGTGCCTGGCCACATCAGCTGGAGCTTTGTACCTAAGATGAGCATTCCTCCGGTGAGTGAGGCCGCGAAAGGCGCGATCCGCGTCTGGCCCGCTTCCAAGGCGCGGACGGGCCTTCAACATCAGGCACTTTACCACGGCCGGGTCGAACTACGTGACGGCTGCTTTTTCGTCGGCCTCTCGGGCCAGCCTGTCGACAAGTTGGCATGGTTCCACTCGGAAATGGGGCTCGACATTGACCAGTCCGGCTACTTCATTCTGCGCGAAAGGGTCGGCGGAAAAACGCTCGCCCGCTTGGGCGAGGATATGAACTGGGGCGGCCCCGCGACTGCGGACATCGACAAGGAAACCGCACAAGCCTTGCAAGATGCATGCGGACCCGGCGAGCTATATGTCGTCGGTTCGCCCGAAGCGAGCGAGCGCTTCTTGACCCAGTATCCGCATCTCCGCGAGCCATCGGTTCCCCCGCCGGCACCCCCGAACAAGATTGAGATCGGCCGGTGCTGGACAGCTCCCGCGAAGCCACCTCATCGCGAGCAACTCGCTTAGACCGAACCCAATCGGGTTGTCGAAGGGCTGATCTGGCGGTTGCCCCTCGCCACGCACTTCATGCTACCTAGTTGCTGATCGAGGTTGGATCGGCGATGCGCCCGAAAAACAGCACCGCGCCGCTCTTTCGGTCTCGCAGGGTGGCAAGGAAAGGACGATCGACCACCATCTCCGGTACCTGAGGCGCTATCCGCGCACTGGTGACGACGACCTTGATCGCAGTTGCCGCCGCTGCCTCGGTGCCCTCCTCATCGACGCGCAGGAAGGTCGCGTGCGCCACATCATCGATCGCCAAGCGCGCACCACGGGCAATCCCCGACAGGTCCGCGCGCTGGTGGTCGAAGGCGCTCGGCATACCCGCTGCGATGAGCGCTGCCTTCACGCTCTCATCGAACCTGGCTTCAAAGCGGGGCAGAACGATCCGCACCGCGCGTTCCTGCTCCGCTGACAGGTCGAAACGATCATTGCCGCCCTGCTCGCCGGCGAAGAAATCGACACCCTTCAGCTCGCGCTCCCAGCGGCGCAGGGTCGCCGCGTCACGCGGCAGGAAGATTTCCATCACGAAGCTGCCATCGCCGCGATAAGGCAGCGCGATCGCCTGCCCTTCCCGGGTCTCGCGATAGTCGAACCAGCCAATCCGCTTCATCATCGTGATCGGGATGCGCGTGCCGTCGCCACGCGTGAAGGACCGCGTTTCCGTCTCCTCGAACGGCACCTGCCACTTCGCCTTGAAGTAAAGCGCGTTGGTCAGCACAGCGGCGGTGTCATCCCCGAAGCCGCTCGGAGAGACGATCTCCGAAATCCTGCCCTTCGTCTCGCGCGAAACCCAGCCATTGATCCGCTCGGCCGCTCCGGTGGGATCACCAGCATAATCGACGGTTTCCGGAGCCGCTCCGAAGCCGGCATGCGCCTCGGCGACATACTCGTCCCGGACCGGCAATCCCTTCGCCAGCCACAGCGCGTTCGCGATGCCGAGCGCGGTATCGGCATCGCCGGTGTCGTTAAGCTGGGCATTGTAGGATTTGATGAGCGCAGGGACGTTGCGGGACGAATCCCAACCAAGCACGCGGCCAATCTCCTCGCGCGTGGCGCCCCGCGCGCCAAGGTAGGCGAGCCCCAGGCCCTGCGACAAGCTGACCGGGGAGATGAACAGATTGGCGTTTGCATCGGCCTTCGCTGCCAGGTGCGGGTAGACCTTGACGGTCATTAACGCCGCGCCATAGGTCAGGTCATGCGGCAAAGCCTCGGCGTCGGGCCGGGACAGGCTTGTAGGAAGCGAGCCGGGACTCGGTGCCGGGTCGCGCGTCGCACAGCCACCAAGCGCGAGGATGGCAAGAAGCGGGTATGACAAGGCTGTTTTAGGCATGGCTCTCCCTAAAGGCTTGGCTGCTGATCGTAGAAATCGACCTGCATCCGCATGGCTCCGAGCGGTTCCACGAAATGCGGCTGTTCGGGCAAGATCAGCCCTGGCCGGTCAGGTGTAAGGACCACCTCCGAGGCCGGGTCGAGATAGGTGAGCTTCAATCTCCCTTCGATGACCCGGATCACGCCCCACACACCGGCCTTGGTGCGATGTTCGGAGCGCAGGGCAGCGGGCAATGTCGCCTCATCGAATATGGGCGTCGAGCGGTAGGGAATCACCATTATCTCTTCACTCCCACCTGGATCGTGCATCGCACCGGCTGATCCGCCTTCCTTGCCGCTTGCCGGCATCCTTCGATCTTTTCACGATTGTCGCGCAGCAACCTGTCGGCCGCGACGATCGCCTCCCAGCTCGCCGGTGACGCGCTCGCCATCAAATGCTGCCCGGCATCCCACGGTGTCGCCTCGGCAAGAGCCCGCGTCGCCATGCGTTCGGGCCATTGCCAGCTCGCCGGCGCGATCTCGCGCGCGACCATACCGGGAAGGAAGGACCAGAGGAGGATGCCGATAAGCAACCCGCTCAACCCGAACCATAGTTGACGGTCCTTCTGATCCCGCGCCGTCAGCGCCGATTGAACGACGGTGCGCAGCTCGCGCCCCTGCTGCTTCATCTCGTCGGTGGCGGTCGCGAGGGCGGCATGGTCGGCGCTGCGAAGGTCGGCCGCCGCTCGATTGATCTGCGCCGAAACCTGCGCCGGCGTCATCGCCAACGCCGGCGACTTCACGATGGCCGTCGTAACCTGGTCCAGGCGTCCGTTGATGCCGTCCAGCCCCTGGACGACATGCCCCAGCGTCTCGGAATAATCCGGCACGTCGATGCTGGCGCGCTCGGCCGCCAGTCCCTCGATGGCGCGGCGCATCAACGCTAGTTCGCCGCGCTGCTGCTCGACCGCAACGCGCACCTGCTCGAACGCTTCCGCCGCCGCGTCGCCGCCTTCCTCCCATTCCTCGTCCGCCATTGCCTCTCCTTATCGGCTCAACCCTCGATCGCGGCCGATTTCCAGCGAACGGGTCAATTCCTGGCTGATCGGGCGATCCCGGCCCATTTCCAGCCCCAGCTCGGGCGCGCGCCGCCGCAAGACGGATTCGAGTTGGGGATCGCGGTGCAGCGTTCCGGCCAGGCTCTCCATCTTCTTGCCGGTGCGCTGCGCGGCCTCACGATCGCCGCTGCGCGTAAGCTCGGCCCGCTCGCGCGCCATGCCCTGCCAGCGCTCCACGAACCGATCGGCGCGAAGCTCGGGATTGGTGCGGACCTGGGCCTCGTGCGCCATCGCCCGCGCCGCGCCGCCGGCCTTGCCCTCGGCCGCTTCGCGCACCAGCACCGGGTTGCGCTCGAACGCGGACGCCAAATCGCGGGCGGCATGGGGCCGCACCTGGTCGAGCGCGTCGCCCGCCTTCGCCAGCGCCTGCTTCTGATGCGGGAGCACGGGCAAGCCCTTCTCCCGCATTCGGTCCATATCGGCCTGCGCGCGCGCATAGCGCTCGATCGCCCTGGCCTGGCTCGGCGCTGCCGGTGCCCGCTCGGGGGTGGTGTTAATCGGACCCCCTTTGCCGTCGCGCGCCAGCTCGGGCGAGGACGATTTCGGCTTGAACCCGGCGAACATACCCCTCGCCTTGTCACGCACCTTCCCGGCGATCTCGCGCGCGAGTTCCGGGAAGCGGATCTCGCGCCGCTCGGCGAACGCGCGGGCCTGGGCCTGCCCGTCACGGGCGGCGGCATAATCGCCCGCCATGTCCTTGCCCCGGTCGCGCGACAGGGTGCGGGTGAGCTGGCGCTGATCTGTGAAATCGTCGCGACCATAGTGGAGCTGCACGCTGTCGCGGTGCCGCGACAGGCCGACATAGGCCGAGTGCCGATCCATGCCCGGTGTCGCCAGCACATGCGCCTGATCGACCGTCACGCCCTGCGACTTGTGGAAGGTGGCGGCATAGCCGTGATCGACATGGGCATAGTCCTTGAGGTCGAACGCGACCTTCCGGCCATCGTCCATCTTCACCGCCATGCCCTCGGCGCTGACGCGCTCCAGCGTGCCCAGCGATCCGTTCTTCACGCCAAGGCCGCGATCGTTGCGGAAGAACATGATCCGATCACCGGTCGCGAAATCGCGCCTGCCGCGCTCCACCGATAGCCCCACCTCCTCACCCAGCTCGCCGGCGGCGCGCATACGGCTGCGGGCTTCGCTGTTCAGCTCCTGCACCTCGGCATTGGTATGGGTGAGGATGATGCGGCTCTTGTCCGGATCGGCCTGCCGGTCGCTCTCCCATCCGTTCATCAGTTCGACCCGCGCCGCCTCGCGCGTGTCGGCAGCGCGCACCATGCCTTGCCTCTCATAGGCGTGCAGCGCCTCTCCGGTCCGGCCTGTGGCGAGCGCGCGCGTCGCGTCCTTCTGCCAGTCCTCATGCTGCCGGCGAATTTCGGTGATCTCGGCCGCGCCATGACGCTCGGCAAGGCTGCGGAACGCCGCCCCGGCCTCGATCGCCTGCAACTGCTCGGGATCGCCGACAAGAACGACCTTCGCGCCGGCACGTTCGGCCTCCGACAGCACCCGCTCCATCTGGCGCGAGCCGATCATGCCCGCCTCGTCGATAACGAGCACATCACGCGGGCCTAGCTGCTCGCGCCCCTGCCCCCATGCGTGCTCGAGACTGGCGATCGTCCTCGAGGCGATGCCGGAACCACCCTCAAGATTTTCGGCGGCAATGCCCGACAGGGCCGCGCCGCGCACCTGATAGCCTTCGCGCTCCCACGCCTCGCGCGCGACCCCCAGCATGGCCGACTTGCCGGTGCCCGCATAGCCGACGACGATGGCAAGATCGCCACTCGTCCCTATATGCTCCAAAGCGGCCCGCTGATCTTCACCGAGTGTCAGCCCGCCACTCCCGGCGGCGTTCAGCCCCCCTTGTAGCGACGCCGCCGGGAGACCATGCCCCACCCTGTCGGCAAGCCGACCGGCAGCGCGCTCTAGCCGCTCCTCCACCGCGATCATCTCGCGGCTCGTGAACCGCTCCTGGTCGCGTCCGTCCTTCCCCAGCGCCACCAGCTCGGGCGAGGACCGCACCGCGCTCATGGCCTGGTCGAACTGCTCCTTGCCGTCGCTGTGCCGGTGGACGAACATCGCCAGGTCGCGGGTGGTGAACGTCGCCTGTTGCCGCGTGATCGCATCCAACGCGATTTCCGGCTTGGCGATAATCTTCTCGCCGTTCTCGCGCGCGATCCGCACATGATCGTCGGCGTTGCGGTGCGGCTGTCCCTCAAGCTCGTGCCGTTTCCCCATCGGCCCGATCTTGTGCTGGGGCTCAAGCTCGATCCCCTGCGCCTCGTAGGAGCGATGGTCGATCCGCCCTTCCAGCCCCAGCTCCGCCATGCGTTCGTTGACGTGGGCGGCCCATGCCTCTCGCCACTCCTTCAACAGCTCGGTTGAGTTCCAGGCGCGGACCTTCTTGCCGAACCCCTCAGGTCCAACCTCACGCATCGACAACATGACATGCGCGTGCGGCTTCGGGGTGCCGTCCTTTGCCTTGTCCCAATGCACATTAAGGTCCGCGACCATCCCGCGTTCGACGAACTGCTTGTCCACAAAATCGCGGGCGAGGCTAACGCCCTGTTTCTCGCTCATCTCGCGCGGGATCGAGAACTCCACCTCGCGCGCGAGCTGCGCGTCCTTGCGTTTCTCCCCGGCCTCCACCTCGTTCCACAGGGTCGCGCGATCGTTTAAACGCTCCGGCGCACCTTCGGGAGCCAAGATTTCCGAATGGACGACGCCGGCCTTGTTCGAGAAGTCATGGTCGCGCCCCAGCCGGTCATCGTGCAGCCGTTCCGCCGCACGATAGGCCGCACTGGCAACGGCGCTCGATCCGTTGGCACGGCTGATAACCTTGGCCGAGAAATGGTAGATCGCCATGACAACCGCTATACTGCCCTTCTTAGCGCACGTCGGCAACGACGTATAAGCGCGCACTCACACTCTCTGCCGTTCGCATGATTGACTTCGCCGCATTTTTGTTCGCAACCGCTGTCCTGCATCCGTGATCGTGCTACGCTGCCTCTCCCGATCATGGGCGCGAGGGAGAGAATATGCGCAAGGTCCGCGACTATGACGCCGAGTTGAAGGCGCTGGGCGACAAGGCCCGCGCGCTCAAGGCGAAGAAGGTCCAGCAGCTAGGCGAACTGGTCACGTCCACCGGGGCCGATACGCTTGATGCCGACGTGTTGGCCGGTGCGCTGCTCCATATCGTCGCCGAAGCACAGGCTGAAGGAAACCGGGAGGCGTGGCGCTCCGATGGCGCGGCTTTCTTTCAAGGGCGCGGGCGCAAGACTGGCCGACGTGCTGGCGGCAGCGCGGAAGGCGGAAGCGAAGCTGGCGCAGGCGAGGCACAGGCTTGATGCCGCCGCGCGCCGCATCGATACGAGAGGATGGGTCGTGGCCCGACGCGAGCGCACCCGCCATCTCATAGAGCTGGGCGGCCTGGTTCAGAAAGCCGGCCTGGTCGAACTGGCCGACGACGATCGCGCCACCCTCTACGGCGCGCTGCTCGAACTTGCCGCGAAGGCGCGTGAGGATGGCAACGCGCTCTCGCTCTGGAAGCGGCGCGGCAAACGCGCGTTCGACGCGGAAGCTGACGATGGCTGACCGGCCCGATTTTCATATCATCACTGGTGGTCCCGGTTCGGGTAAAACCACATTGATCGACGCCCTGGCGGCGCAAGGCTTCCACCATATGCCCGAAGCCGGTCGCGCCATCATTCGCGATCAGATCGCCATTGGCGGCGGCGCCCTGCCATGGGCCGATCGCGGGGCCTTCGCTGAACTGATGCTGAGCTGGGAATTACGATCCTGGCATGAAGCGCATGACCGAAAAGGCCCGGTGATCTTCGATCGCGGCGTTCCTGATGTGTCGGGCTATCTGCGCCTGTGCGGCTTGCCCGTTCCTTCCCATGTCGAGCGCGCGGCCGAGATGTTCCGCTACCAGCGCCGGGTATTCATCGCCCCGCCCTGGCGCGAGATTTTCGGGCAGGACACGGAGAGGAAGCAGGATTTTGCAGAGGCGCAAGCGACCTATGAGGCGATGGTCACGGTCTATGCCGATCTCGGCTATGAGCTTGTGTCCCTGCCTCTCGCCCCGGTTGCTGAAAGAGTGCGCTTTGTGCGCGCACGGATGTGGAGGGTAGATGACTGACCGCGTTCCCCGCTCATGGCAGCTCCTGATGGTCGGGTCAGGCGTACATCGGATCTCGCCCGATCTTTGCGACCGGCTTGTGCGCCTGCTCGATCTCTCGCCGCAAACCCGGCTAATCGAAATCGAAACCGATCAGGGCGGCGTCAGCGTCTCACGGGACTGGCCCAGCGACAAGATGGAGGAGGTCTCGGCGATCGAAGCCGAAATCCAATCCACCCCCGGCATCATCCGCATGACCATGTTCCAGGCGAGTTGACGATGGAGTGGTTCCGCCAGCTCGGCCGCGCGATCCGCAACCTGTCCCGCATCGCGCGCCAGAATCCCATATGGGCGATCACCGCGCTGGTGGTCAGCCCAATCCGGCTGATCCGCCATCTGTTCGCCGTCCTGATCCTGTTTCTGGCCGCCGGCATCGTGCTGGGCCTTGGGATGCCGCTCATCCTGGGCAAACTGCTCGGCCTCCCGCATGATTCCAACCTCTATCAAATCATCATGATGCTGACGGTGATCGTCGTCATCCTCATTGGCCTGCGCGCGCTCTTCCAGCCCCTGATCCTTGCTTATGGCGGCCCTGCCGCCGACGACACCCACGGCTCGGCCCGCTTCGCCACCGACGCCGAAAACCGCGCCTATGCCGGTGATAGCGGCCTGCTGATCGGCCGCGATCGCAAGACGGGCAGGCCGCTGCGCTATGCCGGTCCAGCCCATCTGCTGACGATCGCGCCGACGCGCACCGGCAAGGGCGTGGGCACGATCATCCCCAATCTGCTCGACTATGCCGGCCCGGTCGTCTGCATCGACCCCAAGGGCGAAAATGCCCGCATCACCGCCCGCCATCGCGGCAACTTCGGCCCGGTCCATGTCCTCGATCCGTTCGGGGTGACGGGCCTTCCCGGCGCGGCCTTCAACCCGCTCGATCGCATCGACCCTGCTGGCCTCGATCTCGCCGACGACTGCATGACGCTGGCCGATGCGCTGGTCTATGACGCCCCCGGCGAAGCCGGCGAGGCGCACTGGAACGAGGAAGCCAAGGCGCTAATCGCCGGCATCATCCTCGCGATCGTCACCAGCGAGCCGCCGGCGACCCGCACCCTTGCCACGCTACGCGATCGCCTCACCCTTGCGCCGCAAGCCTTCGCTGCCATGCTCGAAGCGATGCAGGCGCAAGGCGGCCTCGCTGCCCGCGCCGCCAACCGGCACCTCGGCAAGTCCGATCGCGAAGGCGCCGGCGTCCTGTCGGCCGCCCAGCGCCACACCCATTTTCTCGACAGCCCACGCATGACAGCGGTGCTGGGGCATTCCGATTTTACGTTCGCCGATGTGAAGGCGCAGCCTACCAGCGTCTACCTGGTGCTGCCGCCCGATAGGCTCGCCACTTATGCCCGCTGGCTGCGCCTGATGCTTGCCCAAGGGCTGACCGATCTGGCGCGCGCACCGGCCTCCCCTACCCGCTCTGTCCTGTTCCTGCTCGATGAGTTCGCCGCCCTCGGCCGCCTCGAACCCGTCGAGCGCGCCATGGGCCTGATGGCCGGCTACGGCATCCAGCTCTGGCCGATCCTGCAGGACGTTCACCAGCTCCGCGCGCTCTACGAGCGCCGCGCCGGCACCTTCCTGTCCAACGCCGGCGTCCTGCAGGTGTTCGGGGTCAACGATCACGACAGCGCCAAGCTCGTCTCCGATCTGCTCGGCCAGGAGACGGTAGTGTTCGAGACCATGAGCCGCGCAATCGACGCGGAGGAAACCGGCATCTCGTTCGGCGCGCAGCATGTCGGCCGCCCGCTGCTCACCCCCGATGAGGTCCGCACGCTGCGCGAGGATTTGCAACTCGTGTTCCTCGCGGGGCAACGGCCGATCGTCGCCGCCAAGCTCAAATATTACGCAGATCGCGAGTTCGCCGGCCGCTTCGACAAAGCGTGAGGTCGTTTAAACGGCATGCCTGTCAAAGCGCCATCGTTCCGATATACAGGCAATATCGAAGTAACGGCGTTCCGCCGCACATTATGCCGCGTCGAAATCGCCCAAAAGCGCGGAAAATCGCGCTTTGGCGTGCGAAAGGTGAGTTTTGGGGTATCAGCTCACCGTTCGCCTTTCGCGCGGCGGTAGGTGATACTCCTAAGGGTCGTGGATCTCGCGCCGGAAAAATCGGCCGTCCGGGAAGCCCTTAGAGCACCGTGGGCAGTTGCGACGCCCGAAACCCTGTCCAGGAGACGGAATCGCGCTGGGTGGCCCGGAAAACGCCCCTGCCGGGACGTTTCCACCCTCCCTGCCCTCTCGATCGGAGCGCCCACATATCCGCTTGGCTTTTCTGGAAAGCCATTTTCCACGGCTGGTCTAGGCAGTGTGCTGGCGATAGGGCGTGACGGTTGGGCGATATTCCAAATCAACAAAAGCGTGCCGGCGAAGCCGGCTCATTGTGGGGATGCCGGGTGGGAGGATCGCGTAGCGATCCGGGGCGGCCGAAGGCCGCGAGCCGGCGGGGCGAAGCCCCAAGAGGCGGTGCTTTTCTTCTCCTTTGGGCATGTCGGTGCCGCCGGCGCAGAGTTATCCACAGGCAAGGCTACCCTAAAACTCACCGTTCGCCTTCTGATTCAAAGATTCTTCTTAGATTCAAGATTCAGGGTGCCTCAAACCCGCAGAAAACTTGGAAAAATGACCTCAAAAAGTGAGTTTTGGGGTCGAGTCGCGTGAGCTTTGGGGTAGCCTTCGGTGAGTTTTGGGGTCGGTAAAAGTGAGTATTGGGGTCGAGTCCGGTGAGCTTTGGGGTATCCGCCAAATCGACGGTGAGTTTTGGGGTATCCTCCCCTGATCGCGATCGGCGAGCTTTAGGATTTGCCTAGCTCACCGCTGCTGTTAAGGTGAGGGCATGGCTTTAGCAAACTCACCAGTGAAGGACGCGAAGGCAAAGACTGCCTCGGGCGACGAAACCGCCCTCACCCTCGCCCAAAAGGGACGCGGAAACCCGTTCGATCCCGCCAATTACGGGGAAATCGTCAAACCCGGCGAGCTGGTCGATATTGTCGAGCTGTCGCCCCTCACCCTCGCCGATCGGCGAATCTACAATCTGCTGATCGCGAACGCCTGGGACCGGATCGGCGAGCCGGTCATTCACCGCATCGCCAAATCCGCGCTCAAGGGCACGCACCAGGGCAACGAGCGCATAGAAAGCTCGCTGCTGCGTCTGATGGGCACGATCGCGATCGTCACCATCCGCAAGGCCGGCAAGAGCTACAAGCGCCGCGTCCAGCTTCTCGGCCCCAGCGACGAAAGCCTCGAAAAAGACGGCTTCCTCCATTACCGGATTCCCGAAGAGCTGATCGAGATATTGCGTAACAGCGAGGTCTATGCCCGCCTCAAGACGCAAGTGATGTATTGCTTCGAGTCGAAATACGCGCTGTGCCTCTATGAAATGATCGAACGGCGGATCGGCCTCGAATACAAGCAAAGCGAAGAGTTCACGATTGCGGAGCTGCGCGGGCTGCTCAACGTGCCGGAAGGTAAGTTGGAACGCTTCGCCGATTTCAACAAATACTGCCTCAAGGTCGCGCAGGACGAAATCAACAAGCTCTGCCCCTTCTGGGTCGAGTTCACCCCGATCAAGAAAGGCCGCAAGGTCGAGCGGGTTTCGATGATGTGGCTCCCGAAAACCATGAGCGGCCGGCGCGACGCGCAAAACCTGATCGACCAGCATAGCATCGTGCGGCGCGCCAAGCTGCGCGGCGACATACCCGAAATGCCGGTGCTGGTGGATTTCAGCGCGCCAGCGGCCGAACGGTGAGGGCCTACCCCAAAACTCACCTTTCGCGCGCTAGGACCGCCTAGCCTTCGCCAGCTCAGCCCGCGCCGCCCTAACCCTCGCCGGCATCGAGCGCGCGGCTCACCGTGAACTGAATCCACGCGCTCCGGCTGATCCCGCGCCGCTTGGCTGCCGCATCGACCTTGGCGAGAAGCGCGCGATCGAAACGCAGCATCACCGGCGACTTGCGCGGCTCGGCCCCCTGCCCCGCCTCGTCGGCCTCGACCGCGATCGGCGCGGCATCCGGCTTCGCCGCGCCGGCAATGAAGGCATCGGCGGCCGCCTCGTCAATCGCCGGCTTGGGCTTGCTGTTCGGTTTACGAGCGATAGCCATTAACACGCACTCCGATATTATCTTGATATACAAACCGCGCCGATCAGCGCCGTCAATTCGTCTATCGCCTTGGGGTCGCGCGGGCTTTGCTCGATAACCGCCCTGCCCTCGGCCGCCGCGTTCGGGAACGCCTTGCGCCGCACGATCGACGTGGGCAGCACTTCGATACCGTCGATATCGCCGATCATCTCCAAGGCGGCCTCATTGTCGGCCCCCTGCGCGTCCGCGCCGTTCAGCACGGCCACGGCGCGCAAGCCCTCGTTGATCTCGCGCGCCTCGGCGACCAGCGCCGAAACCTGATCGAGCGCCCACACGTCGAAGCTGCGCGGCTGCACCGGCACCAGGAGCGTGTCGGCGACGGTGAGCGCGGCGCGCAGCGATCCGGTATCGCGTCCGCCCACGTCGATGATGATATCGTCATATTTGCTGGCGAGCTGGCGGACCTGGCTGCGCAGCGCCGCGCCGGTGAGGGCGACGGCGGTATAGCCGGCCTCCCCAAGCCGCTCGGCGCGAAGCTGGGTGAAGGTGAGGGCGGTGCCCTGCTCGTCCCCGTCCACCAGCAAGAGGTCGCGGCCGGCGAGCGCCAGCGCGACCGCGAGATTGACGGCGAGGGTGGTCTTGCCAACGCCGCCTTTCGTGTTTCCGACTGCCAATATCATAATGCCCTCACTCTGCGAGCTATCGTTAGTCGATTTGCCATGAACTGTCTATCGCTATGATATACAGATGATGCTTACCTATTGGTGTTAAGCCATCGGAGCGTCATTGAAATGGCGATAGGACGGGTCTTGAATCCGAAATGACGATAACGCCCTCATTCCTCCGGTTCGGGATCGTCATCGTCCAGCGGCTCATGGCTCATCTGGCCGTGATCCTCGATCGGGCAAAGCGGCGCTCCGGCCTGCTCAAGCCATTTGCGCGCGGTCCTCACGGTATAGCCGCACGTCGCGCACTCGCATTTGAGCATCCGGGCTTTCTGCTTCTTGGGCGCGGTCGACTCTCCGTCCGTATCAAGGCGGGCATGGGGGAGGGGGCCGACGCTCTCCAAGATCGGCGCGATGGCCGCAAGGAACGCCTCGCCGGGGGTGGTGGCGCGCATCGGCCCGACTAGGCCCAGCCCAAGGGCGACCCGTTTAAACGCCTTCCCATGCCCTGCCGGGATGCCAACGGCGGCATGGACCAGTTCATGCGCGAGAATGGCCGCGATCTGCGCCGGCATCGCATCGGGCGCGTGCGCCAGGTCGGGCCGGATGAAGATTTCAAAATGCCCGTCCGCGCTCAACCGATTATCCCAGCACTCGCCGATCGCCTTGCCCTTCGCGCCTCTGCTGGTGAAGCCGATCGCCACGCGCACGCGGTCGGGCAGGGGGGCGTCCAGCGCCTCGAACAGCGGAGCCATGCCCAGCGCCACGGCATTGAGCCAGCTTTCGCGGGTTTGGTGGGTCATCGTCCTTACTCCTCCCTTCAAATCGCCTGTCCGGCGATGGCCATGCCATCGGCCGGAACACGGACGCCCAAGAACGCCGGCGAGAGAGGGGGGCAGCGGGATTCGATGGGGGTGGTGCGGCCGCAGCGCAGCGAGGCACGGCCCCATCTAATCCCGTTGCGGGGGAGAGACGGCCGGGACCGCCTTTCCCCCTTGAACGAACATCGACGCCGGCGCACGCCGGCACCATGAAGCGAGATCCGCTTGCGATCTCGCCCCCGCCATGTGGGTCGTCACCTTGGGCCAAGACCGCTTGCGGGCTTGGGGAGCGAAGCGAGTAGGGCCACGGTGCCGCGCCAGCGGCAGGCGCATGTCCCCTGCCTGGATTGAAATTGTTGCTCAAATGAGCTACATTGTCGGCTTGACCAAGGAGGTTCCAATGGCCGCTACCGCTTTCGTGCGCGCGCGCATCGACGAAACATTGAAGGATGAAGCCGCCGCCGTGCTGGCCGAGCTGGGGCTGACCGTCTCGGATGTGGTCCGCATGACCCTCACGCGGGTTGCCAAGGATCATGCGTTGCCGTTCGAGCTGAAGGTGCCGAACGCCGAGACGCGCGCCGCGATCGAGGCGTCCCGCGCGACGATGAAGGCCCACCGCGCCCGTTTCACCGATGCCCAGGAAATGTTCGATGCCCTCGACCAAGAAGCCCACCAGCAGTAAGCGGGCTTCGTTCCCAAGAGAGGCGTCCTACGAAAAAAGGTTCGTCAAGGATTGGGAGCGACTGTCGCGCAGCGGGCGCTACAACATGAAACAGCTCAAGGAGGCGATGATGATGCTCATCGCCAACGACGCGCCGTTAGGCCCGGAATGGCTGGATCATCCGCTGAAAGGCGATTGGAGCGATCATCGCGAGTGCCATATCGGCGGCGATTTCCTGCTGATCTATACGATTGAGGGGAATCTGGTGAACTTCGTGCGCGCCGGCACTCATGCGGAACTGTTTGAATAGCCATGCGCGTAATCTTCATCCGTCACGGCGAATCCACCGGCAATGCCGGCGTGCCGTGCCACGATCTCGCGACGATCGAGCTGACGGAGCGCGGCCACGAACAGGCGAGGGCGGTCGCGGCGAGCTGGACGCAAGCGCCCGCGCTCATCGTCACGTCCCCCTATACCCGCACGCAGCAGACGGCCGCGCCGACGATCGCGCGCTTTCCCGGTGTGCCGGTCGAAGTGTGGCCGATCGAAGAGTTCACCTATCTGCAACCGGCGCGCTGGAACGGCACGCGCAGCGCCGAGAGGATGCCGCACCTCGAACGCTATTGGCAGGACGCGGACCCGGACTATTGCGACGGGGAGGGGGCAGAGAGCTTCGCCACGCTGCTCCGGCGCTGCGAGACGGCGCTAGACCGCCTCGCCGCCATGCCCACGGACTCGCTGGCCTATGTGTTCGGGCATGGGCAGTTCATCCAGGCCGCGCGCGCGATCGTCGCCGATGCCCATATGGATGACCGCGCCAAGATGCGAGCGTTCTGGCGCAAGGGCGAGCCGCCCGCGATCGGCAACGCGGAAAGGATCGGGTTCAGGTGGACTGAGGATCGCTGGGAATGTTCACTGGCACTCGACGCATAACCCCTCTCTTGGCGGCGATCCTGCTGGCCTCCTGCGCCAACACGCCGGAGCCTCCTACCAACAGCCATGTTGGGGCGCATCCATACTCGGCCGCCGAGCTAGAGCGCGCTTTTACGAATAGCCGATCCGCCTTGCCGCGCGATCTCTACGGGCCACTAGGAATAGTCATCGATGCCAGGCGCGGCGCGATCGTCATCAGCACCGCTTACGAACTGACCACGGCAGCACCGGATTTTTCGTGCGCGGCGCTGCGACCGTTACCCCCGCGCGATCTTGCGACCACTGTTCCCCTGATCGATGAGCGGGATTGCCAGACAATTCCGGCGAAATATTCCAAAGCACGGCCATTTATCGTGACCTACGATGCCGCGACCTTCCCGCCATCGGCTATGCAGGAAGCGCGCGGAATGCTCGCGGTGGAGAGGGGATGTGTCGTGCTCCGCGAAGCCAATGGTTCACGCCTGTTGGTCTGGCGACAGCCCGCGCAAATTACGCAGACGCAGGATGGATATCGCATCGAGCAGTTGGGCGCGTCCGCCGCGATCGGCGCGCCGGTCGCGCTGACAGGCACCGGCGGAAACACCGTCTCGCCTGCATTTGCACGACAACATGCCATTCCCTCCGACTGCCGCACATTCCCGACCTTCGCGGTTAACGGCATTTTGCCAGGAGAGTGATGTGAGGGTGGCCGCACTGTGCCTGTTCCTGCTGGTGAGCGCGTGCGGCCTGGGAGAGACCTCGCCATCGGTGGTCGAACAGACCCAGGATGGCGTCACCGCGCTCGTCCGAAACGATGTGCAGGAATCAGAAGACGGCCTGGTCGTGTCTGACGCGATTGAACGGCATGGCTTCGTGCGGCGGCAAGGATCGTGCCTTGTCGTGGACTACAGCGGCCAAGAATATTCGCCGGTATTCCGCACGCCAGCGACCTTTGACGCTACCCTGCAATCTGCAACCGCGAAGCCCTCCGCCCCGCTTCAATTGCTCGGCGGCCCTCTCTCCAAGGTGCGACGTGGATTCAGCGAAGAACTGGCCGAATTTTGCGGACGGCCCCTGTTCCTGCTGGTCGGGATCACGCCTTCGGTATTTCATAACCCCGTCGTGCCCGGTAAGGCGCGATAGTCAGTTGGCGCTGAAATAGGGGCCGGCACATTGCGAGGGCAGGGGAGTGGAAAGGGCCTCGGGAGGTATGCTCTCGCCGACGCCCCCGCCAAGTTGAATGCGTGGGCCGATCGGCACGCGCTGCCCGCTGTTGCCCAATATAAC
>NZ_JAJGNO010000018.1 GCF_020782235.1 Sphingobium naphthae
GGGACGAGTTCAACATGGGTCAATTCTCAGCGGAAATTTACGCCCTACCCGGGTCACTTCTCAGTGGAAATCAACAGTCCCCCCAAAGGTAAAGACGAGCCGCACGGCATCGCGCGCGACCTCGGCCTCCCTGTCGAGCAATTGCAATTCGCCGTCGGCGAGCATGGACTGGGCTTCGATCACATCAAGCAGCCCGGCGCGGCCCGCGCCATAGCTGGCGGTTTCAAGGTCTGCCCGGCTGCGCGCCAGCGGCAGCAATATGTCCCGCGCGCGCATCCACTGGTCATGGTGCATGACATGATCGGCGAGACCCGCTTCCAGATCGGCAAGGAGCGTTCGGCGCATATCCTCCTGCTGGGCCAGCGAAGCGCTTGCGCTCGCCGTGCTGGCGGCGATCATCGGGTCTTGCCGGTGCTTTGCAAAAAGGGGCAGGCTGACCGTGACGCCTGCCGAAACCATGTCGCCATAGCGGTCAGCCCTGCGCTGATAGGCAACGTCGAAGCCCCAATCGGGGCGTTTATCGGCGCGGGCGACCGCAACATCCGCCTCGGCCTGGGCGACCCGCGCATGGGCCACGCCAAGATCGGGATGCGTTGCTATCGCGGCGCGCAGGGCCTCCGCGTCGACAGGGAGCATGGGAATGTCGCCGACGGTTTCGGGCGACGGTTCGCCTGTCCAGCGGAAGAGGAGAGCCCGCTGGCGTCCCACATCAGCCGCAAGTTCGCTCCTCCGGTCTTCCAGGGCCGCAAGTGACTGCCGCACCTGCAATGTCTGCGCGGGGCGCGCCGTACCCGAGATGATGCCCGTCTTCGCCGTGGCGGGAAGGGGAGCGAGCCGGGCAAGGATCGCATTGATGGCTGCGAGACGGCGCTCAGCGCTGGCGAGATCGATCCACGCCAGCGCCGTCGCGACCTTGACCCGCCGGCCCTCCGACAGCAGCGCCGCTTCGGCAGCCTGGATATCTGTCTGCGCCCGCGTTTCGCGCGCATGGCGCTTGGCGGCATTGGAAACTTCCTGCGAGATTCCTACCCGGGCCATCGTCATGCTGTCTTGAACGAAACTGCCTGCCGGCGGACCCGATACCGGGAAATTGTCGATCCCAAGCCCGAACTTGGGATCGGGAAGCTGTCCAGCAGCGGGCAAGGCCGAGCGGCGTGCATCGGCCTCCAGCGCCTTTGCTGCAAGCGAGGGAGCCTGCGCTTCGGCACGCGCTAGCGCCTCCTCGAAGCGAAGAGGCCCAGCAAGGGCGGCTGTCGGCATCGCAAACAGCGGCACGACGAGGAAAAGGGTGCGCATGAACATCTCCCGTTCGGGAGTCCCCGGCACGCGATCACAGAGCTGCCAACGCGGCGCCGACGCGGGATTTTGATCCCACGCCGACGCCGTGCGCCTGGCCTTGCTCTTATGGCCGGGAACCCGAGATTAGCCGGCCGAAGGCTTGTCGTGGCCACGATGCATGGTGGCCATGCAATCGTCAGCGCTCATCTGCATCATATCGCAGTTGCAGTTCGCCATCTGCGCATGATCCGCAACCCAGACCCGCTTCTGGGCCGGACCCGTCGCGCGCGGACCATATTGCGGCACCGATCGCCATTCATAATGGCCTTGGGCAGACCCGTGCGAAGCATCTGCCAGGGCAGGCGCGGTAAAGCTGAAGGCGGCCGTCATGGCAGCCAGAATCATCATCTTGTTCATCACGAATATCCTTGTCTGAATTGAAGAGGTCACGCCGCCACGCAAAGATGCGCGTGTGCCGGACACATAAGTTCAATCAGCCAAGAATCGTGGGGGGGGCCGGATCGGGCGCGAAAGACTTGCCTATCAGGACGGTATCGGTCGGCCAAAAGCCTAGTATCCCATAAACGCGAGCCTGGGGAATGTCCGTGGAAAAGTCGGCGGTGACCAATGGAACTACGCATCCCATGGCGGCGATGCAGTCGAGCGTAAGGCCGTTGCAAGGCTGCTTTTCAGGCGCGGGTTTCTGCTTGGCCATCATTGCCATGCAATCCGCGTCCATCGCCATCGCCTTTGGCGCGGCTATCGCCGTCGGCACACTCCGCGCCGCCCCCATCTGGGCTCCAAAGAGACCAAATAGCGCTCCGATCAGAAGCAGGGAGGTGAGAAAACGTTTCACGGCAAGTATTTCTAGCAAAAGCCCAGTTCAGAACCAAATGAAGATTAGCCTTAATGGCGAGCGAAGATGCGCTGGCCTGAAGATCCGAATGCAATCACGACATAGGGCTGCGCCCGCTGGCCGGGTACTTCCATGCCAGGTGAGCCGATCGGCATTCCTGAAACCGCGAGGCCGCTAACACCGCGGGGACGCTGCGCCAGAAGCCGTTTCATGTCGGCGACCGGGACATGGCCCTCGAAAACGAGCCCATCGATCACCGCAGTATGGCAGGAGGAGAGCGGTGATGGAACGCCCCGCGCACGTTGGAAAGCGGTGCGGGAGCGATCATCGACGATTCTGACAGAACGTCCAAATTGCGCTCGCACCTGTTCAGCCCATTTCTCGCAGCAGCCGCAACCAGGATCCCGGTGGATGAGGATTGGAGCGGCGGCAACCGCGCCAGTGGTCATCATCATCACCAAGCTTACAAGCGCAGATTTTATGGTGATAGCTTTCATCGTCATTTTCACTCTGCCCTGTTGTCTTATTTGATCGGTTGCAGCGTATCTATGCCGGTGCTCTGATCTGTCTGCGGGGGCGGCGGGGCGACTTGGCGGTCACGATAGGATGCGAGGTCCGGGGCATCTGCTGCGGGAGGGTTTTGCTCCAACCTTGCGATCATCGCCTTCATTTGTGCGATTTCTCGAACCTGCGCATCGATGATGCCATCAGCAAGTTTTCGGACTTCCGGATCCTTGATGTGCGCGCGTTCGCTGGTCATGATCGCAATGGAGTGGTGCGGGATCATCGCTTTCATGTATGACACATCGTCCACGGTTTCTTGGCTGCGTACCAGCCAAAGTGCGATCGCAAATATAACGAGGCTCGCCGTTGTGATCGCGATGTTTACGCGCGTGTTCTTGTACATGCTCCACATGAAGCCGAGCATGATGATCGCCATTGTCGCGCCCATGACGACAGCCATCCAACTTCTCGTCTGGCTGAAAGCCAGATGGCTCAATGCATAGGTGTTGAGATACATGAGTCCGAACATGACGATGGTCGAAGTGGCGATCATCGCGGCGAAGCGGCCATATCCCATCTTCATTGGATGATGCTTTTGATCGTCATGCTGGTCCATCTGTCGTTCCTCTCTTGCAGTCCTTTTGACGTGATGAACGTCTCGGCGTTCATTCAGCTTCAAAACCAGATCCGGACACCCGCGACAAAGTTCGTTGAGGTTGGATCTTCACCGTCGGCGCGCGCATATCGAGCGGTCTGTCCGGTCTTAGCGTCATAGGACACGCCGACATAGGGCGCGAACTGACGGGTGATCTCGTAGCGAAGGCGCAGTCCGAGCTCGGCGCTGGATAGGCCCGCGCCGATGTGATTTTCGGGCACATCTTGGGCGGAAAAATTGAGCTCTGCCCTTGGCTGCAAGACCAGGCGCTGTGTGATGCGCTGATCATAATAACCTTCAAGGCGCCCGAGCAGGTCTCCTTTGTTCGACAGAAAGAGCGCGCCCTCCACTTCGAACCAATACGGAGCGAGGCCCTCAAAGCCGATTGTGGCATAGGTTCTCGACGGACTAGGCTTGAAGTCCTGGCGGATACCCGCCTGAAGGTTGAAATATGGGCCGATCGCTCGGCTGTATAGCGCCTGGATTTCAGCGCTCTCCAACCGTTCGCCAAATGCCCCTTCGCCTTCCGATTTTAACGTCAGGCGATTGATGTCCCCGCCGAACCAGGCTTCGCCATCCCAGCGATAGCCGTCGCGACCTTCGACCACGCGATATTCGGCAAGATTGAACATCACCTGAGAGAAGGATTGCCCGCCCTGTTCGCGCATCATCGCCATTCGCGACTGTGCCATGTCCGCGGCCGGGAACTGCCTTTCGGCATAATGGTCCATCGGCGGCGTGGGTGCCGGGGCATTTCCCGCCGGAAGAGCGGTTCCGGTCATTTCCATGGCTTGCATGGCCTCCATGTCGTGACCGGCGTGCTCGCTCGACATGTTCATGCCCTGCATGTCGTCTGCCTTCGGCGTAGAACCGCTATTGCTCATGTTCATGCCCGGCATGGCGCTATGATCCATTGCCGGCATTGCCTTGTCGTTCACCGGACCCGCTTGGGGCATCGCCATCCCAGGCATGGCCGAATGATCCATGCCTTCCATGCTGTGATTGGCGGCAGGCTTTGCGGGCGCCGCTCGTCTTGGCGCAGCCCCCCTTTGCGCGGGCTTCCGGGAAGCCGGCTTTTTTGCGCGCTTCACTGGCGCGGGCTTCTTCGCCGGCATCGTCATGCCGGGCATGCTGGAATGGTCCATGCCCTGCATCGACTGACCTTGAGCGATCGTGGGCATGGCGAGCAGCATCGCCGAACCGGCGAACAGTGCCGTCAGAGAGCGCTTCATGCAGCCTCTCCCTTCGGACGGACGCTTACGACGCGCATCATCCCGGCGTGCATATGGTAGAGGAGGTGGCAATGGAATGCCCAGTCACCTACCGCATCTGCGGTAAAGTCCCATGTGACCTTGCCGCCAGGCTGCACGATGACCGTGTGTTTACGCGGCGCATGATCCCCATGCCCTGTGACCAACTCAAAGAAATGGCCGTGGATGTGGATCGGATGGCCCATCATGCTGTCATTTATAAGGTTGATCCGAACCCGCTCGCCTTCAATGAACGGGATCGGTTCATGAACATCAGACATCTTCTCGCCATCGAACGACCACATGAAACGCTCCATGTTGCCCGTCAGATGAATGTCGAGACTGCGGTCTGGCGCCCGGACATCCGGATTGCGTTCCAGCGCCATGAGATCCTTGTAGACAAGAACCTTATGGCCGACATTTTCGAGGCCCTGCCCGGGGTCACCGGTACGGTCCATTGGCATGGGAGAGATCGTCTGGACGCCCGGTCCCCTCTTGACCTGCGGCGCCTTGGAGAAGTCGCGCATGTTCATCGGACCCATCTTCATGGACCCCATATCCATTCCCGGCATAGCGCCTTGCTGTCCGCTCATGGCGCCATGGTCCATGCCCGTCATTGCGCCGCCACTTGCGGCCATACCCGCCATATTGGAATGATCCATCCCGGCCATTGCAGCGTGGTCCATACCGCCCATCGCATTTCCGCCAGCGGCGGCGTCCATTGCCATGGCACCGGCGCCCACGGTCGCAAGCTTCGCGGAAGGATTTTTTTCAGCAGTCGGATCGACGCCGCGCATCTGAGACATTCCGCCTCCCGACATGTCCATGCCTTCCATGCCCGGCATCGATGACATGTCCATCCCCATGTCTTTCATCGTGGCAAGCGGCCGCTCGCGCAGCGGCGGCACTTCGGCCGTCATGCCGGCGCGCGGCGCAAGCGTGGCACGCGCCATGCCTGAGCGGTCGACGGCTTCGCCGACGAGCGTGTACGCCCGATCATCGGGCGGGGTGACAATCACGTCGTAGGTTTCAGCCACACCGATCTGAAATTCATCGACAGTAACCGGCCGGACGTTCTGACCGTCAGCCTGCACCACGCTAAGCGGAAGCCCTGGTATCCGTATGTTGAAGGTCGTCATCGCCGAAGCGTTGATAAAGCGCAGCCTGACCCGCTCGCCCGGCTTGAAGAGCGCTGTCCAGTTGTCGCGTGGTCCGTAGCCGTTGATGATGTAGGTGTATGCCGGCCCCGTAGCGTCGGAAATATCGGTCGGGTCCATCCGCATCTTGCCCCAGTCGAGGCGATCCTTGAGCGTCTGGTCGCGCCCGGAAAGCAGGCCGGCAAGCGTCTGACGCTGGAAGTTGAAATGGCCCGCGTCCACTTTCATCCGCCGGAAGATTGCTTCTGGCGAAATCGCGCTGTGATCGGCCAACACGATAACATGTTCGCGGTCATACTGGACTGGATCGACTCCCGCAGGATCGATGACGATCGGACCATAATGGCCGAGTTGCTCCTGGAGGCCCGAATGGCTGTGATACCAATAGGTACCGTTCTGAATGATGGGGAACTCATAGACGAACGTGGATTTGGGCTGAATGCCGGGAAATGACACGCCCGGCACGCCGTCAAACTGCGGCGGGACAAGCACGCCATGCCAATGGATCGAGCTGTCCTCGTCAAGATCGTTGGTCACATGCAGACGAATCGTCTGCCCCTCGCGCAGCCGGACCAAAGGCGCAGGTACTGTTCCATTGACCCCGATGGCGCGCATTTTCCGGCCATCGATCACCATCGTCTGCCTGGCGATTGTAAGAGCGATGTCGTTGCCCGAAACCGTGGGAAGCGGTTTGACGATACCTGAGGAAACGGGCTGCGCCCACGCTGGCATCCAAGCGGAAAAGGCAAGGCCGCCACCGGCGAGCGTTGCGCTGCGGATCATATCGCGGCGGGTCAATACCGGGGTCATGTAATCTCCCTTGCTCCATTCGGCGGACCCGGCTCGGAGAGCCTGCTTTATCCGCTGCATTCTCTCTGCCTTACGCATGAAACGGGCCGAACCCTCATGGTTCGGCCAAAATTTCCGCAAGTCGCGTCCGTGCCCGGTACAATCGCGTTTCGACGGCCTTGCCGCTAATCGCGAGAGCGGCGGCGGTTTCCGCCTGTGTCATCCCTTCGACGGTTCGCAGCAAAAGAACCTCCCGTAGCGGCGCTGAAAGATTGGCCATGGCCGCGTTCAAGCGTTGCAACTCCAGTTTCCCGGCTGCGCTGTCATGGGCGGACGGGCTGTCATCGGCGATAGCTTCCCATTCCTGTTCGGGTGCCGCTGTGGCTAAGGTGAAAAACTGCCGCACCTTTTGGCGGCGCCGCCAATCGCGGCATTTGTTGATCGCGATCCGCGAAAGCCAGGCGCGCAGCGGGCGCTCCCCGTCATATTTCCGCAAATGGCCAAAGGCCGACACGAAACAATCCTGGGTGAGATCAAGCGCCTCGTCAGCGTCGCCAACCAGGCCACGCACCAGACGAAAGATCGAGGTCTGATGCCGATTCATGATTTCAGCGAATGCCGCCTGCCGTCCACTCAGGGTCAGCGCAGCCAGTTCACCATCCGAAAACGCCGTGAAGTCGAGGCTCACCGCACATTGTCGGTGAGCGCATGGACCACCGCCTGGTCAAAAGTTCTGGCCTGATCCGGGCGAAGGATCTGGCGCATGGCGAAGATATGGCTGAGCGTTTCCTTTTGCAGTTCACCCATTGCCTGATGCGACCGATCGACGGCTGCGGCGACCCGTGGACCATTACCATGTTCGGCTTCGATTGCATCGGCAAGCCGCGCATTGTCAGCTCTCAGTTCAAGCTCCAGTGCTTGGCGGCGCACGGCAAAACGCTTCTCGAGAAGATCGATCTGGCGTTTCTGCCGGTCATCGAGATCGAGCTTGCTATGCAGAACGTCATGCAGCTCGACACCGGCGGGGGCCGGCTGCGGGAGGAAATGGCGTCCAAGCCACACACCGGCGATAGCCGCGACGAACGCGACAAGCGCGACCAAGAGAACCAGCCGCGCTTTCACCGCGGACCTGCAAGCAAGGTGGACGGCGCAAGCGGGTTGGAAGGGCCGAAAGGGGACAAGGTGGCGGATGCTTCAGCGGGCGGCGTAAAACCCGTGCTGGCGACACCCAACAGCACCGCAGCAAAGGCCGCGGTCATGCCCACTCTTAGTTGCGCGGCTATTGAGACTTGCGGTCGCGCCGCGAGCCGTTTGAAGACAGCCTCCTCCAATCCTGCAAGTCCAGGATGAACGGGGTCGGTGCGAAGGCGGCTCAAAAGCCCATCAAGGTCTGTAGTCATCACGAATTCCCATCATTCAATCTCGCCTTTCGACGTTCCGACCAGCCTATCTTAACTTTCACCGCTCAAGCTGGAAATCGGTGTCTGTTCACGGGCCGTTCGTGCGTCGACAGACCCGTGCGCTCTACGGCATCGGTTTCGCCATGCCGGGCATGTCCTTCATCATCGCGTCATGATCTTCGGGTGCGCTGGCGATGGCGGCTTGATACTGTGCCGCCGACATTTTCGGCAATTGCCGGACAAAGGCGACCATATCCCAGATCAGTTCATCACTATGCGTCTTGCCCCATGCCGGCATGGCGGTCAGCTTGACGCCGTGCTTGATGATCCAGAATTGCTCCTTCGCCGAGTGTTCCTGGTTGCGGAAGAGTTCTGGCGCGCTGGGATACAAACCTTGGCTGATTTCGCTCCTTTCCATGCCCGGTGCGAGGTGACACCCGCTACACATCTCCGTGTAGAGCCCGGCCCCGCTCTGGAGGCGCTTCACCTCCATCAAATTGGCCGGAACGACGATGTTGCGCGACCGGACAGCGATCGAGCGCTCCCGCAATTGGTCGATTATCCAGTAGACGGGTTTGCTATGCGGCGCGTCGGCGCCGATATTGTAGACTCCCGCATACACCATGGCGCCACCGATCGCGCCGACTGCAAGCGCCGCTACAGCAATGAACCGGCCGCTCGGCAAATGCCGCTTCCATCCTGCTGCCCTGGAATCTGTCATTGCGTCCTCCCCAGCAAATGCTCTTGGGCGAGAGGTGATTTCGTGCCCATCCATTTGGTCATACGCACAGGTCGTAATCATCCCTCACGGAATGCAAAAATCATTGATGGACGCGTCCTGACGTGCCGCCGGATGGATCGCGCCTCAAATAAATATGGCTGCATCAATGAGGGGTCTCCCGCCGCCATGCGTAATTGGCTGTGTCGGCAGTACCGCCGCCAATGGAGAAATCGATGTTTCGAGAAGCAATCTTCGCGGTCGCCCTGGCCGCTTCTGCTGTTGTCGCTACCGCCGCGCAGGCGCATCCCAAACTGGCAACGGCATCGCCCGCAGCCGATGCAATGGTGGCAGCCCCGACAAAGATCCAGCTCGTCTTTACCGAAGCGCTCGTTGCACAATTTTCTGGCATCGACCTCACCATGACGGAGATGCCGGGCATGAAGATGGGGCCGATGAAGATCAACGGCGTCAAGGCCACCCTTGCTCCCGACGGCAAGACCCTCGCTGCGACCTTCGCAAAGCCGCTGTCGGCCGGCACTTACAAAGTGGATTATCATGTCGTGTCCGCCGACACGCATCGCATCCAGGGCAGCTACACCTTCAAGGTCAAGTAACGCCCATGCCGGACATGGTGGCGATTGCCGTCAGGCTGGGTCTTTATCTTGACCTCATGCTTCTCTTTGGGCTGCCGATGTTCGGGCTCTATACGTTGCGCGGGGCCGAGCGGAAATCCGGCTCGGTCCTGCGCTTCCGTCCCATCCTCGCCACCATCGCCCTGATCGGCATTGGATTGTCGATTTTGGGCATGATGGTGCTGGCGGCATCTATGGGAGGCGTCCCGATCGGCGAGATTGATCGGGCGACGGTTAACATGGTGATCTCGGGAACGACCACCGGCACCGTGTGGCAGGTGCGTATAGCCGCGCTCTTGTTGATGCTCTATTTTTCGATCGTGGGATGGCGACGGCCGAAATTTGCTTTGACAGCGCTTTCGATCACAGCCGGTGTTGCCCTCGCGACGCTGGCATGGACGGGTCACGGGGCGGCGGATGAAGGCACGCTTGGTTGGGTTCACCTGGGCGCTGACATCATCCATCTTCTAGCTGCCGGGATATGGATCGGGGCGCTGTGTGCCTTGTGCCTTCTCATTTTTCGCCCGGCGGCCCGCATGGCCAAGGATCATATCCACCTTTCGCACCGGGCCTTGGACGGCTTTGCCAGGGTCGGCTCGATCGTGGTCTGCCTGCTCATCCTCTCGGGCCTAGTGAACAGTTGGGTATTGATCGGTCCATCAAAACTGGGGATGCTCTTTACGAGCCTCTATGGTGCACTGCTCTTGGGGAAATTGCTGCTTTTCGGCGCGATGCTGTTGCTGGCGGCGGCCAATCGCTTCTTCCTGACGCCGGCGCTCGCAACCGCGTTGGAAGAAGGTGATGGCTCCTCTGCCGTCCGGTCGCTGCGGCGAAGCCTCCTGATCGAAAGCGGCTGTGCCATCGCGATCCTCGCACTGGTCGCCTGGCTCGGACTGCTGGCGCCTCCAGCGTCGGGAATGTGAGGGAGCGATTTTCAGGGTAACGTGCGGGCTATGGCCTTGATCGCTTTCAAGCCCGACCCGAACCGGGAAATTGCGTCCTTGTGCCGTTCCAGCTCGCCATAGGGGAGATAGGCGATCTCAAGATCGGCGATGCGGCTAAAGGCGGGCCGCGCCAGTTGCGCCCGCACGTCGCCCTCGCGGGCGTCAGGGGCGACCAGAAACAGCCCGGCGGCGGCATGCAGTTCGCTCCCGCTCAGCGCCAGGTCGAGCATGCGAACGATGCCAGAATAAATCGAGGTCGAGTGCTCCACCTCGAATGCGGCTGCGACCCGATCGCTGTCCCGGTCAAACCACAGCACGTCGATCAGGCGAATGGCGTCGCCGCCGGTCGACGTGGCAATCGACGCCGGCAGGCTTTCAAGGCACCCCTCCCCTAAGCGCACCCCGTCATAAAGACGTCCCCGATCATTAGCGGCAATCCAGACATCATAGCCCAACGCGCGCCCTATATCGCGAAGCCAAGCCTGAATCTCCGAATGCGTTCGATCGCTTTCACCTTGCTTTTCGACGACTTTATTTAGACTTTGCGCCTCGGCCCGAGCCTGTTCGAGCCGCATCGCCCAGGTGCCGATAGCTTGGTCTTCCTCATCACGCGGCGGGGCCGGATAACGCCCCGAGCCGATGTCGAACAATAGCCCGCCAATCGCCCCAAGATCGTTCGACAGCAAATCGCGGAACTGCTCGTTGAGGTCGAGGATGCCGGAGCGCATGGCAAGAAAATGCTGCCAACTGCCGAGTTTGACCTTCCCGCCCGTCAGCTTGTTGTAGCCATTGACGATCGCCGTGTTGAACGGCGGAACGAGCGTGGGATGCAGGAAATAAAGCAGATTGGCGACCGCTGGCCCCAACCCCTTGATGTTCAGGCGATCGATCGCGTGGATGCCCGCGATGATCTCTTCAGCGGTATCGCAGCAGGCGCAATGATCCAGCAGTCGCCCAAAGGCGCGCTGATGCGCCGGATTCTCATAGATGTCGGGTATGCGCAGCTTGGGCTTCCACAGGAAGGCATGATCCGCGCCCTTGAAGATCTGCCGCTGCTCCGCAACCGAATGCACCACGGTTTCGAGCGACGATCCACGATACGCGACGCCAAATCGCCCCGCCTCGATTTCGGCCACGACCTGGGTCAGACCGCGGCGGATGGAGCGGAAATTCTTGATGCGCTCGTCCCAGAGGAACCAGCTCTGATAGGTTGCGTTCGGGTCTTCCTTCCATCGCTGGATCAGTTGCCGCGCCAGCAATTCAAAATCCGCCAAACCGCCCCCCATTGTGCCTCACTGCGTCGATTAGCAAAGCTAGCATCCCGCCTGATTGCAAGCCAGATTCCTGATCGGCATCAAGTATAAAATGAGTGCCGCGCGCCTTCGGTTCATTGGATGTCGTCGGGGATGTGAATGAGAAGATCGCGCGTATAATCGATGAGTAATCCTCCCATCGCAGCGCCGAAAACCGCTAGGACAAATAACAGAGCAAGCAATTTGGGGACAAAGCTGACGGTTTGTTCGTTAACCGACGTCGCGGCCTGGATGATCGAAATGTCCAGCCCGACGAGCCCCATGATGAGCAGAGGTGGCCCGGCCACCATCGCCATGACCCAAAGCGCACGCCCCATTGAGACGGAAAAGGGACTGTCCATTGTTCCTCCCGCACCGGTGGGGTTGTTGCGCGATACGGGACTGTTGCGGGGCGGGCGGAGCGAAGTGGGATCATGTTTCCGTTCCCTCTTCTCCAATGCCGCCCGCCCCGTCCCACGCTGCGACCCGTGGGCACCTCAATGTCCGTCTCTTCCGATAACCTACATCTGACTTACGCATCGCCGCCGCCCACCCCTCGCGCCGCCCTGCATTTTTTCGAGAAATAGCAGGGGCCATTGAGGGCAGACGCGCTCTGCCGCGTAATAGGAGTGAGGATAGACGTCAGCGAAAGGTGCGCATGTACGACTGCGTTATCATCGGCGGAGGTCCCGCAGGTTTGACGGCAGCGACCTATTTGGGCCGGTTTCTTCGTCGCACGCTGCTCGTGGACGCCGGGGGCGGCCGTGCCGCCCATATTCCGACGACGCACAATCTTCTCGGATTCCCAGAAGGAATCTCCGGTGAGGAGCTGCTTTTGCGCATGCATCGACATGCCGCTCGCTATGGCGCGGAATTGGTGAGTGGCGTCGTTCAGGGTATCGCGTCAACCGAGACAGGCTTCGTCGTAAATATGGGACCGCAGTCCGTCGAGGCGCGAACGCTATTGCTCGCTCAGGGCGTGACAAACCACAAACCAAGGTATGCGCAGGAGGTCCACGATCGCGCTGTTGCGCGCGGCCTTATTCGCTATTGCCCAGTCTGTGACGGGTTTGAAGTTCGCGGAAAGAACGTAGCCGTCCTGGGCTGTTCGGACCATGGCGCGGCCGAGGCACGCTTCATTCGTCGGTATAGCGATACCGTGACGCTCCTTACCCAAGACGTTTCGCAGCTTTCACGAAGCGATGAGGGGGATTTGGCCCGAAGCGGGATCGTGGTCCAACGCGCGCCCATTCAAACCCTAGCGGTTTGCGATGACTCTATCCTCGTGAGCCTGGCCGATGGCCCACTGCTCAGCTTCGACACCCTTTATGTCGCACTTGGAACTTCTCCCCGGTCGGAGTTGGCGCGCATGGCAGGTGCGGAGTTGAGCGCATCAGGTTGCATCATCGTCGATGAACATCAGCAAACGACGATTGATCGTCTTTTTGCGGCGGGAGACATTGTCGAAGGACTGGATCAAATCGCCGTAGCCGCCGGCCAAGCAGCCAAGGCGGCAACCGCAATTCACAATCGCTTATCGAGGTAGGCAATGCTGAAGAGGTAAAGAGTTCAGCAGAGCGCTTGCCCCCGATATGATCGCAGATCCCCAGATAGGGAAACGTCAACAAGGAGACGTACTTTGCCCGAGTCCAAATCCGCTAGCCATGCTCACGCCCATAGCTGCTGCGCAGGCGGCAAGGACCAGGGTGCCATAACGGTAATCGATCCGGTTTGCGGGATGACTGTAGATCCCGCGGTACCATCTCATCACGCCATCCATGCCGGGCACAGTTATCATTTCTGTAGCGCCAGTTGCCGATCCAAATTCGTGGCCGATCCCGAGCGCTATCTCAAACTGAAGGCGACCTTGCCGGAGATCTTGCCAGAGGGAGTGGTTTGGACCTGCCCCATGCATCCCGAGATTCGGCAGGATCATCCGGGTCCCTGTCCCATCTGCGGCATGGCGCTGGAACCGGAAACAATCACGATGGATGCTGGTCCGAGCGCAGAGCTCATCGACATGACTCGCCGGTTCTGGATCGCGCTTGCGCTAACCATCCCGGTCTTTTTTCTTGAGATGGGGGGACACTTGGTGCCGGCCATCCATCGGGCCGTGCCGGCGGTCGCTTCGGCCTGGGTTCAGTTCGCCTTGGCGACGCCAGTGGTGCTGTGGGCGGGCTGGCCGTTCTTTACGCGTGGCTGGGCCTCGCTCCGTACGCGCAATCTCAACATGTTCACGCTGATCGCCATGGGCACTGGGGTAGCTTGGGCCTACAGCATTGTCGCGACGGCAGCGCCCGGCATCTTTCCCTCCGCATTCCGCGGAATGGGCGGGACCGTCGCAGTTTATTTCGAGGCAGCGGCCGTTATCACGGTGCTGGTTCTGCTCGGACAGGTTCTCGAGCTGCGCGCGCGGGAGCGAACGTCGGGCGCGATCAAGGCGCTGCTCAACCTCGCACCCAAGATGGCGCGGCGGATCGCGCAGGACGGCAGCGAGGAGGAAGTCCCGCTCGATCTGGTCGCCGTCGGCGATCGCCTGCGCGTGAGACCGGGTGAGAAAGTCCCGGTCGATGGCACGGTGTGCGATGGGAGATCGTCGCTTGATGAGTCGATGGTGACCGGGGAATCGATGCCCGTGACCAAAGCCCTGGGCGACAAGGTCATCGGGGGTACGCTCAATCAGAGCGGTGCGCTCGTCATCGAGGCCGAGAATGTCGGGCGCGACACCATGCTCGCGCGAATTGTGCAGATGGTGGCGGACGCCCAGCGATCGCGGGCCCCGATTCAGCGCTTGGCCGATCAGGTCGCAGGCTGGTTCGTTCCTACAGTTCTGGCTATCTCGGTATTGGCGTTCGCCATCTGGGGGGTCTGGGGGCCGGAGCCGCGCTTGGCGCATGGCCTCATCGCCGCCGTCGCCGTGCTGATCATCGCCTGTCCCTGTGCTCTCGGATTGGCAACGCCGATGTCGATCATGGTGGGCGTGGGCCGCGGCGCCGGGCTTGGTGTGCTGATCAAGAACGCCGAGGCGCTCGAACGGCTCGAGAAAGTCGATACGCTGGTGATCGACAAAACCGGGACTCTTACCGAAGGAAAACCGTCTGTGACCCGGATCGTGCCGGCCGCGAACCATGATCCGAACGAACTGCTGCGTCTCGCGGCGGCGGTCGAACAGGCGTCCGAACATCCGCTCGCGCGAGCAATCGTTGCGTCGGCCGAAGCGCAGGATGTGAGAATTCCGGCAGTATCGGACTTCGTCTCGCCGACGGGCAAGGGCGCGCAGGGTATAGTCGAAGGCAAGCGCATCCTGCTTGGGAATGCACGCTTCCTTAAAGGTGAAGGCGTCGATGTCGCACCACTGATGGATGAGGCCGAGACACTTCGCAGCGATGGCGCCACAGGAATCTTCATGGCCATCGATGGCGAGGTGGCGGGCGCCTTTGGGATCGCCGATCCGGTAAAGGCGACCACTGCCGAAGCCCTGACATTGCTTAGGGCCGAGGGTATCGCGGTCGTCATGCTGACTGGCGACAATCGCACCACCGCTGAGGCTGTGGCACGCAATCTCGGTATCGAGAAGGTTGAAGCCGAAGTGTTCCCGGACCAGAAAAGTGAGGTTGTCGAGCGGCTGAAGCGCGAAGGAAGGATTGTCGCGATGGCGGGCGATGGGGTCAACGATGCCCCGGCGCTCGCGGCGGCGGATGTAGGCATCGCGATGGGGTCGGGCACCGATGTCGCCATCGAGAGTGCGGGTGTGACCCTGCTGAAAGGCGATCTCACCGGCATCGTGCGGGCCCGGCGCCTCAGCGAGGCAACGATGGCCAACATCCGCCAGAACCTCTTCTTCGCCTTCGTGTACAACGCTGCTGGCGTTCCGATCGCTGCCGGATTGCTCTATCCGTTCTTCGGGATACTTTTGTCGCCCATCATCGCTGCGGCAGCGATGGCGCTGTCATCGGTCAGCGTGGTGAGCAATGCCCTCCGCCTCAACAGGGCACGCATATGAACAGGTTGAGCAACTGAAGGCGTAGTGAAATGCGCCCCTGACGGAATAGCACAATTCAGCGGCTGCGATCCTTGCTGGGTGGGGCTGGCGAGGGTGCTTCGCCAAGCCGCGTGTCCAGTGCGCTGCCCGTTCTGATGCGGTCGGCTACGAGTTGGCGGGTGGATTCCCCGATGGAAACGACCATACGTGCGCTTTCTCCGCGCTCGCGGGCAGTCTGCATGGCCGCATCGACAATGCCCTGTGCCGCTGCCAACCGGCTGTCGGCGATATTGCTTTCGGGCGAGTTCTTCAGGAACGCGGCGGCAAGTCGTTCCTGCCCGGGCGCGTGGCCAGGGGGCAGGATCGGTCGCTCCAGCGCGCGAACCGCACGCTGAAGCTGTACCGGCTGCTGGGCATTGATCTGCACACCCAAGGCCGCCCCGATCTCTCGCACGCGCTCCAGCGGCGTTTGCTCGGCGGAAATCACCGCATCGACCTGTCGCACCCCTAGATAGGTCAGGAGATGCGATTGATAGACCGGCCCCTTGGCATGTCGGACATAGGCCAATTCGGTGCGCGCGGCGGCAATCTTCTCTGACGGCGCATCCTGCCCGATCAGCGCCCTCAGACGCTCACCAGCCTGCTGGCGAGCGGGCGGAAGATACCGTTCCAGTTCCTCGCGCACCTTGTTCAAGGTGATGCGGTAACGCTGGGCTGTCGGAGGCGCGCGCTGGGGGAGCAAGGCGATCCCATGCGCGCCGATGCGCGCTTCCGGCGCAGCGTCACGCTGAACCGCAGCAGCAGCGAGCACGGATGCCATCGCGCGATGATCGCCCGTCAGGAAGCCATGTCGCGACGCATCCATCCAGAGTGTCTTATCGATCGAGGCGATGCGAATGGGATGGCCTGCCTCGCGCGCGATATGGGCGGCATGGTGGCGCATGGTGCGTCCATTGCCTTCGCGGAAAGGGTGAATGGCGTTGAGTTCGTTGATGTGGTTGCCAAGGCGGTCGAAAAACTCGTCACGTGCGATGCCGCGGAAGCCATTCTTCGCCGCCATGTCGGCGAACAGCTTTTCGAGTTCGCGGGCGATATAGAGGGGGGCGGCGAAGCTCGATCCGCCCTTCGCGATGATGACGCTGCGATCCTCGCCTGCCCAATCATACAGGTCCTGAAACAGATGCTTGTGTAGCGTTCGATAGCCATCGGCCGAACCGGGGAACGTCTGGCGAGCGACCTGTGCGCCGCGCGCCATCGTCAACCGACGCTCGGCTTCATTGAGCGTGGCATCGTCGGTAAGTCCAAGCCGGTTCCGCAATATGTCGGTGCCGGGATAGGTGTAAGGGTCGTCGGCCAATGTCAGCCTGCAACAGAGTGCATTCCCGGCTTGTAGAGGCCGAGAATGATCGAGGCCATCAGCGAGGGCGGGACGCCCTCGTCGAGCATTACGGCGAACATCGCATCGTCGCCATCGGTGGGCGTCATGTCCTCGATGACCAGATTGGCGCGCGCATCGGCAACGTCCTCTCGCCACAATGCGACCTGCTCGGGCGTGCCGCGCTCGAAGTCCATGCCTCGAACACGCTCGCGAAATACCTCAAGGTTGATCTGCGCCATCCCGTTCATCCTTTTCCCCGTTAACCCTACTCTGCCTATCGTGATTCCTCAACAAATCACTTGGTCGAGCGGTTGCGCAGCCGGGAAGATATGTCAGCCCCCCGGCTGCCGATCTGGACGGATAAGTTTCAGTATTCATTCGATAACATGATCGTCAGAACGCGCTTGGTGCGTTGCGCGTCCCACGGTGCATCACTGCCGAAGTCCAGATTTGGCTCATAATAGTCGATCTTCCAAAATACCGTCACCGCAACAGCCTCGTCATCCTCGGGCCGGTCCTGCGTCCAGTCACCCGATGCGAGGCGAAAAACCGCCCCGAAATCATGCTCACCATAAGGGTCATTGTTGTCGTCGAATTTCGAGAACCGCGCGATCAACGCCAATGCGGCGGAACGGTCGGGATCGGGGAGAGCCTGAAACCCCATCGTGACATTGGCGATGGACGTAACGCCGGGAATAGCGCGCGCCGCATCGTTCAAGCGGCGGATGGCATCGGTTTGCTCGGGGGTCTGCATCACTGGTTCCTTTCATCTGGCATGGGCTGCAAGGCCACGGGCCGGGCAACCCTGCCGTTCCGGCGAGGAACAGGATGGGGAGGGAGGGCGAGAATCTGCCGCTGGCGCGGGCGAGCCGTCATAGCGCGGCCGAAAAACCCGCAGGGCTTCGGATGCCGCGCTTGGCGGATTACACGGGCGGCCGATTGTCGTTCGGGGACGAAAGGGCAGCGCCCTTGGCGTTCCCCCGCGACACGCAGATAGGGCGTGTCGTCTAGCGCATATCCTCGTAGCGCAGGCGCTTCCTCACCAACGGGATGTCCTGAAGATTTTTGACCACCCGGTTGTTGCCGCCCAGCTCGCGCCATTGCTTCTCGCGGGCGCGTGCAGCGACCAGCGAAAACTCCATGATATGGGCCACGGCCATCGCCGACTTGCCCATATCGAACAGCCGGTAACAGATTTCGACGCCGCGCGGGGTCAGGCAGCCGCTATGGTGGCGGTTGTCTGGCCAACGCGGGTCGAAAATGCCGACCAGCTCGCTGCCTTCAAGCGATAGTTCGGAATTGACCGCTGCAATCGCATCGATCCGCTTGTGAACGAGTTTGCGGATACGGCGGTCGAGGCGCTTCAGATCGTCGCGCAACACCCGCTCGGTAGCCTCGAAAAACAGGCTGCGCATACTTATCACGCCAACATAATGCTTCGCGATCTTCCGCTGCTCCAGCAGCCGCCGCATGGCCTTGAGGCGGTCCAGCGCCTCATAGTCGTATTGCTGCCGATCCGGCATGAAGGCGAGATGATCGCGGACCCAGGAATCTGGATTGAGATCGGCCGTCACCTGATCGAGATGGTGAGCGATGCTGTTTCGCCGGCCAATGAGTTTAACCATTTCGCGGCGCTCATCGGCTGTCAGCACGCCTTCCTTGACCAGCCAGTCGAAGGCCCGCTGGACTCTCTTGCGCTCGGGCACTTCCGGCGCGGGTTCGGTTGCCTCGTCATCGCTGCGCGAGAGCTTCCAGCGCTTTTGCGTATCAACGGTTTCGACGACGCTGCGCTTCAATTCCTCTGCGTGATAGATGACAAGGATCATTTCCAAAGCGCGGTGCCGGATCATGCAGCGCTCCAGTTCCGGCAACCGCCCGCGATACGGATCGGTGAAGTGGCGCTTCCGGCCCTCCCATTGCGGTGTTTCAGTATCCTTCATGGTTCAACCATGCTGCAAAACAGGGCGCGCGGCGAGCAACTCTAAACGTATCTCGCCCTTGCAGGCACAGGAATCCATCGGCAATTTTCGATAGATGTTGACCGGTTAAAACCCATCGGTTATTTGCGTTTAATGGAAACCGACTCTTCTCTCGCGATATTGGCGGCCCTGGGGCACCCCACTCGTCTCGACGCCTTTCGTCTGCTCGTTCGACATGAACCTGACGGGCTATCGACGGGCCAGCTCGTGGAAGCGTCGGGGCTGACACAAAGCACGTTTTCGACGCATCTCGCTGTGCTTGTGAAAGCCGGTCTGGTCCTGCCTGAGAAACGCGGGCGCCAACAAATCCAGCGCGCGAACATAAAGGCGCTGAAGGATCTCATGCTGTTTCTGGCGAAGGACTGCTGCCAGGGCCGCGCCGAGCTTTGCGAACCGCTGGTTGCCGAACTCACCTGCTGCTGAAGGATTTACCGTGACTGATAAGGTCTACAATGTGCTGTTCCTGTGTACCGGGAACAGCGCCCGCTCGATCCTGGGCGAAGCCCTCATGAACAAGCTCGGCGAAGGGCGTTTCCGGGCCTACAGCGCCGGGAGCCAGCCCAAGGGCGATGTGCATCCGATGGCGCTGTCCGTGCTGACCGGCCTCGGCTTCGACACTGCGGGGATGCGGTCGAAGAGCTGGGACGAATTTTCCGCGCCGGACGCCCCTAAATTCGATTTCATCTTTACCGTATGCGACAACGCCGCCGGTGAAACTTGCCCGGTCTGGATCGGGCATCCGCTCACGGCGCATTGGGGCATCGAAGACCCGGCAGCCGTAGAGGGCGAAGGCCAGCGCGAGGCATTCCTACAGGCACTGCGCTTCCTTCAGAACCGGATTTCGCTGTTCCTCGCCCTGCCGATCTCCAGCCTCGACGAAATGGCGATGCGTAGCAAACTCAAGGAAATCGGGCAGGCCGAAGGGGCCAGCGCCAAAGCGGGAGCCGTCAAGTGACCACCGACATCATCATCTATCACAATCCCGAATGCGGCACGTCGCGCAACGCGCTCGCCATGATCCGCAATGCGGGTGTCGAACCGCACGTGATCGAATATCTCAAGACGCCGCCCACACGCGCTTTGCTGGTCGAACTTATCGACCGCGCCGGAATGGCCCCGCGCGATCTCTTGCGCGAGAAGGGCACCCCCTATGCGGAGCTGGGCCTGAGCGACACGTCGCTGTCGAACGACGCGCTGGTGGACGCGATGATGGCGCATCCGATCCTCATCAACCGCCCCCTCGTTGTGTCACCGCTCGGTGTAAAACTCTGCCGTCCTTCCGAAGCGGTTCTTGATCTGTTGCCGACAGGCCAGCTCGGCGCATTCGCGAAAGAAGATGGCGAACAGGTCGTGGACGCCTTGGGCCAGCGTATCGCCTAATGCTGCCAGCAATTCTGATCTTCATCGCGACGATCGCGATCGTCATCTGGCAACCCAAGGGCCTCGGCATTGGGTGGAGCGCCATGGGCGGGGCGGTCGTGGCGCTGCTCGCCGGCGTTGTATCGCTTTCCGACGTGCCCGTGGTCTGGGGCATTGTCTGGAACGCGACGGGCGCCTTCGTCGCGATCATCGTCATCAGCCTGCTGCTGGATGAAGCCGGGTTCTTCGAATGGGCAGCGCTCCATGTCGCGCGCTGGGGCAAAGGCAATGGCCGCGTCCTGTTCGCCCTGGTCGTGCTGCTCGGCGCGGCGGTATCGTCCCTGTTCGCCAATGATGGCGCCGCCTTGATCCTGACCCCTATTGTTATCGCGATGCTGCGCGCGTTGGGCTATGGCGACAAGGCGACGCTGGCGTTCGTGATGGCCGCAGGCTTCATCGCGGACACCGCCAGTCTGCCGCTTGTCGTCTCGAACCTCGTCAACATCGTGTCGGCCGACTTCTTCAAGCTCGGCTTCGGCGAATATGCGAGCGTGATGGTGCCGGTGAATCTGGCAGCGATCGCCGCCACGCTCGGCGCGCTGATGCTGTTCTTCCGTCGTGACATACCGGCAAACTATGATGTCGCCGCGCTACGGGCGCCGCGGGCGGCGATCCGGGACGCTGCGACCTTCCGTGCAGGTTGGGTCGTCCTCGTGCTTCTTCTCGTCGGCTTCTTCCTGCTTGATCCGCTGGGCGTGCCAGTCAGCGCGGTTGCCGCTGCCGGCGCAATCCTGCTGCTCGCAATCGCGGCGAGGGGGCATGTGATCGAAACCCGCAAGGTGCTGCGCGGCGCGCCGTGGCAGGTCGTCATCTTCTCGCTTGGCATGTACCTCGTGGTCTATGGCCTGCGAAATGCAGGACTGACCGACCACCTGGCCGCGCTGCTCGATCGCACCGCGCAAGGCGGGGTATGGGGTGCCGCGCTGGGGACCGGCGTAATCGCTGCCGTCCTGTCATCCGTCATGAACAACATGCCGACGGTACTGGTGGGCGCGCTGTCGATCGACGCCACGCACGCCACCGGGGCGGTGAAGGAAGCGATGATCTACGCCAATGTGATCGGCTGCGATCTTGGCCCCAAGATCACACCCATCGGTTCGCTCGCCACCCTGTTGTGGCTCCATGTCCTGGGCCAAAAAAACATCAAGATCGGATGGGGATATTACTTCCGCGTGGGCGCGACGCTCACTGTGCCCATCCTCCTCATTACCCTTGCGGCGCTCGCGCTGCGTATTGGAATTGCCTGATGCCTATCCGCGACCTTCCCGATCCCGACACGCTGCCCGCGCTTGATCCGGCCTTTATCCACCACCGGCCAGCGGTAGGACTGGGCGCACTCGATCCTGCCCCGCGCATTCTGCTGCTCTATGGCAGCCTTCGCGAACGGTCTTTCTCCCGTCTCGCGGTCGAGGAATCCGCGCGGCTTCTGCGCCTGTTTGGCGCGGAAACCCGCATTTTCGATCCATCGACGCTGCCGCTGCCCGACCAGATAGCGGGTGACGATCATCCCGCCGTTCACGAACTGCGCGAACTGGCGCTGTGGTCCGAGGGCCAGGTGTGGTGCAGCCCGGAGCGGCACGGTCAGATCACCGGCATCATGAAGGCGCAGATCGATCATCTGCCGCTGGAAATGAAGGGAATGCGCCCAACGCAGGGACGCACGCTTGCGGTCATGCAGGTATCTGGCGGCTCACAGTCGTTCAACGCCGTGAACACGCTTCGCCTGCTCGGCCGCTGGATGCGAATGTTCACCATTCCCAACCAGTCATCCGTGGCGATGGCCTATAAGGAGTTTGACGAAGCAGGCCGCATGAAGCCTTCGAGCTATTACGACCGCATCGTCGATGTGATGGAGGAGCTGGTGCGCTTCACCATCCTGATGCGCCCGCACGCGGTTCAGCTCGTCGATCGCTACTCCGAGCGCAAGCAGCTCGGGGTGCCTGTCGATCCCGCCACCGATCACTCCGCTATCGCGATCTCCGGCAGATAGTGCTCCACGGCGATGGGGGGAGGGCGAACATCATGGCGGGAAGCCATCCAGATGCTCGCCATAGCCTTCGGAACGGCACGCGTGCTGGTCTTGGCTTTCTGCCTCCCCTTCGCGGCGATGCTGCCTTTCATCACCGAGGCCTCCTACGTCGCTCGACGAGTGTGGCGACCTCGCCATCGTCTCTGTCGAGATCCCCGCTCCCTTCGTCGCGTTGCTCACCATCGGCTTGGCCGCCCGATGCTTCATGAAGCCGGTTTTGTTGTGGGCCATTTTCAGGGTTGCGCCCGCGGCGGTCTGGATTGTCGGCATTGCCTGGGCGGTGGGAAGAAACTGATATTGACGCACTGGAAAATCGCTCGCCAGAATGAGGCCATGCTTTCTGCCTCGTCATGGTCGCCCGCATGAAGGGACTGGCTCTTATCCGCGCCGCAACGACGGCCGACGCGCCCGCCATACAGGCGATCTATGCGCCCGTGGTCGAGCATACCGCCATTTCCTTCGAGGAAACGCCGCCCAGCGTGGCCGAGATGGCGGCGCGGATAGAGGTCACCATGCAGGATTATCCGTATCTGGTGGCAGAGCTGGATGGCCAGGTGGCTGGCTATGCCTATGCCAGCCAGCACCGCACTCGCGCGGCCTATCGCACATCCGTCGATGTGACGATCTACATTGCCGAGGGGGCAAGACGGAGCGGTGTGGGTCGCGCGCTATATGGCAAGCTGCTGCCTGCCCTTGCCGAGCGCGGCTTTCACGCGGCGTTCGCCGGCATTGCCCTGCCCAATCAAGGCAGCATCGCTCTGCATGAAAGCATGGGTTTCACACCTCTTGGTATCTATCATGAAGTGGGTAGCAAGTTCGGAAAGTGGCACGACGTAGGCTGGTGGCAACGGCTGCTGTGAAATAGCCCGCACCTTCTGGATTCCAGAGTTGCCCCGGCGCCGCGCGGCCTTGGTCGCGCGGCGCCGTGCGGTTCCGCCAGGAACAGCGAGCGCGCCCGTCATGCCGTGGCATGGTGGGCGCGCCGGGGCGACGGGCCGCACCGCACTGGATCTCGGCATGGAGAGAAGGGGGCCGGTTCGCACCAGCCCCCCATGCAATCAGGCATTTTCGTTTTCGGCCATATCCTCTTCGTCGATCCTGTCGCTGTCCTGATCCATGCCGCCAGCGCGCTGATCGAAGGCACCGATCTTCATGGGCGCGGGAAGCCAGCCAGCGGGCAAACGCTCCGATACATTGACGGCAAGGTCGGTCTTTTTCTTGATGGTGGCGCAGTTTTCCGCGCTCGGCGCGCCCACTTCTTCGCGCAGCACTTCAATCAACGCGGCACGGCGCATCTTGTCGAACAGGGCAATGGGAGCCTTCCACCGCGCTGCGATGTCCACCCCGCTCGCACGGGCGATCTGCTCGAACTGGTGATGGCGCTGGCCGGGGGAGCCACCCGAAAACACAGTGCCGTCCACGGTCATGGCAACAAGGCCCGCCAGTAGCGTCATCTTGTCGTCGCCCGTCATGGCCCGGATCGCCTCGAACCGACCTTCTTCGGGGATGGAAGCGAAGCGGGTTGCCATCACTTCTTCGACGGCCTGCACGTCGCTGGTCGCCATCAACTCGTCAGCAACCTCCGTCCCGATAGTCTTGGCCTGCACCTCGATGGCCATCTGGTAGCTGTGCGCGCCATGGAGCAACTGGCCTGCAAGGCTATCCAGCATGATGTCGAGCGCCAGCGCCGGGTCGGATGCGACCGCCTCCTGCACGATCCGCGTCTTGATACGCGAGAGATCGGCGAACAGGGCATTGCTATAGAGCGGGGTCGGTCCATCATGGCTCGTCTTGGGCTTGGGTTCGGCCTTGGCGCGATAGACGCTCTTGCCCAGCGTACCGTCTCGCGAAATCCAAAGCGCCACGCCGCCCACCGACACCTGTTCGGCCGTAAAGGCGCGCTGCCCCTCCATGATCGCTTCTTGCTCGTCCACCAGCGGTTCGATCCGCTCGCTGTCTTCGCCTTCATCGTCGGCAATCGCCTCGATCTCGGCGGCAAGAACGGCCATGCGTTCCGCTTCGGCCTCGGTCGGCTCGCGCGTTGCGGGGTACATGCTGCCCTTCATATAGAGGTCGTAGGGCCGCTCGATTTCGGCGCGCACTTCATGCCACCCGATGCTGCGATAGTCGGCTGCGATGGCCTCCAGCATTTCCTCTGCCATTTCCTGCACCAGTTCGGGGCTGTCGGCAAAGCCCTCAACCCCTTGGCTGAACAGGTCCACGGTGATCGTGCCGCCCTTCGCCTCATAGGCTTCGCGTCCGACGAACAGGAATATGCCGCTGGTTGTATCGACCTTTTCGGTAGTGAGCATCCGGCGGATGGTATGGGCCTGACCGTTCGCTGCCTTGCACACCTTCACTTGGAAGTCGTGATCGTCGGTGAGGGTCAACGCGCGGGCCGCTTCAAGGGTCAACTGGTCCTTGGCGATCAGGTCGATCAGTGCCGGGGCGAGCGCGGAAAGGCGCAGCATCTTATAGACGAAGCTGACGGCCTGACCGAACCGGGCCGCGATTTCCTCGGCGTCCATGCCGGTATCGCGCAGGGCTGCGAAGGCGCGGATGCTGTCGGCAGGGTGCATGTCCTCCCGCTGGAAATTCTCTGCCAGCGACAGTTCGATAGCCTCTTCCTTGCTGCGCACCTCGACGGGAAAAAGATCGCTGTTCCTGACCTTCTTGCGCTTCACCAGTTCCTTGAGGCCGCGATAACGCCGCCCGCCTGCGAACACCCACAACAGTCCGTCTTCCTCATAGGCGACAAGGTTCTGCAACAGGCCGTGCGCCTGAATGTCATCGGCCATGGACTCGATAGCCGATGGCTTGACGCGGCGCTGGTTGAGTGGGGAGAGACGAAGCTGCGACAGCTTGGCGGTGATGATAGCCATGATGGTTGCTCCTGATCTGTGGTGTCGATGATGGGGGAGGTCAGCCTTCGAGGGCTGCGAGTTCGTCAAATTCGGCGGATGCGCGCGCGGCGGCATCGCCTGCGTAGGTCGCCCCGGTGCGCGGATAGAAGAACACGCGCTCGCCCTTGCGGTAGGGGCTGCCGTCCGCGCTGGTCCCGTCTACCTTGGCCCGCTTCCAGTAGGGATCGCCCTTGTATCGTGTGTAAGCCATTGTCCTTCTTCTCCTTCCTTCGGGGCTGAAAGCCGCTTGCTCTGCGGCATGCGGCTCTGCCTCTCCGGCGAGGAGCGGGATGGGGAGGGAGGAGGAAAATCGATGGCCTGGCGCGGGCAGGCCGCCCTAGCGCGGCCGACGCCCATCGGGGCGTCGGGTGCCGCGCTTGGCGGACCACACGGGGCTGTCGATTTTCCTTCGGGAACGAAAGGGCAGCAGCCCTTGGTGTTCCCCCAAGCGTGCGGGCCTCCGGGGGAGGGCCGAGAGCGCCTATCGGGCCAGGGGTCGCGCTGCGGCGCGACTATAAGGGTGTGCCATGTGGCACACCCCCTCACGCGAGGATCGTCACCCGCATGGGCCGAGACGCCGGCACGGTGGCTTGGTCGGCGCTCGCGCCGATAGAGCCGTGCCCGGCAGGGTCGCGCCCTGAATGCCTTACTGATCCTGAGTAGGCGCCGCCGGCTCATCGCTGAGATCCAGCATCGCATCGTCGCCCAGATACGCACGGGTGATAGGCCCGTAGTCCTTGGCCACGTCGCGCGCGAAGTCCGCGAAGACGGTAATCATCTGGCGCATCGCCATCGCGTAAAGGTTCAGCTCATCCGACTGCGTGCGAAAGTAATTTGCGAGCGGCGCTGGCATCCGCCCCGCTGTCGTCGATACTAGGTCGTCGTCTCGCGTCGTATGACCATGCTTGGCCAGTTCGTAGTGCAGGTCCGTTTTCATACGGCCAAAAGCGGCAAGGTTGGACAGCATCGCCCCATGCCGCCGCGACAAGAGCACCAGATCGTCAACATAATCGACCCGCTTGGCGGCGATGAACACCTCGAGTTCCTCCGCCGTGAACGACACCGAAGGTTCGCGGTCGACACCGACAAAGGCCGATAGCCGCTGCGCGATCGTCATCTGCCCATTGCCATCCTGTTCGGCCTTGAGAACCATCGCCTCGATCTGGTTGTGATAATCGAGGATGGCATTCACCAGCACGGTGAGCTTGATGAACACCTTGCGCGCAGCGACAACTTCCGCCTCATGACGCGCTTTCTCGTCGCGGACGATCAGTTCTTTCGATGCCCGACCCGCGAGCAGCCTTGATGGGAAATAGGCCAGCAAGGCACCCAGGATCGCCGTCGCGAATGGCACGCCATAGTCTTTCCAAACGCTGGATGTGTCCGCTGCGGCTTGTGCAACAGTAATATGAAGATCACCCACGGATGCGGCCCTTAGCAATGCGTTCAGAACATTGCTGATAGCAGCGACGATTCAGAAAGTTATCACGAATGCGCCGCCCGACCGCTTGCGGGTGGGCGGCGCAAGATTTTGCGGCGCGCCCCGGCCCTGATGGGTCGGGGCTGTTTAGCCGTCAGGCCACCTCCTCAAGCGGTGCGCTGGTTTCCGTTCCCATATGACAGAGCAGCCAATCAGCCGCATCCTGCGCTTGGCGCGCGGCCGTGAAGATGCACCGCTTGTCGTTGCGAAGGGCAGACAGCCAGCTTGTCAGATAGGCCGCATGATCCTCACGGTCGTGGAGTTTGATGCCGATCGCACCGCTGACGAACGCGGCCCCCAGCTCGGCCACCAGTTCTTCGCGCGCGTAGTCTTCGCGCTTCGTGGAAATGAGCGTGGGACGGGCAAGCCGATCCACATGGCCGCTGGCGTGACAGAGTTCGTGCGCAAGGGTCGAATAATAATCGTCGCTGGTGTGGAAGTCGGCGAATGCTGGCATGACGACATGATCTCCGCTCGGCTGATAATAGGGCTGCGAACCATGATGGCGAACGGTGACAGGCACCCGGCCAAAGAGCGTATCAAGCTCGGCGTCCCGGTCGTGGGGATTGGTGGCGGTGATGATCGGTGCGGGCATGGGATATTGCGTTTCGATGCCGTCGATCTGCTCCGAATTGAAAACCGTATAGCGTTTCAGGAACGCGACCTGCCGCCTGCCGTCCTCGCCCTGTTCGCTGCTCGCTTCGCCACCTTTGCCGTCGCGCACCACGATCTTGTTGGCATAGACCACGGTTGATCCCTTCTCGCCCTTGCGGACACAGCCGCCCAGCGCGAGCGCCTGCTTGAAGGTCAGCCAATGGGGGGAGGCATAGCCCTTGGTCATGGAGGCCACCCACAAGGTCAGGACATTGATACCGCGATACGGAACCCCGGTAGAGCGCAGCGGGATGTTGGGGGCGGTGCTGCCGTTCCATGATTTGGACCAAGGCCGGGTGCCAGCCTCGATCATGGCAATCATCTGGTCGGTGATCTCCTGATAGACGTCGGCCCGGTTGTCGGTGATGCGTCCCATGATTTCGTCCTTTCCACTTGAGGCTGAAAGCCGCTTGCTCTGCGGCATGCGGCTCTGCCTTTCCGGCGAGGAACGGGATGGGGAGGGAGGGCGAGAATCTTGGCCCCTGGCGCGGGCGAGCCGCCCTAGCGTGGCCGATGCCTTCAGAGCATCGGGTGCCGCGCTCGGCGGATTACACGGGGGGCATGATTGTCGTTCGGGGACGAAAGGGCAGTAGCCCTTGGCGTTCCCCTAAGCGTGCGGGCCTCCGGGGGAGGGCCGGAAGCGCCCTGTGAAGGAAACACCGCGCCACGGCGCGGCAACAGGGGTGCGCCACGTGGCACACCCCCCGCGCGAGGATCGTCACCCGAATGGGCTGAGACGCCGGCACGGTGGCTCGGTCGCCGCTCGCGGCGATAGAGCCGTGCCCGGCAGGGTCGCGCCCTGTGGGATGGTCCTACGCTCCAAGCGATGGTGGTGAGCAAAGAGAGGGTGCCCCGCACCCTGAAACACGAAGGCCGCCCCTTGATGCCGGAGGCAACAGCGGGACGGCCATGTCGTTTTCACGTCAAACCATTTGAACCTGCCGCAGCATGCAGCACTGGTTCAGCGCAACGAGCCTAGTCCTCGTCATCGTCCTCATTGAGCGCGCCCATCAGGTCCGCGACGGTAGCGAACCGCTCCACCTTGCCTTCGGACGCATCGCGCATCGCCGCCTGGGTGGTGGCATTGGGAACGCGAATGTCGAAGGGCAGGTTCTTGTCGGAGGCTACGCGCACCAGCATCAGCCGGATGGCGTCGGACACAGACAGGCCCATCCCCGCAAGAATTGCGCTGGCTTCCTTCTTCAAGTCGGAATCAATCCGAGCACGTACTACGTCGGCCGCTGCCACTTCACTCACCCCATTGAAATCATCTGAGCCACATTGTAGCTACAAATCGTAAATGGCCTCCTAACGCCTGGGTGTCAATAGCACTACCCCTCTCTGCACTCTCCCGGGAGCACGTGGAGCACGGAGAGTACGTGGGAGGACATAAGCACATTCGAGCACAGACAGGGCGCTTATAAGTCGCTGAAAACAAAGCCGAAAATCGACATCATATGAAACATATGTTGCACGATGCGATTTTAGTTGCATCAGATCACGCAAATAAGCATATAGTAGTTGCAACGAGCGCACATCCTATGTTGCGTCAGTCAATACCTAAGTCATTGAAAAACTACGATAAATAGTGCATAACCTGTTTGTCGCCGCAACAGGGCCGCGACACATGGAGTAAAAATAATGGCGACGACCAGGGAGGCGAGTGCGATTACGAAAAAGCAGCTCGCCATGCGCGATCTGCACTGGCCGGGTATGGAAACCTGGCTGTGGAATCGCAAGGCCAACAAGGGGTTCGCAACGATCCCCAAAACGATGCCGCTGATCCTCAAGATCATGGATGAAATGACCAAGGGCGCGCCGGTATCATCTACCTATCTGACGCTGTGGTGCCACACGTGGGACAACTCGTATGTCATCCTGAACAAGCATGGCGACATGGCCAATGCCTCGGGGTTCGGCGGTCAGCGCGGTGAACATACCTGGGCGACCCGGATGAAGAAGCTTCAGGAACTGAAGTTCATCGACATCAAGCCGGGTAAGTCCGGGCCGATGGGCAATGCGATCATCTTCAATCCGCATTTCATCCTGCGCTGGCATCATTCGATCAAGACGCCGGGCCTCACCGCGACGAGCTATGCGGCGCTGGTGGAAACGGCGCTGGAGATCGGTGCCGGCGATATGCTGGTGGAATGGACGCCGTTCCCGCCCGATGGCGAACCGCCGGTCATCCCGCAGCCCGTCATCGACGCGGCGGCCAAGGCCAAGGTGGATCTGCCGACCACTGGAGGCGCGGAATGAGACCCGTTGAAATTACGGGCCGGTTCAAACGCGATTACAAGCGAGAGAAGCGATCCGACGCCGGCCTCGATGCCATTTTCCAGCCCGTCCTCGACATGCTGGTGATGGATGAGGTGTTGCCGCCCAACCTGTCCGACCATTTGCTGACCGGCGATTGGAAGGGATACCGGGATTGCCACATCAAGCCCGACCTGGTGCTGATCTACCGCAAGACCGAAGACGCACTCGTTCTGGCCCGTATCGGTTCGCACAGCGAACTGTTCGGATGACCCGAGCGCTGATCCGGGGCGAAGGCGACGGCCGCGCAGCAGGCCGATTGCCTCGCCCCGCAGGGCGCACCGATCCTATCCAACTTCAGTATATGCGCTGGGCGGCCACCGCCAGCACACGGCGAAGGCAGCCATGCGCTGCCGCCGGGGCTGGAAGGTCTTGCGGAGGCAAGCCAGGATAACGGAAGCATTGCATGGCGTGCGGGCAATCGAGCGCGTCGATCGTCGCATGGTCGCTAGCCGAAATGGCCGCTGCAAGATCGAGCGACCCGCGATCGATCGCCCTGCAACATCGGTGCAGGCTATGGCCCATCAGCATAAGCCGCTCTTCATCCCAGCCATCGGCGATCAGTATCGCCTTGAGCGCAAGTTCCAGACCATGCGCAACCAGCGCGAAATAGCCCATCTGCGCAGCGTCTGCCCGGTTGATCAGGAGGATGCGACCCGCCGCATCGGCATAATCGTTGGCAAAGGCCAGATAGTGAACCGCGCGTTCGGGTTCCGGCCTGCTGACGCCCCCGGTCATAGCCAACGCCCATCCAGCGAGGGAGCAAAAGCATTGCCAATGGCGATCGAGCCGACAAGGGCGGCCATCACCACAAAGAGGATCAGCCTCGTTCGTGTACGAAAGCACCCGCGCGTGATGCTGACTGCAAACCATAGCGCGACGGCCAGGAGCAGACCCGGCCCCACTTCATAGACGACCAGGCCGGGCAGGCGGTTGGGAAGCAGGTATGGCATGTCGCGGATGACGCGCCCGAGCAGGACCGCGCCAATAACCAGCGAGCTGGCTCCCCCCCCAGCGACCAACCATAGCGGCAACGGGAGAGCCGGGTTCGAGCATTACCGCGTCGAGCGTGCGCCGGCGATTGCCCCCGGCTCCTTTTTGATCGTGCCCACATCGCACCCTTGCGGAACTTGCGCACGCTGCACGGCAAGCTGCCGCATCCCTTCGTAATCGACACCCCACAAACCTGCGCGCTGGGCTGCTGCTTGGCGCATCAGGTCGACATAGGCGCCGCCTGAATAGACGCGGTAATCGACGGCATAGCCTTGAGCGACCATGGTGGCGCCCACGCTCGCCTTGTTGCTGGGGAAGCGGCAGGACAGATTCAACCGCCCATAGCTCTTGGCTGTGGTGCGGCACTGTTCTTCGCGTCGCAGGGCATAGTCAAACAGTGACGCCGAGCACGTCAGCCCGCCATCGCGGGCCGCCAGCTCACGCAGCGCCTCGCTCGCCAGCGCCTTGAGCTGCGGCCGATCGTCGTCAGGTGCATCGATCCCGACAATCCGCACGCGACCGTTTGAGAAATCGACGGTATCGCCATCGATAATCCGGGGAGAAGGAGAGGATAGCTGGGTCTGCGATGCTTCGACCAGCGATGCCTTGTTCTGCGCGATGGAATAGACCGCCACGACAACGAAAGTCGCCCCCATCATCCAGCGCTGATAGGGCGGTACGCCGGGAAACAGCTTCATGCTGCTCGGATCTCGCGCAGGAGATCGTTCCAGTCGCCGCTGTGTGGCGGCAGCTTGGTGAGTAGCCTACGGCCATTATTGGTCAGGTGAGGGGTGGCCCGTTCTACGGCGCGCGCCGCTTCGACGCCGTGCTGGCTGTAGAGGATGACGGTGTGGATGCTCTCCGGGATCGCAATGCCCTGATAGCGCTCGATGCCCAGCACCGGCCAGACGAAGTGACCGGGTTCGAGCAGGTTCATCACGCTTGCGGCATCCTCGACGCCTTCTGCGAGACGCAGCACGCCATCGGTTGGAATACCGCCCCAGCGCACCGCGCCGGTGCCGGGATTGCCCAGCATACGCTTGGGTTCGGGCATGTCGGCCTTCCAGCGGCCATCGGGCGTCAGGAAGGTGCGGTGGATCGCAACGACGCCGGCGTCTTCCTCGATCGGCACGATCAGCGCCGGGGCAAACGCCTTGGCGGCGCCTGCACCGCACTGGCAACGCGGATCGAAGCGAGCGTTGATCCCCTCGGGCACGATCGCACGGGTGCGCAGGTAGCGATCGGCGAGGGTGCCGACATAGGGGTCAGCATGACGCCAGACTGCAAGGGCGACCTTGTTGAGATCAGTCTTGCTCTCCTGACGCTGCCCCGGATCATGATCGGGGCGCGCGAGGATCTTGCCGGACCGAAGCGCCGTCATGATGGCTTCGGCAGTGCAGCCGGCGAAACAGTGGAACAGCACGGCGCGGTCGCCTACGCGAACGGAAAGGCTTGCCTTGCTATCGGAATGGGCAGGGCATCGGCACATGGCAAAATCGCCCGTCCATCGGCCGCCAAGCTGGCGAACAATTCGGTCGGCCTGTTCCTCAATCGTAGCGATATGCCGTCGGGCCATTTAAGACACCTCCGTTGAAGCGCCTTGTCATGCTATCGCAGCGCGATACAGGACACCAGCGAAAACCATATAAATCGCTTGTAGGGTTGGAATGGAATTAGAGCTACTACTGGAACGCGAACTTACGACGCATCGCCCTCCAGGTGGGACGATCACAGACGTTCACGTGTGCCAGCACGACTCCGGCAAGTGGCACATCAATATCCGCGTGAGCTGGCGGGGAACTGCACTTTTCCATGTGGGGCTGTACGACAAGAAGCGCATCCGCTTGTATAAGCGCGCTTCTTCCGCGATCCGACATATCATTCTAGGATATGGCTACGAGGGCGTAATAAGTTTGCACCCATATCCGGGCATGAGGGACGAGGCGACGTTTTAGCGGGGTAAGCTGTTCGCAGTAGCAGCAACCCATGTCGCTTTCGGGGTGGCCATCACGGTTTTCTTAACATAGCCTGTTTTCACAACTGGAGTGAAAACATGGCAAATCGCTTATGTTCATTCCCGGTGTGCGTCGCGCATAATGCCGCGTTGATCGCATCGGTTTCGGCCCGGACCGCCGACTCTCGCATTACTGGCGATCGTGGAATGACGATCGCGCTCTTGCCCTATGCCCCTGACATAGAAAGCTGCAAGCGGTGACGCTTCCCGCCGCAGTCGTCATGGGCCTCGCCGCGCAATGCGCGCCAGATGTGGCTCCAGAGACAATCGCGGCAATCGTGAAAACGGAAAGCCAGGGCTACGAGCTGGCGATCAACATCAACGGATTGGGTCACAAGGTCGCCCAGCCAACTACACTGGCGCAGGCGATCAGCATCGCGCGCGCCTATGTCGCCAAAGGCTATTCCGTCGATCTTGGCTTGGGACAGATCAACTCCCGGAACATGAAGGCCCTCGGCCTGACGTGGGATACGGTCTTCGAACCCTGCACGAACATCGCTGCTGCCGGGGCGGTTCTCGCCGGAAATTATCGTCAGGTCAGAAACGGGCTGCACCCGCAACGCGCGCTGCGCATAGCGCTCTCCATGTACAATACCGGATCGCAGTCACGTGGCTTTGCCAATGGCTATGTGGGGCGGGTGGTCGGCAATGCCGGCTTCGCCACCACCGCCCAGCCTGCGACGGTCCCATCGACCGCAATTACCAGCACGGCTGACACCGCAACCGCAGCGACGGTGCTGGCCGCCCTGGTCGAAGAAAATACGTCCGACATGGGGACGCCTCGCGCGGCTCCATCCCCCCCGCCGCCATCGTGGGACGTGTTCGCAAAGGCGGAATTTGAGCGAGCCAGGCTCGCCGGAGAAGGAGACAACCGATGAACCTTGTGTCGCTCGGCGTGCCGACGCTCACCCTTCGATCCCGCGTCACCGCCCGCATCTACGCATTATCGCCGCGCCGTCGGAAACTGGCGCGCATCCTGTCGATGTTCGGCCTGGTGGCGCTGGCCTCGCTGCTCTCCGCCGAACCCGCGCTGGCGCAAACCAATCTCGAAAGTTTCGGCCAATCCGTACTGAACCTTCTCAGCAACGGCCTGCTGCGTACCGTCGCCATTCTCGCGATCATCGCCGCAGGATTTGGCTGGCTGACGGGCCGTGTCAATACCGGTGCTCTTGTCACCGTCATCATCGGTATCGCCCTGATCTTTTCCGCGCCGTGGATCGTCGACCAGCTCAACGCCGGCTGATCTTTGCAAGGCGGGGCGAGGGCCGCCCCGCCATCACCGCATAATGCCTAAGGTTCGCACATGGACGAGGATCGGGAAATCATGGCGCGCAATCCGCTATTCCTGGCGGTGACGCGCCCTGCGCTGTTCGCCGGTATTCCGATCGAAGCGGCCGTGGTCATCCTGCTGTCCTCGGTGATTGTGCTGATCGGGTTCAACAATCCCGTATATGCAGCAGTCATCGCGGCGGTGATGTTCGGCCTTTCGCGGCTGATCGTCCGCCATGACGTGAACGCCTTCCGCCTCATCTTCCTGTGGGGACGCACCAAGGCGGCCAACCGCAACCGGGCATTCTGGGGTGGCTCCAGCTACACCCCGCTGCCTCTCAAGGGAATCAAGCGCAAGGGATTCGGTCGCAATGGCTAAGCCGAACCGCCTGTCCGACCAGGTGCCGATGAAGGTGGCTCTCAAAGAGGTGCTGCCGACCAAGTTCCTGCCATACGCACGCCATGTCACCGACGAAGTGGTGGCGCTGGATTCCGGCGCCATCATGCTGTCCTTCGAGTTGCAGGGCCGTGCATTCGAGACGGCCGACGTGCGTGATCTCAATGACTGGCACGCCAAACTCAATGGTATGTTGCGCAACCTGCACGACGATCGCCTGTCGATCTGGACGCATCTCGTGCGTGCGCGCGTCGAGCAATATCCTGGCGGCAATTTCCGGTCGCGGTTCGCGCGCGACCTCGATGCCGCCTATTTCGCGCGGATGAACAAGGAGCGGATGTTCATCAACCGCTTCTTCGTGACGCTGGTGCTGCGTCCTGCGATCCACGGCGCCGACAAGCTGGTCCAGCTCTTTAAGAGCAAGGCCCGAGCTGGCGCGGAGGCGAATGCCATTGACGTCGATCTCCTCGAAGCCCTGGAAGACAAGGCTCGCGATTTTGAGAAGCTGATGGACCGATGCGCACCGCGCCGATTGGCGATCTACGGGCACAATGGTCTGAAATTTTCCGAAACGATGGAAGTCGCGGAAATGGTGATGACCGGGAGGCATCGGCGTGTCCCTATCATTCGCGGCCACCTCGGTAGCGCGCTGTATCGTCAACGGGTGATCTTCGGCGGTGAGACGGTCGAGGTCCGCGACGCCGATCGCAGTGCGTTCGGGGGCATCTTCGGCATTCGGGAGTATCCGGCGTTCACGACGCCGCGCCAGTTCGAATCCCTGCTCGCAGTCGATTTCGGCTTCGTGCTCACCCAGTCCTTCACTTTCCTCGGCCGCGCTGCGGCTTCGGAGCGGTTCCGTCTGCGGCAAAAGCAAATGGAGAATGCCGACGATCGCGCCGTCAGCCAGATGCTCGATCTCGAAGATGCGGCCGACGATCTGATGTCCAATCGCTTCGTCCTGGGCGACCACCATTTCACGCTGGCGGTCTATTCCGACAGCCTGAAGGGGCTGCGCGATAATATGTCGATCGCGCGCGCGGCGCTGGCCGACACCGGCATGGTTGCCGCCCGCGAGGGGGCCGCGCTCGAAGCGGCCTATTGGAGCCAGCTCGTCGGCAATTTCCAATGGCGTGCAAGGCCAGCGCCTATCACGTCGCTCAATTTTGCAGCGTTTTCCCCGTTCCACACATATCCCGCCGGCCTTGCCACCGGCAATCATTGGGGCGACGCCATCGCGCTGATGAAGACGAGTGCCCGAAGCCCGTATTTCTTCAGCTTCCACAAGCGCGACCTGGGCCATACGCTGGTCATCGGGCCTTCCGGGGGCGGCAAGACCGTCATCGTCAACTTCCTGATGGCGCAGGCTGAGAAGACGGGCGCGCGACAGATTTTCATCGACAAGGACCGCGGCGCACAGATTTTCGTGCTGGCTTCGGGCGGCACCTATCTCGCTTTGGGGAATGGCACACCCACGGGCTTTGCTCCTCTCAAGGCGCTGGAGAATACTGCGGAGGATCGGGCCTGGTTGTCGCTCTTCGTGCGCCAGCTCGTCCGCACCGAGAGCCGCCCGATCTCGGTTCAGGAAGAACGGATGATCGACGAAGGCATTGCCGCAGTGATGCGGCTGCCCCGCGATGATCGCTCGCTCGATGCCCTGCGCTCGATGCTGGGCATGTCGGATGCAGGCGGCGTCGGCGCCCGTCTGGAGAAATGGACATCGCGCGGCTCGATGGGGTGGGTGTTCGACAATCCGGCGGACGAAATGACGCTCGATACCCGCTTCATCGGTTTCGACATGACGGATTTCCTCGACAATGACGAAATCCGCGCGCCGGTGATGCTGTACCTGTTCCACCGGATCGATAAGCTACTGACTGGCGAACGCACCATCATCGCGGTCGACGAGTTCTGGAAGGCGCTGGGCGACGAAGCTTTTCGCAGCTTCGCGCAGGACGGCTTGAAGACCTACCGCAAGCGCAACGCGCTGATGGTGTTCGCCACGCAGTCGCCTGCGGATGCTCTCAAAAGCGACATCGCCCATTCTATCCTTGAGCAGGTCGCAACCCAGGTAATGCTTCCCAACCCCAAAGGCGCGCGCCGTGATTATGTTGACGGCTTCTCACTGACCGATGCCGAATTTCAACTGATCCGCGAGGAGCTTTCGCCGGAATCCCGCAAGTTTCTGGTGAAGCAGGGCCATGACAGCGTGGTGGTCGAACTGGATCTGACCGGCCTCGATGATGAACTGGCCGTCTTGTCGGGACGCGCGGAAACCACGTCCATCGCCGTCGAAGCGGCTGCCGAATTTGGGCCGGACCCGGCGACCTGGCTCCCGATCTTCCACCAACGTCGTCGTCCGAGCTGAAGGAGTAATGGCATGCGTCGTTTGAAAGCTGGTTCCATCGCGCTAGCAGGGTCAGCGCTCTTGTGCGCCGGGACGGCGCGGGCCCAACTTGGCACGGGTATCGTGTTCGATCCTCGCGCCTTCGCACAGCAGATCAAGCAACTGGAGCAGGCAAGACAGGCCATCCTCCAGGGTAAGCAACAGATTGAGCAGGCGCAGTCGCTGTATCGCGACCTCAACAAGGCGACTGACATCAACAATGTCGCCAACCAGCTCAAGAGCGACATGCTGCGCACCAGTGACGTGTCTTCGTCCAGCCTGGACGGCTACACGAACGGCAATGTCGATGTGGTCGGCGGTCTGCGCGGCAAGGCGAGTGACGTTTATCAGGATCTCATAGGTCGGTCCTCGCAAGCGGCCACGGAGAGCGAGCGCGCCGCTTACGAACAGGGCGCGCGTGAAGCGGCCGTTTCTACCGGCCTTGCCAGCAACGTCGGCGATGCAGTGACAAGCCGCCGCGAAGGGCTGGATGAGCTTCGGGCGCGCCTCGGCAATGCCACCTCGGCCGCCGAGCGAGCCGATATGTCCGCCCGCTTACAGCTCGAACAGGCGCAGATGATGAATGACCAGATGGCGTTGCAGGCGGTTGAGCTTCAGCGCCGTGCGAAAGCTGAGGCGGACTATCAGCGATACGTCGCCCTTCAGCAGTCCGATCGCGCGAGCTTTAAGGCTGGCATGGGATTAGATTGATGACCCCCACGTTCCAAAAATACCTCGGCATCGCCTTGGCCCTTACGTTCATCAGTGGTTGCTCTCCATCTGAAAAAGATCAGACCGGCGATCACCTAAGATCGGATATGCCGCTTCGCGATGTGGCGTTCTACACGGAAAATCAGCCGCAGCGCCAAGAGATGGAAGCAGTCTGTGCGGACTGGAAATCATCACAGCGTCCGCCTGCTAGTTGGCCTTCAATCGTCGTCTCTACGTGCAACAATGTCGATACCGCCAATGAACTGCTGAGATCCCGGAAGGACCGCGACGAATTTAAGAAAGGCATGGGTGTGTGATGCCATTGCCCTGCTCACGATCAAGCAAGGGGTAGGACAGTGGGAAACCTCTTCCAGACCATGTTTGCCTATCTCAGTGACGCTTTGGCCGGCGTAATCTCAGCCTACGCTGGCGTCGTGGGCTGGATTTCAGGCCCTCTTCGCGTGGGCGTCACCATCTATATAATCCTCCTCGGTATCGCGATACTTCGCGGAGCCGTTGAATATCCATTCCGCGAATTTGTGTTTCGTGGAATGAAATTGGCCGCGCTCGTGTTCGCGGTGACGACGCTCTACGGAGCGTCTGTCAGCCTTTTTACGATGGACGGCCTTCCTCGCGATGTAGCGACGGCGGTAGGCGGGCCAAGCGTCACCGGACTAGGCGTGTTGATTTCCACTGAGAAGTGACCCGGGTTTTCCATCGAGAAGTGACCCGTCTGCGGATTATGTTTCGGGTGTCA
>NZ_JAJGNO010000019.1 GCF_020782235.1 Sphingobium naphthae
GACGAGTTCAACATGGGTCAATTCTCAGCGGAAATTTACGCCCTACCCGGGTCACTTCTCAGTGGAAATCAACAGCCCAGCCCCTGGATCGCCGCGTCAGCCCGCCAACCGGGCTCGAGCAGATAGTGAATGCGGCGGCTCTGATTGGGCACGTCGAGGCTGGCATGATAGCTCCGTCCCGTGCCGCCGGCGTCGGAAAAGATCAGGATGCGCTTTTCGCCGCGCATGAAGCTGTCGGTCTCCGCGAGGTTCGTGCGCGCGCTGCGCCGTTCGATCCGCTGACGGCCCTCGGCATCGACGATGATCCGCCGGCTGCGACCCGTCACCTCGGCCACTGCCTCCGTCCCGAAATGCCCGATGATATGATCGAGCGCCGAGCCGACCACCGGCAGCGCACAGAGTTGCTCAAGGAGCTGATCGCGCATGGCCATCGCTTCCCGGCACAGCACGGGCTGCCCCGCCTCGTCGATCATCGGTTCCGAGCGCACCGTGCCGCTATCGTCGGTATAGGTGCGCATCTGGCGCACGGGAAAGGCCGCCGTCAGATAGTCGACCAGGAATTCGCGCGGGGACAGCTCGATCTCGAGCCAGGCGCGCTCCTCGGAGGACACGTCGGCAAGGGCACGATCGAGCATCGCTTCCGAGGTCGACACGAGTTGGACGACGGCGCAGTCGCCGCGCGCGAGATCGGCGGCGATCGCCGGGATCAGCGACGGCAGCTTCATCGACAGCAGGATCTGGCCGAAGAAGCGTTGCTTGGTCGATTCGAAGATCGACAATGCCGCGGCCTTCGCGCCGCTATTATAGGTGGCACCGCTGAAGCCGTCGGTGACGCGCGTGGCGGCGAGCGCGGCCTGCAGGTTGTTGTGAATGATCGCCCAGGCATCGGCATAGGCATTGTAGACGGCGATCTGTTCTTCGCTGAGCCGATGCTCGAGGATGTCATATTCGACGCCGGCGAAGCTGAGCGCCCGCGCGGCATAGAGGCCCTGCGCCTTGAGGTCGCGGGCGATCAACTCCATCGCCGCGATGCCGCCGCGGCGAAGCGATTCCACGAAGGCACGCCGGTCGGCGAAGGCCGTCTGCGGTCCCCACAATCCGAGGCGCGTCGCATAAGCGAGGTTGTTGACGTCCGAGGCGCCCGTCGCCGAGGCGTAGAGAATCCGGGCGCGCGGGGCGAAATTTTGCAGGCGGACGCCGGCGATACCCTGTTCCGACCCTTTCGTGGCACCGAACCGGCCCTCGCCACCGGCCACCCCGGCCATCTCATGCGCCTCGTCGAAGACGATGACCCCGCTGAAATCCTCACTCATCCATTCGATCAGCTGGCGCAGCCGCGTGCCCTTGTCGCCGCGGTTGGAGCGCAAGGTGGCATAGGTCAGGAAGAGGATTCCATCGCCCAGCGCAATCGGCGTGCCAAGCTTCCATTGGTTGAGATGCTGGATGTCGAGCGGCAAGCCGCCAAGCGCCGACCAGTCGCGGCGAGCGTCTTCGATCAGCGTCTCGCTCTTGGATATCCAGAGATGGCGACGGTTGCCGCGCAACCACTGGTCGAGGATGACGCTCGCCACTTGCCGCCCCTTGCCGGCGCCCGTGCCATCGCCAAGGAAAAAGCCGGTCCGATAGGCGTTGCCAGCCTCTGCCGGCGACAGCGAAAGACCCTCCTCGCTAGATAGGAACCGACCCGGAAGGTCGCGCTCGAACGCCGCGCCAGCGTAGATCAGCGTTTCGAGCTGCGCGTTCGAGAGCAGGCCGTCGTCCAAGATCCTGGCCGGCAGCACGGGTTCATAAGCGACCGGGGGTGCGGCAATCGATCCCATTGCCTGCGATTCGACCAGCGCGCTTGGGTGCTCACGGGCATCGGCAATCAGCAGACGGCTCGGCCGATAGGGCAGGTAAATTCCTTGCGGTTCGCCCGTAGGCGCCAGCGCGTCGAGACGGTGATAGGCGACCGCGCGGGTCGTGGGCAGGGTCACCGCCACACGCGAGCTTACGGGGCGGGTCCGCCGCGTGAGGCCGCGGAACAATCCGCTGGGGCGGGAGATCGGCTGCGGCTGCGGCGCGCATCGGGTCGTCATCGCATCGATGGCCGCGAGCGCAGCGCCGAGCGTCGTGCAGGTCTGGCGCGGGACGGAGCGCCCTGCCCCGCCCTTTTCGAGGAGTATGAGCTGGACTGCCTGGCCGGTGCCGTGCTTGGCATAGGCATTGGGCGGCAAGTCGAGATGCAGACGGGAATGCGCGCCCACGGTGGCGTGCAGCCAATCCGCGTCCCCAGTCTCAATGCGGTTGGGGAGAATAACGGCGCAGCGCCCGCTTGGAGCAAGCCGCGACAGCGCGGAGCGCAAGTGGCGAAGCGCGGCATGACGGTCGCGCCCCCGCCCCTGGCTTCGCGAAAAGGGCGGATTGATGAGCACGACGCTCGGCACCAGTTGCGGATCGAGCATATCGTCAATCAACTCGCCATCATGCGTGCTTAGCCTGCCTTCGGTAAAGGCATGACGCAGCAAACGCGCGCGCCAGGCATCGATCTCATTGAGAAGAAGACATGCACCGGCAAGATGGGCGTTTACGGCCAGGAGGCCGGTCCCGGCCGAGGGCTCGAGCACGATATCGCGGGCCGTGATCGCGGCAGCCCTGGCGGCAAGGAAGCCGATCGGCGCCGGCGTCGAGAATTGCTGGAACGCGACTTGCGTTTCGCTCCGCACGCTGTGCGTGGGCAGCGCCGCCGTCATGGCGATCAGCTCGGCGAGCCGCGCATTCGCATCTGCCGGGAGTGTCGTGTTCTTCAGATGGAGTATCTGCGCGAGTTCGAGCACATCATAAGCGTCGCGCAATGACCACAGGCCATCGGCGCTCGAGCCACCGAAGGCGGCGGTCATCCCGGCAAGGAGGTCGTTACGTGTAATCGGACAGCCTTCGGACAGCCGGTCGGCTATGCCTTGAGCAACGATACGGGCGGGATCATCGAGCGGCAGCGTGAGCGCTAGGGGTTGTGTGGCCATGGGGCATCTCCAGTTCTGACACCTGGCATCAGCGCCAGGTCATCAGTCTGAAGGCCCCCTCCCCTCTCAGGCCGCCTCGGCGGCCTGGCGGACACGCCAAGCATCATTCCAGTCCGCGTGCCGTTCCGGGAGGCGGAGCACCAATTCGCGTCCATTGGCTGTGAGATGCGGGTGGGCTTTCTTCAGCATGGCGGCAGCGGCGGCACCGCGGTCGCCATAGACGATGATACGCTTGACCCGTTCGGGGATGGCGACGAGCCCAAGGCGCTCGACCCCGCCCAGCGCCCAAGTCGGCGTTCCGAACCAGGCCGTTGCTGAAAGGGCGTCCTCGATGCCTTCGGCAAGGCCAAGCTCCTCGTCGGCCTGCGCCAGACGAATGGCCGCGTTGCCAAGCAGGCCAAGCGCAATCTTCGGCTTTGGCAGAGGCTTGTGCAGGATATCGGCGGGATCGAGGCAGGTTCGCTGGACGGCCACGACGCCCAGATCATTCTCAACCGCGGCGATCATCGCTGGAAAGTATCGGCGGTGGTCACCTGCCCCGACAATGGTGCGGGGATTGTAGCGCAGGCAACGCGGATAGGGAGGCGGCAGACCGCGCGCCGCCAGATAATCGGCCGCTGGAGAATCGGCGATGGGCTGGCTCGCCTTCCATAGGCGCAGTGCAAGAGCGCGATGGTCCGCGGCCGCCTTCGGGCGCGGCATGGTGAGCGGCTCGGCATCGTGAAGTTTGCGCCGGCGCAACGCAGCTAGAACATCGCGCGTGTCGCAGCCGGCAAAGCAGTGGAACAGGATCGCCCGCTCGCCTAGGCGGACCGACAGGCTGGGACCATGATCGTCATGTGCCGGGCAACGGCATTCGCCGCGAGTCCCGCGCCACGTTCCGCCGAGGGCTTCGACAATGGCTTTGGCGCGATGGGGGGCAGCTATGGGCATCGACTAGTCCTTGCAAAGTGGTGGCGCGCCGCTGCTGATTGCGCCCTCCCCTCCCCGGCATTTCAGCCAGGCATGCCCTTGGCTGCGAGGATACCGAATTCCTCGACGATGCGATCGGTTGTGTAATGGGTCACGCCGTCGCGTTCATAGGAGCTGTCCTTGAGCCGCCCGGCTATGCGCACGAGGTCCCCGACTTGGGCTCGGTCGGCGATATGTTTCCGCTGGACTTCGCTGAAGACGCTCACCCGGTTCCAGTGACTGTCTTCCTGCCATTCGTTATCGTCACCCTTGCGGCGATAATTCGCACAGACCGACAGCAGAGTGACTTTTGGCCGCGCATCGATTTCCCCGATCCGGCCGATGATCTCGAACTTGGCGAAGTTGATCATGCGCCCTCCATTCGTGACGTCCATTGGGTGGCAAGCCTATCGTGGATGGCCAACTTCGCGTATCCCTCCAGGCAGGGGGGTTGAACGTTTGCCTCAAGCGGAGCTTCCATCACTTTCTTAAAAATAAAATATCAAAGCGCCGCTGCTCGCAGCGGAAGCTTTTCCGATTCAAAGGGATTCAGATTCAGGAAGTCGAAAGCCTAGCGTTTCTGCAGGTTTGAACACACCTATCCTGACCGGACGGGGGATTTTGCCTGCCTTTATGGGGGCTCATTCCTGACCGAATGGGGGGTGCAACCTGACCGATTGGGGCTTTCCTGACCGCATGGGGGCGAGCCTCTGTTGGGCGCAATTCGCTTTCAATGTCGTTCGTCAGGGACGTTCTTCGGCATCCCTGCGGCCGTTTGCGCGGGTGAGATCGCTTTGAAACGCGACTCGGCGTACTTGCTTGTGATTTGCCGTTTCGGGGTGATCTTCCATCCTGACCTCTTGGGGGCCAAAACCGCTATCTATCCTGCCCTGACTTGACGGAGTAGGACAGGTCAGGCAGATTTTCGTTCACGCAGGACGAATCGGCGTAGACTTCATGGCATGGATGACGAGCAAGCCCTAGACCGCGCTGTAACGCCCTCCCCCGCCGGTGACGATGCTTCTCCGGGGCGGGCGATGCGGGTGGCTGCCGCCCTGCAGGCCAAGGGCGGTGACGAGTTCGCCAAGCCCGGCAGCATCGTCGAGGTCAAGTTCGTCAAAGGCCAATCGCTCAGCCTTACCGCATCGCGCCTGCTTGCGCTGATGATTTTGACTGCGGGCGGCGATGCCTGGGAGGACCGTCCGCACAAGATGCGAAAGGCCGATATTCGCCGCGGCCATAAAGGCAATGAGCGCATCTCGGATATGCTCGAGGAACTGCATCGCACGCTGTTCGCGGTCGATGACAAGTCCTGGCGTGGAAAGAAGGCGACGCTGCGCTTTTCTCTGATCTCGTCGTCGCGCGAAGAAGTGGAGGACGAGGAGGGCGCGGAGGCAGGGTGGATCGAGTGGGAGTTCACGCCCGAGGCTCGGAAACTGATTCAGGAATCGGAGACCTATGCGGTCTTGAACCGGCAGGCGGTGCTCGGCTTTCGGTCGACCTATGCGCTAAAGCTATACGAGATCGGGGCATTGCGGCTGCATCGACGCCAGTCGCTTTGGAAGGGCGACATGACGGCACTGCGGGCGCTGCTCGGCATCGCGCCGGACGTTTACAAGGACTTCGCGCAGCTGCGCCGAAAGGTTCTCGAAAAGGCGAAGGCCGAAATCGACCAGCTCGCTCATTTCCGTGTGGAGTGGCGGGAAATTCGTCAGGGTCGAACCGTTACCGAGATCGAATTTCGCTTTGAGCCAAAGGATGCGCCTGAGCAAATAGCAACCGTGGATGAAATTGCCCGACACTCTGCGGGGAGAAAGGCGAGGCGCGAGGACGAGGTCGAGACTGTGGCCGTCGAGGCCGTCACGCAGGCGGCGGTGGCGGCCTTGGTGTCAAAGGATAAGACTGGGGCAGGGGAGGTCACCTTCCCGACCGGCACGATCCGATTTGGGTCGGACACGCTCGCGGCCATTGGCCGTTCGGCCGGCGGTGGATGGGACATCGATCTGATTGCCGATGCCTATCGCGCGCAGATGGGCGAGAGGCTGGCGAAGCTGAAGGGCGCCAAACTGATCGCGTCCTGGACCGGTTTTTGCGAGAGCTTCCTGGCGCGGCGCGGGCGCCCTTGAGTCCAAATTGCACCGGTGCAATTTCAGGGTTAGCTAGCCCCCAAGAGGTCAGGTTGCAGGCGCAGACGAAAGGCTGGCGGCGCAATTCGAGGCAATTCGGCCGACCGGGCCCACCCACTTGCGAAAATGAGCCTTTCATTGACCTAAAAGTGCAAATTGAGCTATGCCCCCTACAGTTTCGCAAGGGGGCCTCTCTTGGCTGCATCACTCGATATTGAGGGCACGCAGGATCTGCTGTCCGTCTCCACGCTCGCACAACGGACCAGCTCGGTTCTCGAGCGGCTCCGCGACTCTGCGCGCAGCGCCCGGGCGGACGAGCGACGCGAGCCCACCTTCCCGATCGGTAAAGCGGCCGAGCTGGTCGGCCGAACCGCGGCGGCCATTCGCGAGGCCGAGAAGGACGGCCGCTTGCCGCCGCCGCCGCGAACGGAAAATAATCGGCGCGTCGGCTATACCCTGGCACAGCTCAACGACATGCGGGGATTGTTCGGCACCCGGCCCTGGCGGGCGGCGACCGACCCCTGCTGCGTCATCGCGGTGCAGAACTTCAAGGGCGGGGTCGGCAAATCGACCCTGTCGGTGCATCTGGCCCAATATCTGGCGATCAAGGGCTACCGGGTCGCCCTCATAGATTGCGACAGTCAGGCGTCGGCAACAACCCTGTTTGGCTATGTGCCCGACCTTGACTTGACCGAGGAGGACACGCTCTATCCCTTCCTGCGGCACGATGACATGGAATCGCTCGACTATGCCCTGCGCAAAACACACTTTGACGGGCTCGAGCTAGTCCCGGCCAATCTTCGGTTGTTCCAATCGGAATATGAAATCGCGGCGCGTATGGCGCGCGGGCAGGGGAACCTGATTGACCGGATGGCACAAGGCATTGCGAGCATAGCCGATCGGTTTGATGTCATTGTTCTCGACCCGCCCCCGGCGCTCGGTGCAATCTCGCTTTCGGTGCTGCGCGCCGCCAACGCGCTTGTCGTACCGGTGCCGCCCACGGTGATGGACTTCTCCTCCACGGCGGCCTTTCTCGCCATGCTCGACGAAACCATCGAAACACTGGCAGATCGCGGCATGGCCCCCTCGCTGCAGTTCCTGCGCTTCGTGGCCTCCAAGGTCGATGAGAACAAGTCGATGCAGAAGGAATTGCTGAATCTCATGCGGACCCTATTCGGGCACGGGATCGTGCGCACACCGCTTAAGGATTCAGCGGAAATCGACAATGCGACAGCCCGCTTGATGACCGTCTATGAGCTTGACGGACCTGTCACAAGTTCGGCGGTGCGCAACCGCTGCCTAGCCTATCTGGATGGCGTGAATGGCGAAATCGAGGTCGACATCCGATCGATGTGGCCGAGCCATTTGGCGCGGCTTCGTAACGACGGCCTAGCGTGATGGGCGCAAAATTGCACCGGTGCAATTTCCGGTAGAAGGGCGGAACGATGAGCAAGAAAAACGCCAACTTCGCGGCTGATCTGGTCGCCGGAATCGATCCGGGGGCGCAAGCGCCAGCGGCCCGGCGCCCCGGCATTGGTGCGAGCGTGCTGGCAGGTCGAGAAAGCCGGCTCGCCGAGTTGGCGACGGGCAGTGTCGTTTCACGTACCCACGAACTCGTCGATCCGGCACGTTGCCGGATGTGGGTCGGCCACAACCGCGAATATGCGCTGCTTAACGAGGAGCGGTGCGCCGATCTCATCGAAAGCATCAAGGCGCAGGGAAAACAGGAAATGCCTGCCATCGTCCGGCGGGTGAAGGACGATCCTGCTGTCGATTTCGAGGTGATCTGCGGCGCGCGCAGGCATTGGACGATCAGCTGGCTTCGTGCCCATAACTATCCGGATTTCCGCTTCCTCGTCGATATCCGTAGCCTTACCGACGAGGAGGCGTTCCGGCTTGCGGACCTGGAAAACCGGGCGCGCGATGATCTTACTGACCTGGAACGGGCGCGCGACTATTTGCGCGCCCTCGACGCCTATTATGAAGGTCGCCAGAAGGTCATGGCCGAGCGAATCAATGTGACGGAAAGCTGGCTTAGCCGTTATCTCGACCTTGCTCGGCTGCCGGCGGAACTGATGGCGGCCTTCGCCCTCCCGCAGGATCTGAGGATCAAGCATGTCACGGCGATCAAACCGCTTCTGAAACCGGAGGACCGGCGTCAGCGTGTATTTACTGAGGCGACGCGGCTCGCGGAGGCGCAGGCCAATCGCGGGATGCCGATGCCGGTTCCTGAGGTCATCCGCGCGCTCGCTCTGGCCGCCGATCCCCCCAAGAGGTCAGGTTCCCCCAAGAAGTCAGGAAAGCCGGAAACGATCGTGTCCGAAGGGGGAAAACCGCTGCTGAAAGTGGAGGCGGTGGATCGCAAGGGTCTCAAGCTAATCCTGCTTCCGCATGCCGGTGGTACGCGGGCTGAAGCGGAGGCCGCGTTGAAAGCCCTGCTCGATCAGCATTGGAGCTAGGACAATCTTCAGCGGTTCTGAGATGTGAGAGTTTTGTCTTCACATGTTAAATATGGACTGCCCAATGACTGCGGCCTTCCAGGATGACATTCGCGAGAATGAGATCATCGCGCCCCGTCGTCTGGCGGAGCGCCTGCGCTTCTCCATGGCGCATTTGGCTCGCGTTGCTCGCCTGGATCGTAAGGCCATGACTCTGTATCCCTCCGCCCCGACCGTGCAGATTAAACTGGAGGAAATAGCCCGAGTTATAACGCGAGCGGCAGAACTTGCAGGCGAAGAAGGCAAGGCGGTTATCTGGTTCAAGCATCAACCCCTTTCTGGAGTTGGGAACACGGCTGCGGAATTGGTTGCGAATGGCGATATCGATATCGTCATGGAAGATCTCGATCGTATGGCTGCCGGGGTCTATTCCTGACAGGCGTCACTCGATGCCGAAAGGCTAGCTTGTCCGCAGGACCTTTAGGTGAATGTCTTCTTCTCGTAGACGGTGACAATCGCCCGGCCATCCCAAACGTAGCACAGGTGCCGCTCCTGTCGGCAGTTTGCGAGTAGGCGAGGGCGGAACACCGCGGCGCACTCGCCGTCGGTGTCGCGCACGCTTTGGTATACGATGCCATCCGAACCTTGCTCACGCAGGTGTCGGCCAAGCGCCTGACCGGCGGCATAGCTGTCCGGGGCATAGAGGGCAGGGCGTTCATCCCGCAGGCCGCGAATATCGTGGAGCATGGCGTCCAAGTCGACCGCGTAGACGCGCATGTCGAGTTCCTGCGCCGGTTCGTGGGTGTACACCATGAAGCGGGTTCGGTGATGGCTCGTCTCGGCAACCGCAGTCTCGATGGTGTTGGCAGCATAGAACAACCCGAAACTGCCGTCACAGAATCGGCTGCCATCAAGATTGAGGTGGGTGAACGCTGCCATGATCGCCGACGTCCCGGGTCCTGATACGCGGTCCTCCGGTGGGACGAGCGCGAGGTCCCCGACCTCGTCGCGAAGCCGGTCGTTGGTCATCGCCTCGATCGCATAGACCGCTTCTAAATCGGCCGGATCCGCTACGTCTTCAAACAGCGATATGGGCGGGAACCGGCTTGCGACGATCCGATAGCACGGTTGCCACCGCACTTGCGTCGTCGCAATAGCATCCATCAGCCGCGCTGTGCGTCGATATATTGGCGCACCACGTAGAGATCGGCAACATTGCCCGAGGCCATCCGCTCGATCGCCGGGCGTCCGGCGAACAGCGGCGCCTCATTGGGTTTGCGTACCCATTCGTTGGCGGTACGGGGCAGGAGCATCTTCAGCCCCTTGTAGATCCCCATGACATAGGAGATGCGCTCCAGCGCATCCTTGGGAATCGCCCCGACGGCGCCGCGCTTCCAGGTCTGGAAGGTCGAGCGGCTGTCGAGCCCGAGAAGCTTCATCTGCTCGGCTTCCTTAAGGCCCCAGGCGTCGGCAATGCGGAAAAAGGTGCGCAGCGCCGGACCGCTCAGATCCTTGCGGCTAGGCGCTTTGGCGGGGACGCCGGAATGGGCAGCTGTGGCCATTGGCCATCTCCTTCTTTCTCTGTCTATGTATGATATCTGTACATAACGTCAAGAGGAGATCATTTTTCATACACGCCTAATGCGCGCGAGGCCGCGTCAGGGATGGCCAGAACTGCCGGCGAGCAGCCGGTCGATCTCGCCCATCGCCGCGTCGAACTCGGCGAGCGCGGGATGGGAGAGCGCGGGTGCTTGGTCCAAGGGTGCCGACAATCGCTCCCTTCGCGGCGCTTCGGCGACCAGCAGAACCTTGCCCTTGATGCTCGCGCGCCGCGCGAGGCCCGCTGTGACTAGCGCGTCGCCGATCGCATAGGTGCCGCGCCGGCTGACCCCGAACGCCGAGGTCATCTGATCGAGCCCGAGCGGCGCAAAACCAGCGAGCAGGATCCACACCTGCGGTGCCCGCGCGCTCGAGCGCAGGTGCCCCAGCTGCTCGCGCATCAGCGCCGTGCGCCGTCGCGCTTTCGCGACCAGCTCTGCAAGCCGGGTAGCGCTGGCGTGGAGAGTTCGCGCTGAGACAATGGCGCGTTCGCCCGGCCAGAGCTGCGGCCGAAGCGTTTCGGCGGTCACCGCGCCGGGGCAGGGGAGGGCAAGCTGCCACGCGCCGCACGCGGTCAGCAGCCGCCCCAGCGAGGCATCGACCGCCCAGAGCGGTGTGCGCGGGGCGGCCTGCTCGATCGCCACCGCGCGGTTCCCAAGCGAACGGATGTGCACGGTGCGCTCCAGCAGCGCGAACAGCGGATCGGCGCGCAGCAGCGCGTACAGGTGGCCCAGACGCGCGAAGGGCAGGGGGGTCTCGTCATCCGCGCCGGCCTGTTTCACCAGCGTGAGCGCTCTGCCGATCGCCTCCTCCGCCAGCGCATCTTCGGCTTGCATCGGGCGGTCGGCCCCGAAGCGAGCGGCCAGAGCGATGGTCTGCGCGGCGTCGGCGAGCGGTTCCCACGGATGATGGCTGAGTTCGCCCAGCAGGGCGCGGACCACGGCATAGGCGGAGCAGGCGGTGAGGGGCGTCTCTTGAGGGCCGCGATCGAGCCCGGCGAACCAGGCGTTGAACCGGTGTTCGGCGTCAGCAAATCCCGCCTGCGCCAAGGCCGAGAGCAGCACCTCGCGCAGCAGCCCTACGCAGAACAGCCGCTTTTCGGTATCGGTGAGGCCGGCGAGGAGCCCGTCGAGCCGGCCGAGCGCCAGTGCGCATTCGCCTTGCGCGAGCGACAGCTCTTCGGGTGGGATGTCGGTGTCGGCGGCGAGGTGATGGAAGCGCTCCATGCGGAATGTGTAGTGAATGCCAAAACACTGCACAACTGCACGGATGGTTGGTAAACGAACATGTGATAATTGCACTTATCACATAAGCGAGTTTGACGTGATCTATAAGGTGGGCTACAGCGGTGGGTATGGAGGCCAGCGCACCAGACAAGCAGGAAAGCCCTGAAATCGGCGATTTCGACACCGCTGCTGCGGTGACGGCCACCCTAACGCCGGCGGCCATGCCTGAGCTTGCCTGGACGGCGACCCAAATGCGCACCGAGACCCGCATCGTCATCAACGCAGAACTGATCGCCGCTTACCAGGCCGCCAGCTCGCCGCATTCGATCCGCGCGCTGAAATCCGATCTCGAGGCGTTCGACCTTTGGTGTCGGCGCATGAAGCGGGTTGCGTTGCCGGCCACGCCCGAGATCGTCGCCGACTATCTCGACGCGCGGGCAGGGCAGGGGGTCAAGCCTGCCTCGCTTGGCCGCTACAAGGCGTCGATCGCCAAGATCCATCAGCTGCTTGATCTCAAGGATCCCACCCAGGCTGATCTCGTGAAGCTGCGGCTACGCGCGATCCGGCGCGAGAAGGGCACCGCGCAGGCTCAGGCGCGTCCCTTGCGCTTCAAGGGGCCAGTGCGAGACGTGGAGCGCGACAGTCCTCGCGGACTGAATGTGCGAGCTTTGCTGGAGGCGTGCGCGGGCGATCTGCCAGGCCTGCGGGACCGAGCCCTGTTGTCGGTGGCCTATGACACGGGGCTCCGTGCATCGGAGCTCGTCGCAATCAGCATCAATGACATTCTCGAGGCGCTTGATCCCGAAGCGCGCCTCCTCGCCATCGCGCGAAGCAAAGGCGATCAGGAGGGCGAGGGAGCCACAGCCTATTTGTCGCCCCGCTCTGTGCGGGCTGTCGCGGCGTGGAGAGAGGCCGCTGGGATCGACGCGGGGCCGTTGTTCCGGCGGGTGCAGGTACGGCGCTACAAAGCGCGGGCGGCTGTGAAGGGTCGTTCGATCGACAGCATCTCGGGCCGTGAGACTTGGGATCTGCGCAAGACGCTGTCCAAGCCCGCTGTGAAGGCTCGGGTCGAGTATGACATCGGCGCCGCGGCGCTCCATCCGGGATCGATCGGCCCGATCTGGCGGGCAATCATTCAGCGTGCGTTCGATCGCGGCGCATTGGGCGACCTTACCGCTGACGATCTGGCCCGACTGCTGAAGGGAATAAGCGCTCATTCGACGCGGGTGGGTCTTAATCAGGACCTGTTCGTCGCGGGCGAAGATTTGGCCGGGATCATGGGCGCGCTGCGCTGGAAAAGTCCCCGCATGCCGCTCGCCTATAATCGTAATTTAGCGGCCGAAGCAGGAGCGGTTGGTCGCCTGTCTCGCAAGCTGGAATGACTGAGTTTGGGACATTGCCGTCGTTCTGTCGCGACGTGTTCAACGACAACTTTTTGCCAAAAGGCGACGCTCAATGCTCGCTGGACTGGCCACGCACAGGGGCTGCAATAGGGCTGGCAGCGGACTAGTGGCTTTTGGACAAGAATTTCTGAATGCAGTCGATCAAAGGATCGTCTGTTTGGGATCTCTGTCATGCCGGTCTATTTCATTCACCAGATCAGCACGGGTGAGCCACGCCTTAAGATAGGGCGTGCCAAGGATATTTGCCGGCGCCGAGACATATTACAGACCGGAAATCCTGAAACTCTCGTTTTGGTCGGCTGGATCAATACAAATGCAGAGAGCGCACTCGAAGCGCAGCTGCACCGGAAATATAGCGCGCGGCGCACCGCCGGAGAGTGGTTTCGGCTCGAGCCCGCGGAGATTCTGGAAGACCTTAAATGGGCTGGCAGCAACGGCTTCGTCGCCCGCAATGCCGATGCCTTCGAGATTGTCGCTCATGACCGCGACGCGCTCCCCGAGCATCTGGGCGTGTGGGAATGGTCGGACCTCGAGCTCGACGAATGCTGTCCCTTCTGCGACTCGCTATGCGGCATGCATTTCCAGGAGGCCTCGCAAGCCTATTATTGCATCAGCTGTAGGCGGCTCAGCGACTTTGCCGAGCAGGTTCCCGACTTCGACTGCGAGGAAGACTATCTCGCCTGGAAGGCCGACAATCCCGAGCCGTTGCCGACCGGCATGGACCGCTTCGTCATCCTCGGCCCATCGCCCGACTTTCCCGAACATCTGCAGCGCAACCGGCGCCTGCGCTAGCTGCCCCTTGGCGCATCGAGGCCGCGCTTGTGCCTGCAGTCGGTCGCCCCATGGTTCCGGCTACCAGCCGGCGCGGCAAGGCTGGCCGATCGTCTCTCGTTGTTGAACGCGTTGTCATAGCGCCGGAAAGAGGATAGATCGCGATACGACTTGGGGGCAGTCGAGCTAAAGCGCGTCTTCCGAGCGTTGCCGCAACAGACAGCGCGAGTGGAAAACATGGTGTACCAGAGCGATTCGAGTTCGGAACAATGACTAAGGCCACGCATATCGTCGCCTTGCTCCAAAGTCATTTCGACGGGGACGATGAGCATTTCATGACGGTCGCCATGCAGGCGGCCGCTAATGAGGCGCGCCTGGGCCACGGCAAGGTCGCGCAGCAGTTGCGCGACATGGTCGACGAGGCGCGCGCGCGCAAAAAGATCAAAGGCCGCGCGGTGCCGATGGTTCAGCCGCGCGGCGAGCTCGCCAATCTGGTCGCGGCCAAATATGTCGACACCCGGATCTCGAGCATGGTCCTGCCTGACCATCTTCGCGATCGTCTCGAGCGCGTGATCCTCGAACAGCGCCAGGCCTTTCGGCTGCGTCAGCATGGCCTGCAGCCGCGCCGCAAGCTGCTGCTGATTGGTCCTCCGGGCGCGGGCAAGACCATGACCGCAGCCGCCATGGCCGGCGAGCTTAAGCTCCCGCTCTTCTCGGTGCTGCTCGACGGTCTCCTGACCAAGTTCATGGGCGAGACCGCCTCGAAGCTGCGCGCAGTCTTCTCGGCCATGGTCGAGACGCGCGGCGTCTATTTCTTCGACGAGTTCGATGCGATCGGCGCGCGGCGCAGCGAGCGCAACCTCGGCTGGCTCGTTGTCTATGCCGTCTCGACGGCGCTGCTCTGGAATGGCGGGCGATTGCCGGTCGCGTCACGGGATGAAACAGCATGACCGAAGCAGCGACAGCGACAGGCGACGAACAAAAGGGGGGGAGGGAGCATCAGGCGCTTTCAGCATGAAGCCGCTGATGTTCGAGACCTTCGTCTGCTCGATGGCGATGATGTCGTTCGTGGCGCTCGCCGGCCCTATCGCGCGCGTGCTTGGCCTCGAACCATGGCAGGTCGGCGCGGCGATGACCGCGTCGGGCATCGCCTGGATGATCATGGCCCGCTTCTGTGGCGGCCTCAGCGACCGGCGCGGCGCTCGTCGCTTGATTGGATCGGGGGCGCCGCGATCAAGCGTTACCGCTCGGTTAGAGAATGGGATGACCAAATTATCGCTGCAACTTTGCCATCGCTTCCACTTCGATGGTTGTAAGCTCGTCGATTGTCAGGTCGAGCGCAGAGCGCTGCTTCTTCAAGTCGACCAACCTTTCCCGGATGCGGGCAATCAATCGCTCCATTTGCTCCTTATGCTCGGGATCGGCATCGTAGAGATCGAGAAACTCCTTGATTTCCTTGATGGAGAAGCCAAGGCGTTTGCCGCGCAAAATCAGCTGTATGCGTCCGATCTCACGCCTGGAATATGCCCGGGTGCTGCCTACCCGTTGAGGGGCGATGAGCCCCTCCTTTTCGTAGAAGCGTAGCGTGCGAAGTGTCAGTCCGAGTTCCTGAGCGACATCCTGGATGCCGTACACTTGTAAATCCGCATCCTTTGCGCGGGTTCTCCCCTTGTGCGTGGGGTTGTCGCGACCCGCGTCCTTAAGCGTTTCATCGTCCTCGGCGAGGTGGAGCGAGTTCCCCATGCCATCCACTCCCTGTCCTCCAATCACGGCTACCCTACCACTCACGCGCATAAGCTTTGTAGCTTGACAGGGGATAGAGGCTCAGGCGAGCTTTTTGTTCTCCTCTTCGATCAAATCCTTCTTCGAAAGTTTGCCGATCAGCGTTTTGGGCAGGCTGTCCCGGAATTCGAAAGCCTTGGGTAACTCGATCTTGCTGAGGCGATCCTGCAAAAAAATCTTGAGTTCATCGACGGTCAGGTTTGCCCCCTCGTGCAGTGCGACGAACAACTTGGGAGATTGACCTCTGTAGGCATCGGGTATCGCGATTGCGATCGCCTCCTTTACCGCCGGGTGTTGGTAGGCCGCATCCTCGATGATCCGGGGATATACATTATATCCGCCACAGAAGATGATGTCCTTGATGCGGTCGACGAGGAAGAGATAGCCATCCTCATCAAAATAGCCGATATCGCCGGTTCGTAGCGCGCCATCGACGAAGACAGCACTGGTCTCTGCAGGGCGCTGCCAATAGCCCTTCATCACCTGAGGGCCGCGGGCGCACACTTCTCCGCGTTCTCCCTGGGGAAGAACCCGCGAGGGATTCTCCGGATCGCGGATCTCGATGATGGTGCCGGGGAAACTTGGGCCGCAGCTATTATCCTTCACCGTCCCGAACAACGGGTTGCAGGCGATGATTGGGGCGGTTTCGGAGAGCCCATATCCTTCCACGACCCTGGCACGCGTGCGTGCCTCGAACTCCTCGCGTACCTCGAGCGGGAGCGGAGCGCCGCCGGATATACAGGCGCGCACGGCCGAGAGATCGGGTGTCTCGTCGTCCGGAAGCGCGTTCAGGGCAACATAGATGGTAGGGACGCCGAAGAACTGTGTCGGTGGCTTGCGCTTCATCGTCCTGAGAACCTGCTTCATCTCAAACCGCGGCAGCAGGACGATTTCGGCGCCGATTTCGACCGAGAAGTTGAGCACCGTCGTGAGTGCGAAGACGTGAAACATGGGCAGGACGCCGAGAGTTCTCTCCTGCTGCGGGCGAAGTCCTCCCACATGCACCACCATCTGGGCGCTGTTCGCCGTGAGGTTGGCATGGGTCAGCATTGCGCCCTTGGGCACGCCGGTTGTGCCTCCGGTATATTGAAGGACCGCGACATCATCAGGGTGACGTTCGACCGCGTCAGGTTCGGCATCATGGGCGAGAAGCGCCTTGAGGCGGACATGAAGGCCTTCGTCGAGTATCCGCGCGTGGTCTTTTCGCTTGAATAGCGCAAAGCCCAGGCCTTGCAGCCAGGGCAGCATATCCCTCATGCCGCACAACACGATCTTGTCCAGCCCGGCACGTGGCGCGACGGCTTGCACTTTCTCGTGGATTATCCGGACGTCCGGTACCGCCATCATGCGCGTTCCCGAGTCCCGGATCTGATGCTCCAGTTCGCGCTCCGTGTAGAGCGGGTTGAAGTTGACCACGATCGCACCCACGCGCAGCGCGGCGAAGTACAATATCACGAAATAGGGGCAGTTCGGCAGGCACAGGCCGAACCGATCGCCCTTGCGCAGCCCCTGATCCTGCAATCCACGTGCTGCACGACGAACGAGTTGCCCCACCTGCGCATAAGTCCAGGTTCGCCCGAGAAAGTCGATGGCGACGCGTTCGGGATAAAGGTTCAACGCATTGTCGAGGAGGTCGGTCAGGAGCCGTGGCGGAATTGCCGGTTCCGGTATCGACGGGAAGGCGCTGATGGCGGGCTGGGGCATGGCGATCTCCAGCATCAGAAGTGGAAACGTCCGCCGAGCGACAGCACGACGGCGTGCGCGTCCTCGAGCTTGCCGTCCATCAGGATCGGCGTCTGCACGGCCGTGCCGGCATAGGCCGCTGTCGTGCGATCAATAGTCGTATCCTTGAACGTGATATACGCTGCGCCCGCATCGAGCGTGAACCGGGAAGACACGGCATAGCTTGTGCCGGCAGCGAAATTCCACCGGTTGCTGTCGGGCACTCGAGCGTCCCGATTGCCGTTGCGCGTCGGGGTCTGGGCGTGTTGAACGCCGGCACGAACGGTCCAGGCCGGTGTGACCGCATAATCGATGCCGCCTGCGAAGCTCCACGTGTCCCGGTAATTTTCCGGGATTGAAACGTTGAGCGGCGCGCCGAGCCGGATAGCGTCGAATTTCGACCAACCCATGCGGGTCACCTGACCGTTGAGGGTGACCTTGGGCGACACCGCCACGCGCGCTCCGAAGATCGCCTGCCAGGGGGTCTCGAACGTGGCGTTTGCATTCACTACGCTGTTTTGCCCGGCGAGCGGACCAAGAAGACCGGTCGTCGTCACCGAACCATCGAGATTATGCTTCACGCTCGACTTGTAGCTGGCGCCCAGTTGCACGGGGCCGGCGCGGTATTGCAGCCCGGCCGACCAGCCCAGATCCCAACCATTGCCTTTCAGCTCCTGGTGGCCGTCGGCGAGAAGAGGCGATAGGTTCGGCAGATAGTTGGACAATGATGCGTCTGCATATTCGATATTGAGCGCGGCGCCGATGCTGAGATTTGGCGTAACGAGGTAGGCGATCGATGGCTGGATGTCGTATGTTCGCAGCTTGGTCTTGTCGGCGCTATACCGTGCCCAGCTGTCGGCATCATAATTGGTTGTGAAGCTATAAGGGGAGGCGACGGTCAGCCCCAAAGCGAGCCGTGATGTCAGGCCGACGGCTATCGCGCCGGAGGGTAGTACGCCATTATTGATCGGATCACGAGAGCGTTGGCTCCCGCCTACAGCCGCAGCCGACTGCCCGGGACGGACAATGAGCGTGTTGACATTGTCAACCGACCCTTTGGGAAGGATTATGCTTACGGCCTGGTGGGCATCGACTCCTTCCATGCCTGCGATCGCAGCGGGATTCCACCAGAGGGACTGTACGCCCTGGTCGGCGACCTCGCCCGAAAAGGCTCGTCCGGCACCTCTGGACGATTGTTCCTGAAGGTAAAAGGCCTGCGCGCTCGCGGCTTGCGGCGCGAGCAATCCAGCCGCCAGGGCCGATGTTGCGATCCCAACTTTCCAATTTTTGCCTGCCACGCCCGTCTCCCCTTTCGTGATTGTCAAATTCCTCGTGCTTATCGGATGCGCGTCCATGTCTGCGTCTTGCAAAGGGGCCAGACGATGCAGCCCTTGAGGCGCAAATGATCCCGATCGGCTAATGTGACCGTCGCGCTGTATGTGCCGCCATCCTCAGCGTTGTAGATGGAGCCACCCGACCAACTGCCCGACTTCCACGTAAAACCCTGCAGCATCTGCAATCCACGAAGCGGACGACCGCGCAACGCAGCGGTCTTGTTCTTTTCGTCACGTAGTTCGGGGTTGGCTTTGATCCCGTCGGAACTGATCAAGGCACCACAGATTGATTGCCCGCAGCGGGTGATTTCCACGACGCCATGATGGCTCTCGGTTTGCCAGCGACCGACAACGGTGTCGGCGGGCAATGCAGTGCTCGAAGCCAGTAGTGTCAGAATGATCGACATCGTTCCTCTCCGCGCGCCTTCAGGCGACCGTCTGTTTCACGTCTGGAGCCAATATGCGGCGAATCAGCGTCCCATAACCATCTCGATGACGTATAGGTAAGTCAATAGCTCAATGCGTCATCAAAATGCCTATTAGGTTGTGTGCGAATTGGAGGGTCAGGCGCTGCTGGCCCCGTCGTCAGCGTTCGGGCGTGTTCGTGTGTGACGCCGTCAAGCTATTGATCTTTGCGCGCCTTCAAGCAAGGAAAGATTGCGATAATTGCCCAGTTCCTGAATGCGCTGGATGGAACGCGACACTTCGCCGTCAGCCGCCCCGTTCGCGGCAACGACCAGGCGCCCGTAGCCGCCGGCGTGAATGCGAAAGTCGCTCCAGATCCGGACGCTATCCCCGATGATGCAGGAGACGAGATGGCCCGGATGGAAGTCGGCCCGATCGACAACCGGCTCGGCGTAGCTATCGTTCGCCACAACGACGATGTGGGTTGCGCGGATGACCAGGCCCGGCAGCGTTTCCATCCACTGCAAGGTATCACTGAAGGGGCCGACGTCGGGAGCAGACCAGAACTGCGCGTCCGCGCTGACCGAGGTTGACGTTAGCGTCGTGGTGACCGCTTCACTGTGCCTTTCCCAGGCCAGCCGCCCGTTGGCGGACCACTCCGTTTCCAGGTGGCGCAGGTTGCGATCGAGTCCAGAGGCACATCGCTGCTCCAGGATCAGCCATTCCTTCTCCCGGTCATTCTCATCGACCAGGCGAACCGTCTGAAATGCCATGGCGGGCAATTCGAGTGCAGGAAAACGGCGCAGATGCATTTCGCCGACGATCTGACGCCGGAGGGGATGCTCAGAAAATCGCATGTGTGCGCCTTCGAAAACAGGTGCAGTGGCGCTTGGGGAGAGGCGCAGCCGTCGATAAGACGGGCGCGAGCATCATCGCCGGGATGAGAGTGCGCGGTTTTTCACTGGCGAGCATCCGTACGTTCCTCGGCCAAGACCTCCGATATCAAGCCTCCCGGGAACCGGTGCATGACGATTCCCTCGACGGCGTGAGAAGAGTGCCAAAGATTTTAGTTGACGTAAACGTCATTTCACGCACCATTAGGTAATCAGATGTCCGATTCCCTGGAGAGGCTATCATCGATGCGTAATGTGGTTGTTGCGGGCTATGCCCGGTCCCCCTTTCACCTGGCAGGCAAGGGCGCGCTGGCGCGCGTCCGCCCTGACGATCTGGCCGCTCAGGTCATTCGCGGACTGATTCAGCAGACCGGCGTGAAGGCCGAAGATATCGAGGATATCGTGCTGGGCTGCGCTTTTCCTGAAGGCGAGCAGGGCTTCAACATCGCGCGCCTTATCGGTCTTCTCGCCGACCTGCCGCTCTCTGTCGGCGGCATGACCGTTAATCGCTTCTGCGGATCGTCGATGAGCTCGGTCCACATCGCTGCGGGCCAGATTCAGCTTGGCGCCGGCGAGGCCTTCATCTGCGCGGGCGTGGAGTCGATGAGCCGCGTGCCGATGATGGGGTTCAATCCGCTGCCGAACCCCGAGCTCGCGAAGAAGAGCGCCGCCTATATGGGCATGGGCGACACGGCGGAGAATGTCGCGACCAAATATCAGATCACCCGTGCCCAGCAGGAAGCCTTTGCGGTCGCCAGTCAGGACAAGGCGGCCGCGGCTATCGCGGCCGGCAAGCTCGAGGCCGAGATCGTGCCGATCACGACCAAGGCGGGCGTGGTCGACAAGGATGGCACGCCGCGTGCCGGCACGACGACGGAAACCCTCGCCGGGCTGAAGCCGGCCTTCAGCCAGGACGGCACGGTAACGGCGGGAACGTCCTCGCCGCTGACCGATGGCGCAAGCGCAATCCTGGTCACGAGCGAGGATTATGCGCGCGCGCATGGACTGCCGATCCTTGCCCGCATCAAGTCGGTTGCTGTCTCTGGCTGCCAGCCGGAGATCATGGGCATCGGACCGGTCGAGGCCTCGCGCAAGGCGCTGCAGCGGGCGGGGCTCAGTGTGGACCAGCTTGACGTTGTCGAGCTCAACGAAGCCTTTGCGAGCCAGTCACTGGCCTGCATCAGCGACCTGGGGCTTGACCAGTCGAAGGTCAATCTGGACGGCGGCGCCATCGCGATAGGCCACCCTCTGGGGGCGACCGGTGCGCGGATCGTGGGCAAGGCCGCGGCTCTGCTGAAGCGCGAAGGCGGCAGCTATGCGCTTGCCACCCAGTGCATCGGCGGCGGTCAGGGCATCGCCACCGTGCTGGAGGCGGCGGAATGAGCGAGCAGGCCATCAAGCCAGTCGGCGCCCCGCCGGAAACCATCAAAAAGGTCTGCGTGATCGGCGCAGGCGTCATGGGCGCCGGCATCGCAGCGCAGGTCGCCAATGCCGGCGTGCCGGTGCTGCTGCTCGATATCGTGCCCAAGGAGGGCGGCGATCGTGACGCCGTGGCGAAGGGTGCGGTCGCGAAGATGCTGAAGACCGATCCGGCGCCCTTCATGTCGAAGGCTGCGGCGAAGCTCGTTGAAACGGGCAATATCGACGACCATCTCGAGCGGGTGGCCGAATGCGACTGGATCGTCGAGGCGATCGTCGAACGGCTCGACATCAAGCAGGCGCTCTACGCCAAGCTCGAGCAGCTCAAGCGTCCGGGCACGGCGGTATCGTCCAATACCTCGACGATTCCGCTTGGCCATCTGGTCGAGGGGCGGGACGATCAGTTCAAACAGGACTTCCTGATCACCCATTTCTTCAATCCGCCGCGCTACATGCGGCTCATCGAAATCGTGACCGGCCCCGACACTGATACGGCTGTGGCGAGGCGCGTCTCGGATTTCGTCGATCGAAAGCTCGGCAAGCGCATCGTGCCGGCGCGGGACACGCCGGGCTTCATCGCCAATCGCATCGGTACCTACTGGCTGGCCGTCGCGATCAATGCCGCGATGGACCAGGGGCTGACGGTGGAGGAAGCCGACCAGATCGGCGGAAAGCCGATGGGCGTGCCCAAGACCGGCATTTTCGGCCTTGTCGATCTCGTTGGCGTCGACCTCATGCCGCTGCTCACGAAGAGCCTGTCCTCGACGCTGCCGGCAGGTGACGCCTATTTCGACACGGTGAGGCCGATGCCGCTCGTCGACAGGATGATCGCGGAAGGCTTTACCGGGCGGAAGGGCAAGGGCGGTTTCTACGCGTTCGACAAGGCGACGAAGACCAAGAAAGCGCTCGATCTCGCGACCGGCGAATATCGCGTATCGGTGAAGCCGGCTTCCTTGCCGGGCCGGGCCGAGAAGGACCTGGCAGCATTGGTTGCTGCGCCCGGCAAGGTCGGCGCCTATGCCTGGGAAATTCTCGGCAAGGTTCTTTCCTATGCCGCGAGTCTGGTCGGTGAAGCTGCGGACAACATCGTCGGCATCGATGACGCGATGAAGCTCGGCTACAACTGGAAGTTCGGGCCGTTCGAACTGATCGATCGCCTCGGGCCGGGCAAGCTCGCCGAACGGCTGGCGGCCGAGGGGCGGGATGTTCCCGCGATCCTCAAGGTAGCCGGAGATCGGCCATTCTACCGGGTGCAGGACGGCCGTCGGCAATATCTCGATGCCGCCGGCGACTATCATGATGTCGTGCGGCCCGAGGGCGTGCTGCTGCTGGAAGACATCAAGCTTCATAGCCAGCCGATCCTCAAAAATGGCTCGGCGGCACTCTGGGATGTCGGCGACGGCGTTGCCTGCCTTGAGTTCACCGGCAAGATGAACGCGCTCGACGGCGATGTGATGAAGCTGATCGGTCAGGCGATCCCGGTCGTGCAGGACAAGTTCAAGGCGCTCGTCGTCTATAATGAGGGCAGCAATTTCTCTGCTGGCGCCAATCTCGGCCTTGCCCTGTTCGCGCTGAACATCGCGGCATGGGGCGAGATCGAAAAGCTCGTCGCGGGCGGGCAGCAGGCCTACAAGGCGCTCAAATATGCGCCGTTCCCGGTCGTGAGCGCGCCGGCCGGCATGGCGTTGGGCGGTGGTTGCGAGATCCTGCTCAACAGTGATGCCGTGCAGGCCCATGCCGAAAGCTATGTGGGTCTGGTCGAGTGCGGCGTGGGCCTGATCCCTGGCTGGGGCGGATGCGGTGAAATGATCGATCGCTGGCGCTCCAGTCCCGGCATGCCCAAGGGGCCGATGCCGGCCGTTGCCAAGGTGTTCGAGACGGTATCGACGGCCACTGTGGCAAAGTCGGCCGCCGAGGCGAAGGAGCATGGCTTCCTGCGTCCGTCGGACGGCATCACGATGAACCGCGACCGCCTGCTGGCGGATGCCAAGGCGAAGGCACTGGAACTGGCGGACGGTTACAAACCGCCCGTGGCTCCGGAATTCCGCTTGCCTGGCGCGGGAGGCAAGTCCGCTCTTTCGATGGCTGTCGAAGGCTTCCAGGCCCGTGGCCTCGCAACCTCCTACGATGGTGTCGTGTCCGGCGCGCTCGCCGACGTCCTGACGGGCGGCGAGAAGGATCTGATCGACATCGTGACCGAAGAGGATCTGCTGGCGCTCGAGCGCAAGGCCTTCATGCAACTGGTGCGCGACCCGCGGACCCAGGCGCGCGTCGAGCAGATGCTCGTCACCGGCAAGCCGCTGCGTAACTGATTGGCGGCCGGCGGCCCGAGGGCCGACTGGTCAGGAGATATAAATATGCAAGTCTATGACGCCCCGTTGCGCGATATGCGCTTCGTGCTCAACGAACTCCATGCCGATGACGGCTTCGGGGACATTCCCGCGCTGGCGGAGTTCACGCCGGATCTGACCGATGCCATCCTCGAGGAGGCGGCGCGCTTCTGTCGCGACGTGCTCTTGCCGATCAATCGGTCGGGCGACGAGGAAGGATGCCATCTGGAAAACGGCGTTGTGCGGACGCCGGCGGGGTTCGCGCAAGCCTATAAGCAATTCGCCGAAGGTGGCTGGACCGCGCTCGCATCCGATCCAGAATGGGGTGGGCAAGGGCTGCCGGAAGCGGTCAACAAGCTGGTCGAAGAGATGATCTGCTCGTCCAACCTTTCCTTCGGCCTCTATCCGGGCCTCACCCATGGTGCGACCACTGCGATCGAGGGCCATGGGAGCGACGCGCTCAAGCAGGCCTACCTGCCCAAGATGGTAAGCGGTCAATGGTCCGGCACGATGTGCCTGACCGAGCCTCATTGCGGTACCGATCTCGGGCTCCTGCGCAGCCGCGCGGTCCCGCAGGGCGATGGCAGCTACAAGGTCACCGGCTCCAAGATCTTCATCTCCGCCGGTGAGCATGACCTGACCGAGAATATCATCCATCTCGTGCTCGCCCGCCTGCCCGACGCCCCCAAGGGCGTAAAGGGCATCAGCCTGTTCCTCGTTCCCAAATATCTTCCCAAGGAGGACGGCACTCCCGGTCAATCGAACGGCGTCGCCTGCGCCGCGATCGAGCACAAGATGGGTCTCAAGGCGTCGGCGACCTGCCAGATGAACTTCGACGATTCGACCGGTTGGCTGGTCGGCGAGCCGGGCAAGGGCATGGCCGCCATGTTCACGATGATGAACACTGAGCGCGTCTCTGTCGGCATTCAGGGCCTCGGTGTCGGTGAAGCCGCGTATCAGGCGGCCGCCTGGTATGCGAAGGACCGTATTCAGGGCCGGGCGCTCTCGGGCCCCAAATATCCCGAACAGGCTGCCGATCCGATCATCGTCCATCCCGATGTTCGCCGCATGTTGATGACGATGCGGGCCTATAATGAGGGGTGCCGGGCGCTCTCGGCCTGGGTCTCGCGCGCGCTGGACGCGGAAAAACATTCTCCCGAACCCGAAGTGCGCCAGCGTGCGAGTGACTTCATCGCGCTCATGACCCCCGTCGTCAAAGCGCTCTTCACCGACCTTGCGTTCGACAGTGCGAACCTCGCTGTCCAATGCTATGGCGGCCACGGCTACATCCGCGAAAGCGGCGTCGAGCAATATGCCCGTGATGCCCGGATCACCATGATCTATGAGGGGACGAACGGCGTTCAGGCGCTCGATCTCGTCGGCCGCAAGCTCGGCGCCCATATGGGCCGCTATCTGCGCAGCTTCTTCCATCCGGTGTCGGCTTTCATCGAGGAAAACAACGTCGACGGACCGATGAAGCCGATGGTCGAGGCGCTCGCCAAGGCGTTCGGGGCGCTGCAGCTTTCGACGGCCACGGTCGCGCAGCGGGCACTCAAGGATCCCGAAGAGGCGGGCGCGGCGTCGGCGGACTATCTGCGTCTGATGGGCCTGGTGGCCATGGGCTATTGCTTTGCCAAGGCGACCAAGATTGCAGGCTTGCAGCTCTTCTTCGGCAGCGAGGACAAGCGCTTCTACGATGCCAAGATCAAGACGGCGACGTTCTTCTTCGAGCGCATCCTGCCGCAGGCGACGGCCAGCTTCCTGGCGATCAAGGCGGGCAAGAAGTCGCTGATGGCGCTGGAAGACGACGTGTTTTGACGCTTCCGGCAAGCCTCGAAAAGCGGCTGGCCATTCCAGCCATCGTTGCGCCGATGTTCCTTGTGTCGGGACCGGACCTTGTCGTCAGTTGCTGCGAGGCGGGACTGCTTGGCACGTTCCCGGCGCTCAATCAGCGGACCAGCGAAGGTTTCGGTGAATGGCTGGATGAAATCGAGGAGCGGCTGGCTCCCATGCCGGGAGCGGCGCCCTTCGGCGTCAACCTCATCGTCCATAAGAGCAATCCGAGGCTCGACGCCGATCTGGAACTGATCGTTCGGCACCATGTGCCATTGGTCATCACCTCGCTCGGCGCCGTCGCGGATCTTGTCCAGGTGGTTCAGGGCTATGGCGGGCTGGTCTTTCACGACGTGACGAACGTGCGTCATGCGGAAAAGGCGCTCGAAGCTGGCGTCGACGGTCTGATCGCGGTCGCTGCCGGCGCGGGGGGACATGCCGGCACGATGAGCCCGTTCGCACTGGTTGACGAGATACGGCGCTTCTTCCAGGGGCCGCTGGCGCTTTCCGGCGCCATCACGCGCGGCCACCAGATCGCGGCCGCGCAGATGATGGGGGCCGATCTTGCCTATATCGGATCCCACTTCATCGCGTCGGAAGAGAGTCTCGCCTCGCCGGCACAGAAAGACATGGTGATCGGGGCCGGACCAGCGGATATCGTCTATACGGACCGGGTCACCGGCGTCGGGGCCAATTTTCTCCGGCCCTCGCTGGAAGCCGCGACTCTCCCTGAGCCACATGGCGCGCTTTCGGTTTCGGAGGAGGCCAAGGCCTGGAAGACGATCTGGTCGGCAGGCCACGGTGTCGGCGCTACCACTGCCGTCCAACCGGCCCGATCCATCTGTGAGAGACTCATTGCCGAATATCAGGCGGCATTACAATCAGAGTAGGATTGATCCATGAAGGTGCTTGTGCCCGTCAAGCGGGTTATCGATTATAATGTGAAACCGCGCGTGAAGGCGGATGGGACGGGCGTCGATTTGGCGAACGTGAAAATGTCGATGAACCCGTTCGACGAGATCGCCGTCGAAGAGGCTATCCGCCTCAAGGAAAAGGGAGTCGCGACCGAAATCGTGGTGGTGTCGATCGGCGTCGCCAAGGCGCAGGAAACGCTGCGCACCGCGCTCGCCATGGGGGCCGACCGCGCGATCCTCGTCCAGACTGACGATGAGGTCGAGCCGCTCGCCGTCGCCAAGATCCTGAAGGCCATCGCCACCGAGGAGGCTCCGGGCCTGGTGATCCTCGGCAAGCAGGCCATCGACGATGATGCCAATCAGACCGGCCAGATGCTGGCAGCCCTTCTCGGTTGGGGGCAGGGCACATTCGCCAGCAAGGTCGAAGTATCGGGCGAGACTGTCGCGGTGACCCGTGAGGTGGATGGCGGTCTGGAGACCGTAAGCCTCAAACTGCCGGCGATCGTGACGACCGATCTGCGTCTCAACGAACCGCGCTATGCGAGCCTGCCCAATATCATGAAGGCCAAATCCAAGCCGCTGGCGACGAAGACGCCGGCCGATCTCGGTGTTGAGATCGCCTCGCGCCTCAAGACGCTCAAGGTGACCGAACCCCCCAAGCGCTCGGCGGGCATCAAGGTGGCCGACGTCGATGAATTGGTCGCCAGGCTCAAGGAAATGGCGATTTGATAAACTTTCAAACGCGCCGAACTTGCCGAACCTCTCCCATGCAAGTGACGGCGCACCCCGCTTCATCCTGTGCGCACAGAGATGAAGCGGGGGCGGATTTCTCGGAGAATAAGTTATGAATACGCTCGTCTGGGTTGAACATGACAATGCGTCGGTCAAGGATGCGACGCTATCGGCCGTCACCGCCGCTGCCAAACTTGGTGAGGTCCATCTGCTGGTTGCCGGTGCGGGCATCGGCGGCGTGGCCGAGGCTGCTGCGAAGGTCGCGGGTGTCGCCAAAGTCGTAACGTTCGACGATGCGGCGTTCAAACACGCTTTGCCCGAGAATGTCGCGCCGGCCGTCGCGGACCTGATGCGCGGCTATGACGCGTTCGTGGCGCCTTCCACTTCGAATGGCAAGAACATCGCGCCGCGCGTGGCGGCCTTGCTTGATGTGATGCAGGTCAGCGACATCCTGTCGGTGGAAAGCGCTGACACGTTCACGCGTCCCATCTACGCGGGAAATGCGATCGCGACGGTCCAGTCGTCTGATGCAAAGAAGGTTATCACGGTGCGTGGCACAGCCTTCGAGAAGGCGGCCCGCGAGGGTGGCTCGGCCAGTATCGAGGCTGCGACGGGCACGGATGCGGGACTTTCCAGCTTCGTGGGTGCCGAGATCGCCCAGTCCGAGCGCCCGGAACTCACCTCGGCCAAAATCATCGTCTCGGGCGGGCGAGCGCTGGGCTCGGCCGGGCAGTTTCATGGCGTGATCGATCCGCTGGCCGACAAGCTGGGCGCGGGTGTGGGCGCAAGCCGCGCGGCGGTCGATGCTGGCTATGCGCCCAACGATTTTCAGGTCGGCCAGACCGGCAAGATCGTGGCGCCGGAAGTCTATGTCGCCGTCGGCATATCGGGTGCGATTCAGCACCTTGCTGGCATGAAGGATAGCAAGACCATCATCGCGATCAACAAGGATGAGGACGCGCCCATCTTCCAGGTCGCCGATATCGGCCTGGTCGGCGACCTCTTCAAGATCGTTCCTGAACTGACCGAAAAGCTTTGAGGTAAGCGATGACCGGTCTGGAAGAGATCGAACAGTTCATGGCGGCCGGCACCCGGCCGCCCATGATGGACCTGTTCGACATCGATCTGCTTGAGGCGGAGGAGGGGAAGGTCGTCTTTGTCGCGACGCCCACCTCGCAGACCTACAATTTCATGGGCATCGCCCATGGTGGCTATGCCGCGACGCTGCTGGATTCGGCCTGCGGCATCGCGGCGAACTCCGCGGCCCAAGTGCCCATCAACTGCGTCACGCTCGAACTCAAGGTCGCCTATCATGCGCCCTTGACCGACAGGGTCGGGATGGTCCGTGCAATCGGCCAGGTGGTGTCGATGGGCAAGAGGGTGGCGCATACCGAGGCGCGTCTGATCGACATGGCCGGCAAACTCTATGCCTCCGCGACATCGACCTTGCTGCTCGTCGATCGGGCGGCCTGAACAGGAAAGAAGATATGGAAGTCGTTATCCCGCACAGCCTTGGTAAAATCGAAGCGAAGAGCAGGATCGAGGCCGGCCTGCCCAAGCTGGCAGCGCATATCCCGGGAGGCGGTTCGCTCAGTTCCGAGTGGGTATCGGACTACGCACTACACTTGGTCATCGGGGCGATGGGGCAGAATATCCCGGTGCAACTCGACATTGAGGATAGCGAGATTCGCGGCGACGTCAGCGTACCGCTGTTCCTCAAAATGATGTCAGGACAGATTTCGGATTTTGTGAAAACGAGCGCCGAGAAAATGCTCAGCAAGGCATGATGAATTTACTGGCCGCAGGACAATATCGTTGCTCTGCGATGATTGAGTTTACGAGAATCTGCCCTGTTTCCTAGCCGATAGTGTCCGCGCGAGGGCTTTGTGATGGAAGAAATCGCTCCCCGAGTTTTCAGGATCATTAGCCGTCAGCTCGGCGTCTATCCGGATCAGATTGCCCTTGCTTCGTCTTTCTACGATGACATCGGCGTGGATAGTCTCGATGTGCTGGAAGTTGTGATGGCGCTTGAAGACGAATTCGGACTCACTATCCCGGATGAAGCCGTCGGTGAGGTCAAAACAGTAGAGGATGCGGTCAAGCTGGTCGAAGCATGGATAGCCAAGTGAGATAAAACCCACGATCCTCTGAAACCGCAATTCACGACGACAATGAAATCTAGATAGCTCTTTGGTCGCCTGACGTATCACTTCCATGATCAAGGCTACCGTGATCGCGCATAGCCGCCATATGCTTTGCGCCAGAAACGGGATTTCATCTATCGCTTTGCCCACTCGATGACGGAATGGTGTTTCCGAAAAGAATATAGCGAACCATGTTATCTAGGTTTCGTGGACAAAGGGGAGCCAGAGCAATGCTGAGGCGAGGCTGACGAAGCCGAGGTAGGAGCTTTTGCTCT